>OZ255706.1:2651400-3314250 GCA_965277025.1 Methylomarinum sp.
ACCACACTGACTGTATCCGGACGGTAGCGGTGCATATAGATCAAGGCATTGAAGCTGCCTTTGGGGCTGGAAAACAGCCAGTAGATGGGACGCTTTTTATAGCGTTTCACATGATCCGCATAGAAATCCTTGAGGAAATACTTGCGGGTATCCTTTCCAATAGCTTGCTCAATAAACTTCAGATTTTCCTCATAATGTTCCTCACCAGATGTCACGCGCAGGAACTTGAAGAAACGCTCGGTGATATCATCGGTGAACCAGTTGCCGTCGAGCATCGGAATCACATTATCGTCATCTGCCGGGAAAGTCGGATCAGGAATCTGTTTAAGGTAGTCATTAATGGTCTCGCCCTGATTGGCCAGGATCAAGCCCGGCTTTTCGAGCGCATAGCGCCCAAACATGCAACCCACGGCATAGGAGATAAACTCCTTCATGGTGTCGGCCAGCAACAGCGCCTCCAGTTCTTCCTCGCTTTTGTCGGCGTTATAACGGTAGTGCGGGTTACAGGTCAGGGTGATTTCACTGAGCGGCACCTCAGATGATAGCTCATCCTGAAGGCCGTAGGCTTCAATAAAGATGCGGTTATTCTCTTCCTCCAGACGCTGCATCTCCATCGTCATCTCCCGCCAGTCGGCGCGGAGCTTCTGGTAGGTTGCCTTCAGGGTTATCTGGCGGCAGTTGGGATTCAGCAGCGGGAGGCTGGTGAAGTCCCAAGATGTTTCGTAGGAATCCCAGTCCCCTCGGCCTATATCAACAGCCCTAGCCACAACTGTATTTGGGTGATTCAATACCTCTTCCAATACGGGCAAGTTGCCTATGTCTCCGCTTGTGAAACTCATTGAAGGGTTTAGCACCTTCAATGTAGTATCCGCAAAACTTGAGCACAGGAACCCTAGAAGGGGATATATTTGGTGTTCATGTTCCGGGAAAGCTGATCGACCTGTATCATCAAACACAAACCCTATTTCCCTCAAGCGAGCAGCAAAATTATTAGAACTAAGTTTTGTCCAGGTAACTCCGGGTTTAAAATAATAGCTGGTGTTCTGTGGGCGAGACTTTAGTTTCCCTTGATCATTTTTGAAATTTCGTATTTTTTCTCCGTCATGTTGCCAGTTCACAACCACAGAATTATTTCCAAACCACTTTCGAGATTCTCCGCCACTGTTACACGGGTACCATTTCTCATCTCTATCTTTACTTTCAGAGGTCGATGTGCAGTCAAAAGCAATATTCCATATACTTACCTCATGCCAATTCCGCTGATAAATATTGTTGTCTCCGGTTGCCAAGCCAGCTCGTGGTGATGCGACTTTGCCGAGAACTTGGGCTTTTTCAAATGCGACAATAAACGAAGCGCTAAGCCAGTAAACAATTGGGCTACCGGGGATTTTATTGAAGTCAGCAGCAGAGGCGCGGTAGAACCATCCACAGTCGGGATTTTTAATGGCTTCACAAATAGCCGCCTCTTTTTCAGCCTCTGAGCCACCATCAATTAACCGTAAGTAACCGCCTTTGTATTCCGGTCTGTTTTGGTTTTCCAGTACAAAAGCGGTAGTTGATACAACTTCACCACCGATACTATCGAAAGCCCTTGCCCCCAGATGTGCCATTGAAAGAATCGTATCTTGTGCAAGAAGTCGTGAACGCAGTTTTTCAAAGGATGACAGGAACATCCAACTCTGCATGGTAATCATCGCAACAGCGCCTTGCTTCTGCGCTAAATCAAGGTTTCGCTCAATAAACATGGCAAAAAGATCTGATTTGCTATTCGGGTAATTATCTTTTGCCCACTTGCCCAGCCGTCCATTCATCCCCTTACCATCCATATACGGCGGATTGGCAATTACCACATGGTATTTTGAACTCAGGTAATCTGCCTGTATGAGAGCTTGTTTGCAATTATTGACAATTTCCTGATGCCCAAATGTAGGCGCTTTAACGGACTGATCATAATCAAGCAATGCATCCAGTGCCTTTTGCACTTGTTCTGTACTCAACTGCGGGCACAGCAATGAGCCAAAATTATCCGCCTCGGTAAACAAGCCCAGATCATGCAACAGCGCCTCACGATCCACCCCGGCCTGCACCATCACATCAATAATCTGTGTCCATTCGTGTTCATCTGTGGTTCTATCAACCTTTTCCAGCACGCAAATATTGGGTTGCACCTGCTTACGGAAAAACCGGCGCTGTTTAGCCCGTGCCTTCATGGTCAGCGCAAAGGCAGCCAGTTCCCCGGCGCGTTCATCGATCTCGACACCATAGAGATTATGGGTAAGAATCTTTTCCGGGATTTCGGCAGGCTCGTAGCCTTCTTCTTCGTAGATGGCGTAAAGCAGGTCAAAGGCATAGGTCAGCATGTGGCCGGAACCGCAGGCCGGGTCACATATCTTGATCTCTTCCGGCGAAGACACTTTCAAAAAATCTTCTTGAACCACAGATTCACACGGATTTACACAGATATTTTTTTCGTCTTTTAATCCGTGTCCATCTGTGTCCATCTGTGGTTCCGGTTTTATATAATATTCCATCTGCTCAGCCAAACGTGAATCAGGTCGGTTGAGCATCCACAGACGGCCAAGGGAGTTTTCCACCAGATAGCGTACGATCCAGTGCGGGGTAAACAGCTGGGTAGCGGCGGGGATATTTTCAGGCGTGATCTTCCTGTTTTTCTTCAGCCCCTCGAAGACCTCATCCTTCTTCTCGGAAATGTAGAACTGGTAGAGCCAGCCGATCACCTCCACATCTTCGCAAGTCTCAGGCGTCATCGCTTCGCGTGTAAGGCTAAGAATGGAGTTGCTCGAGAGCAGGTCGTCGGGCATCAGCAATTCGGTGAAATCGGCAATGCGCTCAAACATGAATGGCATTGAACCATGCCAGTAATTGCAGATCGCGACGACCAGCAGCCGGTACGCCTCGGCTTGTGGGTCTTGGCTGGGGGTTTTGCCGTCAAGCAGGGCGAAGATCCGTTGCCTGACCGATTCTTCCACCATGCCTTCATCAATATGGCCCATTTTGGCCTCAGCCAGAATCTCCGGCTGGAATTGCCCCTCGGCAGGCGATACCACGCCGATGCGAGTATAGCGGTTCACATCCATGAAACGCAGGGCGCAGAAGCGGTTAAACCAAATATAAGCTACCTTTTCGATCACCTGCTCCCTGCCATGTGCCTGAATCTGCTTTTCCAGTTCTGATACTGCCCTTGCACTCTC
The DNA here is from genome assembly GCA_965277025.1 of Methylomarinum sp. Lineage (GTDB taxonomy): Bacteria > Pseudomonadota > Gammaproteobacteria > Methylococcales > Methylomonadaceae > Methylomarinum. Next base: position 2,654,613 of record OZ255706.1, read on the forward strand.
ACGTCTGGCCGCGCTGTCTTCTGCAAGTACAAGCTTAAGCTTGTTGGATACCTGTTCCATCAAGCTGCGGCGGGCGTGTTGGGCGAATTTTTTGAGTTTTGAGGTTTCCATTTACTGACCTTTTGAACCACAGATGAACACGGATGGACGCAAATGCAAACGAATACGTGCGGCGCTCATAAAATACAAGCGAATACGTGCGGCGCTCGTATTTATGCTATTTACGCTCATAGCGCGTCCCCTTTCCACGGCCAGTCGGCCTTAATATGTCCTTATTTGTCAACCGCTTAAGCAAGCGCGTTGCCTGAAATGGGCTTATATGACACAAATCGGCGGCATCGGCGCGTTTAATGCTCCCGTGCTTGTCGATGTAGTTCAGCACCATCTGTTCCTGCTGGATGGGTGCAAACCCGGCCTGGCGTATGTATTCCGATTTCTTCCCGGCCTTTCGATACAGGGCGGCGCTGAGGGTATAGGTCCGGCCTCGACCTGTTCCGTGGGGTTCCAGAAGACCGCCTTCTACCAGCTTTTCCAACGTTGCCCGGACATTGGCTTCCGGTTTCTGGACCGATGGGGCGAGGTCGGCGGTGGTCAGGCGGCGCTCTTCACGCAGGCTGGACAGGATGATCAGGGAGTCAATAGGCATGTTGCCCAACTTGTCTTCCTGTTCAATGACCATCTTGAGGAAATCAAGATCGGCAGCCGCATTGGCCAACTGCACGGTAACCGTGAATTCATTGGACATGGAGTAATCAGGCGCTGGTCGGCCGTAGCGCAACATGCCCTCATAAATGCGGTCGATGCCACGTCCGGTACGCTCGGCCAGACCGATGCGTTTGATCACGTCTGCCAGCAGTGGATTACGGGAACGGGGGTCGGCAACGAGCAAGTTTTCCAGAGTGACGCCTTCGACAAACCCCCCGGGATTGCTGATTGATAGACCATTTTCCGTGATCTTGACATGCACTGCACCCAGCCGGCTGAAATCTCGATGTACCAACGCATTGACGAAGGCCTCACGGAAAGCGCGGCGATCATAATTGGGAACCGGCACTCGGAAAAGGCCGACCTGGATTTCTTCTTCTTCGACCCTGGCCCTGAAAAGAAGCTCTATTTCCTCGAATGTTTGCAGCAGAGGCTTGCGGAAAAACTCGTTCCCCCTGACATCCGTGCCTTGCAGCACATGAAAGGCAACCTCGTAGGCGGGCAGATTGTCGCGTAGCAGGTCTTCCGTTCCCAATAGCAGCAAGCCGGCGAGAGTGACTCGCCTGATGCCATTCACCTCGCGGCAAAGCCCCCAGGGCGCCATCCAGCTCGTCATCCGCCAGCGCCAGCAGGGATTGTTCGCCACCGTATTTTTTTATGGCGTTACGAATGCGCTGCCGCTGCAGCGGATCCAACTGTCTGACGTCTATATCCTCTAGCACCATGGCCGTGGGATCGACGAGCCCCATGGATGACTGGCGCTGGATGAACTCGTGCGGGTAGAATGGCACCGCTTCAGGCGTACCATCAAGCTTGAGTCGTCTGCAAAGCAGAAGGCCATCGGAAGTCGATACCAGTTGCCGCGACCTAGGCACGATAATACGTGCGACTGATTTCCCGTGCGGATCGTACCGCTCTACTCTGACGGATATGGCAGGGTTGGTCTTGTTGGCGATCCGTGACGGAAGACCAGAAACAGCAAGATGATTGGTATGCAGGCCTGTTACCGTTCCATCATCTTCGACACCGAGCAGCAATTCTCCACCCTCCGTATTTGCCAGAGACACGACGGCTGCTACCAGGTCCCGGTCAGAAAGGCACTTCAAATCACTCTTGAACTCCAGCATGAGGGTCTCACCTTGCTGGATCAGTTTATCGATTTCGTGTTCATTTTCGTGCATTCGAGGTTCCTTAGACCTGTATCCGCTTGCCTGCCTCGATTTCCCTCAACAAGGCTTCTCGCAGGCTTTCGAGATACTCATCGACATCAGCCTCATCCGCCAGCCAGGCCTTGTCGAAAGACACCTTGAGTTTTCGGGCGGGAATATATTCAATCTCTGGTTCCGCCACCCGGGGTTCTGAACCGGCTCCAGTGACCTCCGGTTTCGGCCTGCCCATTTCAACCATTTTCGCCAGAAGCCTTTGATAGCCCTGTTCCTCGAAATAGCGCATGCGGTCATTGATGACTGCGATCAATTTTTGCTGATTGATATCATCAATGAGTTCTTTGTAGGGTACATTCAACTCGTCTGTTCGCGGTTCGGGCAACTTTTTGTACTCATCCATGCTCTGCATGCGTGATTGCATGACTTTGAGCGTTTCCACTGCCTGCGTACGAACCTCTTGTACTTTCTGGTCAACTTTTCCCTGAAGCTCATCCAGTTCGGTCTTTAACAGCTGGATGCGCTTGCCCTTGAAGCATTGCGGATCATTTAGTACTGATCGAATCTGAGCAACCTCATCTCCTTTTATGTAGGTAAAATTTGCCTCCTGATCCTGTATGAAACGTTTTGCCTGGCTGTAGATGTCTTTCTGAGGGCCGCTCATGAATTTACGCACCGGATCAATCAGTTGTTCTTTGAGATCAAGGAGTTCATCTTCCTGATCAAGCAGCTCTGTCAGATACCAGGTATAGGGTTTTCTGGAGATTGCCTCCAATCGCTCGACAACCGGAACAAGCGAATTGAGGAAGGGGTATTGATCCGCCTGCGCAACCAGCAGTTTCAACTGACCAGTTAACTCCTGAATGGCAATGCCTGTGTCTTTACCCAGGACTTTCGCTTCCCCTACCTGTGGTGGGGCGTCGAAGAAATCCTCATAGAATTCCTTGAGGTGTCGCACATGAGAGGCCGTGAAGTCAATCTGCGGCTCCAGCACTACGTTGGCGTGACCACGGCTGTTGAGCAAGGCATGTTCCAGATCATCCTCTTCGAGGATATTGCCATCTTTACGCACTTCCACTTTACCTCTGGCACACAGCATCGCCAGGGTGCAAAGTATCGCCGCGTAGTACCAGCCATAGGGTTTGCGCTCGAAATTTTCTATCAGTGTTTTCAGCGTTGTCCTGACTCCGCCCCGGTGATTACTTTGAATGAAGGCAAGCATCTCCTGTTCTGACTCAGCCAGTGCATTGACATCATTTCCAAACACTCCATTTTGAGATTGTTTAAGGTATTTAGAGACATCTTCTTCAGTGAAAACGATCCCTATCAACATTTTTAAATTATGATATGTTCTGCGAATCAATTCATGGAAGCCTTGAGTAATTCTTGTTTGGGCATCGATACTACCGCTTTCTACATCGTCACCAGCGACAAGCATCCTGGCCTGCCCGAGCAGACGTCTCACACGTTGCTGGATATTTGCGTAGCGCTCCTGATTCTGAAACCCCTTACTATCCAGGATCCGTTTGACTGCTTCCTGTTGAGTCACCGAGATGTTCTGCCGAATGTATTTTTCGGTTTGTTTATAGAGCGTGATATCGCGCATGAGCCGATCATCCGGCAGCATAATGACCATAAGCTGCTCTGGTCGAGTCATTGACTGCATACGCAATACATCCAGACTTTCTGCATTTTCGTAAAATGGCGTGATGACATGAATTGCTAATTCATGCTCCCTGCCGTGCAGTCGGTCATCCAGTTTGCGCCCATAGGGGTAGTCCTGGTCGTTGCCATCAAAGCGTATTTTTTTGTTCTTGATGATGTGATCAAATACGATTTTTTCCAGCTCATCCGAGACTTCGCTCGATTCAACCTCGGTGTTCTTGATTTCCTCTTCAACGTCTTTTTCTTCATCGGTGAGGTATTCGTATTGCTCACCATTACGCTGAATATAGGTCTGTTGCTCCAGAAGGTTGAGTGCCTCCTCTATGTTCTTTCTCAACGCGGGAAGATCCTGATTGAAATCATCCAGCATCAACACACACAGGTTCCGTACGGTTGCCTTGAACTCTTTTACGTACTTGACGAGAAACAGCGCCTTGAGTACACGAACTGCAAAAGGGTTGTCCAGATGGTTTTCCGCCTGAATAACCGCTCGTTGTATTTGGGATTTCAACGCTGTGCGGATGCCTTCGAACATCAAATCGAAGGTGGCAAGCTGGCCTATCTGGTGATCGGCGATATGAATAGCGACCTGCTGAAACACCCCAAGCATCGATCGTTCACCCACGGAACTGTGTTTGCCCTCAAATGCACTGTGCAGCGAGAGATTCTGAATCGCAGACTGAAACAATGCGAACTGATAAGGGATGAACGGGTAACTGTGGATAAAGTGCTCCATGTCCTGGAAATTCCGATACGTTTGTGACCCATCTGCAAAATCAAAAAGTGTCTTGAAGTTATTCTCCTGCTCGTGGTAAAGATTGGATAATTCGTTAATACCTCTTTCGTTCTTTAACAAAAGACGTTTCTGAATCACCTCGGCCACGTCCTGGCTGGTCAGCTTCATCCGGTTTTTGAAACGCGCCTGGATTTTTGTGAAGTCATTGCTTTCCTGTTTACCCATTTCACCCACGACAGAATTCATATCCTCCTGCGCGGTAACAATAATCCAGGAACGACCTCTGCATTTCGTCGCCAAGCTTTCTGCAATGGTTTGCAGATTGGTCATCAACTTCACATTATCCGCGATGTATTGGCCTACTTCATCGACAAAGAAATTCAGTCGGAAATCCGGCCCTTGTCTGTTAATGTATGCCAGGATCTGTTCTGCAAAATCTTCAATAGACAGGCGATAGTCACTACGGTACTTATCCAGTATCTGACTGACGGATTGCCCGGTGACAGCGTTATAGGCCTCGTCTATCTGAGAGGCCATGCGCTTGGTGCGTTGCCTTGCCCATTCCCACTCTTTAGAAGTTATCTCCCGGAATTTATCCTTGAATGCATCAAGCATGCCATCTGAATCAAGATCACGCTCAAACTCGGCGACATAAGGCTGTTTTCCATAGTAGCCACATTCCTCATTGAACACTTTCACAAAGACGGACAGCAACGCATCGAGTTGGGTTTTACTAATGACATCGGCCTTCTGGTCGATATTGAAGAGGATACTTTTGGACGGGATTGCGACTGCTTTTTTCAGGTCTCCCCGAAGGATTTCATTATCTTTGAAGGTTGGCTTGTTCAGAAATAGTTCCGCTGCGTATTCGTCCTCTACCTTTCGGTTCTCCAGTACCAGCGCCAGCATTTTCAGCAGGTGTGATTTACCTGAACCAAAAAAACCTGAAACCCATACACCATTCGCGCCCTGGTAATTGTTGTAGGCATCAAGGAAAGTATCGAGACGTTTTTCCACCTCATTGGTTATAACGTACTCATCGAGTTCCAGACGGAGGCTCGCATCATCATCCGCCTTGATTACGCCTTCAATATTGCGATCAACGGGCTTGCTAAAGATAGTCTTAAGACTCATTTTCATATCTCTTTTGAACCACTAATGAACACGAATTAACACCAATATTATTTCCCTTATTTTCCAATTCGTGTTTATTCGTGTCCATTCGTGGTTCTATTGATTTATCTTTTGTTTTTTTCATTTTCATCTGTGGTTCCAAAATCTATGGTTCACTATGAAAAATATTGAAAGCACGATAATACTTGTCATCATGCAATCGCCCAAACAGCTCCAATGAGGCACCAGACTCCAAGGAATGCGTATATTCCCCCGGAAAGAACATCACTGTTGGCTTCTCTTTTGCTGTCTTTTGCAGATTATTGAGGACATTATGTGAGCGGATATAGGGGAAAACTTCGCCCACACCTGATATAAACATCACCTGGAATTCTGAAGCATCCATAATCCCTTCAATTGCTGGCGTGAGTACGGTTTCTACATCAAGCATAGACTGTAGCTCTTCTTTGAGCTCTTCCTTTGAAATTGAATGCTCCTCTTCGATACACCATTCCCAGTCACCTTCCTTTTTCAGTATTTGAATCGCCAGGTCATACAGGTTTATATCTAATACTGCGATCCCATTTTGTGCTAATTTATTGACAAGCTGCCCTCGTAGACGCTCCATCTCCACGGCTTCTTCATGTTTGTAAGGGCATATAAAAAAAGGTACTTCATTACCCAGCCCCTGTTTTTTCAAAAAACGCTCACTTCCGATAAGTGATAACAGATGCAGATAACGCTCCTTGAGTGGCGCCTTGCTTAGATCAATGTTCATGTTACGCGTGTATTGTTGTTTCCATGAGCGGAAACAGGGTCAAGTCCTGATCGGCATGACTGCAAATTACATCAATCAATCGAGGACTCAATGTTGCAGGGATGATGGAATTATCCGAACTCAATATTTCAACTTCGCGCAACATTCTGAATAACACCTGTCGAAGCTTATTTCTTGTTGTTGTGGCAACTTTTTCCAACTCCTCATGCCATTCCATTTTTGCATTAAAAAACGCATCAAAATCTTCGTAATTCAGGTCGTATCTGAGCATAAGAAACCGTTCTCTGATTACCTCAACCGAGAACTCATAGATAAACCGGTAATTCCGGCAAACAGCTACCCAGAGGAGATATGCCTGCTCATGATGATTGCCTTCAACAAGAAGCTCCAACTCATCTTCTTTCAGTCGCTTGAGCCGTGAACATATTTCTCGGCATATTCGCTTGGCACTACTTGTCGTTCTTGCCTGAAGGAGATTCCTGTCAATCACTTCATCACGAACCTCATTCCAATCGCCTTTTTCTTGATATAGCGTTGCCAATCTAACAGACTCTTGGTGAAAGAGCGCTCCCCCAACAAATGATAAGCTGTATTTTTCAGTATTCATTCTGCTCTTTTTCTATCCGTCTGATCAGCGCCACCAGCCTTTACCCATTCATCAACCTCATCTTTCTTGAATTTCCACAAACGCCCCATACGGTGAGCGGGCATGCTGCACTTGTCGATCCACTTGTAAACCGTGTCATTGCTAACCCCGAGGTATTTGCATATCTCGGTGATTGATAACCAGCGGTCTTCTTCTATTTCAACCATTCGTCAAAATCCTCGTGAGCGATGATTCAAAATCTATGTGCCAGCAAAAAACTGACACGTGAGCATCAGAACTCTAACTGCCATGCCGAATCACTGAAAATAGGCGGTTGTACAGTACATGTCAACCGCTTATTACCGATTTTAACCGATTGCTGTCTAAAACGGTTGATTTTATGATTTCCATAAGTTTTTCAATGAAGCCACTCTATCAACCAAACAGTCTGAACGGTACGTGGTGAAACCCATTACGTCCAAGCCAAACGCGGTCAGCTATTTAGCCCGATAGGGACTTTGCTTTCCTCAGGCTTACTGATGATGGCGAAACTTTGGCGGAGCGTGACAAGATTATTCTTTGTGCTTTTCTAATGGCGATAACCAAAAAACCACCATTTTAAACAAAGCCTTCATTGCACCAATGATGATAGACTGAAATACAGCTTTTTGTGTAGATCAGTCTATTTTCAGTTTACCCTGATTTTGGTTTAAATTCTTCTAATGTAAAACAACATCATTTAGATGTGTAAACATTAATCGTCTAGTTAAGGCATGCCCCAACCTGATGTCAGGAAACCAGTGCAAAATATGTCAGTTTAGGGTTGTTTTTGTTATTTATTGACATAAAACAGCAAAGGTCATAGACTCTAACTTGACAATCATTAAAAACGCTCTGTTATAAAAAAATCTAAGGTTACCTTTTAAAACCTATGGTACAAAATGAAGACCTACTTTGTTTTTAAGGAGCAAAGGTTTCAAAATGGCTAAAGCAATCAAATTATCAGATGAACTGATAGCAGATGCGAGAACACATGGTGACGCTCAACACAGAAGCGCACCACGGCAAATTGAATACTGGGCTAGAATCGGCAAATTAGCCGATGAAAATCCTGACTTACCACTAGGGTTCATCAAGGATGTATTAACAGGTATCCAGGAAGAAAAAGCTGGCGATGTCAGTGAGCACAAATGATGTTTTTTATTGTTTTTTAAGAAAAAAATAATATACTGGTTGCAATAGGTGCAACCTTTTGGAGGAAAGATGGCTAAGATGACAACAATGGGCGTAAAGCTGGATGAGACAACCAGGAACCGATTAAAACAATTGGGGGAAAGCCGTGATAGGACTCCGCATTGGTTAATGAAAAAAGCGATCATTGATTTTTTAGATCGAGAAGAAGCTTTAGAAAGGCGTAATCAGGAAGCGGATGCAGCGTTAAGAGAATATCAGGCAACGGGGCAATATGTGAGCCATGAAAATATGGAAAGCTGGTTACGATCATGGGGGAGCAACAAGGAAGGCTCATGTCCAGAACTGGAAAATTAACATTAATTTGGTCGCCAGCTGCCAGGCGTGATCTTATTCGCTTAAGAAAGTTTATTGAACCACATAATCCAAAGGCAGCTAAAAAATCATCTGAAAGAATACTCAAAGCGGCAAAGAATATTTTAGATAACCCTTTTATTGGAAAAACAGTTGATGGAAGAAATGATCGTGAGCTGTTCACATCATTTGGAAAAAATGACTACATTTTGCGTTATCAAATCATTGATCAGAAAATTGTGATTTTGACAATCCGGCACACCCGCGAAGAACTTCAAAAATAAACATTGTTAGCGAACTGCTGGTCATTTCTATACATTATTCACCCGCAGGTAGAAAGAGAACTTAGAGAAATTATTTATAATGCAAACAAAAGGCCAACGAATTGGCTATGTCCGTGTCAGTTCTTATGATCAGAACCCGGACAGACAACTGGAAAATGAAACGCTGGATCGCGTCTTTACCGACAAAGCATCCGGTAAAGATGTCAATCGGCCTCAGCTGGAAGAAATGATTCAATTTGTCCGGGAAGGCGATACTGTCGTTGTCCATAGCCTGGACAGACTGGCCAGAAATCTGGATGATTTGCGAAACCTGGTTAAAAACTTAAATGACCGTGGCGTAAAGATTCAATTTGTCAAAGAAGGTCTGACATTTACGGGTGAAGATTCCCCCATGTCCAACCTGCTGCTCTCTGTTATGGGGGCTTTTGCCGAATTCGAACGGGCTTTGATCAAGGAGCGTTCAGCGGGAAGGCATTGAACTGGCTAAAAAAAGAGGCGTTTACAAAGGCCGGAAAAAAGCTTTGTCAGAAAAGGATATAAAACGCTTCTCTGTACATGACAAAAATTAACTTATGACAAATGAGTCTCATGTATTCCAGTGACAAAAGGTATGGGTTGCAAAAGAGCAATCACTTTTCTAATCATCCTTTTTGATTGAGATAAGACATTAAACAACGTTGAGCGGATACAATCTAATCCATATCGAAACAGGCTTTGCGCGAGCCGCTGATGTGTTTTGGTTTTTATTGGTAACTCGCAATCATGTTTCCATTCGCCTGCTTTATGTGACCAACAGAAAGCAATAACGGGAAGTACTAACAATTTTTTGATCCGAAGATAACCGACTACACGCGTTTCCTCAAGTTTGAATCCCCGTCCTTTTAAACAGCCGAAAAGCGTTTCGATATCCCAACGCAAGCCATAAATTTTAATCGCATCAGGGTTCAAATGCTGACAGACGATGATTAATAACTCACCATCACTCAGCCGTAACCCACTGAGATAAATTGAACAATTTCCCAAATAGCGCGCTGTTGAGAGGTGTCGTGTGCTACCCGGCTTAAGCCCATAAAACAAACGCTCTACGCGTATTCGCTGGCCTTGGGCATTGGTTGTCCTGGCGTTGTTGCGAATACGGATATAAAAGGGAATCTCTTGCTCAAACAACCAGCCCATCCATTCGTCTCCAATAAACTCCCGATCAGCCAAAAGACCTTTGATGTGATGTCGGCCAAACTGCGCAATAAAGCGTTTCATCAGCGCTATACGTTCCTTCGTATTAGAGTTGCCCCGCTTGTTTAAAGGCAACCAATACACAGGAATGGCGGCACCCCGATAAACCACGGCAAGCACCAGCAGATTAATATTGGTTTTACCCCACTTCCAATTCGTCCTGTCTAACGTCAGATAGTAATCCTGATCAGTGAAACCAAACAGTTTCATGATGAAATGAGCGACTTCATTGTAATCCAGCCAATGGTCACTGAAAAATCGTTGCATCCGTCGATATCGTGAGGAAATTTTTGCCCGACTGGGAAAGAATACGGCGAGCTGGGCCAGATTGACCGTGCTAACTGCCATCAAAGCAATTAACATACCCACAAAACAAACGATTCTTGCCTTGTTCCATTGAAAGTGCTCAGTTAATATGGCAGTTAGCTCGTTGATTTGTAATGTCCCGTTATTCATATTCGCTAAAACAAAATGCGGTATTTAATTACATTTCAACGAGCTACGCCAGCTTTTAATATTTTTTGTCATGTACAGAGGATGTTATCAATGCCGGTGCAGCTATACCCAATTCGAAAATTTTAAAAGGCTTATGTTCATCATCATGTAGGTAAGCAACAATACCTCCAACAACAAATAAGACCAGATAACGGATGACAATGCCAATGATATTGCCGATAGTCAAAATGCTGTCATCATTTAACACTGCACCAATATCGATTGCCAGCAATGACACCAACACCGGCATCAATGCGCCACCTCCTCCCAGCAAGAAACGTTTTTTTGATGTCATGCACTCCCCCCTTTCAAGCAATTAGCTTGTATTATCAAACAATTTAAGCATGCTCTAAACCTTAAACAAAAACCTAACAACTTAGTTTCAAACTAACGCTATTGATTCTCACTGTCAATAAATTAAAACGTTTTTGTTTTTCAATTTCTGACGGGAGGCAGTCTTGAAACAATGGGAAAGAATTTAACTAATACAAAACATGAATACTGCGCTGAGAAATGAAAACCACTCTGACAAATAGTGAGTATGGATAATTGTTAAAAAATGACCTTTACAATTTTTCCAGATGAAAAAGTCAGAACTGGACTAGGAGGCTGTCGGATTATGGATGACTCAACTGCGACAGTGGGCAATCGAGTGGATATAGTTAATGAGATAAACTATGGATTATCAATCCCCTCTAATGAAACGCTGAACAAATCATCCATGATTTGTCAGCGCCCGGAAAACGGCAATGCGATTTCCGCTTTGCTCACAAAATCAATGGATTACAGATCTCGATTTTGACGACACATCCTTGTGTGCTGACAAAGGCGTTATCCCTCAACTGTTGTCCATTTAGCCGCCAGTTTCGCTGAAGCTATGCCAAAACCAACACCTAAAGCCAATGAAAAAGAAACAATCATAACTGGATTTTCCCAACTGACGCTGGCCAGTACTTCTGGTGATAATTTGCCGGGTGTTTGCAGCAAATAGGCAAAAGTTGCTGAATAGCCCAAGACACTGGCTGGAATAGCGGAAAGAGCTGGAATATTAGCCGCCAAACACAACACGATCACCGACAAGGTGACTATCAAAGCGGCTGTCAGAGGAAAACCCAGCATGGCATCAGGACCAATCTTGGTAATTAAAAATGCAGCATAGCTGGCCAGAACCACGCCAAAAATGCTACAAACAGCCGTGTTTTTAGCAGCTTCCGGCGTACCGCCCAAAGCAAAATAGGCTGCCCACGAAATGGTCAGCGCCCAGATAAAAAACACACCACTCAATGGCCCTACCGCCAAAAAAGTTGCCAAACCGGCCAATACGCCAATACTTACAGAAAGTGCAGTCAAACTGTTCATCAATTATTCTCCTCAAAGGAATGAAAGAAAGCAGACATCCAAAATACCTGGATGGCGACAAAATGTCCCAGACAGTATGCCGTTAAACTTTCTGTGAAACCAGTCATTTTTCTTCTAACCTGGCTATCCGCTCTTGTAAGGTTTTGATGGTTTTGATCAATTGGGGCAATTTACTTAACGCCGCCAGCTCTTTCCAGGCTGTTTTCCGTTCCTTGGCAGGACTCCCCCAAACCTGGGTTCCGGCTTTGACATCCTGCGACACGCCCGAGCGTGCCATCACGACAGCTTGCTGGCCGATCTTGACATGATCAGCAATGCCGGAACTTCCAGCCAATATAACACCGTCTTCAATCACACATGAACCGGAAATACCCGATTGACCACAGATAATAACATTGCGCCCGACCTGATTGTTATGTCCCAATTGCACCAGGTTATCGATTTTACTGCCGGCGCCAATCACGGTCGACCCCAATGCTCCCCGGTCGATACAGGTATTCGCGCCGATTTCCACATAGTCTTCGATCACCACATTACCGACATGCGGCACTTTGATATGTTGATTGTTGCGGTATTTATAACCAAAACCATCGGCAGCTATAATCGCGCCAGCATGAATGATGACATAATCGCCGATTACGGTATTGTCGTATATCACAGCATTAGGATAGATTTTGCAATACTGGCCGATTTTGACATTGCGGCCAATATGCACACCGGCACGAATTTCACTGTGATCGCCAATCTCGCTGTCTTTTCCGATCGTTGAAAACGCAGCAATATGAATAGCGTGTCCCAAACTGACCGAATCGGCAATATCGGCTTTTTCCGAAACGCCCTTCTCCACTTCCAGTTCAGGGTGCAAAATTTTGATCGCTTCAAGAAAACTGATTTCAGGGTCATCACAGACCAGCAAGGTCAAATGCTCGGGCTTTTGTTCCGGGATCAGTTTCGGGCTGATAAAACAGGCCGAAGCCTTGCAATCAGGTAAATATCTCTTGTATTTGCCATCACTGAGCACGGTGACCTGACCGCGCTCGGCGGTCATGATATCAGCCGCGGCCGTCAGTGGCTCAGTGATGTTGTCGCTTTGAATGTCGGCCTGACAGAGTCTTGCCAGTTGTTCTATTGTGATCATGTTATTTCCAGATTTCCACGATATTGCTAAAGTCATCCGTCCAGGATTTCATATCAAAAACCAGCGGCAGTTTTTGCCATCTACCCAGGCGACTTTGCTGTAAAGCCTCTAAACGCTCAGGATTTTTCGCCATTACCACCCAGTCGGTCGCTACAATCAACGGGATCGAGTCTTTCGGTGGTTTATATTCCTGTATCAGGGCGGCCAGTTTTAAATGCTGCGCATGATCGGCCAGGACTTTTTTCAAACTTAAATGGCGGTTGGTAATATGAAAGGCCAACACGCCATTGTCTTTTAATTTGGAAAAATACAACGTAATCGCTTCCCGGGTCAACAAATGCGTGGGGACTGAATCGGAACTGAAGGCGTCCAGAATCAGCAGATCAAAGTACTGATCCGGCTCTTTTTTGAGTGATAAACGTCCATCACCCACAATAATATCCGCCTTTGGCGCACAATGTTGCAAGTAGCTGAAAAACTTTGCTGTTTGAGCGATTTTAATCACAAGCGGATCAATTTCATAAAAACGCCAGTGCTGTCCATAAAGTGGACCCCATTGTCCAGACAAATTATTAGAGAATTTAAGATAGAACCCTCATAACAGTCAGGCTCAATGGCTCTGGCCCATATTTTCACCCGGCGTCTGCTTGGCAGTGCCGGCATTATATTTATCCACGATTTTAGCGCCACCTCCCGTGGCGAATTGATAAACCCTGTCTGGCGTTTCATAGCCTAACGACTGATGCGGTCGTTCGCTGTTGTAAAAGGCAAAGTAGTCCGTCAACCCCGCTGACAGTGCTTGCAGGTTGCCGTATTGCTTCAAATAAACTTCTTCATATTTCACTGTGCGCCAGAGTCGTTCAACAAAGATATTGTCCAAGGCCCGTCCCCGGCCATCCATGCTGATGGTCACGCCATGCTGACTCAATACCCCGGTGAAGTCCGCGCTGGTGAACTGTGCGCCCTGGTCGGTATTAAATATCTCCGGTGTGCCATAGGTCTTGATGGCCTGCTCCAGACAATTTACGCAAAACGCGCTGTCCATGGTATTGGAAAGTTGCCATGCCAATACTTTTCGGCTGTACCAATCCATGATGGCCACCAGATAAACAAATCCTTGCGGCAGCCGGATATAGGTGATGTCGGTACTCCAAACCTGGTTGGGGCGTGTCACCTCGACGCCTCTTAACAGATAGGGATAGACTTTATGCTCAGGATGCGGCTTACTGGTGTTCGGACCCGGCGCCATGCCGACCAGCCCCAGTATGCGCATCAGCGGCTGAACCCGTTTGCGGTTGACCTGATGGTTAAGGCCGCGTAAATACTTTGTCATACGGCGTGAGCCATAAAAAGGATGCCGGGTATATTCTTCGTCGAGCAACCGCAACAGTTGCTGATCTTCAGCAGACACCGGCTGTTGTTGGCGTTTTTTCTGTTCATGGATTACTGAGCGGGTAACGTTCAATAACTGGCATTGCCGACTTAACGCCAACTCATCTTTTTGATCCACCCAGCTTTGACGCGTGATCATAGGCTGATCCCGGACTTTTTTTTAAGCCAATCCAGTTCCATATTCAACTGCCCGATTTTGGCGTACAGACGGTCCGGATTGTCTTGCGCCTTCACCGCTTTCGGCCCGCGTTTGCCTTCAAACAGGCTTCCCGCATTGGCCAACAGTTCCTTTTTCCATTGGCTTACCTGAGATGGATGGACTTCATTCTCTTGAGCAATCTCATTGATCGTTTTGATGTTCTTAACCGCTTCCAGCGCGATTTTGGCCTTTTGCGCCCCGCTAAAGGTTTTCCGTTTTTTTTCGCTCATTTTTTGTACCTCTTTTTTCAATAGTCATAGTTTAAACTATTGTCCGGATTACGGGGTCCACTATACCAGGCTTGGCGTAACAAGCCAATGCACCCGCGCCCAGTCCAACCGAACCAATCGTCCAATGTTCATCTTGCCGGTCAAAAACCTTGAAAAACTGTCCTACCGGCCCCGGCCGGCTGTAATAAGTATAAGGAACGGTAATATACGGGGCATTCAACCGCTGCGCCCCATGTTTTGTCGTGCCATGAAACAGCTCATGGTATTTTTCCGGCTGGTGCCGTTCATTCAACATCATGGCTTCACGCACCGAAAAAACACCAAAAAAACTACGTTCCTGATACAAGGTGTTGGACAACAATCCATGCAGACCCTGACTGAAAAACAAGATCAAGCCGGTCAACAAGGCCAAGGTAACTGGTTGCTGCCTGAATGCATAAGTCACTCCTGCCAACAAAATCAAACCAACGCCAATGGTATCCAGATAAGCACCCAGATGATCGGTGGAAAAATAAATGCCAACACCCACCATCAGTACAATCGCCGGCAACGCAAGCTGCCATTGCCATTTCTGGCTAAAGAAACCGGGCCGCAACATCAGAGCAGCAACAATCATGATGGGATATTCATAAACACCATCAAAAACAAACGGCGCGATAAAAGTATTGAACATACCGCCTAACATGCCAGCAAATGACATGATCAGATAGAAATCAGTCAAATGCTGCGTATGTGGGCGATTTTTAGCCAACTCACCATGACAAACCATAATGGCCAGAAAAAATGCCAGCAAATGCAATGCCAGATTGAGCCAATAGGGTAAAACGGCCGGGTTGATAAAGGAAAAAGCGATAAATGGCAACAACACAATGGGCTGTAATGCCAACATAACCGGATGAATCTTGCTGGCCCAGTGCGAAAATACCAGCACGAAAGACAACAAATACAATACCAATGGAATAATCCACAATAATGGCGCAGACGCAATATCGGTACTGATAAAATTGGTCAATCCCAATAACAAACTGGAAGGTACAAAGGCCAGCGCCAACCAATAAAGGCGGGTGCGATGCAATAAATCCGGTATATCATCTTCCGTTTCGGCGACTGCCGCATACTGCTTCCTGGATTGATTCCGCCATAACATCAATGCGCAAAAACCAATCAATAGCAACAACACAGCATAGCCCATCGACCAGACAAGTTGCTGCTGCGCCAGGCCAATATTCGGCTCGATAATAAATGGGTAACTGAGCAGCGCCAGTAAGCTGCCGGCATTACTGGCAGCATACAAATAATATGGATCATCGCTGGTATGATGGCCAAGTCTTGAAAACCATTTTTGCAGAAGTGGTGCCGTTGTCGAAACCACAAAAAATGGCAACCCAATAGCGATAAACAACACCGAAACCAGCCAAAAAGTAGGATTGTTTTCTGTCGGCGGCGATATCTCATCCGGCAACCCAACCGGCAATAGCAGCAAGGTTACAACAATAACCGCCAAATGAATTTGAACATGTCGTGTCGTATCAGCCTTGCCGGTTAAATAATGCGCATACAAATACCCCAAAAACAACACCATCTGATAGAACACCATGCAGGTATTCCAGACCGCCGGTGTCCCGCCTAACAATGGCAACAGCAATTTGCCAAACATCGGCTGCACAATGAACATCAACGTCGCGCTGATAAACAAGGTTACGGCGAATAACACAATCTGAGAAAGATTTTTATCCGGAGTTGTGTGTGCTTGATCTGTAGTCATTATTTTTTCTTATTAATGCAATAGTAGGTTATTCACTGATAAACGAACAACAATAATCAACCGGCGTTAATGCTTTCACACTGAACTGACTATTGGCCGGCACATAAAAATGCTCACCAGTTTTAAAAACCAGCCAATCCTTCTCTCCAGGAAGCAAAGCATGTAATTCTCCATCCAAAACTTCCATCAATTCTTTATCTGCAGTCTCTGTACATGACAAAAATTAGCTTATGACAATTGAGTCTCATGTATTCCAGTGACAAAAGGTATGGGTTGCAAAAGAGCAATCACTTTTCTAATCATCCTTTTTGATTGAGATAAGACATTAAACAACGTTGAGCGGATACAATCTAATCCATATCGAAACAGGCTTTGCGCGAGCCGCTGATGTGTTTTGGTTTTTATTGGTAACTCGCAATCATGTTTCCATTCGCCTGCTTTATGTGACCAACAGAAAGCAATAACGGGAAGTACTAACAATTTTTTGATCCGAAGATAACCGACTACACGCGTTTCCTCAAGTTTGAATCCCCGTCCTTTTAAACAGCCGAAAAGCGTTTCGATATCCCAACGCAAGCCATAAATTTTAATCGCATCAGGATTCAAATGCTGACAGACGATGATTAATAACTCACCATCACTCAGCCGTAACCCACTGAGATAAATTGAACAATTTCCCAAATAGCGCGCTGTTGAGAGGTGTCGTGTGCTACCCGGCTTAAGCCCATAAAACAAACGCTCTACGCGTATTCGCTGGCCTTGGGCATTGGTTGTCCTGGCGTTGTTGCGAATACGGATATAAAAGGGAATCTCTTGCTCAAACAACCAGCCCATCCATTCGTCTCCAATAAACTCCCGATCAGCCAAAAGACCTTTGATGTGATGTCGGCCAGACTGCGCAATAAAGCGTTTCATCAGCGCTATACGTTCCTTCGTATTAGAGTTGCCCCGCTTGTTTAAAGGCAACCAATACACCGGAATGGCGGCACCCCGATAAACCACGGCAAGCACCAGCAGATTAATATTGGTTTTACCCCACTTCCAATTCGTCCTGTCTAACGTCAGATAGTAATCCTGATCAGTGAAACCAAACAGTTTCATGATGAAATGAGCGACTTCATTGTAATCCAGCCAATGGTCACTGAAAAATCGTTGCATCCGTCGATATCGTGAGGAAATTTTTGCCCGACTGGGAAAGAATACGGCGAGCTGGGCCAGATTGACCGTGCTAACTGCCATCAAAGCAATTAACATACCCACAAAACAAACGATTCTTGCCTTGTTCCATTGAAAGTGCTCAGTTAATATGACGGTCAGCTCGTTGATTTGTAATGTCCCGTTATTCATATTCGCTAAAACAAAATGCGGTATTTAATTACATTCCAACGAGCTACGCTAGCTTTTAATATTTTTTGTCATGTACAGAGACTTGCCGGGAATTGATAAAAAACACATAATGGCATACAAATGAAATCAAACTTTTGAAGCATCGAATAAATAAATATCAATGTGAAATGCAAATTTGCACGTTACCTGAAACCAGTAAAGATCATTATTTAACAGGTATTACAGCATTAAATATTCCTTCCGATGAAGGAACCGGCGACTGGCATTTTGTATCGAAATTTATTGACACGCCTGACTTTATACCTCGAAAAACGGTTGCTGGTATTGATACTTATTCAACCAATGAAATTTTAGGGGAAACAGGAATATTTGATGCCTATTCAGTTTTAATAGAGGCTGGTGTGCAACCGACTACTAACCAAGTCTATGCCGCCGATCATTACCGGGCAACTGCTGATTTGCTCTTTGATAGTATCAAGAAAGGATATGATATTGAACGGTCAATTTATCTAGATGACTGGCTACCAGAACCGGATGAAAAAGAAAGGCTGTTTTCACTCACAGATCAATTCAGGGATGTTTTAACGAAAAAAGAATGGCAAAGGTTAGAGAAATGGGAGTTAAAAAACCAATAGGAGGCGCTGTATGAGTAACGAAGAAGATTTGAAATTTAGAGTCAATGAAATCAGAAAACAGCTTGAGGAACACCCTGACCAAGCTATCGAGATTACTCATGAGGAGGCAAAATACATGGGAGCATTCGAGGATGACAGCATGAGTATGGAAGATGCCCTGGCTTCCCATGATTTTGATAAGCAAAGCAAAAAAACAACGCATTCTAAAGTCATCGATACCGCAGAAACTGCTGCGAAAGGCGAGTTTTTAGATCCTCCCGCTTTTGTTTGTCTTGGGATCAAAGAATAAATGAGTTTGGTATGAGTCTGCCAGGAAGCCCTCAACACAATTATGAATTAGCCGTTCAGCATTGGCTAGATGAACAAAACCGCCAGGCAGAAGAAGAACTAAGAGAGAGGCAGCGAAAAGAAGAAGCCAGGCGTAAAGAAAAGGAACGGCAAAGAAAAAAACAGGCAAAAGAATCATTAGCTAATGAGGATACTGAGGAGTTTATCGGTTCGTCAGCTCGTCTGGATATTGCTCTGAACTATAAAATTACACACCTGATGTTGATTGCTGGTGGAGTCGCTGCTGTTTATTATGCCTACCCACTTATAGATTGGATAATGACTGGAGGCGTTTGGTGGCAGTACGGCCTGGCTTTTATCGCGGCCATTATCATATTTTTACTGGGCATTTGGGTTACAACCCTTGTACTGTGGGGTTTGGTTGAATACTGGTTCCTTTGGCTTGGTATAACAGGTGCTGCTCTTTATTATATGTATCATGATATTGCACTCAATTGGTTTGATAAAGTGTCGTTGTTGGTTAAGGAATTGATCAACTTTTAGCCAATTAGGATCAGCGCTTATCTGACAAGCCTTAGCGTTAGAAATACACACTTTTATCCACAGAAATTGGGGATAACTTGATTTGTAAGGTATGGAATAATTTTATGAATACAATCGTTAAAACGGGTTTTATTGTTGGATTGGCTTCCCTGTTAAGCGCCTGTTCACCTTCGCCCGACTTAGATGGGAAATATGTGCCAATTATTTGCCTGGCATGGGATTGAGTTCAGCCAAAAAAATTCTGTTTATCCAGGGTGATCATGCCACGTTGCTCGAGCTGCCCAGTACGCAGGACATTCTTGGTAGTATTGGTAGTAGGTCAACTCCTGCCATTCGAGAAACAGAATACTCAGTCAAATACGCTGACAACCGGATTCTGGTTTACCGTCAGTCACCACTGGATGGCATGGTGTTTCATGTCACTAACAATGGCAATACCCTGGAATGTCCGATGTGCCAGGTGCTTCCTAAAAGTCCTGTGATTTGGGAGAAAATTGACCAATGGGAACAACCTGCACCTGACAACTAGAAAAATCCTTAAAAAAGGAGATGCTCATGGAATCCTTACTCATTATCGTCAGCACAGTCCTGCTGTTAAGTTTTGATCTGCACCTGGTTAAAACCAATCGCCAGTTGTTTGCCCTGCCTGTCTCCGGTGAAAGCGGCCTGTCGCCAAATCCTGGCTGGGTGAGTCTGTTGAATCAGTCTGCCTGGTGGTCCGCGCTGGCAGGTGCGGTTTTATCCGCCCCATTACTGATTTTGCTGGCCTTCAATCCGACCAGTGATCGCTGGAACTGGTCACTGGCACCTGGATTGATTGGCATAGTATTGATAGTTTTGGCCGCAGGCCTGGTCTTGCCGGTTCTTGTCCAGCAATGTGCAAGACACCATCTGATGATCAAAAAAATGGCGGCTAATTTGATCCAGCATCGCCTAAAACCGTTTATTCAACGCTATGGCGTCAAAGCCGGGCTGACCGTGCTGGCCGCCCTGCTACTATCCCCGTTGATTCCTTATCTATTGGAACTGGTCAAATTTATCATTTATGCCGCCGGGCTTTTTTTGGCCGGGCGGCTGGGAATTTTTGATCATGAAATCGATGATAGCGACTGCTCAATACCTTTAGGCTTTTTGGATTATTCGACTGGCAAATGGGATGAATATGGTAGTACAGCATATCGCATATATCATGAAGATTAATTTATTTTTTTAAGCTTTTAAAACCTGCGGTTGCTGAATTTGTAGCTGTCTGTCCACCTTTGGTGCCTGCTGAACCCACAGGTTTCATCGCTTTATCAAATGAACCCGTTATTTGACTTCCAATCCTAAACCCCGCCCAGGTCAGCAAGCCTGACCAAAACAGCGGGGCGACGACAAACAGACCCCCGGTGACAAAGCCGATGACAAACTTGATCACAATATTGTTTTGACCACCCTCGGCAAGACTGCTTCTGAACAACTCGAACCAGCCAGGGTCGATGGCTTCGATCAGGTTGTTGTCCAGCCAGTGGGCCACCGCCCACAGTACTGTCCAGAATTTCACCGAGAACACCACAATCGACATAAACACGATTTTGCCGGTGTCATAGGATGAAAACCAGAAATAAAATGGCATCAGCATATAGATCATCATCATCAGCACCACCGCCTGAATGACAGGCGCTGCGATTTTGATCAGATAGAGCGTGGGATAAAATGAGGTGGCTTCAACGAAAGCGCCCACGGTGGCCGCAACGGAATTGACGGTATTACCGGTGCCATGTTCATTGTACTGGCTTAACCCCTGATAGCCGTTGAATTTTCCATCCTCGCGGCTGATCAGGGTTCGGATGGCGATATTTTCCACCTCGGCTTTGGGTTTTCCGGTGACTTTGGCGACCAGCTTTTTGAAATCGGTCAAAAGACCTGTTTCGATCTGCCCTTTCAGCGCATCCCGAAGGCCGGTTTTACCAGTATGTCCACTTCCTGTCCACCACTGGTAGCAGGTCGGCCTGCCCCATTTTGGTATAAAAACATCCGGGTCATAACGAAGATCGCGGTTTTTATCGTAGCTAAACCCGGGTATCTTTCCCCTCGCCTGTATCGTTTTATACTGCTTTTTGAGCAAAAAATCCGAGCCTATCCAGTATAAATCATCGATGGTCTTGCCCTTCGGATAGCTTGCATTGCTGCTCATGTGCTTATCCAGCGCTCTGATATAGCAGTCGCGGTAAAACTGCTGCACCTGGCGGCGCAAGCGCGGGTCCTTGATGCGCGAGTTATCCAGCTTCACGGCCATGGTGCGAATATCGGGGGTACAGGGTATGGCCATCACAATCGCATCATTCAGGCCGCCCGTTACTGCCAGCACCGCATACCACCATACAGGTATTTGTGGATCAACACCGCCCAGATTGGCCTTGGTGAAGGTCGAGTCATAAGTGGTGCCGGTTTTACCGGCGGTTACCGCCCCAGTTTTTGAACAGGCCTTGGTGAAGCTCACGCCGGTGTATTTGATAGTCAGCACCGGCTGAACGCACAGCACCACCACGGTCAGCATGGCGAACAAATCCATCTCGATGCGCCGCAGCGAGGTGCTGGAGGCGTCCCTGGCTTCCTGACTTTTAACCGGGCCTGCAATATTTTTGGCAAACAGGCCGATGAATGGCAGATAGGCCATACCGGTTTCCATAATCACGTCCCAGATGTTGTCGTACATGATCCATCCGAACAGGGTCAGAAAAATTTCAATATGACTGGATACGGCCATGTCGCTCTCCCCTTACAAAACGTGAATGAAGCTGCCCAGAATATTCTGGGTCAGTAATAATTCCATCAGCACCAGCCAGAACGCCAACCGCCCGCGCAGATCGAGCAGCTGTTGAAACTGAGCGTCATTCAGATAAGCCCAGCGCCGGTAAATATTAGCCCAGACCGGCCAGCCGCCGATCAGGACGATAAACAAAAACAGCCGCCAGTACACCAGCACCCGGGACAGATGATCAAAAAAGGCGATGACCTGATCGATGGGATAAAACCAGAACGCCAGCACCACCGCCAGAGTGACAAGCACTGCGCCTAAACCTGTGAATATTAAGGTGCGATAAAAAAACCGGTTCCCTTGCCGCCGGGCCATCTCCTCCTGGCTGAGAGTCGTTTTATTAAGGTCGCTGATAAAGTTGGGTTCAGTCATTATTTCACGCCTCCATCTTCAATAAATTTGCTTTCGGCTCCAGCCGCAGGCAGGGTCGTTTGCCGGGTTCTTTGTTCTTTTGCCTGTTTCAGTTTCAGTAAGGTCGCCGCTGTTTCAGAGGCCAGTTCCTTGTGGATTCTGCGCTCGTACAGGACATCATCGATGTCACGATCTAACTGCGCCACCAACTCATCGATGGCGGGCTGGGCTGCGTCGGTCAATTTAATGTTGGGTTCTTTGCGGCCGGTGATGATCAGCCTGCGAACAGTCAGAGCCTTCTCCACGGTATTGGCCATCGCCGCCTCGGACGCCAGCTTGCTGATAGCGATTTGTTGCTCACTCGGCTCCAGCGATTGAATGGACTCGATGACATCCTTATTGATCAGCACTGCATTGCTGGAAACATCCACCAGGTTTTTGATAGTCGGCTTGATTTTTCCACTGACAATATCGGTCAGTTTCTTTTCAAAGGCCGCCATGTTTTTGGCGATTTTAAGCCTCAAGCCATAGCCCGGCACGGTTTTGGGTATGCTGTTATCTTTGGTTCTGATCTCTGTATCGCCCAATACATCCACTGCCCATTTTGCGGCATCGGCAGGGCTTTCAAAGATTTCTACCATCCGGGGTTTATATTTTTTCCCGGCGTAACTGGGTTTGTTGATATTGTCCGCCTTCCGGTTCAGTGTCAGGTTGTAGCCTGCCAGCACCAGGTCATGGGTGATTCTGATCGGTTTCTGACTTTTGCCGCCATATCGTTTTCCACCCAGCCACGGCGATCCCTTGTCGCCATTGTTTTTCTCGACCGTTTGTTTGGCGGTCACCACATCGGTTTTCGATGAGCCTAAACCGCCGGTTCCCATCTGCACTTTCCAGTCGATGACTTTGGAGAGCCTGGTCCATTGCTCATGCGGGTTTTTACCGTTACGAATATCCTGCTCGTATTGCTCACAGGTTTTGTTAGCCAGCGCCAGTGTCGCCTCAGCCCGGATCAAAGCATTCTGAAACAGATCGTAAAGCCCCGGGTCAATGCGCTGCATGACCAGGGCCGGCAGCGACCCGATGGCCGATGTCACAGCGCCTGCTGCCCCGTTGATGAGACTACTTCCGGCGCTGGACAGACCGTTCAAAATATTACTCAGCCCCAGGGTCGGGTCAAACTTGCCGCAGCTGTAGCCTAAGCCAAACTCGGCGGCGGCACTCAATGAAACCGTTTTGACATCCACATTGGCCGGGACCGAAACAGACCTGGCTCCGCCGATTTCATAATAAAAGTCACTGTTATCGCTATTGGCCAGCGGTTTGGCTTCAACCCCGCCAATCATCAGACTCAAGGCAATCAGTAAAAAAACAATCTGTTTGACAAAGTTCGGTATCATCATGTTCTCAGTGTTTAATCACAGGGATGGGGTAAGAGGTGAAATCGATGACAATCAATGCGCCGTCATCGACATCACAACAGGTATAAGGTCGCCATAGGGCGTAGTAATAAACACCGTCTTTCGATTTTCGACCGCCGCCCCAGCCGTGTTTCTGCTTGCGGTCATCTTCGCCAAAGACGGCGCATTGCTCAAATTTAGGCGAGTTCATCTGAAACCAGCCCTCTTCGTTGCTGTTCAGCACCAAAGAACTGGGGTTCCAGACCACTTTTTTATCCTTGATCTCCATAAAGGGGCCGGTAATATTGTCATAAATATGCGGCTGTCCGGTTCGGGTGATAATATCGCCGACCCGCTGGGCGATGATGGCTGAAGCCTTTGGTTCGGAATGCTGTGTAGTCCAGCCATTACGCGGATACAAATGCCCCCAGACATAGCTCGGCCAGTGGCCTATTTCCTTCTGGCCGGGTATTAACGCGCTGACGGTTAACGAATCCAGACTGGGATAACGCCAGGAAGTTTTATCCAGACTGGACCGGAAATAAGTGCTGCCTGCCGAGGTGATGGACGGGCAATAGATTTGACCGGTCAACGGATGGCCTAACGCCCAGGCGTCCTGAAAAATCAGATTGTTGTGATTGCGGTTATGGGTATCAGTGCGCTTGGGATCTTCGACCCGATCAACGCCATCGAGGTTGGTGACCCGAACAATCACATCCGGGTTGAAATGTCCGTATTTGATCGTTATATCGATGTCACAGCCAAACATGGTGCAGACGATCCAGATACACACGCCCACCACCCGGAACTGGAGGCATTCACGCGGTGCGGCCTGGGCGCTGCTGTCCGTCAGCATCATGGCCAGCAACACGGCGAAAAAGACCTGTCTCGATTTCATCGCTGTGACTCCTTCCAGGCGTTATAGCGCCCGATAGCCTCACCGACATCGGTGACGCCATAGACCACAGCCTTCCCCTGGTTGAATACGATGGCTGGATACCGGTCAAGGCCATATTGGACGGCAACCTGCTGCGCCCTGAATGCGTTGGAAAACGCCTGCCGAATGGCGGCAGGTCCCATGCGTTTGAAGGTGTTCTCCAGTTACTGTTTGGCGGCCACTTGATTCGGCGGCAGTTTTCCCGCCAGCCGTTTGACCAGGCGTTTGCCGTCATCGAGGTTATAGACATGGACTGGCAGGCCTTGCTGTCTGGCCATATCAATGCCTGTTACGGGATACTGGTCAGAAGTGATGATGTCGAGGCTTATCTGGTCTGACCATGCCTCTGTAACCAACAGCATCAGTCCGGAAAGGGCGAGTACAAGGATTCTGATTTTTTTCATCAAACATCCCCTCCCCCCTGCGGCTGATTTCTTCAGCCACCATCTCGACAGCCTCAAGCTCGGTGCAGCCATGTTCTTTCATCAGTTGATGCCGCCTAGCTTTTTCGTCCTTTTCGGTCATCGCCAGCGCCAACGCCAGTGGCGGCGGCACATTGCGGAACAGCATCGAGTGTTCATCGGTCAGAATCACGCCTTCTGTGTACTGTCCCGGGGATTTCCGGGCCGCCAGCAGCATGTTTTTTTCTTCGTCAGATAAATCCTTGAAACGGGCGATCTGCTCGACTTCCTCTTTCGGCATCACCAGACAAATCCACCACTCCAGCATATTCAGCATTTTCTTGCTGGCATCGGGAAAATCCTCCAGGTTTTGCGTGGCGGTCCAGAACCAGGCGCCCAGTTTCCGCCACATTTTGACGATCTTGATGACATACGGGGCCAGCAATGGATTGGTGATGATATGCCCCTCATCGGTGATCACCAGGGTGGGTCGTTCATCGTTCTGGTGACGTTCCACCAGGTCATGAATATGGTTCATCAGACCGATATAGGCGACTGTCAATTGATCTTCATAGCCTTCCCGGGCCAAAATGCCCATATCCGTGATGGTGACATCGACATTCGGCCACCTGACCCCGGGCCGGTTGAAAAAGTGACCGGCCAGCCCGTCACAGAAAAGGCTCATGCTGTCGGCCATCTCGATGGCCCGCTCTTTGCGTTTCGGTTGCAGGTCCGGGAGATTCCGCATGGCATTGGCCACATCTTCGGTCAACACCTGGTCACGGCCTTCGTCAAAAACGGTTTTGGCCGCCAGTAATATGGCATTGCGGATCATCAGCCGGTCTGCCCGGGTCATGCGGTCATCTTCACGCTGATCACCGCCGGTGATCATGATGCGAGCGGCAATCTCCATCTCGCCGGGCAAATCGCGTGATTCATCCTCAAGATCGATGTCATCGGCGCTGATGGTCGCATCGAGGTCGTCATCATCGAGAATTTCAGCCGCTTTCCCTTCTTTCTCAAACGCTTTGAGCAATTTCAGTGCTTCCCCGAAAGGCGGCAGGGAGACATCGGCGTTCGGGGCCATCGTCACCTGGTTGACGGTCACATCGTACGCTTTGAGATACTGCCCCAGCAAGCCAAACGAGTTACCGGATTCAATAATGAAGATCCTTGGGCGGTACACCGCCAGCATTTGCAGGATCAGATAGACCAGCGTGGCCGATTTACCCGCCCCGGTAGGTCCTATGATCAGGGCGTGGGCGTTTTTCTTGCGATCGTTGATATTCAACGGATCGATCATCAGCGGCTCGGCTCCCCGGTTGAAAAACAACAACCCAGGATAACCGGTACCGGTCGAGCGGCCATAGACCGGAGCCATATTCGCAATATGTTTCGAGAAGATCAGCCGGGAACGCCTGGCTTCTCGTTTGTCATGTTCATGATGAAAGGCCATCGGCAGATTACGGATATAACTGTCCAGCGGAATCAGATCATCTTTTTCCATAATGGGCTGAATGGCGTTGGCCAGCAATAATGAATTGACCTGACTGATTTTGCGGTGCAAATCCGGCTCATTATCGCCCCGGACAAAAAACGCCGTCTGCACCGGATACAATTTGTTGCCCCTGGCCATTTCCATCACTGCTTTTTCGGCATCGGCGGCAGCCAGCCGTGCTTCCGGGTAATCACCGACAGCCCCGCGCTGGACCAGACCTAAATGATTTCGGATTTCATCCTGTGCCCGGATAATAATGGTCATCGCCAGCACGGTGTTTTCCGGCATTTTGCCGAACAGTGCGAAAACATGGTCGCCCGCCCTTCTTTCAGCCCCAAACAAGCCAATGTCCGGGATTTTACGCAGCCCCTGTACGGTAATGACCTTGTGCGGCACATCATCGAACCACCAGACGCCTGTTTCGCTATCGGAATGCGGCATCCCCAGCATCAGGGTTTCGCCATAATCATGGCCAAACGGCATCTCCCCATCGCCTGGATACGGGGCGATTTTCAGCAAGGCATCGACATCACCATCGGTTACGGCGGGATTCGGATTGAACCAGCGGAACATCCATTTGTATAATGCTTCACCACTACAGCGTTTTGCCCGGATGCCGGTGGTCAGTAATGAGGTGGCCAGCTTGTCGGCCACATCATTCAGTTCCTCACCAGGTGAGACATGATGATAGTCATAGGCGGCATTTTTCGGCTTGCGGCGGCGGTACAACGTGGCCCGAACCATGCGCTTTTGTCCCCGCCAGGGGGAGCCGGTGACGGTTTTGTCATAAAACAGGCCGCCACTGCGCGAAATGGTTTTCAAATGTTTGCCCAGAGTGGCCAGATACGTCTGGGTCAGATGCGTGTCTTTCGCCCGTGGATGCACATAGTTTTTAACCGTCTCCAGCGTCTCTCCCAAATCTGCTTCGTCCTGCAAATACAACTGAAAAATCCACGGTGACTCCATTTCTTCCGGAAGCGAGGTCAATACCGTTTGCAGTTTATCCCGAAGCTCTCGGCTAAAAACGCAGGGGTTCTGGCTTCAGAACCCACCGTTTCAAGTTCAAACAAAGCAGCCACGCTGTAGCCGTCATCGAGCAAAAAGCACTGACTTTCCACCTCGTATTCCAGCCACGGCAGCAGGTTGGTAAACGAAGTGGGCCGCTCATAACTTTGCCGGATCCGGGCTTTGGTCGGCGGTTTGTCCGTCGCCCGGCGGCGAAACTGAGTGGGGTCCTGTTTTTTGGTGACTTGATTTTTTGTAACAGCAGTCTCTTGAATGTCTTTTTGCCGGTGCTTCGGTTTTTTGGTGCTGAAAAAATTCATCAGTAGCCCTCCATTTGCTCACCCGGCAAGGCGTATTCCACCGTCTTGTAGAACGGTATGGCGGTCGAGTAGCCAGGTACAGGATGGCGGTCTTTCCCGGAAAGGTGAGGAAACACATACATCACCAGGGTTTTGTTCTTCAGCCTTGGAAAAATGGTCTGGATTTCATTATTGACCGTGCGGCTGTAACGACTTTGATCACTGTCCCGAAGGCGGCTTTTTTCGATGGCGGGCGTAATGACCGTTTCCCGCCCGTTCTCGGCCCGGTTTTCGCCTTCGCCGTTGAAATGATTGTCATACACCTCTTTCATGGTCGGGCCATCCTGGGGCAATACGGTATCCTTACTACCAGTGGCGCAGCCTGCCAGTAACCCGAGGCTAATCCAGATCGTCAATATCGCTGTCTTGTTCATCATAGTAGGCATAAGTGGTTTTCCTTCCGTTGTGTTCGTAGTCGATGGGCAATTCCACATCGATGTGAATGGCCAGTTCCGAGCCTGTATCGACATAGATAGCGTCGAATGACTGGGCGGCCCGTTCGCGTAAATAGGCGCTGATTTCATTGGCGCTGCCGGACAACGCCTTGCTCATGGCGAATTTACCGGAATCACCGGTAATCACTGAGGTCGTCACGCCTTGCGCTGCTGATACCGTGTTGGTGGTTTGCGACTGGGCGAACGCACCGGCGGCCGCCTCCGCACCGGAGGCCAGAATCCGGCCGGCCAGATAGGTGGCGGCATTGCTGATGCGGGTGCCGGTGACACACGGTATCCCCCGGCGGTCTGAAATCCAGCCCAGTGAGCGGTCGCCATTGGACTGTTCTGCGGAAACTTGAGAGCCTGGTTCTGATTTTGAATATCGGCGGACAAGGTGCGAATGGTGCCGTCATCGAATACAACTTGCCGCGTACACACGATAAGGTCCAGTCGCCGGAGGATTTACCCGAAAATATCATGCCATCGAGTCCCGGGATTTCGATACCGTTGGCGGCCAGATTGTCTTTGCCGACGATCACTTTGAAGGGAAACGGGTCTTCGACCACACCACCTCGGGGAATCCGGCCTATCAATGCGGTCATGCCGGTCGAGCCGATCAGGGTGGCGTTACGCGGGACGGTATAGACTGGCGTGTTTTTTGCGCTCAGTTCTTCGAGTCCGGCATCGAGGTATTTTTTGGTATCACTGGCCTTGTCTTTGACCTGGCTCAGTAATCCGCCATCTGTCAAGGGTTCGGTGGGAATATAAACCGGTTTACCCTCATCATCGGTTTTGGTTCCCAAAGGCTCCACCCAGATGACATTGCCCTCGACGCCGGGAAGCTGTTCGCTGCCGGACAAACCAAAACCAATGGGAATATCACCCGAAGGCTGCTGGGCTGCCGCCTGGTTTTGCGCCTGGCTCATTTCTTCGAGACGGGTTTTCAGAAAATCGATCTGCCGGGTCAATGTGGACATGACCCCGGATTGTTGTTCTTCTGTTTTTTGCTCGATCCGGGTCAGTAATTCCTGTTTGACTTGCTGCGCAATCGATTCCCGCTGATGCAGTAATTCTTCATTTTGCTGCTGCACTTTCAGGTTTTCAGACTTGAGGGCGGCCACTTCCGCTGTCAGGGTGCGAATGGTGTCAGCCGGTGAGTCGGCATCGGGTTTACCGGCTTTTGGGATTTCAGACAAGCCGACCGTCTGCTGATTATCCGAGCTACACGATTTCACCCCGATAAAGATCAGCATGAACAGGACGATGATGCCGAGAATCGGCAAAATACGATTCGATTCCATTACAACACCTCCTGGAAGGGCCGGTCGGAGATCAGATAAACCGCCGTGGTGTCAGCTTCGGAGCCTGCTGGATAAAGCAGGTTATGCTGAAAGGTGGCCGCTCGCCACTGGCCGCGAAGATCACGCGGGTCGAGATCGATGCGCTCACGGCCCGGGTTGTTCAGTTCCACGGCAGTGACATACAAACGCCCTGCCTGCCAGCTGGCCAGTGGCGTAGCCTTGATATAATGCCCACGGAGCAAATGGCGAATGGGCGTTCTGGATACTGACACGCGATGAATGCCCGGCACTTTTTTGAGCAAGCGTTTCGGCGCATAAAGCTGATGGGCGGCAAAACGGGTCAAGGTAACATAGCCTGGCGCTTTGCGGCGCTTGTGGGATTTTCGGGTGGCTTGTCTGCTGCTTCCCGTGGCAGGTTCATCCTGTTTGGGCAGAATGTCGACCGGCATCGCGGCATGTGTGGTCTTTTTCGCCTGAAGATCGATCAGGTAGATGTGTTTGCCATTGATTTCCCGCACCTCGATACGCTGAGTCTCAAACGGTTCTTTGGCCAGCCAGTAAACCGTCCCATGATTGATCTGGGTGCGGAGCTTCCCGGCCAATGCGGTGGGAATACCCGCCCGGACACCGGATGGAAATGACACCAGCCGTTCTTTACCAACAGGCAACGTGATTTTTAACGGATGCTTGTCCCAGAACAGCCGTTCAACCCGCTGCGCCGAAAAACCGGTCAGACTGACCGTTATCAATAAAAATAAAAGCGTGAAACGGTTAATCACTGAAATTCTCCTCGGGTTATTCCGTTGAAGGGATGGTTGCGGTATCTGAAGTAGTTTCATCCGGGTTAAGGTCGCTTTCACCCAATTTGGCAGGTCCCGGCGGTTGAAAACCATCGAGTGCCAGTCCCCAGGGGTTCTTTTCAGGATCGACATTAAAACGCACGACCCGGATCGGATAGCGGATTTTGATGTTTTTTACTTCCATGCCGCGGACAAATTCCTGAATATGAAAGTCCAGCCAGACCACCCAGGTGTTTGCATCGAGTATATCGACCCTGCGTTCTTCAAAGCCCTGGCCCGGAATGGGTTGTATAGCCCGGGTACGCCCGGCCAACTCCCCTTTTTGGCCGCGAATCTCCAGATCGTTTTTTAAATATTCCAGGTATTGAGGGGTTAAAAAGGCCGATAAATAAGAAATCTGTTTGCCGTAGTCATCAGCGCCGTTTTTATCCCAGCGGTTAAGTTGCTGAAAAATGTAACCGGCGAAGGCATAGACATTGGCGGGTGAAATGTCACCTGGTTTCAGGGACGCCCCGGAACGAATGTCCGGGGGTATATGAATGATAAGATCGCTTTTGGCGTTGTTCCAGCCCCGCCACAACAGCAGGTTGATTAACACCAGAACACCAGTCACCGCTCTCAGTGTGGTGATATGCGATTTTAATGATGTGTTGAGATCCTGATAGCGCATAAAGGGTTATTTGGGTCGGTTAAAAGAAAGGCGGGTTCGGCCCAGATCCCAGTGGCCACCGCGTAAAATCAATGCGGACTTTTTCAGTCCGGTTTTATGAAAGAAAATCTTCAGTTTTTGCTGGTAGTAATAATCCGGCCTGCCGCGTTTGATGCGCTGGAACAAAGTGGAACCAGAAAAGACCGTGGCCAGAACCCACAGGGCGGAAAAGCCCAGGCCCATCATCACCGCCCCGAACAAGGCGGCGATAATGAAACTGAGCGGCAGCCAGAACAGCACCGCGCACAATAAAATCATGCCCAGCTCGCTGTTGGTGCTGCCCCGGAAGATGACCGGCTCCGGATTGCGCCGGTCAGCCAGTGTTTCGGTTTGATGCTCCATCAGTTACACAATCGTGTTAGCCGCTTCGGTGAGCAGATAACTGATAAAGACCATGACTCCTGCGGCGACAATCGCGGTCAGGCCCACTTCGCCCCATTCCGCTCGTCCTGCTCTGGCTTCGTTGAACTTGGCAATGGTGATCCACGCGAACCATAAAAACGCCACGGTCGCCAGTACCAGACCGATCACCAGTCCAGCATCTTTCGAATAGCCTTTGATGAGCGACAGCCAGTCGCCTTTAGGTTGACCGGTACTGGGGGCGACAGGCGTTGGCAGTGCCGCCTGCACATTGAAACTGGCACTTGTCAGCCAGGTGTATAACGCGATAAAAGGTTTTGATAAGTGTTTTCTCACTGTTTTTTCCTCGTCAATCAGGTTGTGATAAAAAAGCCGATAATAAGGGCGACAAGCGCCGCCCGGATGGTAATAAATAAAAAGTCGTAAAAATCTCCTTGCCCGTTCTTCCACGAGCGTAGTTGCGAATAAGCGATCCAGGCCAGCCATAACAGATAGATGACGGCGAGGATTCCGGCGATCAGCTTCAACACGACAGCCGGTGCAAAACCGCCGGTTGAGTTGCTGAACGCCGAAATTTGAGCTGAGGTCATAACGGTGTCCTCTTAACAGGCTGTTGAAAAACTGAATTTAACCACTAGAACACCACAATATATAGTGATAGATAAAAAAATAAAACACCAGATGTGGTGTTTAAGTTTTCAATTTTTGTAAAAATCAACAACCTGTTAATGACGGTAATCGCCCTTCAACGGCGGAAAATGCGGGGGATGGGTTTGGGGGGCATACAAATGTTCGGTAATACCGGCTTTGATGCGCTGTAAGTCCAACAGCAGCCAGTCGTACTGAAAGCGGATGCGGCTGTCAGGATCGGCCTGGGAGCGAGCTTCATTGATCAACGGTTTAATGGCGTCCAGTTCATGGATGATTTTGGCCAGAGCCTCCCGTTCGGCATCGGTGTCGGCAAATGTGGCGGCTGGAAGCCCGAGTAAACAGGCGAGAACCAGAGCTTTTGCTTGCATAAATGTCCCCTTCAAAAAAACAATTAACTTGAGGGGGATTATTTTGAAATTGTCAAAAAAAAGCTATGAAAAACCGTCCTCAGATTTCAGACGGTTTTTTTTCACCATCGGTTCGATAAACTGTTGGGTGACAATTTGAATTAATCATGATTAATCAGTATGATTAGTTATGATTAAAGATGGAGCATCGAATATATGGCCAATACCAATACTAAAGTCGTGACCGCGCATGTCCCTCTCCAGCTGGCCGAAAAAGTAGATCAATTAGCTAACCGTCTGGAACGTTCGCGAGGGTGGATTGTCAAGCAGGCATTATCCGCCTGGGTTGATCAGGAAGAAGAACGGTATCGTTTGACACTTGAAGCACTGGCGGATGTGGATGCGGGTAATGTTATCGATCATCAAAAAGTTCAAGCCTGGGCTGATAGCCTGGATACGAATAAACCACTCTCCATCCCCAATAAATGAAACTGCAATGGACAAGCAAAGCGCTCTCTGACTTGACACGTCTCTACGACTTTTTGGTCGTCGTTAATCCATTAGCAGCAGCCCGGACAGTGCAATCATTAACGGCTGGCCTCAGTATATTACTGGATCAGCCGCGTCTTGGCGAAAGGCTTGAAGAGTTTAATCCACGAGAAGTTCGCCGAATTCTCATTGGTCAATATGAAATCCGCTATGAAATCAGAGAAACCTGTATTTACCTTTTGCGAATATGGCATACACGGGAGAATAGATAATTGTCTCAATCCTGCATAACATTATAAATATTTTTTGAATGTCGATGCCATTACCGTCACCGAAATGGCGAACAGAACCGCAAACGGTAACACCACATAATTGGGGTGAACGCTTTCCGGCATGGCGAGATAAATAATCCACGGCAGGATCAATGAGGGATAAAGGATTTTTTTCGCCCAGTGATAGACAAACGAGGTTTCCCGGCCGCCACTCCAGCGGCGAATATCGCGTTGCACCAGGCCATCGACCAATCCTACCAGAGCCAGCAGGATAAAGGCCGGAAACGCCAGGACCAAAATGGCCAGGCGTACCGCAAAAATCTGTGTGACGGTGATGGCGGCCACCACATATTCCTGTACCGCCCGGAATATCCGGTGAAGGCGTTTTCGAAACGGTTTATCCTGTGTACCCGGCACAGGGGTGGCCAACCAGATAATAGCGCTTTGAACACCGGTTTTTTTGAACGTCCAGTCATAAAAACGGTCGGCGAAGTTTTTGGCGAACGCGGCCGGTTTTTCAACAATCACACTGCGCCTGAGATCCTGGTTCAGATACCCAAGTTCCCTTTCCAGCATCACTTCACTGTGCTTTTGTCCGGGCGGCTCCCAGTAATCCAGCGCCATGCCGGTCCATTCGATCAGGATGGAGAAAAGCAATGTCAGCAGCATAAAGACAATCGCTTGCAGCAGTTTGATAAAAACCGTGGCGATCATGCCATGTTCTGCAGATTGTTGTGCGGAGGTCGTCCGCCTTGTTTGTGTCGCCATTATGCCGCCCACCAATGCTTGCTCGACCTGACGGAATCAAGTGGTTTGAATGAGTGCACACCTCAAAAAACTGGAACAAAACCAGAACCATCCCCTCGATGACTCGGAGACAGTTCTCAGGCCGGGTTAACACGCTTGTTGGACGGAGCCGCTAACGCGGAGAAAAAACCGGCCCCATCATAAAAATCAAGTGTAACCTCGTTTCCCCTCTATTTCAGAAAAGGGTACTGTGTAAGCTCAATCAACTGACACTGAGGTTACATTGCCATGAAATCACCAACCAATGAAAAATTCAACCATTATTATGCTCAGCATTGTAAACATCTCAAACTGAAAGGCCTGCAGCCGAAAACCATCGAGGCCTATTCTCGCGCTATCCGTCGTATCGGTGTTTATTTCGATAGCGATCTGGAGGACCTTTCCCAGACGCAGTTGCTGGATTATTTTCATGTTCTGCTGGAGCGCTTGTCTGCGACCTACAGGACGTAGGGAGGTAGAACAACGCAGGAGCAGTTGTCGAGAGTGCGGTAAAACTGGATCTGTATGGCTTGAAATTTTTCTATATTCATGTGTTGAATAAACCCTGGGTGGAAATAGCCCTGGTTAAACCACCCCGAACACAGAGGATTCCCGATATTATCACGATTGATGAAGCTAACCGGTTGTTTCAAACGACTCGTAAACTCAGTTACCGGGTGTTCTTTTTCACGCTCTACAGCATGGGGTTGCGCTTGGGCGAAGGACTGCGATTGCAAGTCGGGGATATTGATGCCAAGCGTCTGCGCGTGCATATTCGTAATGCCAAGGGCAACAAGGATCGGTTGGTTCCGTTGCCGTTGAATACCTTACAGGTCTTGCGCAGATTTTGGCAACTGCATCGGCATCCCACCTTGCTCTTTCCTAACCGCAAGCGGGGATTGCAGGCTGCGCATCTGGCCGAGTCACCCCTGGATCGAGGCGGTGTGCAAACGACCATGGCTGCTGTGGTAAGAGAGATGAACTTAAAAAAAGATTTCCTGTCATTCGCTACGGCACAGTTATGCCACACATCTGCTGGAAGCCGGTGTCGATCTGGTGGAACTGCAACAGATACTGGGCCATGTCAGTTTACTGACGACTTCGCGTTACACCCATTTAACCGCTGTCACGGGGAAGAATTCAGGGCGGCAAATTAACCGCTTGATGAATGGCTTCGATATCCGCTGGGGGAGTGTCAAATGATCCGGCTTTCTACGGTTATCGAGCAGTTTGAGGCGGATTTTCTCAAGCAGTATCAATCGCAACTTTTGCCTGGCCACTTAAAGGCGCTTAAGGCTTTTAAAGTTTGCCGAACAACGTGCAGTCCGGTAATGAAAGTGCAATGCACAGATTGTGAACATCAGTCCTTCGTGCCACATTCCTGTGGCCACCGCAACTGCCCCCATTGTCAACATCACGAGTCTCAGCAATGGATCGAGCGGCAGATGCAGAAACAGGTGCCTGCACAGTATTTCATGATCACCTTTACGCTGCCAGCACAATTGAGAGCACTTGCCTTTCGAAACCAACGGCTGTTTTACACGCTGATGTTCGAGTGTGTCCGGGAGACCTTGCAAACCTTCAGCCGCAATGACAAAAAGCTCAAAGGCGATCCCGGTGTCATTGCGGTACTGCATACGCATTCCCGGGCACTGGATTATCATCCCCATATTCATGCCGTGATGCCGGCCGCGAGTGTCGACCAGGGCAAACGCCTGTGGCGAACCAGGTCCGGCAAGTATCTGTTCAATCACAAGGCGCTGGCGAAAGTCTTCCACGCCAGAATGCTGGCCCGCCTTGCCCGGGAAAAGCTGTCACTGCCCAAGGCGATGCCGCACAAATGGGTCGTTGACTGCAAACGGGTCGGTTCGGGGGACAAGGCGCTTATTTACCTGGGGCGCTATCTGTATCGCGGTGTCATCCGGGAAAAGGACATTCTGTCCTGCCGGGACGGCAAGGTCACTTACCGGTATCAGGACAGTCATACCAAACGCTGGCAAAGCAAAA
The DNA here is from genome assembly GCA_965277025.1 of Methylomarinum sp. GTDB lineage: Bacteria > Pseudomonadota > Gammaproteobacteria > Methylococcales > Methylomonadaceae > Methylomarinum. The sequence continues at coordinate 2,690,719 of OZ255706.1, forward strand.
CCGTCTCCGCTGCTGAATTCCTGTGGTTAGTGCTCCAGCATGTGCTGCCAAAAGGCTTTCGCCGGGCCAGGAATTTTGGTTTCCTGCATCCTAACAGTAAGGGCATGATTCGCGTCTTACAACGCCTGCACAGACTTGATCCCAAAAAAGGATTAGCTGCCTTCCGAAAACGACCCGCAATGAAATGTCCCTGCTGCGGCGGTGAAATGGCCGTACAACGAACGCGCATACCGGCGATCGAGACGATGGCTTTGACACAGATGCTGGCGCCAACTTAAACAAAGGAGATTCATTGCGGTTATGTAGATTCCAGACACTTTCACCCTTCCTTCAAGCAGCTTAGTACAGGCTGAGGATCGCATTCGGCCTGAAATCGGGGCTAATCAGTCAAAAAAGTGCCATGACAACGGAGCGCAAGGGAAATTCGTCCACTTTACAATCATCGGACAAAAAAACAGCCACCTGACTGTTCAATCGGGCAGCTTCACAAAAAGCTATTTTCATAGCATCGTTCACATTTTCACTTAACCCCGGGCCCGTCCAACAAACGGTTCATGTCGAGGCTCGCTTCGCGATCACGACATAACCTTATTCGTTGTATTCAAGAACAAGCTAAAATCCACACATAACCCGGCTGCCATGCTGTTTCAACCAGTTTCTGTGTATCTGATAATCAGGCAAATGTTCGGCAACCAGTTGCCAAAAATCAATGGAATGATTTTTGTGACGAATATGGCAAAGTTCATGTACGATGACATATTCCATCACCGCTGGCGGTGTCATAATCAACAGCCCATTGATATTGAGGTTATTTTGTCCACTGCAACTCCCCCAGCGACTTTTTTGTTGCCTGATCCGCACCTGTCTCGGCCATAATTGATAACGAGGTGCATGTTGCTGAATATAACGATCCGTTTCTCTAGCCGCTTGTTCGAATAACCAGCGACGTAAATATTGGCGAATATCATCCTGTCCATTTTCTATTTTCTTTAAACAAACGATAAAACCGTTTTCCTCTGAAAAATCCACCGATGATGCCGGCATTGTTTGCAGGTGCTCAAGGGTCAGTGGGTAAAACTTGCCTTTAAAAGGAATTAATGCGCCATTTTCATAGCGTTCGGGCATAAACGGTTTTATTGCCTGTTTTTTGGCCTGGACTTTTTTTACTGTCTTTTCTATCCAATGCTTTTGTTCCGCCGCAAAAGCATGCAGCTGTTTTTCAGGAATACCTACCGGGGCTACAAGTTCAATTTTTTCTGGCGTGACAACGAGCCGGACTTTTTTTGCCCGCTGGCTATAACGAATCTGGTAGCTCAACACAGTTGACAAAACAATTATCCCTCTTTATTGATCATATGTGTTGCCAGATCAGCTAAAGCATTGCGCAGGTTTTCCTTTAATTGTGGATGCAGATCGATATCGGCCAAGGCCTTATCCATACAGAGCATCCACTGGTCACGTTCCGCCTCACCAATAGGAAAAGGAAAATGACGGCGACGTAACATAGGGTGGCCAAATTCCTGAATGTATAAATCAGGCCCACCTAACCAACCGGTTAAAAATTTGTATAATTTGTCCCGCGCCATATCCAGCGATTTTGCATGCATAGTACGAATACCTTTCGCTTCGGGCAAGGTATCCATATAGTGATAAAATCGATCGACCAAAAAGCGAACGGTTTGCTCACCTCCCAATGCTTCATAAGGCGTTAATTCAGCTTCACTCATTACTGTTACTCGTCAGTCAAATGTGGCCGCTAGTCTAGCAGCAATCATTACATATTTCGACTATTGCAATACTTCCCGCACAGTATAAGCATTAACATCAACCGATAAGCTTAATTCCCCTGATGCGCCGCTGGAAAAAATCAACCCGACTGTCAGCTCTCGCAAAATTTGTACATTTCCGCTTTACCAGACGATTTTAGCCGCGCGCCTTATGCCTCATAAACACAATAAAGCTTATCAAGAAAAATGCCAGCGAATATGGGTTTGCCTTTCACAATCTTGAGGCATCATTTACCAGTCAATGCCTAACAGCATAAAAATGACTAAAACGGCCATCGCTTTCAATGTCCAGATTTCATTTGAACACTCAGAATATGCTTCCATGATTGATTCGACGCGATTGTTTACCTGATCTTTCATATGGATTTTTGTTTGCATGATTTTCTCCTGTTTATTACCTGTAACTACGCATTTGGCCAACCAAAATACCTTGAATTTCAACCATTTCGGCCGGATAACTCATCGCTTGCATGGTGGAGTTCGCTGGTATCAACATGATTTGCTCCCCAGATTGTTGAAAATATTTGAGTGTCGCCTCGTGATGATCAATCAAGGCAACGACAATATCACCATTTTCAGCCGTATTACGTTGTTCAATCACCACCCAGTCACCATCATAAATACCCGCTTCAATCATCGACTCCCCTTTCACTTGCAATACATAGCAAGGGTTGGCAGTTCTTAATTGCTCGGGAACCAGCATCGGCTGGACATCTTCGATGGCTTCAATCGGTTGTCCAGCAGCGATTTTACCTATAAACGGCAACTGATTTTCATTCTCGTTCTGTACAGGTTGAGATTGAACCAACCGAATGCCGACCCGTCTTTTACCTTCAAAAGGTTCTACCAAGCCAGCTTCAACCAAAGCAGATATATGCTTATGCAATGAACCTCTGGATGACAACCCTAACACCTTACATAATTCATCTATTGTAGGAGGATGCTCAAAATGCTCCGCACTATTCTGTAAAAACTGATATATTTCTTGTTGTCGCCGGGTTAATCTGGCCATTTGATTTCCTCAACTATTGCTTGATTAAAAATATAGCAGAAGGAGAACAAATAGAGAACCAATAAAATTAACATGAATGGCTTTTTATTTAAAGTTCTTTATTAATCAATGAGTTATAAAATATTACTAATGTCCTTTATCGGCATTTTTTGCCGCTTTTCCTTCCGTGTTCTTTTTTTGTTCGCTTTGTTGTATTTTTGCCAACTCCATCACAGTTTTACTGAACTTCTTTGCCATACTTAAACCAAACATGGCGATCGTGTTTTTCTCCCAAGTTAGTGACGTAGCAATCCGAACTGAGCTGTATCTTCTGATACAGCTTTTTTTTGCCCGCTTAAAAAGACAATTTTCATCTGCTCAGATACAATATGTTCATTGATTTTCAATGGATTACCCGTGCTTAATTTTCTCTGGCTGTTTTTTTTCTTCTCTGCTTTTTTAACGGCATCTTTTAAATTGTTGGTTCTGGATGATATAGCAGTCTTTAGCCAAATCATGACAGCCTTGTTTTCCATGTCTAAAACAGCTTTTGAAATCTCACTGGGACTGACCGGCATCCTTGCCCTGTGGCTGGGAATCATGAAAATTGCCGAGCGTAGCGGTTTTGTAATTTTGTTAACTCGTTTTTTAACCCCTTTATTCCAGCGATTAATGCCTGACGTACCAGCGGGCCACCCTGCTCTGGCTGCCATGGTGATGAATATTTCCGCCAATGCTTTGGGACTGGACAATGCGGCAACGCCATTAGGCATCAAGGCGATGAAGGAATTACAAAAATTAAATCCCACACCGGAAACAGCCAGCAACGCACAGATTCTGTTTTTGGTAATCAACACTTCTGCCGTTACCTTGTTTCCAATTACGATTTTCACTTACCGGGCAGAGTTGGGTGCGACTAATCCCACCGATGTTTTTATCCCGATTCTTATTGCAACCTATATGTCCACACTCATTGGAATATTGGCAGTCGCCAGAGTACAGAAAATTCAATTGTTCGACAAAGTCATCTTGGCTTATTTTACTCTTTTCACCCTGGCCATTGGTTTGATTCTGGCCTATTTCACCACACTCGATCAGGCTGAAATGTTGGCGCAATCGGCGCTGATCAGTCATATTATTTTATTCAGCCTGATTATCGTTTTTTTAGCCGGTGCGGTATATCGTCGGGTCAATGCTTATGAAGCCTTCATTGAAGGCGCCAAGGAAGGCTTCACCACCGCCATTACCATCATTCCCTATCTGGTTGCCATGTTGACGGCAATTGCCGTGTTTCGGGCCAGTGGCGCGATGGATTTACTGGTTCAGGGAATCAGGACTGTCGTACATTACTTTAATATTGACGACCGGTTTATCGACGCCTTGCCTACCGCCGTGATGAAACCTTTCAGCGGCAGCGGTGCACGCGCGATGATGATCGATACCATGAAAACTCACGGCGCAGACTCCTTTGCTGGCCATTTGGCTTCGATCGTACAGGGCAGCACTGAAACTACCTTTTATGTGCTGGCCGTTTATTTTGGCGCAGTAGGCGTTAAAAACATTCGCCATGCCGCTGGATGTGGGATAATAGCGGATTTTGCCGGTATTTTAACCGCCATTTGGGTTACTTACTGGTTTTTTGGCTGATTATTGAACCATGCAGATTCATCTGAAAACATTAGGTTGCCGTCTTAATGAGGCAGAGCTTGAAAACTGGGCGCAGAATTTTCAAAAACACGGCCATCAAATATGCCGTGAACCCGATCAGGCCGACTTAATTATTCTTAATTCCTGCGCAGTTACTCAAGAGGCTGTACGAAAATCGCGTCAACTCATTCGCCGTATTCATCGGGACAATCCAAAGGCGAAACTGGTCGTTAGTGGTTGCTATGCGACATTAAATGAGTCTGAAGCTGCACAACTGTTAGGTGTGGATTTAATCATCAGCAACAAAGACAAGCAGCGACTGGTTGAGAAAGTGCTGAATGAGCTGAATCTTCATGCCATGCCGCAATCAGCCACCGAGCCGGCTGAAATTTCTTTATTCACTCGAGGAAGACAGCGGGCTTTCGTCAAAGTACAAGACGGCTGCCGCTATCGCTGCACCTTTTGTATTGTCACCGTCGCCAGAGGGGAAGAAAAAAGCCGTCCTGTCGATCAAATTATTGATGAAATCAATCGTTTACATGAGCAAGGCATTCAAGAAGTTATTTTAACGGGGGTTCACCTGGGAGGATATGGCAGTGACATCCAGCTGCGTTTGACCGATTTGATTCAAAGCATTCTTACGGAAACCGCTATCCCGCGTTTACGATTAGGTTCTCTTGAGCCATGGGAGTTGCCCGATAGCTTTTTTCAGTTATTCCAAAATCCTCGCTTGCTACCCCATTTGCATCTGCCTTTACAAAGTGGCGCCGATACAGTGTTATGTCGTATGGCGAGACGCTGTAAAACAGCTGAATTCAGACAAATGGTCGAGCAAGCTCGAAGGGAAATTCCATTTTTTAACATCACTACCGACATTATCGTTGGCTTTCCTGGCGAAACCGAGCAGGAATGGCAAGAAAGTCTGGAATTTATTGAAGAAACAGGTTTCAGTCATATTCATATATTCACCTACTCGCCGCGGCAAGGCACCAAGGCCGCGATATTGCCGAATGCAGTACCCAATGCACTGAAAAAACAGCGCAGTCAGCAACTGCATCGGGTCGCCGCCGATATGAAACAACAATTTATCCGGCAAAATATTGGCCAGAGCTGGCCGGTTTTATGGGAAGGTCAAACAGAAATATTGGATAACGGTAAACAGCGTATTTTTGGCTATACGCCTAATTATCTACGTGTCGCTTGTGATATTGAAGTCGATCGCAGTATTGAAAACCAGATACTGCCGTCAAAATTACAGCAGTCGGTGGCGGAAAAAGATTATATTCTCGTCGAGTTACTTGGCTAATTGAGAATTTTAACTTGGACGACAAAGGCGGTTTGCTGCCGCAAAACCGCCCTGTAAAACCCTTGTTATGCTCTATCAATACGGATTAACCGGTGACAGACCTTCTTCATCGAAGTCTTCGTCGAAAAAATCCTGGTCTTCAACTTTACCGTCACTCACCAAATAACGGCGACGCGACAAATAGGCATCACGAAAAAAACTGTAGCGATCAATCGCCGCTTCCGTCGCTATTTTTTCCATATTAAGATAATCAGCCCGCATATTAATAGCGTTCAGCGCAAACAGACCGGTGGATATTCCAACGCCAAGATAAGAAATGGGATTCATCGCTGCATCCCCCATCAAACCTCCCACGCCTCGTGGCGAACTGGGACCGAAAAATGGCAGAACCAGATAAGGCCCCATGGGCACACCCCAAACTCCTAGCGTCTGACCAAAATCTTCATTATGTTTTTCCAGCTCAACCCGGTCGGCCACATCGATAAAACCGGCCAGGCCGATTGTTGAATTCAATAAAAAACGGCTTGCATCCAGCCCCGCCTGACCGAATTTACCCTGCAGGAAATCGTTAATCGTTACGCCAATATCATCAATATTGCTAAAGAAATTCGTCACGCCCTGATCGGCAAAAGTGGGCATGACCCAACGATAACCTCTGGCGACGGGTTTCATTGCGTATTCGTCCAGGTTATCATTGAATTTTTGTACTTTACGATTCCATCCTTCCCATGGATCAATATCGTTACTGCTTGAATCCACCGGCTGTGTAGTCGCACAGCCACCTAATAAAAATAATGGCAGCAACCATGCCATGAGGAACAATTTTATTTTCATCCGATCACTCCTGATTATCAAAAAACCCATTTAATCCTGATTAAACTTCGCGTAACATATCATAGTTTATACCCCATCCACTAAAAATTCATGGAAGTTGAACAAACACCTTTAGGAAAGCGGTTTCGCGGTTATTTACCGGTCGTCGTCGACATTGAAACCGCCGGTTTTAACGCCAAAAAAAATCCTTTGCTGGAAATTGCCGCTGTTATTGTAGAACCGGATCAGGAAGGAAATCTCAGCATTACCGAAAAACACAGTTGTAACATCGTGCCCTTCAAAAATTCGGAACTGGATGAAGCGGCATTAAAATTCAATGGCATCGACCCATATCATCCTTTCCGAATGGCTATGGAAGAAAAAGAGGCGTTAGCCAAAATTTTCAGCCCCATCAAAAAAGCGGTAAAACGAAATGATTGCACCCGGGCCATCCTAGTGGGACATAACCCCGCTTTTGATATCGCCTTTTTAAATGCGGCTGTCAATCGCTGTCAAATCAAGCGCAGTCCTTTCCATCCGTTCAGTTGCTTTGATACCGCAACATTAGGCGGGCTGGTCTATGGTCAGACGGTGCTGGCTAAAGTTGCCCAAGCAGCCGGCCTGGACTGGGACAGCGATAAAGCGCACTCAGCACTTTATGATGCGGAAAAAACCGCCGAACTGTTCTGCATTATCGTCAATCGCTGGAAAAAACTGGAAGCGCTGGAAAAATCCAGATGATCCATATCAAAGGTGGATTGCCCTGTGGCGAATCCACCTTAAATAATAGTTTTGTAGCTGCGACTCTGGCACAAAAACAAGGTTTGATTATTCGTCTATCGCATCAACTTCCGCCAGGGCTTTTTGTAACTCCCCTTTGTTGTACATATCAATGACAATATCGCAGCCCCCGACTAATTCACCATTGATATAAAGCTGGGGATAGGTTGGCCAACTGGAGTATTCTTTCAATGCTTCACGCATTTCAGGGTCTTCAAAAATATTGAAATAGGCGTATTTCGCTTTGCACGCATCCAGAATTTGTACAGTCTGTCCGGAAAACCCACACTGAGGGAAGTCAGGCGTACCTTTCATAAACAATACGACCGGGTGTTTTAAAATCTCTTCGATACGGTTTTTTACTTCAGCATCCATCATTATTTCCTGTTAAGAACTTAAATACCTAGCAATTCTATCAAGATTACCCCCTTGATAAAAGCGCCATTCTCAAACAATTTATTGCCACGCCTTCATATCAAAATTATAATTAAAGGTTTTTCCAACTGAGCGTAAAAGTTTATGAACTCGCATATAATGCCTACTTATGGCCGCTTGCCGGTCACTTTTGTTAAAGGTGATGGCGTTTGGCTGTGGGATACAGATAATCAGCGTTATCTGGACGCCTTGTCAGGCATTGCTGTCTGCAATCTCGGGCATGCCCACCCGGCCGTTCATCAGGCAATCTGCGAACAAAGTCAACAGCTGATTCACACATCCAATCTTTATGGTATTGCTCCCCAGGAACAATTAGCGGCACGATTGACCTCACTAAGCGGTATGGATAATGTGTTTTTCTGCAACTCAGGTGCTGAAGCCAATGAAGCCGCACTGAAAATCGCCCGCTTATGGGGGCATCAAAAACACATTGAACACCCCGTTGTCATCACTTTTCAACAAAGTTTTCATGGCCGCACATTTGGCGCAATGAGTGCGACTGGCAATAAAAAAATCCAGCAAGGTTTTCATCCTCTGCTGCCTGGTTTTATAACTATTCCTTACAATGATATTACTGCTTTACAACAGGCAATAGAAAATCACCCCGATGTTGTAGCTGTTTTACTCGAGCCTGTTCAGGGTGAAGGTGGCGTCAATATTCCAGATGATGACTATCTGGCTCAGGTTCGTGAACTGTGTAACCAGCATGATTTATTAATGATGCTGGATGAAGTGCAAACTGGCATAGGCCGAACAGGTAAATTTTTCGCTTTCCAGCATAGTGACATCATTCCAGATGTTTGCACCTTGGCCAAAGCGCTAGGTAATGGCGTTCCAATTGGCGCTTGTCTGGCCAAAGGAAAGGCCGCTGATATATTGAAACCCGGTCAACACGGCTCCACTTTTGGCGGTAATCATTTAGCCTGTGCGGCTGCGTTAGCGGTTATCGATACAATGGAAAACAATCAACTTGTTGAACAAGCCAAAATAAAAGGGCAACTGATTTGCCAACAATTGCAACAAAAACTGGCATCGAACCCTCTTGTCGCTAATATTCGCCATAAAGGACTCATGATAGGCATTGACCTGACTGAACCTTGCACGCATTTAGTCACAGAGGCGCTAAAAGCAAAGCTCTTGATCAATGTCACCGCGGAAAAAACCATCCGTTTACTACCACCATTGATTATTACCGACGAACAAATTGCCGAGATGACCGATATTTTATCGAAGCTCATCAACGCGTAAATCAACCTATTCATTATCATGCAACCCAGACACTTTATCAGCCTGCTGGATTTTACCAGCGACGAACTTAGAACACTGACCCATCGGGCCATCACCTTGAAAAATAACCGTGACCCGAATTACCAACCATTGAAAGGTCAGGTCCTGGCGATGATTTTTGAGAAGTCCTCCACTCGCACCCGGATTTCTTTTGAATCTGGCATGACCCATTTTGGCGGCAGCGCAATCTTTTTGTCACCCCGCGACACCCAACTAGGCCGAGGCGAGCCGCTGGAAGACAGCGCCAGAGTAATATCCAGCATGGTCGACGGCATTATGCTGCGCACTAACAGCCACGAGACAGTTGAAATTTTCGCCAACTATTCTTCAGTCCCTGTTATCAATGGCTTGACCGATTTATTGCACCCTTGCCAGCTTTTGGCCGATATGCAAACCTATTTTGAAATTCGCGGTGACATACAAGGCAAAACGGTAGCCTGGATTGGTGATGGTAACAATATGTGCCATTCTTACATCAATGCCGCCAAAAGATTCGACTTCCGCTTGCATATAGCCTGCCCTGAAGACTATCGCCCGCTAGACAGTATTGTCGCTGGCGCCGCCGATCGCGTCGAATTCTTCGCTACGCCGGAAGCTGCCGCTGAAAATGCAGACCTGGTTGTCACCGATGTCTGGGCCAGCATGGGACAGGAACAGGAACAGCAAAAGCGCGAACGCGCCTTTAAAGACTTTCAGGTTAACCAGAAAACCATGCAAGCCGCCAAGGCGGATGCTTTATTTATGCACTGCCTGCCGGCACACCGAGGTGAAGAAGTCAGCAGCGATGTTATAGATGGCCCACAAAGCGTGGTATTTCAGGAAGCAGAAAATCGATTGCATGCGCAAAAAGCCTTGCTGGAATTTTTAATGTCCCAAGCTACATAAAAGCACCCTATTCCCAAGCAATATTTATCTTGTACTCTATATACCTCCAGGGTTTACAGGCTATTGATAAATACCAAATGGTGTATTGCTATCGTTCCAGTTGGCCGGTTCAATGGATTTTAGCCCCAGTCTTGGATAAAATGGTGCTTTTAGAGAAGCGCTGATCAAATCATCCATGATTTGTCAGCGCCCGCAAAGCGCGGTGTGATTACCGCTTTGCTAACAAAATCAATGTTGTGCAGCAATTGATTTTGGCGGCACATCCCTGTGCCATAAAGAATCGCGAATAAACCAGCGATTCCCTTAAATCTATTATTCAGGTGGCTCGTGAAAAAACTACTCTTGATCCTGACTTTGTTTTCAGTATTTTCAGCTGGTGCAGAAGCAAAAACCGTCTATGTGACGGATAATATCAAATTTACCTTGCGTAGCAGTGAAAGTAATCGTAGCAAGATTTTAAAAATGCTGCCTAGCGGCACCCCATTGACAGTTCTTCAGGAAAAAAGCTCTGGCTATACTAAAGTTCGTACCCCAGGCGGTGTTGAAGGTTATATTTTATCCCGCCATGTGCAGGAAAAACCGATCAGTCGCTGGTATCTAAACAAGGCGAACAAACAGCTGGAAGCATTGAAATCCGAAAACGAACGCATCAGCAAAGAACTACAAATGCTGAAAACAGACAGCAGCTCGGCACAAAATTCTTTACAACAAGTCACCACCGAACGCGATCAACTTCGACAAGAATTAAACGAGTTGAAACAAACTGCCGCCAATGCCGTGCAATTAAAGCATCAACGGGATCAATTACAGGAACGCGTCATCAGCGTAGAGCGCGAACTGCAACAACTGAAGCGTGAAAATCAGGCGCTACAGGATAGCGCTAATCAGGACTGGTTTTTATACGGCGGTCTGCTAGCCTTGTTTGGCGTTATTTTAGGCTTCATTCTGCCCAAACTGAGCTGGCGTCGAAAAGTCAGTAACTGGGATACTTTCTAACTTACCTAATTCTCCCTCATTACAGGAATCGTTTATATGGCACAGTCAGGTGATCAAAAAATTCGCCCTTTTTCATCCAAAGTCGTCGATGGCATGGAACGCGCACCCAGCCGCGCCATGTTGCACGCGGTAGGCTTTAAAGAGGAGGATTTTCTAAAACCACAAATTGGTATCGCATCCACCTGGAGCATGGTCACGCCCTGCAACATGCATATCAATGACCTGGCCAGATACGCCGAAATTGGTGTCAATAGCGCCGGTGGCAAAGGTGTTATTTACAACACCATTACCATTTCCGATGGTATATCGATGGGCACCGAAGGAATGAAATATTCATTGGTTTCCCGCGAAGTGATTGCCGACTCCATTGAAACCGTCACCGGATGTCAGGGATTCGATGGGGTCGTCGCTATTGGCGGCTGTGATAAAAACATGCCCGGCTGCATGATAGCCCTGGCAAGATTAAACCGTCCCGGCATATTCGTTTATGGCGGCACCATTCTGCCCGGCTGCTATAAAAACCGCAAACTCGATGTCGTTTCGGTTTTCGAAGCGGTTGGCGCCAGAGCCAATGACAAAATTGACGACCATGAATTAAAGTGTATCGAGGAAAAAGCCATCCCGGGTGCAGGCTCCTGCGGTGGTATGTACACCGCCAACACTATGGCCTCGGCAATTGAAGCGATGGGCATGAGCCTGCCAGGAAGCTCGGCACAGGCTGCGGTATCTGAAGACAAACGCCTGGATTGTGAGCGTGCCGGAGAAGCCGTGCTGGAATTGCTGAAAAATGATATCAAGCCTCGCGATATCATGACCAAAGAGGCTTTTGAAAACGCCATCACCGTCATTATCGCCCTGGGCGGTTCGACCAATTCGGTTTTACACTTACTGGCCATGGCGCATGCCTGCGATGTCGATCTGACACTGGATGATTTTACCCGTATCGGCGAACGGGTTCCTATGCTGGCGGATTTGAAACCCAGTGGCCGTTACCAAATGGCGGAACTGATTGAAATCGGTGGTATTTTACCGTTGATGAAAATGCTGCTTGACGCCGACCTGTTACATGGCGATTGTCTGACAGTAACCGGGAAAACGCTGGCTGAAAACCTGGCGGTCGTCAAGCCATATCCTGACAACCAGGATATGATTCGTCCACTGGACAACCCGATCAAAAAAGACAGCCATTTGGCCATTCTCTATGGCAACCTGGCGACAGAAGGTGCTGTGGCCAAAATTACCGGCAAAGAAGGTCTGGTCTTTACCGGAAAAGCCAAAGTGTTCGATGCAGAAGAAGAAGCGCTGCAAAGTATTTTAAATGGTGATATCGTTGCCGGTGACGTCATTGTCATCCGCTATGAAGGCCCGAAAGGCGGCCCCGGCATGAGGGAAATGCTGTCGCCGACTTCTGCCATTATGGGCAAGGGCTTGGGCAAAGATGTCGCGTTGATTACCGATGGCCGTTTTTCAGGCGGCACCCATGGTTTCGTGGTTGGCCATATCACACCGGAGGCGCAGGTCGGCGGTGCACTGGCGATCGTCAAAGATGGTGATGAAATCACTATCGACGCGGATAATAAAAGCATCACCCTGCATGTCAACGAACATGAAATCGCCCGTCGATTTGATAAATGGAGCCAACCAAAACTGCGTTATACCCGGGGTGTACTGGCTAAATACGCTAAACTCGTTGGCCCGGCTTCCGAAGGTGCGGTCACCGATAAATTTGACTAATCCATACACCTGCCGCCGAAAACGGCGGCAGGTATCAATATTGTTGTGAACAACTCTCCTAAATCGCCCACAACAGCTTTTGTCGACTGGTTCAGAAGTTCATCCCCTTATATTCATGCGCATCGTAACCGGACTTTTGTCATTTTTCTCAGTGGCGAAGCGGTTGATGCAGGAATCGACAGCCTGGTCCATGATTTTGCCTTATTAAAGAGCCTAGGGATAAAACTGGTTCTGGTTCATGGCATTCGTCCACAAATTGAGCAAGGCTTGCAATCACAAAATATCTTGCCGCGATATTATCGAAACCTGCGCATCACCGATGAAAAAACCCTGCCTTTTGTCAAACAGGCCGCGGGTTTGGTGCAACTGGAAATATCGGCACTGTTGTCGATGGGCGTTGCCAATTCGCCAATGGCCGGCGCCCGGGTCCGCGTAGTTTCCGGTAATTACGTTACCGCCAAGCCTCTGGGTGTCATCGATGGCATTGATTATGGCTATACAGGCCAGGTTCGTCGTATCGATCATCACGCCATCATCCAGCAACTGGAACAAAACAATGTTGTCTTGATTTCCCCGATTGGTTTCTCCCCTACTGGGGATGTATTCAATTTGTCTGCGGAACAAGTCGCTACCGAAGTGGCCATTGCCTTAAATGCCGAGAAACTGATTCTGCTGACTGAACAGGATTGTTTGTCCCCAGATAAAAAACAAGTCATCCGGCAAATGACCACGCTAAAGGCTCAGTCCTTGTTACAAGAACAGAACGATCTCCCGCAAGCGATCCGTCAATCACTGGAAGCTGCCATTAAAAGCACTCAACAAGGTGTTGAGCGGGTACATTTGATCAACCGGAAAACCGATGGTGCACTGCTGCTGGAATTGTTCAGTCGTGATGGTGTCGGTACGCTGGTCAGCGCATCGGAATTCGAGGAAATCCGTCCGGCAACATTGGATGATATTGGCGGCATTTTGGAATTGATAAAACCCCTTGAGGCTCAAGGTATTCTGGTCAAGCGATCACGTGAAAAACTGGAAATGGAAATCAATGATTATATTGTCATCGAACGGGATGGACTCATCATCGGCTGCACAGCTTTACATTGTCTGGATCAGGATTATACCGAAATTGCCTGTCTTGCCGTACACGAGAATTATCAAAAAGCCAATCGAGGTCAACGTCTGCTGGATTTTTTAACGCAAAAAGCCAGGCAAAAAAACATCAAAAAACTATTCGCCTTATCGTCGCAAACCATGCACTGGTTTATCGAAAGAGGATTTAAACAAATCCCTATTGAAAAGCTGCCGGCAGAAAAGAAAAGTTTCTATAATAAACAAAGAAACTCCAAAGTCTTGTGCAAGGAACTGTCTTCATGCTGAAAATTCTGCAACTAACCGACTGCCATCTTCTACCCGATCCACAAGGCCGGTTAATGGGAGTCAATACAGAAAATAATTGCAGACAGGTTCTTGAGCAGGCTTTCTCAGAACATCACTCCTTTGATCTGGTATTGTTGACCGGTGACCTGGCGCAAGCGCCAAGCGAAAACACTTATCGCAGGCTTTGCGAAATACTGAAACCCTATGCCACTCTTTGCCTGGCTTTGCCCGGCAATCATGACGATGCTGAATTATTGCGGCGTATTTTTCACCAAGCACCATTTATCAGCGATAAAGAGCTTACCCTGAATGACTGGAAAATAATCTGCTTGGATAGTCAACGGCCGGATAGCCAGGGTGGGCTTTTACTGGATCAAGAACTGAATTTTTTGCAGCAAAGCCTGAAACAAACACCTGATACACCAACATTGGTCGCCGTCCATCATCATTGCCTGCCAACCAATAGTCGCTGGCTGGATACCATGATTATCGAAAATCATCGTGGATTTTTACAGCTATTATCACAATACCCACAGGTCAAACTGGTTTTATCTGGGCATATCCATCAGGTGATGGAGAAACAGCGCCACCATTTTCAGATTTTAGGCAGCCCGGCCAGTTGCTTTCAGTTTAAAGCAGGCAGCAGCGAATTTGCTATCGATACACTGCCGCCAGGCTATCGAGTCTTGACCCTCGATAATAATGGTCGAGTCGATAGTCAGGTTTATTGGCTACCCCAACAGAATCCATGGCTGGATTTAACGCTGACAGGCTATTGAAGAGGCTATTTCGATGCCTTGTCAGCCTGTCGCTTTTCCGCCGTGTCGCCGGCCAGATAACCCGACGCGCAGATCGGCACTCCCTCCGCCAGTAACATCGCACCCAGCTCAGTCATCGCTTTACGATAAACCTTGCGCTTGAAATAGACCACATCAGTCAACGGGTACCAGTATTCCACCCATTTCCAGCCATCAAATTCCTGCTTATGGCCGCAATCAAAACGCACTTTGGATTCATCGGCGATCATCCGCAGGATAAACCAAATCTGCTTTTGGCCGATGCATAACGGCAGTGAATGCTTGCGGATATAACGTTCCGGCAGTTTATAACGCAACCAGTAGCGCGTTCGTCCAATCAGTTGTACATCCTTTGCTTCCAGTCCTGTTTCCTCGAATAACTCACGATACATAGCCGTTCCAGGATCTTCGTTTTCATCAATCCCCCCTTGCGGAAATTGCCACGAACTGGCTCCTTTTCGTTTCGCCCAGAAAACACGACCTTCATCATTGCAAAGGATTATACCGACATTGGGCCGGTATCCTTTTGAATCAATCATGTAAAAACCTGTTTTTAAACTGTCTGTCGCCGCTATTCAGTCAATGTTAAAATAGCGCTTTAAAACAATGATTATGAATTGCCTTCATTGTTCCATAAATAAACAGCGGATGCCATAGCACCCCTATTTTTTCTTTTAAAAAACAGGTTTTCCAGTGAGTTTAGCGATTTTTGATTTAGATAATACCCTGATTGCCGGGGATAGTGATTTTTTATGGGGACAGTTTTTAGTCGACCAGGGTATCGTGGATAAAGACCATTATGAACAAAGCAATGCCCGTTTTTATGAGGACTACAAACAGGGAAAGCTTGATATCGTTGAATTTCTAAACTTTTCTCTGGCGCCACTAGCGGAAAATGATGCCGAGCAACTGTTTGCCTGGCGGCGGCAATTTGTTGAAGAACTTATTCAGCCTATTCTGTTAGAAAAAGCGCAAAAGCTGGTGGACAAACATCGCCAGCAAGGTGATATTTTATTGGTCATCACCGCAACCAACCGTTTTGTCACCGAACCGATCGTCCAGCTCTATGGCATTGAAAATCTGATCGCCACCACACCGGAATTCGTCAATGGCCAATATACCGGTAAATTTCTGGGGACGCCCTGTTTTCAGGATGGCAAGGTGACATTGTTAAATGAATGGTTGGAAGCGCATCAACAAAACCTGAACGGCAGCTGTTTTTACAGCGACTCACATAATGATCTGCCCTTACTTAACAAGGTGGAGAATCCTGTCGTCGTCGATCCCGATGGGATTTTACTCGAGCATGCAACAAAGCAAGGCTGGCCCGTCATCAGCCTCAGATGACGTTCTGATGGATTTTGATAATTCCCACGCTCCCGCGCGGGAATCAATCTGGAACATTCAATGATATTAAATCGCCTGAAACCACCCTATAGTCCAGCCAATTTATTCTTCCAGAATACGATACAACACTTCTTTGACAGTTTGCGGCTCGAAGGGCTTGTCAAAAATGGCCGAAACCCCCGCTTTTTGTATATTACTCAAGCGGGCTTCGTCATGTTCGCTAGTCACCATCAAAATAGGAATAAAGGCGTTATGCATCTCTTCCCGAATATATTGGGTCAGCTGTTGGCCATCCATTTCCGGCATATTGTAATCGGTCACAATTAAATCGAAAGCTTCTTCTTCCTGCTGAAAAAGAGCCACCGCCTCACTACCATCTTTTGCGGTGATGATATTGTTGATACCCATGTTATTCAACACGCGAGTAATATGCTTTCTGGCCAGATTACTGTCATCGACAACCAGCACCCGCAACTTTTCAATCTCTGTACATGACAAAAAATATTAAAAGCTAGCGTAGCTCGTTGAAATGTAATTAAATACCACATTTTGTTTTAGCGAATATGAATAACGGGACATTACAAATCAACGAGCTGACCGTCATATTAACTGAGCACTTTCAATGGAACAAGGCAAGAATCGTTTGTTTTGTGGGTATGTTAATTGCTTTGATGGCAGTTAGCACGGTCAATCTGGCCCAGCTCGCCGTATTCTTTCCCCGTCGGGCAAAAATTTCCTCACGATATCGACGGATGCAACGATTTTTCAGTGACCATTGGCTGGATTACAATGAAGTCGCTCATTTCATCATGAAACTGTTTGGTTTCACTGATCAGGATTACTATCTGACGTTAGACAGGACGAATTGGAAGTGGGGTAAAACCAATATTAATCTGCTGGTGCTTGCCGTGGTTTATCGGGGTGCCGCCATTCCTGTGTATTGGTTGCCTTTAAACAAGCGGGGCAACTCTAATACGAAGGAACGTATAGCGCTGATGAAACGCTTTATTGCGCAGTTTGGCCGACATCACATCAAAGGTCTTTTGGCTGATCGGGAGTTTATTGGAGACGAATGGATGGGCTGGTTGTTTGAGCAAGAGATTCCCTTTTATATCCGTATTCGCAACAACGCCTGGACAACCAATGCCCAAGGCCAGCGAATACGCGTAGAGCGTTTGTTTTATGGGCTTAAGCCGGGTAGCACACGACACCTCTCAACAGCGCGCTATTTGGGAAATTGTTCAATTTATCTCAGTGGGTTACGGCTGAGTGATGGTGAGTTATTAATCATCGTCTGTCAGCATTTGAACCCTGATGCGATTAAAATTTATGGCTTGCGTTGGGATATCGAAACGCTTTTCGGCGGTTTAAAAGGACGGGGATTCAAACTTGAGGAAACGCGTGTAGTCGGTTATCTTCGGATCAAAAAATTGTTAGTACTTCCCGTTATTGCTTTCTGTTGGTCACATAAAGCAGGCGAATGGAAACATGATTGCGAGTTACCAATAAAAACCAAAACACATCAGCGGCTCGCGCAAAGCCTGTTTCGATATGGATTAGATTGTATCCGCTCAACGTTGTTTAATGTCTTATCTCAATCAAAAAGGATGATTAGAAAAGTGATTGCTCTTTTGCAACCCATACCTTTTGTCACTGGAATACATGAGACTCATTTGTCATAAGTTAATTTTTGTCATGTACAGAGAAAAACGTTAAAAAATTTTCTCACCGCCGCTGTCATTGCGCCATTGACGCTCCAGGGCGCGGAAAAGCTTCCGGCCGATCTTTCGGTAGAAGAACTGCTGAATGTCGAAGTCACCAGTGTGTCCAGAAAAGCTCAGAGCCTGAACAATTCCGCCGCCGCTGTATTTGTCATCACCCAGGATGATATCAGGCGTATCGGCGCTCGTTCTATTCCCGAAGCGTTGAGACTGGCGCCTGGCGTCGATGTCGCCAAAATCAGCTCCAATAAATGGGCGGTTTCCATTCGTGGATTCAATAACCGGCTGGCGAATAAATTATTGATTTTGATCGATGGACGCAATCTCTATACCCGCGCCTTTTCCGGCACTTATTGGGGACAACAGGATGTGATGTTGGAAGATGTCGAACATATCGAAGTGATCAGGGGGCCGGGGGCGACTCTTTGGGGCGCGAATGCCGTTAACGGCGTGATCAATATCATCACTAAAAAATCTCAAAAAAACCAGAAGGGTTTGTTGGCGGCCGGCGGCGGCAAACAGGAATTAGGATTTGGTGCGTTACGCTATGGTTTCAAGCTTGATCCACAAACCACCGGGCGAGTGTATGTCAAAGGCAATGCGCGTAATGAAAACAGCCTGGCGAATGGTAAGGATGCTGGTGATAATTCGGAGAAGGTTCAGACCGGGTTTAGAATCGATTCACAGTATTCAGATCAGGATTCATACTCCATTCAGGGGGATGCCTATTATAATTGGGCGAAAATTCAGCAACGAGTGCCAGTAGTCAATACCACGGCTAACACACTTAATGTCAATGACCAGGAAGAAAATTTTGGTGGTAATTTGTTGATCAAACATAAGCATGTTTTTTCGACTACCTCGAATTATCAAATCCAGGCCTATTACGATTTCTATCAGATTAAGGATATTGAACGGACAGAAAACCGCCATGCCATCGATGTTGATTTTCAGCACCGTTTTTCACTGTGGGATTGGCACGATTTTGTTTGGGGTGCGCGTTATCGCTATCGACGGGATGATTTCAAGGTTTTACAAGGGTTTGCAACGATTCAGCCAGACAATCGCAATGACCAGTTGGTTAGCGGTTTTGTTCAAGATGAAATGACGCTGATCAACAATGAGCTATGGTTGACCTTTGGCAGCAAGTTTGAACATAACGATTACAGCGGTTTTGAATACCAGCCCAGCATACGGGCGTTATGGGCTTTTCATCCACGGCATCGTTTGTGGGCGGCTGTTTCCCGGGCGGTCCGAACGCCCAGCCGTGCTGAACAAGACCTCAAACTTAATGCGGCGGTTATTGAATCAGCGCCATTGAAAACTGTTATTAGCATTAATGGCAATAAAGATTTTAATGCCGAAAAAGTTATCAGTTACGAGATAGGTTATCGCACCACCGCTATTTCGAATGTTCCGGTCGATTTAACGGCTTTTTACAATCATTATTGGGATTTACGCTCGGCAAGGGCATTGACACCGGTGATTACAACTTATGCTGAACAGCCATTAATTTTTGTCAATGAACATAAAGTAAACAGTTACGGCATTGAACTGGCGACCGTTTGGCAAATGTTGTCCTGGTGGCGCTGGGATTTGCAATACAGCTTTTTGAAAATGGACTTCAGCAGTCAAGAGGCGATGGAAGAAATTGGTCGGAGTCCGGAACATCGTTTTCTATTACGCAGCGCATTGTCGCCCCGGGAAGATGTGGATTTGATTTATCGTTATGTCGATAAAGCGGTGGCTATCGGCGTATTGAGTCCCAGCAAGATTGCGGCTTATATGACCCTGGATATGCGACTGGCCTGGCGGCCGGAAAAAAATCTGGAATTATCGCTGACCGGGCAAAACTTGCTCGAAAGCCGGCATCAGGAATATAGCAATCCGGCCTTCGTGGCGCCCATTGAAATTGATAGGGGAGTGTATGGCAAAGTTATCTGGCGTTTTTAAATGATTCGGCGATCATTTTTATGTTGAAATCATTGTTTGATTTCAAAAAAATTTTATTTCTGCTGATATTGTTCAGCCAGACTGGTAATGTGAATTCACAAAGTCTGAAAGAACCATCAGTAATAGCGCTGTTGACGCTCAATGTGGTCCGTTTCACTCACTGGCCTGTCATGCAGTCAAATGATTTCCATCTTTGTGTGATCGGTGACAGCATTGTTCAGGATGCATTTTTAGCATTGGATGGCGCAAGAGTCGGTGAGAAAAAAGTGTCCATTGATTTGTTGACCCGGTTACGTAAGATCGATCGCTGTCAGGCGATATTTATAGACAATGTAGAGCCGCTTATTTTGAAACAGATTTTAAAATTAACGCTTAAGCAACTCATCCTAACCGTTGGCCGCGGCCGTTCCTTTGTCGAAGCGGGAGGAGTGGTCGCTATCGATATAGTCAACAAGAAGCCGAAATTACTGATAAATTTATTTTCTTGTAACTACTCAGCGTATTTTACCAAAAGCATCAGGTCACTGAGTAAATTCCGGTAATTTCCCCTTAAATACCAGTACCAACGCTTCAGAGGCACTGACATGATGTTTACGACAAGTGGATAGATATCCCCGAATACGGCAGAAGGTGATGGCACCCTGCTCACTCCTGAAACACCCCGATATTTTTTGCTGCACCCTGGTCATGCGGATATCATTCTCACCGGGATTATTAGTAAATGGCACATCTATTTCTCTCATAAAGCGTAAGACATCATCCGGGTAATTGATCAGCCGTTCCAGTAAGTTTCTGGATTTACTGCGCTTGAGGCGCCCACGTTTGGGTTTACCGGGCAACGGGGTTGGTGGCGGACATTCAATTTGTGCTTTCTCTAATAAATCTCGATATCGTCGTCGATAACAGGCCGCTTTTCTTGCTTCAAGCTTCCCCCCTGCATCATCGACGACCTGATTGATCTTTTTTAACCGGGTTTCCATTTCTTTGGCCCACTGCTGTCCATCCTGCTCCCGGGCACGGGTCAGTTCACGCAGATGATGCGCATTGCACAAGGCATGAGTGAAGGGGGACTTGTAGTAAGGCTTCCAGTGATCGTGGCATAAAATGCCATGAAAGTCAGGCAGGATGCCAATGACATCCATCGCTTCCTTGCTCCGTTTTACATGGGGAAAATAATGTGTCCATAAATCATTAGAAGCACAATGCAACCAGTACCTGGCGCCATTGATGTTAATGCCCGTTTCATCGGCATGTACAACAGAAGCTGCCGCCAGTCTTTGCTTGCAAATCGGCTCAAAGGATGCCAGCTTCTCAAAGGCTGGTTGATTGAAATTAACCAGCGAACCTTCACTAATGGGGATCTGTAATTGATCGGAAAAATAATCCTTGATGCGCTGGCAGGGCAATAATTGGTACTGCGAAAGATACACGGCGTGCGCCTTGAGTTGGTCACCATATTGCACGGCTTTTGTTACGCCCTCGGGAAAAGGAGCAACAAACCGACGACCTTGTTCATCGATAAGCCTTTGCGCACGATATTCCGTCACAATCCGTGAAATATCAATATCAAATACCTGCCGGGTTTCAAAGCCATCTGCCGTGTAGCTTCCGGCTGGCAAGGTACGGCGATCAATCTTGATGGAGATAACGTCATCGGGATCATCGACTTTAACCAGCGTGGTGCCAATATGCCCTTTCTGTCCACCACCTGGTTTTTTTGATCCAGCCCGTGCTTTCCTTTTACGATCAGGATCACTTGATGGCGGCCTGGAACTGTTACTGCTGTTAAGTCCGAGCCGATGCATCAGGAGCGTGACCAGCAACAACAATATCTCCAGCGAAGACCGCAGCGCCGGAGATAAATCGGCTTCATCTTCAATCAGCTGCCGGGCATGGGTAATGGCAGCCTCTACATCAATGGAATCAATCTTCAATGAAACGGCCTGTGGGTTTAAGTACAGGATTATTGTCTCATGGCTTTTGAAATACGAATTTTTGCCTCTGTGTTGCCCGTCATCGTATTTTAGAAATGCACGGCAGCAGGGCTATCGGGCATTGCTTATAAGGCAACACGCCTCAACTAACGCAGGCTAATACAGTAAACCTCTTGCGCCAGGTGTTGCCGTTAGAAAATCAAAAATAACGCTAAAATCGTGTCAAGCAGTTTTTTTACTTATTTACGCTGAGTAGTTACATTTTCTTTACAACAATCTGGATTGAAAATTAACGCCCGCCTGCTGGGATTGGCTGAAATTATCGCTATGCCTTCCCAGTCAGGTCCTTCTGGGGAATAATAGCAGTCGGGAAAATAACGGTCGGTTTTTTAACAACTTAGAAGTTACGCATTGACAGGCAATGTTAAACTATGGGTTTAAAAAATCCCAAAGTCAATGCAAGGCAAACCTTGATAAGAGAAATAACACGCCCCTCAACAGCCTGCTGTACATTACCCATGTATATTGGTTTTTTATTAAGTGAGCCGAAACAAGCTAGTTGTCGACGATTAGGAGAAGTCATGTCAATATCACATGATAGCGTAAATCGATTTCTAAATCGGGAGCATTACACTGGGCGAGATTTATACAATGAAGCCAGCGCAAGCCTGAATTTAAAGGGCGGAACCTTGAGTGTTGACGATAGTGTTCTTGATAAACCTTATAGCCAATATATGGCATATGTCAGTTATTTTTGGTCGGGAAAACATCATAGAGCAGTCAAGGGAATCAATCTTGTCACGTTGTACTACACAGACATTCAAGGAAAACACCAACCACTGAATTTCCGGGTGGTCGATAAGGCGGAAGGAAAGACAAAAAATGACTATTTTCAAGACATGCTGACCGAAGTATTAGCTTGGGGACTAGAACCTGGTTTTGTAACAGGAGATAGCTGGTACAGTTGCGTGGATAATCTTAAATTGATAAGAAATCATCAGACAGGATTATTCTTTGCAGTGGAAGGTTATAGTGGACCCCGTAATCCGGACAATAGTTTAAACTATGACTATTGAAAAAAAGAGGTACAAAAAATGAGCAAAAAAAAACGGAAAACCTTTAGCGGGGCGCAAAAGGCCAAAATCGCGCTGGAAACGGTTAAGAACATCAAAACGATCAATGAGATTGCTCAAGAGAATGAAGTCCATCCATCTCAGGTAAGCCAATGGAAAAAGGAACTGTTGGCCAATGCGGGAAGCCTGTTTGAAGGCAAACGCGGGCCGAAAGCGGTGAAGGCGCAAGACAATCCGGACCGTCTGTACGCCAAAATCGGGCAGTTGAATATGGAACTGGATTGGCTTAAAAAAAAGTCCGGGATCAGCCTATGATCACGCGTCAAAGCTGGGTGGATCAAAAAGATGAGTTGGCGTTAAGTCGGCAATGCCAGTTATTGAACGTTACCCGCTCAGTAATCTATGAACAGAAAAAACGCCAACAACAGCCGGTGTCTGCTGAAGATCAGCAACTGTTGCGGTTGCTCGACGAAGAATATACCCGGCATCCTTTTTATGGCTCACGCCGTATGACAAAGTATTTACGCGGCCTTAACCATCAGGTCAACCGCAAACGGGTTCAGCGGCTGATGCGCATACTGGGGCTGGTCGGCATGGCGCCGGGCCCGAACACCAGTAAGCCGCATCCTGAGCATAAAGTCTATCCCTATCTGTTAAGAGGCGTCGAGGTGACACGCCCCAACCAGGTTTGGAGTACCGACATCACCTATATCCGACTGCCGCAAGGATTTGTTTATCTGGTGGCCATCATGGATTGGTACAGCCGAAAAGTATTGGCATGGCAACTTTCCAATACCATGGACAGCGCGTTTTGCGTAAATTGTCTGGAGCAGGCCATCAAGACCTATGGCACACCGGAGATATTTAATACCGACCAGGGCGCACAGTTCACCAGCGCGGACTTCACCGGGGTATTGAGTCAGCATGGCGTGACCATCAGCATGGATGGCCGGGGACGGGCCTTGGACAATATCTTTGTTGAACGACTCTGGCGCACAGTGAAATATGAAGAAGTTTATTTGAAGCAATACGGCAACCTGCAAGCACTGTCAGCGGGGTTGACGGACTACTTTGCCTTTTACAACAGCGAACGACCGCATCAGTCGTTAGGCTATGAAACGCCAGACAGGGTTTATCAATTCGCCACGGGAGGTGGCGCTAAAATCGTGGATAAATATAATGCCGGCACAGCCAAGCAGACGCCGGGTGAAAATATGGGCCAGAGCCATTGAGCCTGACTGTTATGAGGGTTCTATCTTAAATTCTCTAATAATTTGTCTGGACAATGGGGTCCACTTTATGGGTTGTGAGGTCGTAGAGTTAAATGTACAGGTGGATCACGTACATTTACTTGTAATGGTACCGCCAAAGTTAGCTATTTCACAATTAGTTGGAACAATAAAAGGAAAATCAGCCATTCAGATTTTTAAGCAGTTTCCTTACCTGAAAAAGAAGCCTTATTGGGGGAATCATTTTTGGGCTAAAGGATATTGTGTTGATACAGTAGGGGTTGATGCTGAAATGATACGTAAGTATGTAAAGTATCAAGAGAAAATAGAAAGGGGCTTAGAGTGTTAAGCAAAATGTAACTTGAATTAAACCTAGGAGGCTGTCCGAGAATAGAAGCCGTTGCGAGGGAAAGCTGGTTTGAGTCAGATTTTTTCATTCTTTGAGGCGAATAGTTACGCTATTTAACGAAAAAAAGGGGAAAATCTGGCCAAATTCAGCTTTTCCGTAGTAAGTTCTCTATTCTTGGACAGCCTCCTAGGCGGCAACAGGCTAGCCTTCTTAGAGGGCTAGTGCGCAGAAGCGAAAAAACTAATGCTATGTATGAGGAATATATTGTAATATGTTGAATAATACTATAGAAGTTACGCATTGACAACAGATCGAAATTTTGGGATTAAATGATTCATATTTGGCATAAAGGTGTCGATAAACGAAGCCATAACATCGTTGAATAAATTCCGCTGTACGCTATAGCAATTATTAATCACGTCTGCAAAGCTCAATTTTTGTAATTGAACAAAGCCACAAATTGCAGAAAAAATATGATTATTTATTGCTCTTTTATTGCGAACCTGGAACCGCTCAATATTACACACCTGCTTTATTGCCCGATGATATTGCTCAATCTGCCAATGCCTGTCATGTTGTTCGGTAAATGCTTTCTTGTCAAAAACAGCGGTTTTTTCTTCATCAGGTAGTGAACTTATGTAATGGCGAACTTGTTCTTTCAAGGTCGTCCGAAATAATTTCACATACCCAAAATTTTTGAGCCAAACCATTAACAGGCTGTTGAAAAACACCCCTATGCCTCCGGCTCCAGCCCTTCATTTTGGGTTAAATTTACCTCTGGATGGCCTGATTAGCCAGGTTTTCCGGTATCAGCCGGTTTATATTGCCCTTTCGAGGCTTTATTTCCACCTTTTGGCGGATTTCAGGCACAACGGTGCCTACGCAGTTGAATAACGCCATTGTAACAAGGTCATCAGGCGGGTCAGATTATACGCTGCGAAGGTGAATACGGTTTGGGCAGTCACTTTTTTCACTCCGCGAAATCGGGTTTGACGTAATCCCCCAACAGTTTTGCTCCAGCCAAAGACTTCTTCGATCCGTTTACGGATTTTGAGACTGCTGTATAGCCTGGGTGCCGGGTTGTCCGCTTGTCAATCGCCGAACCTTTCGCTTTTTGAGTTACATGCGGGGTCACCTTCATGGCACGTAGTTCGGCAACGAAGTTTTGGGTATCATAGTTTTTGTCACTACCCACTGTGGCACCCGCTTTTTTGACGCTGCGTTTGATCATTTTTGTCGCCGCCTCCCGCTCGGCCGTTCCTGTCGCCTGGGTCACTTCAACATCGATGACCAAACCATGGCGATTTTCCATGAGTGCATGGCCCGGAAAAGCGAGTTGGGCTTTATCGCCCTGACTTTTTTTATACATCCTTGCTTCCGGGTCCGTTGTCGATTCATGCGTGTCGTTACAGCGTTTCTCGCCTTTGAAGTTGACACTCGGATTGCGGGTGGAATCCTCCGGCGGCCGGCTCGAACCGTCTTTGGCCTTGACGCTTTTCACAGAAGCCCAGGCCTTGATTAGCGTGCCATCAACCGAAAAGTGTTCGTCGGAGACTAAATCCTGCCATTCGGCCAGGCACAGCACACGATCAAAAAACAAACGACTCACGCGCTCATTCAATAGACGGTCACGATTGGCGCTGAACGTTGAATGATCCCAAACCTCATCATCCATTGATAAGCCGACAAACCAACGATACAGCAGATTGAAATCAATGTGTTCGATCAGTTGCCGCTCCGAACGAATGGAAAACAGGATTTGCAACAAACTGGCACGGAGTAAACGCTCGGGAGGAATTGACGCCCGGCCCCGTCGGGAATACAGGTCATCGAACTCCTCATCCAAAGTAGTCAATAGAATATCGACCAAATATCGTAGTTTGCGTAAAGGATGATCACTCGGAATTCTAGATTCCAGCGTCCGATAACTGAATAATTCGTTTTGGGTATAATCAATGCCGCGCATAACAAATAAAAAATCGGGGAATATCAAATGGATTGAATCATTTTACCATAAATAACAATTAGTTATGTAATCAAATGCCAATTATGGCAACGAAACAATGCGGCCTCCAGGTTGGATTAAATCAACAGCCTGCTACAGGATTAGTAAATAAGGGATTTACAGTTTTTTCTATGGACCTCTGGCCCTGACCCGCCAAACTGTCAACTTTTTTTACACCTATTGATTTTTCATCGTATAAAAAACATGCACAAGCAACTATCCCTTCACTAAATTGAAGAGGAATTTTAACAATCTGTTGAAAAACATCTCCATGCCTCAAGCTCCATTCCTCCATGTAGAGTTAAATTTACCTCTGGAGGGCCTAATTAGCATGTTTTCCGGTTTCAGCTGATCTATATTGCCCTTTCGAGGCTTTATTTCCGCCTTTTGGCGGATTTCAGGCACAACGAGTTAAATAACGCCATTGCAACATCAATGGTAGCCTGGATGAAGCTTGCTGATTCCGGGATAAACGGTGCATCTAAAGTCGGCTTCTATCTCATCCTGACACTGTCATTCAATGTTTCAATATAGGCGCAACCGAGTAATGGGCGGCAGTTATTTCTTTACCGTTGTTTTGCGTAATCGAAAATCAACGTTGTTAATTGATTATGTTGATCTTTTACGTTGTGGTGCGAAGGACATTTTATTATCGAACCGTGGATCGTTTGCCAGAGCATATGCATGCTGGATGGACATTACTACCCGGGGATGCTATTTATTCCCCCCGTTAGTGATTGCTGAAAAGTCGTTACATCTTTTTTTGTGGGTTCCAAAGCGGGAGCTAGGGTTCTAAACAAAAAATGCGTTGTTTTGCTGCTTTAACAATGCAGAGCGAGAGGTTTTGACGCGCCTACGCAGGAGCATGGGTGCGATAAAAAAAATGTGTAGATAGTTACGGTTAAGCACAGCCCCCATTTTCCATTGTTGGACTGAGTGAGTCGTAAGTTATGGCTTTATCAAAAGAAATTCTGAAACCTTATCCATCAATCTCTGTACATGACAAAAAATATTAAAAGCTGGCGTAGCTCGTTGAAATGTAATTAAATACCGCATTTTGTTTTAGCGAATATGAATAACGGGACATTACAAATCAACGAGCTGACCGTCATATTAACTGAGCACTTTCAATGGAACAAGGCAAGAATCGTTTGTTTTGTGGGTATGTTAATTGCTTTGATGGCAGTTAGCACGGTCAATCTGGCCCAGCTCGCCGTATTCTTTCCCAGTCGGGCAAAAATTTCCTCACGATATCGACGGATGCAACGATTTTTCAGTGACCATTGGCTGGATTACAATGAAGTCGCTCATTTCATCATGAAACTGTTTGGTTTCACTGATCAGGATTACTGTCTGACGTTAGACAGGACGAATTGGAAGTGGGGTAAAACCAATATTAATCTGCTGGTGCTTGCCGTGGTTTATCGGGGTGCCGCCATTCCTGTGTATTGGTTGCCTTTAAACAAGCGGGGCAACTCTAATACGAAGGAACGTATAGCGCTGATGAAACGCTTTATTGCGCAGTTTGGCCGACATCACATCAAAGGTCTTTTGGCTGATCGGGAGTTTATTGGAGACGAATGGATGGGCTGGTTGTTTGAGCAAGAGATTCCCTTTTATATCCGTATTCGCAACAACGCCTGGACAACCAATGCCCAAGGCCAGCGAATACGCGTAGAGCGTTTGTTTTATGGGCTTAAGCCGGGTAGCACACGACACCTCTCAACAGCGCGCTATTTGGGAAATTGTTCAATTTATCCCAGTGGGTTACGGCTGAGTGATGGTGAGTTATTAATCATCGTCTGTCAGCATTTGAACCCTGATGCGATTAAAATTTATGGCTTGCGTTGGGATATCGAAACGCTTTTCGGCTGTTTAAAAGGACGGGGATTCAAACTTGAGGAAACGCGTGTAGTCGGTTATCTTCGGATCAAAAAATTGTTGGTACTTCCCGTTATTGCTTTCTGTTGGTCACATAAAGCAGGCGAATGGAAACATGATTGCGAGTTACCAATAAAAACCAAAACACATCAGCGGCTCGCGCAAAGCCTGTTTCGATATGGATTAGATTGTATCCGCTCAACGTTGTTTAATGTCTTATCTCAATCAAAAAGGATGATAGAAGTTACGCATTGACAACAGATCGAAATTTTGGGTTTAAATGATTCATATTTGGCATAAAGGTGTCGATAAACGAAGCCATAACATCGTTGAATAAATTCCGCTGTACGCCATAGCAATTATTAATCACGTCTGCAAAGCTCAATTTTTGTAATTGAACAAAGCCACAAATTGCAGAAAAAATATGATTATTTATTGCTCTTTTATTGCGAACCTGGAACCGCTCAATATTACACACCTGCTTTATTGCCCGATGATATTGCTCAATCTGCCAATGCCTGTCATGTTGTTCGGTAAATGCTTTCTTGTCAAAAACAGCGGTTTTTTCTTCATCAGGTAGTGAACTTATGTAATGGCGAACTTGTTCTTTCAAGGTCGTCCGAAATAATTTCACATACCCAAAATTTTTGAGCCAAACCATTAAGCCGTCTTCCGGGATTTCTAATTGCCTGACTTGAACCCATGAACCTTTTTCAACAGAGACTAATCGATTACCTTCCACTGCAAAGAATAATCCTGTCTGATGATTTCTTATCAATTTAAGATTATCCACGCAACTGTACCAGCTATCTCCTGTTATAAAACCAGGTTCTAGTCCCCAAGCTAATACTTCGGTCAGCATGTCTTGAAAATAGTCATTTTTTGTCTTTCCTTCCGCCTTATCGACCACCCGGAAATTCAGTGGTTGGTGTTTTCCTTGAATGTCTGTGTAGTACAACGTGATAAGATTGATTCCCTTGACTGCTCTATGATGTTTTCCCGACCAAAAATAACTGACATATGCCATATATTGGCTATAAGGTTTATCAAGAACACTATCGTCAACACTCAAGGTTCCGCCCTTTAAATTCAGGCTTGCGCTGGCTTCATTGTATAAATCTCGCCCAGTGTAATGCTCCCGATTTAGAAATCGATTTACGCTATCATGTGATATTGACATGACTTCTCCTAATCGTCGACAACCAGCTTGTTTCGGCTCACTTAATAAAAAACCAATATACATGGGTAATGTACAGCAGGCTGTTGAGGGGCGTGTTATTTCTCTTATCAAGGTTTGCCTTGCATTGACTTTGGGATTTTTTAAACCCATAGTTTAACATTGCCTGTCAATGCGTAACTTCTAGATGATTAGAAAAGTGATTGCTCTTTTGCAACCCATACCTTTTGTCACTGGAATACATGAGACTCATTTGTCATAAGTTAATTTTTGTCATGTACAGAGTCCATCAATATAAAAATGGTGCTGCATTAATAAGGTGGCAAATTGGCCCTATTCAAGCTTCCATCGTTTTGTGGCAATAAATATTTATCCAGTGGATTGGGGGGGGAGCGATGAATAATGAAAAGTCTCGGTCTAACTCGCCGGGCTATGGCGAATAGCTATGCCTATGGTACTTCGATATTCCCGGATTTCGCAAGCTTCTTCCGGGCTACGCGCTGACAGTGGAAATCGCAGCGATCTGTTACGGAAAACTGTAAATAATTGACTTGCCGAGCAAAACGATCGACCAGATGAGGCGCTATTTCAACTGTTTGCATTGAAAAAGAATGGACAAAGCCCATCAAGCCCGAAGAAGGAGAAATAATCGGTAATTGGAAGAGACAGAAAGAATGGTGCCCAGGGACAGAATCGAACTGCCGACACGGGGATTTTCAGTCCCCTGCTCTACCGACTGAGCTACCTGGGCAAGACTTTTACCAGAGTGATAAAAGAATCATGGCCGTTGATGGCCAATCAATTTTTTCTATTATACAGATTTTCTCAAAAAAACAAAATGTGATGTTGCAGTCACTGCAGGACGACGTCATCTAAATCGCCTCTCCCCCGGCCACACCTTAACCAGCCTGATCCAGGGCCTTGGCGTAGTGAGGTTTCCCGGCTTGAAGCGGGATATTCGGTCGATTGGGCTGCAAAAAGCCGCCGAATGGCGGTTTGCCATGGTCATTGGCCATACCGGGGCCTGACCGATCACCATCGGCCCCGATGACGACCTGGGCCGGCCGTGTCAGCGCAGGAAGACAGCGAGCGCCAGCGCAGGATGGGCCGCAAAATGGCGGATCATGCTGGCGATGGATTGCCGCGGCTGACGGATCAGGCGACGCAGCAGGCCGATGACGGCGTTTCGCAGGCAGGCGAGCACCTGGGGGCCATGGCCCTTTCGAACCTGGCAGCGGTCCTCATCGAACGTGACATCGCGGACCCAATGGAGGCGGTTCTCGATACTCCAGTGCCCCCGGTTGAGGGCCAGCAGTTGCCCGGGGTCGGCCTGTTCCGGGGTGAGATCAGTGATGCAGAAGATCTGTTCTGTGCGTGTCCTGCCGGTCTTGGACACGGTGACCTGGCGTTCGATCCGGCAGACCTGGCTCACATGGGGGAAATCGAGATAGGCATTGAGCGCAACGGTGGTGCGAAGGGTGCGCTGCTCGATCCGACCGTGTCCCTTGTCCACCGTGGTGTGCTCAGGGGGAATGGATTCCCGGTCGAAAGCCTTGAGATCGTTGGCCAGGGTTTTCTGGTTGTCCTTGACCGTGAACAGGTAGTGCGCGCCCTTTTCCTCGACCAGGAAGCGGGCGGTCTCGCGTTGGGTGTGGAGCGCATCGGCGGTGACCACACGCCCCTCGATGGAGAGGGGATCGAGCAGCTCCCGCAGGGCCGGGATCTCATTACTCTTGGTCTCGACCGCGCGCTGTGCCAGGACGGTGCCCTGCCGAGGGAACAGGGCGGCGAGCAGGTGCGTCTGGCGGCCATCGCCCCGGCGAGCGCCAGCGCCCTTGAGGGTCTTGCCGTCGATGGCCAGGGGTTCGTCGGCCGGTGCGCTGGCCTGGACCCAGGCGGAAAAGGCCTGCTCCAGCGCCACCGGCTCCACCTGCTGGAGCACGCGGCGGAAGGTGGGCTCGGAGGGGGCCACGAAGCGTTGCTGTCTGCGATCGAAACAGGCCCGCAGGCGCTTGAGCTGCGTCCGGGTCAGGCGGGCGGCGTACTCACTGATGGCCAGATAGCCCCGGGCGCCGGCCAGGGTGGCCGCCAGGGCGATGGTCAGCACCGTCGGCAGGGGGTGCAGCTGACGGCGTCCACCGCGGGGTTCGGGTAAGCGGCCCAGCTGTTCGCGCAACCGGGCCATCTCCAGGTCGCTCAGATTGATCTTCTGCATCGGTGTGCTCCAATCGGGATGAGGGATCGGGTGGCGCAGCCAGTGGCGCGCCCGCTCATGGCGCTGTATCGGTCGCACGATGACATCGGACAGCGGTAGAGATCATGGTAAATCCACTTCGATCATGGTGATTGAATTCAAGCATGATCTGAGGTGAACGTCCAGCAATTATCCAATAGTGCAGGTTTGTCAGTGGGTTATCGGATTAGATGACGTGGCGCTGGCAGTCACTGACAATACTTGTTGCGTGTCAGCTTGTGAGTGCGGCCTGTCTGCACCGTCGGTCTTAACCCAGCTTTGTCACCAATGACATAAACCATTGATATAGCTTTATTACACGACAAACTTAAAATTGATCTGATTTTTAATTTTTACCAATCAAGAACTTATAAATATATGGCTCTACAATAACAAGGCTGGATTAACATCCCAGCTTCCGCAAGGCTTCGGTCAGGCAGTCGAATGTTATCCTTTCCTGCTCCAGCCGCAGGTTTTCGGCATAGCGATGTCTAAGCAAATTCTGGTATAGCGCTTGTTCTTGCTCAGTGAGCCGGGGTAACGGACGGTTTTCAGATTTTTCTTCCCGGCCCCAGAATTGCCGATGTTCGTGCAAGGTTTTCTCATCCATCAGCAGGGATTTCACCGCCGGAAATTTGCTGCGTAACTGGTCGAGGATGGCGAAACCGTGGCTGTCGATATCGCCCCAATAGTAGATCGGCAGACGCCCGGGCCAGTCCGCTTTGGCCAGGGCATCAAAGCCATAACCTGCGCCAAACGCCAGCAAGCTGTCCGGGGGAAGAGGAAAGGACAGAAAATTGATTTCATTTTCAGTGATGAAAATGCGTTTGATGGTTTTGGCGAATGCCGGCAGCCGGTCGAGTTGACTGAAGTCCTTTGCGGTCAGGGTGATATCGCCATCCTCACCCGGCAACAATGGCCATTCTGCTGGCGGCAAGCGAAAACGAATGCGTTCCGGCTTGCTTAAAAAACCATAACGCTTTTCAAACTGCTTGACGCCTGTGGCCTGTAAATCGATGTGCTGGGGCGGCAGCGACAAATCCAGCAGTTGCGCCAGAATGGCGTGATGGCGTTCGATGAATTTGCTGTCGATGCCCGGCAGGCTGACCTGACGCAAATAAATCTGCCGGTCGGCATGCTGTTGTCGCCACAAGACGAAATCCAGCAATTTTGACCAGTCCTGCGCCAGCGGCAAGGCTTTCAGCGGATAGCGCGCCAGCCAGTCCAGCAATTGCGGCGCCCGCTCGCGGGTGACAGCCCATTGTGAGGCGAAAGCGGCTGTTTCCGCTTGCTTGTTCAACAGCCTGACCGCGCTGTCAAGATCATCCACCCAAACCTCTGCGGGCAGTTTGTTTTCGCCGAGGAGCCGATGACGGACGGTTTTGTATTCAATGCGATAACCTTGCAGTTTGCCAATTTCCACCAGCCAATGGCGAACCAGTTCAAATTCTGTTTCCAGTTGTTTGCTGGTGGGAGATTTGAACACCAGCCGCAATGGAAACAAGCCTTGCGGCCGAATGGATTCACGCAGCAGCTCGCCCCGATCCCACAGGCGTTGCAGTTGTTTCAGCAGGGTTTTGGCGTTACTCCAGTTTGGCTGAGTCATGCTAAGCGTCTTGATGCAACCGGGCTTTTTCCTGGCGGTAAGCTTCAATGGTCAGATTTCTGAGTTTGGACGCCTTGCCCCCTTCATTATGCACAAACCCCACGCTGGCGACATACGGTTCGATGATATGGATTTTCTGCAGCGGCGTCACGATCAGCAATTGCAGATTCAGTTGCTGAAACAGTTTCAGACCGTATTCGGCCGATTCATCCGAACCCCGACCAAAAGCCTCATCGATGACGACGAAACGGAAAGAGCGGGAGCGCACTTCGCCCCATTCCAGACCGAATTGATAGGCCAGACTGGCGGCCAGAATGGTGTAGGCCAGTTTTTCTTTTTGTCCGCCGGATTTGCCGCCGGAATCAGAATAATGTTCGAATTCGCTGTCATCCTCGCGCCAGCGTTCGGAGGCGGCGAAGGTAAACCAGTTGCGCACATCGGTGACCTTGACGGTCCAGCGCCGGTCCTGATCGGTCAGCCCTTCCCGACCGCGAAAGCGCTCAATGATGTGTTTCACTTGCAGGAATTTGGCTTCGGAATATTGTTCATCCTGGTCGGCATCGTACATACCGCTCAAACAATCTTTCAGTTCGGTGCGAAAATCACGAATATCGGCATCCTGCGTGGCTTGCGCTTCCAGACGGATAAAACGGCCCGGATTGTAATCGATCTGGGTGAGCGATTCATTGATGCGCTCGATGCGTTCCTTGATGGTTTCCCGCTCGCGATTGAGCTGCGACTGAAAATTGGCCACTTCGCGGATGGTGTTTTCATTGAGCAATTCCTTGAAACGTTGTTCAAAACGCGGCAAATCATCGCCCTGCAAGGCGTCCAGCATTTGCCGGTAGTCTTCCGCCGCCTCCACGGCTGCATCCACTTCCTGGGTTTCCAGCGGGTAATCGTTGTTGTAATCACTCATCGCCTTGACGATTTTTCCCTGCAAACGACTGATTTTCCTGTCTTCGCTGTCGATTTTTTCCTGTAACCATTTACGCATTTCGCTCTGCCGGTGATCGCAGGATTCCACCGTCAATGGACTGTCTCCCAGCGCCTCCTCTCTGAGTGCATCCAGTTGTTCACGCACCGCTTGCAGCAACTGCCTGGCTTCCTCGCCGCTGATCAATTCCAGCGTGTTTTGTTTGAGTTTTTCACCATCCTCTATTTTTTGCTCGGTTTTGGCCTTGTCCGCCTTGGCGGCATCCAGACGTTGGGCGGTCGCCTTTATCTGTTGTTCCAGTTCTTGTAATTGTTTTGTCAGGGTATGCAGCAGATCGGAAGACGACTCCAGCTGTCTCAGCTCATCCTGCAAAGCGGCGATGCGACGGGCAGGCTCCTCCCAGTCCAGCTCCTGAAAATCACGGTATTCTTCCAGTTTGCCCAGCGCCAGCAACATCCCGGTCAGCTGTTTTTCCTGTTTTTGCAGTTCACTGAGGCGCACGGCCAAATCGGCGATCGTGCTTTCCAATTGTTTTCGGCGGGATTCCAGGGCGGCGATTTTGTCTTTGTTGCTCCAGCCCAGCACATAGCGTTCACGATCGTTCAGGGCGAAACGGTCGTCTTTTTCATGCCGCTCCCCGGCCGCCTTGATCTGCCCTTTCAACGTAATGGCGCGTTTTTCGCGGCGAAATTGTTCCTGGCTTTCGCAGCAGGCCACATCGAAGCGTTTGGCGATTTCCTGCTCCAGCCAGGGATAAAACGCCGAATCGGGTTTAATGGCGAGTTTGTGCGCCAGTGAATCAGGATGCAGGGAAGGCAGACTGGTCGTTCTGACTTCCCGCACCCGGTAATACACCAGCCGCCCGCGCAGATGATGTTCATTCACCCATTCGGCGATACGGCTGTAATATGCGTCAGGAACCAGCATGGACAAACCAAAGTTACGCATCAGCCGTTCAATCGCACCTTCCCAGTGTTTTTCCTCGTCACGGACTTGCAACAATTCTCCAGCAAAAGGCAGCTCGGCTTCATCCAGCGACAATGCCTGACATAACAGCCGGCGGATGTTCACTTGTGCCTGGTCGATATTGCTTTGCCGGGATTTCAACTCGTCAATGGTCTGGCTGAGTTTTTGATGCGCTTCACGTTGCTGGCGCAGTTCGTACTCCGTTTCGCTGCGCCGGGCGCTATGTTCATCCTGTTGCTGCTGAAAGTCGTTTTGTTTTTGCTGCAATATCCGTTGTTGTTCAATAAAGTCTTCATCCGTTTGCGCCGCTTCAAGTTCCAGCGGCCGCAACAATTCCTTATAGCGCGCGGCTTTTTCCGAACGGCGCAAGCGTTCCTGTTCCTGTCTGGTGATTTCCTGTTTCAGCCGTTCAATGCGATCGCCACCGTTTTCGGCAATTTGCTGTTTGAGTTGCAGCTGTTGATGGTTTTGCCGTTCGGCTTCGGCACCAAGCTTTTCGAGCCGGCCTGTTTGCCGTTGTAAATCCTGGTTCAGCTTTTCCAGTCTGTCATCCAGCAATGAAACCTTCTTTTCGGCGAAATAAACCGCCAGCGCATCACGGTTGCGGCGCAAATCCGACACTGAGGCAGTCAGTTGCTGGTATTGGTCACAATCGGCAATCAGCGGAGTCAAATGCTCGATTTGCCGGCGGGCTTTCAATACCGCCTCGTGAGCATTGTTCAAATCATCGAAATGGTTAATCAAGGCCTGAATGCGCGAGCTGACATCAAAAGGTTCAAGCATATGGCCGCGTACAAAATTCGTCAGATTGCCGACCGATTTCATCGACACGGTCTGATGGAACAAGTCCAGCGCCTGATCGTTTTCGATACCGAAACGCCGCCGAAACCAGGCGCCGTAAGGCGGAAAACTGTCCATCACTTCACAGCCGTCTTTGCGCAAGCGTTTACGCAAGGCATTTATTTCCGTGCCGAACTGGGCGAAGTCCTGCTGGATCGACAGCGGCTTTTCCGCGCCGGCATAAAATCGCTCGGGCTGGCCTTGCATGTCTTTCATCCAGAACACCTGAGCCAAAGTCACGGTTTTATCGTAACTCTGATTGTAAAAAACGCCGAGGATCACCGAATAGCTGTTTTGATCGCGCAAGGCAACCGGTTTGGAGGCGCTGCCTGTATCATTGCGTTCTGATTTATAATAGCCCAGCACATAAGAACGCAGCGAGCGTTCCCGCAATTCCGCTCCGGCCGCCTTGTTGTAGGCGACTTTATGCGCAGGCACCAGCAAGGTGGTGACAGCATCCACCAGGGTAGATTTGCCGGAGCCGATATCACCGGTCAACAGGCTGTTTTTCCCGGCCGGATTCAAGCGCCAGACTTGCTGGTTGAAAGTTCCCCAGTTCAACACTTCCAGCCGTTGCAGACGGTAGCCTGTCAATGCGTCATCATCGACAAAATCGATCTCCAGGGTTTGCTGGTTCGGTGTCGCCAAATCATTCATTCGTCGCCTCCTTGTTTTCGATATAGTGGCGATATTCATCCAGTCTGGCATTCAGCCCGGACAGCCATTGGGCATCGACAAAGGCCTTGATAATGCGGCGCACTTCATAGCTCGCTTGCGCACCGCCAGTTGAGGGCTGCAAGCGTTTTAAAAAACCCAGTTCCACCACCTTGTTTATATGGCGTTCGATTTGATCGACCAGTTTGGCCTCGTTGATGCTTTCAGGCAAAAACAGACGCATCAAATCAACAATCTCATCACGGCTCAACACCAGACGGGTTTCCGCGCCGCCGGCATCGAATTCAGCCAGCTTTTTTCTCAGCAAAGCCAGCAGCAAACTGACCGGGAACGATAACTGCCGTCTGGCTATCAATCGCGGAACCGCTTCCTGTTTAGGATTTTCAGCGGCTTCGTCTTCCGGGGGCTGCTTGCGTGTGCGTAAAAAGGCGTAGCCTTCCGCCTCGTCCAGAATCAACTCCAGCCCCAGCATCGCCACATAATCGCGCACCCGGTTTTGCAGGCTCAGTAATGAAGCCCAGCGCCGAGCATCACTGTCCTGGTATAAAACCCCTTTCAGCAACACAACCAGTAAGGTGCTTAAATCGGGTTGGGTTTCCGGTTTAGCGAGGTCGTCAAATTCGGTTTTGTTCTCTGTTTGCATTATCTGCCGTTGGTGAGGTTTGAGGCTATTATCAGGTATCTGAAAAACAAGCATCAACATCCATATGCTTATGAAGAATACGGATTATAGTGATTTTACTTTCTTCGTCATTTCGATAAAAGATAATATGACTTCCATGAGGAAATTTTCTATAGCCTGCTTTGATGGAATCGCACTTCTTTCCGACAAATGGGTTCTCCGCCAGGAAATAAAAAACATCATCAAGCTGCTTCATATAAATATAACGCTGGTTTCGGTTCCAGCGCTTTTCAGTAAATTTGGCAATCTCTCTCAAATCATTCTTTGCAGCTTGAGTTAATTGAAAGGTATTCATCCATCAATTTCTTTATCAAGCTCACTCATAAACTCTTCATAATTGTAATCAGCAACGCCGCTAAGCTCTCCTTCGTCCAGAGCTTTTCTTAATATTTGTAATCTCTCCTGGGTATTTTCAAACTGTCTGAGCGCGGCCCTGACAACTTCACTAGCCGAATTGAACCGTCCACTGCTCAATTGGTCGGCAATAAAACGTTCGAAATGGTCATCCAGTGTAATCGTGGTATTTTTTTCCATAATGCACTCCTGTTATAGCCATAACTATCTACACTACTTTTAAACTCTTTTTAATGCTGTAGGATGGGTAGAGGCGATAGCTTAAAACCCATCATAATATGGACATTTTTTGCATTTTCATGATGGGTTTCACTGCGTTCTCGGCAACTGCTCCTGCATTGCTCTACCTCCTGCATCCATGCAGTCGTACCCATCCTACAAGCTGTCCTGCCGGGTAATCACCGTACAACCGGCATCATTGACGACTTGATCCAGCACCGCTTTCAATTTGTTCCGGGCTTCGGTAAAAAAGACAATACGCATGTCATCTCTCGCTTGTATAGTAGTGGGAAAAGTATACCGTCCAACCCAGTCACCTACAATAACAGACATGTTTAACTTTCAGCGGATAACTCAGCCTTCTCCGAACCCGGCCGCAAATAAATAATACGCGGCAATCGGGCTTTCCGGGCTACCGCGTCTGATCCTGTCCAGCTGATGCAGTCTTCGACCGATTCATCGACCAGCATGTCAAAACGCTCGCCCTCGCCGATTTCAAGATAAGCGACAAGTTCCGCCAGGCCTTGTTGCAACGGACGGGTACGGCATAATTCTAATAACGATACTTGCGACTGGTTTTGCAGGGACTGGCGCAGATGCTGTTCCAGCGCCGGTTTATCCACCACCGTTTGTGAATACAGGGCGCGGCTGTCGACATCCTCATCGCCGCTTTCCAGCTTGATGTTGGCGATTACCGGTTTGACCGGCGGTGAAAACAAGGGCCGCTCCATAGGCAGCTCGATGGAGGCTGACGCTTCATCGATGTCGATGAATTGCGCGGTCTGAGTGCTGAACAGCTCCTCGCGCAGGAGCAAGGTTTTGGCCTCGATTTCATGCAAAATATCCATGATGCGGCGGTTTTCCAGCCAGGCCTGGTCGTCCAGAAAACGGCGCAACTGCTGCGACAGTTGGGCGACTGTGCGTTGGGTGTATTCCCCAGCCTCCAGCCAGTCATGATGAATGCGGCGAATGCGTTTATCCGGTTTCAATTCCTGCATCACAGGTAGCGCCAGAATTTTATCCAGCCGTTGAGCAAATTCTTCCTGCCTCTCCTGTGACATTAAAAAATCCCAAAAGGCGCGAAAACTGGCGCCTTGATCAGAATCGGCAATGGCGTCCCGCTCCCCCATGATTTCGCCCAACAACTCGCCTTTTTTTCCCTCCCAGGTGGCGATGCGCTCGCGCACACTACGATCCAGCTGGCGAAAATTATGCTCCACTTCCCGAAAATCGGACAACAACTCCCGGGCCTGCTGATTGAATTGCATGAAGCGATCTTTTAATGCGGTATCATCCAGCAACGCCACATGTCCCTGCGCAATCTGGGCGATCTCCGCATCGATCGCCTCGCGCCGCTTTTTAAGCTCCTGCAAACGGCTTTCAGGGTCTTCATCGCTGCCTTCGCTCAACTGGCGCAACAGCTCAAACAAAGTCAACAAACGCGATTCCGTGCCAACGAAACTGCGTTGCGTCAAACCATCCAGCCAGGCGATGGCTTTCTCGGTCGCCGGCGTCAAATCAAACTGGGCTTCATCGGAATCATGCCGGTAAAATTTACGCAACCAGCCTTTTTCCGGTGCAGCCCAGTCATTCAAATATTCCAGCGCCGATTTGGGAAATTTGTCATCACCCAATATGTCCCGCAGATGAAACAGCTCATCCTCCAGCGCCTCCACCAATACAGCCTGGGATAAAATACGCGCGTTTTTTTCGACAAAAACTTTTTGCATGAAACTGGCGATCAACGGCGCATGCGGACTGCTCAACAGCCGCCAGGCAGGATGATTTTGCCGCAGTGCCTCCAGGGTTTGATAATCTAAAGTCATGAGGATATTTTAGCCCGAACCGGGGCCGGCTCTCCAGTGCCGTGGTTTTTTAATGTAGCGAGAACAGGTGAATGACCGAGAGAAAACAAAATACGATTTGCGCTTTATTGCTCATTGATACGGATGCTATATGAATCCTCTCTATCACCAGCGCGTAGCCCGGATGAAGCAACGCGGAATCCGGGAATAACAAAGCTTCACAGGCTTGGCTATTCGCCATAGCCCGGCGGGTTAGACCGAGACTGTTCAATAATCATCTTCGCCTTTTTTGTTTCGAGCGGTTTGCAGGTGTTTTGCGAGTTGATGCGTAAAACGGCTTTTCAGCAATCGCCGCCGGGAGGAATAATCAGTATCGCCAGAGACAAGGTTCATACGACATGCACATGCTCTGGCAAACGACCCACGCTTCGATAATAAATGGTCTCTCATTACATGTCTTTTGCACCGCAATGTAAAAAATCAACATAATTGATTAACAACGTTGATTTACGATTACGCAAAGTAACGAGAAAGAAATAACTGCCACCCATCACTCGCTTGCGCCGGTATTGAACCTTTGATTGCCAATAACAGGATTAGAAAAGCTGATTTTAGGTGATCCATTTATCCACCGTTTACCCCGGATTCCGCAAGCTTCATCCTGGCTACCTTGCTGGGCCTTTTTTAACTCCCGTGACGTTGATTAAAGAATGATGTTTAAGCGCAGGTTTGGGCGCTGGAAAACAATATGGGCCAGAAGCAAAGATTTCTGGTTTGAAAGCACTCGATTTGCTTCGTTGCCGATTAAACTGTCCACTGGAGCTATTTGTTAGGCTTTTTTACTTTTGATTAAGAGAATATTCCTTTTAATATCAATGATATGCACAGATTGGCCATGGATCTTTGCACTCCCAATAATCGCATGCAGCGGATTGAAATCCAATTCATCCGCTGACCGAAACGAGGTTGCGACGGGTTTTTATAAGAGCAACATCTTTTGAGTTAATGTTACGGCAGAAACGTTGCAAAACGCTTTGCTGCGTCTCTGGCGTCCAGAATATCTGCAGGCTCTCGCGTGCCCGGGTTACGGCTGTGTAGAAGATGCTGTGGGTGACGTCATCTTCATTAGCATTAGTGATCACGATCTTAACAGAGTCATATTCAAGACCCTGTGCCTTATGAATTGATACGGCGTAAGCGACTTGGAACGGAACTGTGGTATTCAGTGAGTCATCGTCATCGTCGCTTGCGTCTAAGTCGTATACCGTAAAGCGAACAGTCGAACCTTCAACCCATTCAAGCTCACTACCATCTACATCAAATTCGCTGATTGGCCTGTCAAGCTCAATATCGAACCGAATCCAGCCATGCTCAGACTCGATACCGACAATCCGGCCCTTCAAGTTATTGTAAATCACCGGACGGAATCGCTCGGAATCGTGGAATAGGACGGGGTCACCAACTTTGTACGTGGAGGCCCGCCAAGTGGTCGCTGCATCGGGATTACTACTCTGCAAAAATCTGTTGATGTTATTGATACCGTAAAGACCGTCGTAGTTCAGGCAAAGAATGATCTCGTCTCGCCCATGTGATCCGAATAAAGTCTCGCTAAGCACGGTAGAATATCCGTTACGAGCCATGACTTCGGCAATATCATCATCGATGTTCCGGACTTTTTTCCAAAAGCCTACAAGTGACGTATTACTGGTTCTATATGGTGTTTTCAGCTCAAATACCGATGTGGATGGAATAAATGAGCGAATGGCCC
Source organism: Methylomarinum sp. (assembly GCA_965277025.1). Lineage (GTDB taxonomy): Bacteria > Pseudomonadota > Gammaproteobacteria > Methylococcales > Methylomonadaceae > Methylomarinum. Next base: position 2,732,308 of record OZ255706.1, read on the forward strand.
CAAACCAGTTTCCAAACCGAATTGCCTCAATCTGGTAAACGTCGCCTACAAGCACAAGCAGCTTGAAAGAAACCTTCTCCAAAACCTTGATTAGGTCTGCATTACTCACAGTGCTGCACTCGTCGATGATAAGAAGATCGTACTCTGGAGCGGATGCGCTCCTGAGAATCTGGCTACTGATCGTCCGGAAGGTTGAGTTCTGCGCACTAACCTTCCGCTTTAGGTTGTCGATTGCCGGGTTGGTTTGCGCGAGGAAAAGTTTCTTCTTTTCGTTAAAGTAGTGCGCGATGTGGTTCACCATCGTTGATTTACCAGTTCCAGCCGCTCCATATATCAGCGCAACGCGCGAATGTTTGAATAACTGCTTAAGAGCATTCTTTTTCGCCGGATCATCAATTTCACGAGATGCTTCATTGAGCCAATGTTCGACTGCCTGTGCATAACCAGCAACCCTGGATGACGCGTACTCCCGAAGCTCCTTGATAATAGAGACAGTATCATCTTCATACCCGCGGATAAAGACATGCCCCTTGTCGAGTATAAGCTGACGTTGTGTGTGTTTGTGGTAGAGGTTACTGTTGTATATAGAGATCAATCTGTTAACGTCTCCAAACTCCTTTAGGTCAGCCTCAGGTGTGTATAGGCTTCCATGATGCTCCACGTTATTCTTCACACGCCGAGCGAGCAGTTCGTGTTCCCGTCCTGTCATATCGAGGCTTTCAACGAGGTCCCAGTATCGAGGATTATGCTCTGGCAAGGATGTGCAGAACGGCATGCTATCAAACGGAATGCAACCATAGAGAAGGTTCATTCCAGATAGATAGTTGTTGGTTCTTTGTTCGTATTGAAGCTTTAGTATTTGATTGTGCATTCTCAACATGAGATATCGAAGAATGTTGTGCCCAGGAACAGTTGACCTTGCTATCTGACGCACTTTATCCAAGACAGGAAAAAGGCGAGGAATTTTCATACCGGCTATTCCTTTGGTCTTTATCTCTGCGTATTCATTGTCAGGCATATCGATCAGATCAAGAATGCTGGCTGAATGTTCTGTCAGCCAATTCATCAGGTGAATATATTCTGGCGACTTGGTATTTGTTTTTATATCGATTTCGACAAGGCGAGCAAAGTTGTTGAGCTCACACGGACGAATTGACACTTCCCAGTTGCTAATAACTGTAATCGGCATCACATGACCAAATACTTCGATTGATTCTTGTTGGAGCGTCAACATAGCCGCATATTTGTCAGTTATATCGATATCGGTGAAGCCGATAATACGATCAAATTTATTTACCTTATTTATAGCTCGATAGAAAGTAACCTCGTAATAAATCCGATCATTAACGAAGAGTGGGCGTGTTTTATGGATATAGTAACGTTCCTGTATGGTTTTGGTCGATGGAGTTAAGCGAACAGCCTCAATCCTTGCCACAATCTTCTCATGATACTCCCCCAGCGATGGATCAAGGTCAACCGGAAAACTCTCAAGATTGGCAAGCACCGCGATTCCGTAGTTGTCTCGAAGCAAACTGCGAATACGGTAAAGATATTCGTAGTATTTGAGCATCAAGCGTTCAGATGCATCCCCTTCCAAGGTGTAGTGGGAAGCAACTGGCTGAAGGAGTTTGTGGAACTTCCCTAGGAAATTAAATTTGGACTGGCTTCTAACAAAGGAGAGTGCTGGGTCAATCGCAGGATAGGCAAATTCTGTGTCGAGTGTTTGCTTATGAACAAGAACCGCAACTCCCTCGACTAAATTCCTAAGCTGTGAAAGCAGGTTTTGTGAAAGGAGCGTGCGCTGGTTGGCAAGTGATTCTATATTATTGCAGATCACTTCATCGATACTTCGAATTTGGCTAGCTACCGTACCCATTATTTACATGTTTTGTATCTGGTCTGGCCTAACGACCAAGCTCACCGGCGGCAATGGAGCGCAGCGGAATTGCCGTCCGGTGCAGCGCCTTGTTAGAGCAACTTTCTCTCATGCCTGCCTTTCCAGTACCAACTCAGTAAATTCCGAAATATTCATTAACCATGATCGCTGTTCACTGGAATACGAGCTATGTAGTTCTTCAGGCAACACAAGCTGCAATTTCTTTGCCGCCATTTCATCAGTTTGATTTTTACTGATTGCAGCTTCAAGTGTCAGCAGATGTTTTCGTTCAATTCTATCTGCTTCTGCAAGCACTTGGCGCCACCTGTCCTTGCATGATGATTTTACACCAAGCATTGTCAGAGCGAGCGGGTCATATTCAGGGTTTCTATATTCCTCTATTCCTGGAAAAATGAAATCTGGCTTGGACTTGTTTTCTGTCTTTGGTGTTCTGGTGTATCGGACGCCGCATTCCTCGAACAGGATTTCAAGGTGATTTTCAAGCGCGAGACCAGCACGGCTTTTCCTGCGATTCTGAACCGAGAGCGAAAAAGAAATGAAGCCATCCACATCACCATCAAAACCTTGGGACAACCGCTCACCAATCAAATGCTTCTCCAAGGTTCGAAACAGGATTTCTTCTCTCTCCATCCAGGCCATCAAGGCGGCGTCCTGTCCATCTTGCGGGTTTACATCAGTAAGTGTAGAGCGTGCAAATGCAGAGAATTCTCTGGTTGTGGGAAAAGTACCATTAAACTTCCTGAGTATTTCATCAAGCCATGTTTCCTCTGATACTTGAACGACTATGCCTATACTTTCGAGTATAAATCTTGATGCAAATTCGATTCGATCCTGCTCAGTTTCAAGCTCCTCGCGTACTGAAAATCCAGGATGAGAGACATCAGAAAAACCAAACAACCAAAGTATTTGCCTAGATATGGTTGTTTCTGCCTCGGCAACTATTGCCAGTAATGTATTATCCGGGCGTTTGGCAATAACCAGAACATCTCCGGAATTGGCACACTGCGACACCTGGTTTGTCGGGAAATACAGACGATATTCATAACGCATGACGCCCCTTTCTATTCTGGCTTTTTGTCTTGCGTCATACCAAGTCAGAAATCCATTCTCGATAACCGGATCATCATCATTATCTGTCAAGTACAGGAATGTCGCTGGATATCGAACCTTTCCTTCGGGTTCTCCAAGGATATTTCTCAGGCCTTCGACACCATTAAACTCATGCTGATTTGAGGTTAGCACATCAGCTTCAACAGCACTTAATTCCTTTACTGCCACACCCTCAAAATATTGTGACAAATAACCTTTTTTCACCCAGCAATCTCCAAAAATGTCTTTTTACCGGGCAACCACCCGGTAATTTTATTTACTACGCTTGGTAAATCCCTGGACTTACCTTTTAGTGCACATTCCCAAACCACGCATACGCGCCAGTTCAGCGCAGCAAGTTTCTCCAATGCTTGCTTGTCATTTTCATGGTTTTTGTTAATTTTTTCTCTCCAGAACTCTGGCCTGGTTTTAGGCCACTTAAATAAATAACATTCGTGCCTGTGCCAAAAACAACCGTTAACAAAAATGACAGCGTTATATTTTCTCAAAACAAGATCGGGGTTTCCTGGAAGCTTTTTGTCATGAAGCCTGAAACGAAAACCTAACTTGTGAAGTTCTTTTCGTATAACCAGCTCTGGCTTTGTGTTTTTTCCTCGAATACCTGACATCATGCGACTGCGTGTAGCAGGATCGACAACATCAGTCATAGCCCAAGTGACTCCTGTTGTATAGCTCCTTGTTCCTGTTCATGTAACATTTTTACATATGGCATCATTATACGGGCTACTTCTTTCATTACAGGCATAATCACGCTGTTTCCAAACTGCCTGTATGCTTGGGTGTCACTGACTGGAATAATAAAATCATCGGGAAAACCCATTAGTCTTGCGCATTCCCGCGGAGTCAGTCTTCTGGGACGTTTTCTTTTTCCCTGTGATACAAGAATTTCTGATCCATCCTTGTAATAACGGGCGGACAGGGTTCTAGCTATATCGCTGCCATCAACAAGACCAAACCCAAAGCCATTACCTGCTTTTCTGTGTTTCTCTGCGTAAGCTTTCAAATAAGCCCATAACTTCGGGGTCAGCGTGTATTTACTGTTGACCTTTGCTTTTTCGCCAGTGGTATAAGGTTCTTCCGGCGTCTCGCTGCCATCTTGCGGGTGAAGGATAGAGGACAGTTTTACGCCTCCCTTTTCAGGTAGTTGCAAGGCATCCCACGAAAATGCTGTTTTCCCCTTGAAACCGACAATCAGAATACGCTCTCGATGCTGGGGAACGAAATGCTGCCCATCTATGATCTTGTAATGTACTTCATACCCAAGCTCATCACGAAGAGTCTGGATGATTACCTTGAATGTATTGCCCTTGTCGTGGGATAGCAGATTTTTGACATTTTCAAGTAAAAATGCCTTTGGCTGTTTTTCTGCAATGATCCTTGCTACATCAAAGAAGAGTGTTCCCTGGGTTGTACATTCAAACCCGTGGGGCCTCCCCAAGGCATTTTTCTTTGATACGCCTGCTATGCTAAAAGGCTGACAGGGAAAACCTGCCAGTAGAATTTCATGATCTGGAATGTCTTTTTCGTCTACTTCAGTTATGTCACCAACAAACATATGTTCCGAAGTCTGCGGAAAGTTAGCCAGATAGGTTTTCTGGGCAAATTTGTTCCATTCGCTGGTGAATACGCATTTTCCTCCGTGTGTCTCAAATCCCATTCTTATGCCACCAATCCCTGCAAACAGATCAATGAACCGCAATCTGTTCTCTCCTACGGCATCATCAACCAAGGGGAGTATTCTTTGTCTGATAGCATCTGAAAGGTATGTCGGGGGATCGGTCTCCCGAACTTCCCAGCGGCGAACAGTTCTTACATCAACATCAAGAATTTCAGCAAGTTGTTTCTGTGTATAGCGAGTCCGGGCAGTTCTTAGTAACTCCAGCGGGTGCGCTTGGTGCATAATATTTCTTCCTCAGGATTACAGGGATGTTTTGAGGTCATTATGTCCGCTTTCTGTCCCTTTCGCAACCTTTTTTGGTCTGGCACCATGCTTGTGTTACTCTAACGCTCAGCATCAGCGGCAGTTAAAAGCAGAGTGTAGCGAAGCGAAACGCCGCTTTTAACTGTCCGCTGGATGCTTTTGTTAGGCGATTTCATCTTTCAGCCCAAGCTGTGAGAGTATGTTCTCGGGTATAGGATTTTCTTTTGCTGCTTCAACTTTAGATTTACACCACTCAAGGAAATCAGGGTAATTATCTCGAATTTCCATTTTTTCGAAATTCTCAAGACGTATATGAAAGACATACTGTAGAGGGCCAACTGTTATTGTAGAATGGAATGCGTTTGCTTCGCTTGTGTTTTTATCACCGTATACGATCAACCCACCATGAGCCGCGTACTGGAGTTCATCAATATATGAAAGGACATAGTGATACGTTGGATCGATCTTAACCTCTAACCAGATACGATTGAATGAGTTTTCTTCTATAACAAACTCGGCAAGCGTAGTTGGGATTGGACCATTTACCTCAGCGATGTGGCAACAGAGTAATTTTGCGAAATAGCGGAACACGTTCAGATAAGGCGCGGAGTCTTTCGAATAGCGTTCCATATCGAAGATCGATAACGGATCTTCATTACATTCGACCTTTTTCATAGCGAGTTCATGGAAATGATCAAATTCTCGATCTGCTTGTTGTGTGCGGGATGTATTGCAGGCCTCGCAAATGGAAACATTGAATTTTAAATGCTTGGAATTGGCGCTCTGAGCTGACTTCATTCTTTGCTCTTTCGAGCCAGAAACACCGATAGCCAAAGCCTCCTTTCCAAACTCTTTACGAAGGGCAGATGCCTTGATTTTATGCTCACCAGTTAATTTTTCTGAGCTACCACAAAGGCAGCAACAGGATATTGGAAATCGTTGTAAATACATGAATGGAATTTTATTCACCTAACAATTAACTATACAGATTAAGATCATAGCCCACTAAACAGAATCCGTCTAACTCAATGAATCGCTTAGCCCCCAATCACCACCCTCCTCGCCCAATCAAACCACTGGCGCTGCATCGAGGAGTTTTTGGGTGTAGGACTGGCTGGGGTTTTTCAATACTTGTTCGACGCCGCCATGTTCGATGATTTTTCCTTGATACATGACGGCTACTTCATCGGCGATTTCGGCGACGACGGCCAGGTCGTGGGTGATGAACAGATAGCTTAATTGATATTGTTGTTGCAGGTTTTTCAATAGTTGCAGTATCTGCGCCTGTACGGAAACATCCAGCGCGCTGGTGGGCTCGTCCAGGATCAGCAGTTTGGGTTGCAGGGCCAGCGCCCGGGCGATACAGATTCTTTGCCGTTGTCCGCCGGAAAATTCGTGCGGATAGCGTAAGGCGGATGATTCTGGCAGTTCGACTTGCTTGAGCAGCGTCATTACCCGTTGTTTTCTGTCCGTTGCGTCGATATCCGGTCTGAGCGCGGTCAGGCCTTCGGCGATAATGTCGCCGATCAGCATGCGGGGGTTCATGGCTGCGAACGGGTCCTGGAATATCATTTGCATTTCTGCGCGTTGCCTGCGCAGTGCATTTCCTTTCAACTGGCCCAGATCGACGCCATCCAGCCAGACTTTCCCTGAGGTGGCTGGCACCAGATTCAACAGGGCTTTGCCGAGCGTGGTTTTACCACAGCCGGATTCGCCGACCAGCACCAGTGTTTTGCCCTTTTGCAGGGTAAAACTGACGCCATCGACAGCGCGAACGTAATCGACCACCCTTTTGAACAGTCCTTTGCGAATCGGATACCAGACTTTGAAATCGCTGACCTTCAACAGGACAGGCGTTGCCGGAGAGCTTTTGTTTTCACAATGCTTCAGGGACGGTAGCGCCGCCAATAGTTTAAGGCTGTAAGGATGTTGAGGATGGGCGAAAAAAGCGTCTGTTTGCGCTGTTTCGACAATTTTGCCTTTTTCCATGACGGCGATGCGGTCGGCCATATTCGACACCAGCGCCAGATCATGGCTGATCAGCCATAAGGCCATGCCAGTCTGTTGCTGGATTTTCTTCAGCAAGGCCAAAACTTGCGCCTGAATCGTCACATCCAGCGCCGTGGTCGGCTCGTCGGCAATCAATAATTGCGGCTCGCCGGCCAGGGCGATGGCGATCATGATGCGTTGCCGTTGGCCGCCCGATAATTGATGCGGATATTCGTTGATACGCCGCTCCGGTTCGGGAATCTCAACCTGTTGTAGCAATGCGGCCACCCGTTTTCGAATCTCTGTTCTGGAAAGATCGAAGTGCAGGCGAATCACTTCGGCAATTTGCTCACCGATGGTCATCACAGGATTCAGCGCGGACATAGGGTCCTGAAAAATCAAGCCAATTTGTCTTCCCCGGTATTGGCAAAATTCGATTTCGGGAATTTTCAACAGATTCTGCTGATTCAGGCGGATGCTTTGCGCCTGAATATGCGCGCCAAGCGGCAGCAAACGCAAAACGGACAATGCGCTGATCGATTTGCCGGAACCGGACTCGCCCACCAGGGCGAAGGTTTCCCCGGGATAGACAGCAAAGCTGACATCATCGACGACTTTGTCCTGATCGAAGCGTACACTGAGCCGATTGACTTCCAGCAAGGGCTTATCCATGCGCTTCTCTCCGCGGGTCGAATGCGTTTCTGACCGTATCGGCGAATAAATTGGCCGCCAGCACCAGGCTGAACATGAACAGGAACGCCGCCGTCAGCGACCACCAGACGATCGGATCACGCGCCATTTCAAGCCGCGCACCGTTGATCATGTTGCCCCAGCTGTAAGTGGTCGGATCGACGCCGATATTGATGTAGGATAAAACCGCTTCGGCCAGCACCAGTGAACTGAAATCCAGCACGACGGAAATCAGCACAATATGCATGACATTGGGCAGGATATGTCGAAACAGAATCATGCCGCGTGTAACGCCCAACGATTCCGCCGCCAGCACAAATTCCATCTCCCGTAGTTTCAGCGTTTCCGCCCGCAGCATGCGGCACAACCCTGTCCAGCTGGTGACGCCCAGAATCATGCAGAGAAACAGCAAACGCATATCGGCCCGAACCAGCAGGCTGGTGAATTGTTCGGGATGATTGCTCATGTAAACCTGCACCATCAGAATAGAGGCGGCGATCAGCAAGACGCCGGGAATGGAGTTGAGCGTGGTGTAGATAAATTGAATGACATCATCGACCCAACCGCGAAAGAAGCCAGCCATAATGCCCAGCCCTATGGCCAGAGGCAGCATGATCATGGTGGTCAATGTGCCGATCACAAGGCCGGTGCGGATGCTTTTCAGGCTTTGATAAAACACATCTTCGCCGACCTTGTCGGTGCCGAAAACATGGTACCACTGGGATAAATAGGCCAGCATGTAAAACAGGCTGACCAGTAAAAACAAGGTCAACAGCAAGGCGCGGCGCGTAGGTTGCCCGAGCAAACGCCGATGGTCTTTGGCATAGCTCCAGAGCAGTAGATAAAACAGCAAGAACAACCCTGCCCCTTTGGCGAAACCGGTCACGGCTTTTTGCACAATATCCAGGGATTTTTGTTGCGCCGGATTTTTTAAATGCGCACCGCCATATTTCAGCCTCGGATAGCCCCAGAACGTGGAGCCATCTTCGCGGGTGATCATTTCTTTGCTGTATAGAAAGGCGGCGAATGGCGCGGAATAGGTTTTTTCTGATTTTTCGATAAGCGGCCGGGCGATGGTATCGAGCACGCTGATCACTTCCTGTTTGTCGCTTTTGTAATGAATGGAATCCAGCAAGCCGATGATGACAAAAAAGGACAATACCAGCAAAGACACCATGCCGGTTTTGCTGTGAGTGATTTTTGCCAAAGGCCGTCTGAAATGCGGTTTGCGCAACATCACTATCGACATCGCCAGCAAACCGGTCAGTAGCAGATAAATGAGTGCGTCAGTCCAGAGAATAATCACGACAACCTCACCCGCGGATCAACCAATGTATAGGAAATATCGGTCATCAACAAACCGATAATGTAGAACACCGAACCTAAAAAAACCATGGAGCGGACGATGGCGAAATCCTGCCGGTTGATGGCGTCGATGGTGTAGCTGCCAAGACCCGGAATACTGAAAAACGATTCCATGATCAGGCTGCCCATGAACAACAAGGGCAATACCACCACGACGCCGGTCAAAATGGGAATCATGGCGTTTTTCAATACATGGCGAAACAACACCTGCACCTCGGTCAGTCCTTTGGCGCGGGCGGTTCTGACATAATCTTTTTCCACTTCTTCCAGAAACAGGGTGCGATACCAGCGAGCGCCCGCCCCCAGGCCGCTGACCACGCTGATGATGATCGGCAGGATCAAAAACTTGATGGCGGCAAAGCCGCTGTCATAACCAGAAATGGGCACCAGCCTCAACAACTTGCCGATAAAAAACTGACCGCCGATAATGTAGAACAACGAGGAAATGGACATTAAAATCACGCACAATACAATCGTGCCCAGTTCCAGATAACTGTTTCTGAACAACACCATCATCAAGGCCACGGTGATATTGACCAGCAGGCCGACGATCAGAGAAGGCAAGGCCAGCGCCAGCGAGGGCCACATACGCTCCGATATATCATGGCCGATATTGCGGCCACTGTCGGAAATGCCAAAATCAAACAAGAACAGACCGATGGATTTCTGGTAAAAAATGGTTTTTTTCATTTTACCGAAGCCGGTTTCCGTTTCATTCCATAACAAGGGCAGATCATAGCCATGCTGCTGCTTCCAGTTTTCGATAGCCTGCTCGGTGACATGTTTTTGTCCTAATTGCATTCTGGCCATGTCATCCGGGCTGTTGACGACAAAAAACACCACAAAGGTAAGAATATTGACCGCCAATAACAATGGCAGCGCATAGAAAATGCGGCGCAGAATGTATTCAATCATTCGAGGGTCTCCTGCAAGCGATTGCGGTAAGCGCGCACGGCGGGATAAATCGCCATGGCCAGCAACAGGCCGATCACCAGTAATGGCCAGAATACCGGCTGATTCCACTGTTTGCGTTTTATTTCCCGCTGGGGAACATCCAGGCGGGTGTATTTCAAACGATTGTTGGCCATTAAATTCGGTTTGATATTGTGATACCAGCCATGAAACAGGCTGAAACTCTTAGGGTTGACGCCAAACACCCAGGGCGCATCACGGCGCAAAATATGCTGCATTTTACGGATGATGGCAAGACGCTGGGGGCCATTGTCCATATTGCGCATTTGTTCAAACAGCCGGTCAAACTCGGGATTTTGATAATTCACCGCGTTTTCCCCGCCGTGTCTGGCCTTGCTGTTTGGTCCATAAAGCAGAAAAAAGAAATTTTCAGGGTCAGGATAATCGGCATTCCAGCCCCAGGTAAACAACTGTCCGGAACCGGTACGCATTTTTTGTTGAAAGCGGTTGTAGTCGGTAGCCCGGATAATCAGTTTGATCCCAAGCTTGGCGAACTGCTTGCGAAACCAGTTCATTCGCGGCCGCTCGTCGACACTGGCCGAGGCGGTATCGAAATAAAGGCTCAACGCCTGACCGGTTGCCTCGTCAATACCATTGGGATATCCCGCTTCTTCCATCAATTGCCGCGCATAGGCGATGGATTTTCGCCGCGCTTTGTGTCCATCCCAGTCATAAACATAAGGATTGATTCCTTCTTTACCGGCCTGATAGCCATAGATGCCCGGCGGTAAAACGCCTTGCGCCGGCACACCCCGGCCATTCATGAATATGGCGATATATTCTTCATAATTTAAGGCAATGGAGATCGCCTGACGAAGTTTTCGCGCGCGTTCAGAATAGCCCCCGATGACTTTATCGAGCATATTGAAGCCCATATAAAACACCGAGGTCATCACTGCCGTTTGTAATTGCATGCCTTTTTTTTGCATCATCGGCGTCAGTCGGGCGTCGCCTTCTCCGGTAAACTGTACGGCCTGGTCAAAACTGTCGGAGGCAATGCCCGAGGCATCATAATAGCCTTGCAGAAACTTGTTCCAATAAGGAATGTTTTCTTTCTCCAGCACATAAACGACACGATCGATAAACGGTAGTTTTTTTCCGCTGTCTATCAACAAGCCTTGCGTTTTATCCCCTGCTTCGCCTTCGCGAGGATAGAATTCGTCATGGAACAACGGATTTTTCTCCAGCACCATGCGCCGGTTTGGGTTGTTTTCCGTCAAACGATAAGGCCCGGTGCCGATTGGATACCAATCCAGGGTGATATTTTTACTTATCAACCCCGGCTGGGCATAAAACACATCGGCTTCCCACGGCATCGCCGCAAAAAAAGGCATCGCCAGCCAATATCGAAATTGTGGATATTTGCCTTTGATGCGCACCCGGTACTGATACCTCCCTGTCGCCGTCACCGAATCCATCACAGCATCGCGTAACAAAGTCACTGGTTTCTCGGCAACGGCTTTGGCAAATTGATCAAACCCCACGATGTAATTGCGCATAATGCCGGCAATCGGCGATTGAATTTTCGGATGCGCCAGCCGTTTTATCTGATAAACATAATCTTCGGCGATCAATTCCCGGCTGTCTTCATGTTTAAAATCCGCCAGCGTTTCAATGCTTTCCAACTGCCCGGCACTGAGATGATGATAACGATAGCGGCCTGCCTTGTCGCGGCTGAAAGCTGGATGAGGCTGGTAATAAATGCCCAGTTTGATCGTTACCCGATAATCACTGTAAGCCACTTGACCGGCATCTGTCCCGTCAACTTGCTGGCCCTTTTCATCATAATAAAGCACCTGCGGCATCTGACTGGCCGTCAAGGGGTTCAATTGATAAGGGCGTTTCAGATAATGATACTGTAATGGCGGCTCATAAATCTGGGCGATAAAAGTGTATTCATTGCTGCTGTAGGCTTTGGCCGGATCCAGATGCTTGGGCCGTTCGGCAAATGAGGAATACAATACCGACACGCCCGGTTCAACCGGCCGATAGGGATTATTGAGCGGTTCCATCTGGCAAGCGCTCAATATCACCAACAAAAGTAAAAAAATGGGCGTTAGTCTACGCATTTTTACCAACAAAAAACTGGACATCATTTGATGGGTCATAGATACTGAGCGCCTATTCTAACAACAATTTGGGAGAGTCTAATGGGTTTTATGCAAGGCAAAAAAGTCTTGATTGTAGGTTTGGCCAGCAACCGTTCAATTGCCTGGGGTATCGCCAAGGCAATGCACCGTGAAGGTGCAGATTTAGCCTTTACGTATCAAAATGACAAGCTGAAAAGCCGTGTCGAAGATATGGCCGGACAATGTGATTCCAATATCGTCATCGAACTGGATGTTGGCAGCGATGAACAAATCATCAATGTATTCTCTGAACTGGGCAAACAATGGGATGGACTGGATGGTATTGTTCATTCGGTGGCTTTCGCCCCTCGTGAAGCATTGGATGGTGATTATGTCGAAGCAACCACCCGGGAAAACTTTTCCATTGCCCATGACATCAGCTCATACAGTTTCACTGCATTGGCCAAAGCGGGCCGGGAAATGATGAAAGGCCGCAATGGTTCCTTGCTGACATTGTCCTATCTGGGGGCGCAACGCGCCATCCCTAATTACAATGTGATGGGTGTCGCCAAAGCCAGTCTGGAAGCCAATGTCCGCTACATGGCAGCTGCCTTAGGCCCTGAAGGAACTCGCGTTAATGCGGTCTCGGCAGGCCCGATCAGAACTCTCGCCTCAGCCGGCATCAACAATTTCAAATCCATGTTGAGCAAAGCGACCGATACAGCGCCATTACGCCGCAATGTCACGATTGACGAGGTTGGCAATGTCGCCGCTTTCTTATGCTCTGATTTGGCTAGCGGCATCACCGGTGAAATCACTTATGTAGACTGCGGATACAATATAGCAGGGTTGGCAGCAGGTTAAACAAGCAGCAACGGTGGATTAGCTGACAAGCAATCCACCTTTATGACTGATAAATAAACACTATTTGGCAGTTTCCCGACTCGAAACCGCCATAACGTTTGAGCTACCTCGATGCAAAAAGTCGCTTTTTTGCTGGTTCCCAAGCTCCCGCTTGGGAGCCCTGTTTTAGAAGCTCAGCTTCAACAAACTTTGTTTTGGTGTTTTAAGACGCAGAGTGAAGTTTTGAAGCACCCACGCGAGAGCAGGCCTACTCCCCCACAATACCTTCCGCCTGATGCACCACTTCGGTAGAAGCAAGTTCCAGCCCGCTACGATAGGCTTCACTGGCCGCTTCAGCTTCGCCTTTTTCCAGGTACAAATCACCCAAAAGCTGATAAGCTGCAACGGTCGGCTCGCTGGCCAGGCTCTTTTTCAGATATTGTTCGGCTTTTTCCATTTGCCTGGATTTTAGACATAGTTTACCCAGCATACGTAACAAAACCGGATCATCTGGATGCACCGCCAGCCATTTCTCTGCCGTTTGTAATTGTTTTTCCGGGTCTTTTGAGTCGATATTGCCATACAAAACCAATAATGTCGCATCCCAGTTTTTGACAATGGCATCAACCAGTTCTTGTTCAATCTGCTCCCCTGCTCCGGACTCGATCATTGCGGCAAAATAAATAGCGTTAACGCCAGGCGCCATTTTGATGTGTTCCGGAACATTTTCCCAGCAAGCCTTAACCGCTTCAGCATCTTTTTGCTCGGCCGCGCGGCGAAGCAAGTTACTGTGTGTCTCCGTTTCCAGTAATTTGACTTCCGCTTCCATCAAAATTTTGTTTTTATGCAAAGAGGGAATCAGTTTTGACAGGCCTTCCCAGTCACCGGCGCGCCGGTAAGCATGATGCATCATTTTCAATACGCTGGCGTGATTGGGATCGATGGATTGCAATTTACTCAGGGTTTGCAAAGCCTGGTCAAACTGCTCATCGGACAAATACAATTCCGCCTGGGTCAAGCCCACAGATATATCACCGTCACCAGCCTGTTCCGCCGCTTTTTTCAGATATTCATCGCGTTTTTCAACCGCCCCGCGCGATTGTGCCGCTTTTGCCGCCGTCAAATAATGCAATAATGGCGCGCCGCTGTTAGCAGCATGTTTAATCAGCGTTTTCTCGGCCTTTTCCCAATTGCCTTCGGCAGAGTCCACCAACCCCGCCACCAAAGCGTCCTGGGAACGGTCAAACTTGATTTTTTTGCTTTTTTCTTTCAATCGAGAGGGCAGCCGCATCAATACCCCCAATAAACGGAAAAAAACATAGAAGATAAAAAAAGCGATCACCAGCGCCACGGCGAAAAACACCATCGAGGTTTCCATCGACCAGTGACCGAATCCGATCAAGACATAGCCTGGATTATCGTATTTCGATAACCAGCCATGAATGCCAAAAGCCACCACGATGGCAATCAACAACGGCAGTAAAAAACTCAGTAATTTTTTCATGATGTTATTTTACCTGTTGTTCAGAACCAGGAGGGGTTACAGCAGGTGCCGGCATTGGTGTTATTTTTTCCACTGGCTTCGCCTCCGGCTTGCTTACCTTTTTGACCGGTTCGTTCGGCCCCAGGGCCTTGTCTTTTTCCAGGCGTAACCGACTAATATCTTTCAGCATTTTCAAAGATTTGTATATATCAGGATAATGCCCTTGCAGAGAAGTTTGCGCCAAAGACTGTAACTCTTTGAGAAAACTTTTACCGGTATCATCCAAGGCAAAATTATCTTTCAACCACTTTTCGGCATCTTTAATCGCCAATTGATACAAGTCATCTCGCTGTTGAACCAGCGCAATTTTGATCATTTCCAACTTGACGCCCAACTGCTCGCGAATGAATTGCGCCTGTTGAGGTGTCAAAATTTCGCCGACCGGTTTGTCGCTATGTCTGACGACAATATAATCATCCAGTTGTTCGATAACCTTGGACAGAACATTATGTTCATCACTGGATTGCTGATGTTGATGAATCGGCGTCTTGGTCGTCAGCTCCTTACCTACATAAGGCAACAAAACAGACAACTGTGGAATCTTATCCTTTAAAGTCTGAACCCTGGCGAACAAACCAACTATATCGGGCTTTTGTACACTGCGCAGCGCCGCCAGTTCTTTGGCGATCTCTTCACGTACTTTGAAAACGGCCGCATCACCACTTTCCCGCAGTCTTTGATCAGCGGCTTCCAGCGCTTCGCGGGTGGTATTGACATCCCCGGCCAAGTGCAGGCGTTCGTTGGCGACGCTGAGCAAATACTCGGCATCGGCAATCAACCAGTCACCACGGGTCTTGCCCAATTGACGTTGCAATCGCTCGATCGATTCGGTCAACTCTTTTTTAACCGTTTCCAGTTTGATGTCCTGCACCTTGGTAAATTCAGCCAAAGCCTGATTGAAATGATGTTCTTTTCCCGTTATATCTTGAGACAATGAAGCCAGTTGCGACTGCATGGCGGCAATTTGAGACTGAAAACCATTAATCTGCTTGCTCATTTCAATCAGTTTCTGGTTATCCTGTGTGCTCAGTGTGTCCTGATGCTCGCGTAGTTGCTGCAGCAAATAAAAACCGGCTCCGGCCAGCACGATGACGCATACGGTCAGGATAATGCCAAACCATAAACCTGCTCGTGATTTTTTCTCAACAACTTTGACAGTTTCTGTCTTATCTTCTGTTGTCTGCTGTTCTTCTGTCACTTCAGCCACTTTATTCCCCGTTGTTTAAGGTCATCAATGATTCAATAATCGCTTGCTCAGATGGTCCTTGACTGACCTTGATTCGTTTAAATCCGAGTCGACTCGCAATTTTTGCTATTCTGGAACTGATTACGACCAATGGAATGGATAATAACGTTTTTTCATGTTTGAAGGTATCCCATAAGTTGTTTACCGCTTCGCCACTGGTCAGAACAATAGCGGACAGCTCTTGTTCGATCAGCATTTTTTTTACCTGGCCTGCATCACTATCAGGCATGATACGTCGATAAACTTCCAGATAATCGACTTTAGCGTTTCGTTGTCTTAATGTTTCAGCCAGTTTTTCCCGGCCACCCACGCCCCGTACAATCAACAGGCGTTGTCCGGCAAGATCTTGCCAAGCAGGCATTTTTAATAACGCTTCGCTATTATAGCCTTCGTCTGGCAGCAAGTTCACTGTAATATTATGTTGTTGCAGCGCTCTGGCCGTCGCTTTGCCAATTGCCGCGACTCTGATTGCTTTCGGCAAGGTTATTCTGCCACCATTCATGCTGGCGGCAAAATTTACCGCATTGGCGCTTATAAAAACCAGCCAATGATAATTATCCAACTGTTTCCAATAATTATCGAAGATTTGCTGATTTTTGAGTGGAACAATCTCTATCAGAGGAAAGGAAACCGCTGTTCCACCCGCCCGTTCAATCGCATTGCTCAGAGATCTTGCCTGATGCTCAGGCCGCGTGACCAGAATTGTTTTACCACGCAAATCTGATGAAACCATTAACCTTGAAACAAGGCATCCAGAATTTCATCGGCGCCTTGCTGCAATAAATTTTCCGCAATTTGCCGACCAATAGTTTCAGCCTCGGACAATTTTCCACGTTGTTCGGCACGATAAATGACACTGCCATCGACTTTACCCACCAAACCCCGCATAAACAGTTCATCATTGTCAATTTCAGCAAAACCTGCAATCGGCACCTGACAGCCGCCATTCAACCGGGCATTCATCGCCCTTTCCGCCATCACGCGGACATGGGTTTGTTCATCATGCAAGGCCATCAGGTATTGATTGATGGCTTCATCATCTTCACGACACTCAATGCCAATCGCTCCCTGGCCGATTGCAGGCAAACTGTCGGCAGGGTCTATGGATGCACTGATTCTGTGACTCATCCCCAGCCGTTTTAATCCGGCTGAAGCCAATATAATGGCGTCAAAATCACCATTATCCAATTTGGCCAGGCGCGTGTTTACATTACCGCGTAAATCGAGAATTTCAGCTTTTGGAAAACGCGCCCTGATCTGACATTGCCTGCGTAAACTGCAGGTGCCGATACGCGCATTTTCTGGCAGCTCGCTAAAATTTCGATACTTATTGGAAACAAATGCATCGGTAGGATCCTCCCGCTCCAGAATAACCGCCAAATGCAAGCCATCAGGAAATTCCACCGGTACATCTTTCATCGAATGAACGGCGATATCGGCCTTTCCTTCCAGCATGCCCTGTTCCAGTTCCTTGACAAACAGGCCTTTGCCGCCAACTGTCGCCAATGGGGCATCCAGCAATTTATCACCACGCGTCACCATCGTGACCAATTCAGTTTTTACTTCAACAAACGCCTGCTCCAGACGTTGCGCCACATGTTCGGCCTGCCATAACGCCAGCGGGCTTTTCCGTGTTGCGATACGGATAATTTTTTGCGCCACTTCAACCCCGAAAAAAATTAAAAGGCTTATTCTACCCTATCCCAAAATATTCATAAGCGGAAAATTTCAGGCCAAAAAAAAGGGGGATGCTTGGCATCCCCCTTTCTATCAGTATTTTTTAAACTTTAGAAGTCCAAATATAACTGTTTCAAGCCTTTGAAACTGGTTACTGCTTTGGCAATCAGTTCTTTAGCCTGTTCCACATTACCTTTTTTGAATGCAGAACGAGATTTACGCAAGTAGCCATTGGCTCTTTCTTTTTCTCTGTTGACAGTCGCACTTTCAATACGATTCAACGCTTGCTTGGCTTTTCTATATAAAGCCAGTGTTTCTTTTTTATCAGTACCATTTTCAAGCGCTTGCTGAACGGTTTCAACGGCTTCAATAGCTTCGTCAAAAGTTTCAAGCAACTGTTCTTCTGTCTGGTTTTCAATTTTACCAGCTGGTTTGGCCAAAACTGCAGGCGCAGCTGCAAATAAAGAAGCACTCAGAAGAGCAATGGATAATTTTTTCAATAAAGACATTAATATTCCTTGGGTGTAAATTTTAAAACTTGTGCTCATAACAACACACCAGCACTATAGCACAGTAATCAAAAAAACCTTTAAAAAAATAACTTATAACCTTATCTTTATTAATGTTTATCCGTTTTTTATCTGCAATATCAGCTTGCCGATATGCTCGCTACGCGCCATGATCCGGTGCGCCTCCTCCGCTTCCGCCAATGGCAAGACCTGATAAATTACAGGTTTTATTTTCCCGGATTCAATCAATGGCCACACTTTTTTTTCCAATTGCCGGGCAATGGCCGCCTTGAATTCATCACTTCTGGCCCGTAATGTAGAGCCTGTGATCAACAAGCGCTTCATCATCACCGTCCAAAGATTGATTTCACTTTTCGCGCCTTGTTGAATGGCGATTTGTAATAGCCTCCCTTCTTCAGCCAGTATTTTCATGTTTTTAGGGAAATAATCTCCGGCAATCATATCCAACACCATATTGATGCCTTTATCGTCAGTCAATGCGTTAATGGCGCTGACAAAATCCTGCTCTTTATAGTTGATCGCGGCACTGGCGCCTAATCGTTCACAAAAACGACATTTTTCTTCATTGCCAGCCGTCACATAAACACTCGCCCCAAAAGCGCTCGCCAATTGAATTGCCGTTGTACCAATGCCACTACTGCCACCATGCACCAATAATGTTTCCCCGGCTTGTAGCCTTCCCCGGTCAAACACATTGCTCCACACTGTGAAAAAAGTTTCGGGCAAGGCCGCCTGCACGACACTCAAACCTTTCGGGACCGGCAAACAGAGGTTTCCACTGGCCAGACAGTATTGCGCATAACCGCCGCCGGTCACCAAAGCGCAGACCTTATCACCAACCCGCCAACGACTCACATTCTCGCCAGCCTCGATGACAACACCGGCCACTTCGAGACCGGGTATATCAGAAGCACCAGGCGGAGGTGGATAAACGCCTTGTCGTTGCATGATATCAGGCCGATTGACGCCGGCGGCGTACACTTCGATTAAAACCTGATGAGCCTCTGGCGTGGGTTTTTTACGTTCTGTGAGATGTAATTCTCCGCCTGCCTGCGTTGGGACAATTTCAATTGCCTGCATGTTTTTCAAAATAAATGATAGCATTATTTTTGATCATGAAGATACCGGCAACATCCGATGTATAAATGCGCCGGAAAAATCCGGGTTACCCAGCTTTGTTATCAATAACTTGTAGTTATATAGCACTACAATTGCAGGGCTGGGTTAATAAATGACACAATAAAGCGTATTATATGCGCTTTGCTGATGGTCAGGTATCTATCAAAACAGAAAAACCATTTTAATACAGCACCCATTTTCTTTGTCGGATTGAATGAGTTGTAAGTAAAAAACAACTTCAAATAATTATGCAATCTTGGCCGTCAGTATAAAAAATGGTGCTGCACTAAACAGGACCAAAATGATACAAGCAGGTATTGTCGGCGGCACGGGCTACACCGGCGTCGAATTATTACGATTACTCCTTCCTCATCCCGAAGTTGAAGTTTCCATCGTCACCAGCCGCGCTGATGCTGGCAAACGGGTGGATGAGATTTATCCTAATCTGCGCGGATATTGTGATGCGGTTTTCACCGAACCCACTATCGATTCGCTGGCAAACTGCGATGTGGTTTTTTTCGCCACGCCCAATGGTACGGCGATGTCGATGGCTGAAGCCTTGTTATCCCAAGGCGTCAAGGTCATCGATCTATCCGCCGACTTCCGCTTGAAAGATGCGGCTGAATGGAGTCGCTGGTATGGGATGGAACACGCCAGCCCGAATCTGCTTGCTGAAGCGGTCTATGGGCTGCCTGAAATCAACCGGGAGAAAATCAAACAGGCCCGCTTGATTGCTTGCCCGGGGTGTTACCCTACCGCCGTTCAACTGGGCTTTCTACCTTTGCTGGAGAACCATTTAATCGACAATGCTCATCTGATTGCCGATGTAAAATCCGGCGTCAGCGGTGCGGGGCGAAAAGCGCAGCTTTCCTCGCTGATGAGTGAAACCGGCGAAAGTTTCAAGGCATATGCGGTAGCGGGACATCGCCATTTGCCGGAAATCGTTCATGGCCTTGAAACTCAGAGCGGACAAAATATTCATTTAACCTTTGTGCCGCATTTAACGCCCATGATTCGAGGCATTCATGCCACGCTGTATGGGACTTTGAGCAAGTCCATTGATGACTTGCAAACCCTTTTTGAAGCGTATTATCAACACGAGCCTTTTGTCGATGTTCTGCCTGCCGGCAGCCATGCCGATACACGTAATGTCCGTGGCGGCAACCGTTGCCAGATCGCCATTCACCGGCCACAAAACGCCAATACCGTCGTTGTCTTGTCGGTTATCGACAACCTGGTGAAAGGCGCGGCCGGACAAGCGGTACAAAACATGAATCTGATGTTTGGTTTTGACGAAACCACAGGCCTGAATGGTCTGGCATTATACCCATGAGGAAACCCATGACGCTGAAACAATTTTTAACGCAACTGCAAGATACCCCTGAATCCATCGGATTCAGCGACACCATGACGATTATCGGGCAATATTATGACTATCAGCCCATAGGCTTTCGTAACGGCCCGGTAGAAAATGCCGCCGGCAGTAATGAAGGTTCCTGCAAGATTTTCGCCTTTGCTCAACTAAACGGACTCTCTCCAGAACTCACCTTGCATCTATTTGGCGATTATTACCGACAAGATGTACTGCAAGCACCTGATGCCGACAATCATCAAAATATCCGTCAGTTCATGCAATCTGGTTGGGATGGCATTCAGTTTGACGGCCAGGCCTTACGTGAAAAAGCCCCACAATAACATTGATTATCTGATCGTCGGCCAGGGACTGGCTGGCAGTTTGCTGGGCTGGATATTGATGCAGCAGGGCCAATCCATTCGCATTATAGACCAGGGCAGTCTTAACGCCTCCCGGGTAGCCGCAGGGCTGATCAATCCTGTTACCGGCATGCGACTGACAAAATCATTAAAGATCAAACAACAGTTGTTTAGTGCAAAGCGACTCTACCGTAGCCTGGAAGAACATTTTAAGCGCTCCTTCTTTGTTGAAAAACCAATGTTTCGACTGCTTCGCTCTGCTGAAGAGCGCCAACAGGCCAAAAAACGGCTTTCTGATCCTGATTATGCTAATTTCTTGCCGGGATTACTCGCATCACACCCCGACATAAACAGTCCATTAGGATTGCTGCAACAAAACCAGACCGGTTATTTGAAAACCTGTGAATTACTGGATTGTTTGCGGGATTATTTTATTGACAATCAATGTCTGATTGAAAGCCGGCTGGATCCGGCTGAAATAAAACTTTCAGCCAAATTACTCTGGCGTAATTACGCCATCAAAAAAATTATTTTTTGCCAGGGATATGAAGGCATTGGTAATCCATGGTTCCGTTATCTGCCATTAAAACCCGTCAAGGGTGAAATTCTGACCCTGCAAAGTACACAACCACTCATTCAGCAGATAATCAATTATGGCCATTGGTTTTTGCCTTTGGATACCACACTTTTTAAAACAGGCGCTACTTTTGATCGTGAACACATTAACCTCCGGCCTACAACAGAAGCCAAACAAATACTGTTTACCGATCTAAGCCAGATATACCCAAAGCTTGCTAAAACGGTGACCCTCGAGCATCAGGTTGGCATACGGCCAACAACAGATGACAGACACCCTTTAATCGGCCCACATCCCAAACTACCAGACCTATACATTTTCAATGGTTTCGGTTCTAAAGGCAGCTTGTTGATCCCCTATTACGCTCAGCTTTTGTGTCAGCATTTACTTCAGCAGCATCCCCTTCCCTACGAATGTAATATCAACCGTTATGCCTGAACCCTCTTCTTTAACGGCGCAAGCCCATTGCGTCCTGGATAAAAAACTCTGCGCCGAAGACATCGTTATCGACGCCACGGCCGGGAATGGTCACGATACCTTGTTTTTGGCGCAACGGGTCAAACAGGTCTTCGCATTCGATATTCAGCCCCAGGCCATCGAAGCCACCCGGCAACGGCTTGAACAGGCGAACCTGCTGGAAAAAGTCAGCCTGTTACAACAAGGCCATCAATTCATGAGCGATGTTATTCCCGGCCGCTTTCATGGCCACATCCATTCGATTATGTTCAATCTGGGTTATCTGCCGGGTGGAGACAAGCAACGTATTACCCGGGCGGAAACTACGCTTGAAGCGTTAAATAGCGGACTCGGCTTGTTACAAAAACATGGCATAATAACGCTGCTGGTTTATCCCGGCCACCCGGGCGGAGAAGTTGAAAAAAAGGCTATTGAAAGCTGGTTGAGTGACCTGTCACCAGCAAATTATGCGATCAATACACGCTATTCCAATCATCAACGCCCGGGAAGCCCGATTCTCCATATTATTCATAACGTGAGTGACCAATGATGAAGGCCGTTGCCTATCAACAAGACCGTGTTTTGCAGGATATAGACTTACCGATGCCTAAGCCTGGCCCACATGATTTATTGGTCGAAATCAAGGCGGTGGCGATCAATCCGGTGGATATCAAAATCCGCCAACGCGTTACTCCTGAAGCCGATGCCTGGCAGGTGCTAGGCTGGGATGCCGCCGGCATTGTGTGCGAAACAGGGCAGCGCGTCACTTTATTCAAACCGGGGGATGAAGTTTTTTATGCCGGTGCAATCGACCGTCCCGGCTGTTTCAGTGAATTTCATCTGGTTGACGAACGCATTGCCGCCCTTAAACCAACGACACTCGGTTTCCCAGAGGCCGCTGCACTACCGCTGACCAGCATCACCGCCTGGGAATTATTATTCGATCGTCTGTCGGTAACGCGTGATTCAACCGGTTCAATCCTGATTTTAGCCGCTGCCGGCGGTGTAGGCTCCATGTTGACGCAGCTGGCTCATCACTTAAGCTCAGTGAACGTGATTGGCAGCGCATCACGAGAAGAAAGTAAAAACTGGATTAAAAGCCTGGGTGCCGATTATGTCATCGATCATCAACAGCCCCTGCCGCCGCAACTCCATCATCTGGATTTAGATACAGTGGAATGGGTCGCCAGCCTCAGTCACACCGAGCGGCATTTTGCGGAACTGATCGACTGTCTGGCGCCGCAAGGCAAACTGGGCCTGATCGACGACCCGCAAAACATTGACATCGGTTTACTCAAACGTAAAAGCCTGTCGTTACACTGGGAATTTATGTACACCCGCTCCTTGTATAAAACGGATGACATGATCGAACAGTACCGCCTGCTCAGTCAGGTGGCGAAACTGGTGGATGCGGGGCTTTTAAAAAGTACGTTCAAACACAATGCCGGCAGACTGAACGCCCGGAATCTTGAACAGGCGCTGGATGCTTTGAATCAGGGCCATAACACCGGAAAGACGGTATTGAGTTTATCGAAAGCATAAAAAAAGGCAGATTCAAAAGAATCTGCCTGAAAAAGCCCACTAAAACTTTATTTAAAGAGGATAGTGCTACATGTCAGTTCTTGCGTTTCCGACATGGTTCTATAGTAGCTAGATAATGATTGCCTAATATTGATCTGAGTCAACTTCTTGTCGCTTTTGTCCGAAACCGGCAATATCTTGCAGTTCTTTCAGTAAAACAGTGATTTTTTCCAGCTCAATGCCTTCTTCCGCTTTTACCTGAGCCAATAACTGCAGATAGCGATCGATCACTTGTTTAAAACATTGCCGCCAGTTTTCCATTCTGTCTTTGATACTGGCGCCAGGTTGTTGCAACACCGACAACGCCAGAGAACAGGAAATACTGCTGAACTCCTGGCGCGCCGTACGTTTGGCCAGGGCCTGCCAGAGGTTTTTTTGCGGCAACTGGTAAATTTTGTCGCGCAGCCACAATAAATCCAGCAGATCGATCAGAATGAAAAAAACCTGTGCGCATTCAGTTAGCGTCTTGCCGGTCTGCTTCTGTAACCAGACTACATCCAGGCATAAATACATCACTTCGGTTGAAACGACATCCAGCGCCAATGCTGCTGGAACACCTTGCTCTATCAAGTGTTCCACTTGCTGATCAATGATGGTATTGAGCTGCTTGTTTTGCAATGTTGGCAGGATATCTTTTAAATCCTGGATACCCTGATAATAATTATCTAGAGACTCCATGGATGGCAGTTCGGTTTCAACCGTTATAAACCAGTTCATGGCACGCTCGATCAACCGGCGTATATAGGCAAATAATGATTCAGACAACGCACCTGTCACTTGTGTCTGCAACATTTCTATTTCCCGCCACAATGAATCGACCGAAAATATATAACAAACCCGTTTATAGATATTGACCGTATTCACCATTGAAATGCTGCCCTGTTCGAGAATACGGTAAGGAAACACGATCCCCATACGATTGACAAAGCTGTTGATCAGACAATTGACGACAATATCCTTGGCCAGGTAATGATGCTGAATAGCCCGCTGATAATGTTGCTGAAGTTTGTCGGGAAAATACTGCTGTAATTCCTGCTGTAACAAAGGCTCTTCAATAGAAGCCAATTCTTTGGCCAACTGCTGTTTCAACATTTGTTTGCAATAGGCCAGTAAAACGCTGATTTCAGGGCGATACAAGCCCTGATCTTTGTTAATGCGCTGGAGCAGCTCTTCACTACCCGGAATCACTTCCAGTTGCCGGTCCAAATGCGCCTTTTGCTCCAGGATATCAATAACCCATTGGATGCCCGGCATATCACCTTTTGCGGTTTGCTCGATGGTGCAGATTGCCTGATTTTGCAAAATATTGTTGTTCAGCACCAGTTTGGCGACATCATCGGTCATCGAGACTAAAATCTCACGCCGTTGTTTGTTGGTCAAATCACCTTGCATCACCAGGGTGTTGAGTAAAATTTTGATATTGACTTCATGATCAGAGCAATCCACTCCAGCCGAATTATCAATGGAGTCAGTATTGATTTTGCCCCCTTGTCTTGCATATTCAATTCGCCCGGCCTGAGTGAAGCCCAAATTGCCACCTTCGGCCACCACTTGGCAGCGCAATTCGCAACCATTGATTCTAACAGCATCATTACTGCGATCACCAACCGATAAATTCGTTTCATACTGCGCCTTGACATAGGTGCCAATCCCGCCATTCCACAACAAATCGACTGGCGCGCGCAGAATACATTTAATCAATTCATTAGGCGTCAATTCGTTTTGGCGGATATTCAGGCGCTCCATCATGCGCGGAGAAACTCGTATCGATTTACTGCTGCGCAGGTAAACACCGCCCCCTTTGGAAAGAATCGCCGGGTCATAATCAGACCATTGAGCTGCCGGCAGCTCGAATAAACGTTTTCGCTCCTGAAAACTCAAGGCAGGATCAGGGTCTGGATCCAGAAAAATATGTTGATGATCAAACACAGCAATCAACTGGATTTTATCGGACAGCAACATGCCATTGCCAAACACATCGCCAGACATTCCGCCAATACCGATTACGGTAAAAGGCTTGTTAAGATAATCGATCCCGACATGCAAAAAATGATGTTTGACCGATTCCCAAGCACCCCGTGCCGTAATTCCCATTGCCTTGTGGTCATAACCAACCGAACCACCAGAGGCAAAGGCATCGCCCAGCCAGAAATCATATTCTGCGGCCAGGGCATTGGCATAATCAGAAAAGCGGGCCGTACCTTTATCGGCAGCCACGACTAAATAGCTGTCATCGCCATCATAACAATTCACTTTTTCAGGCTTGATGACCTTGCCATCTTTCAGGTTGTCAGTTAAATCAAGCAAACCACGGATAAACACCTGATAACATTGCACCACTTCCTGTTCCCGTTGCTCGGGTTCATTGAAGGTTTTCAGTCTCTTGACAAAAAAACCACCCTTGGCGCCGGTGGGTACGATCACCGCATTTTTGGTCATTTGCGCCTTCATCAGACCCAAAACCTCGGTACGAAAATCTTCTCGTCGGTCTGACCAGCGCAAGCCCCCACGGGCAATCAAGCCGCCACGAAGATGAATCCCCTCAACCCGTGGCGAATAGACGAACACTTCAACGAAGGGAACCGGCTTGGGGATTTCCTGCACTAACGATGAATTGAACTTGATGGAAAAATAAGGAATACCTTTCTCATCCATTGGATAGCGAAAAAAATTGGTTCTGACCGTCGCCTGCATCAAATTCATAAAACGACGCAGAATGCGATCTTCATCCAATGATTGCACTTTGTCGATTGCCGCACTGATCGTTTCTGACAACGCCTGATCACTATTCTCCAGTGATTTGAGAGACGGATCGAAACGTTGATTGAAAAACTGAATCAACAAGCGCACGACTTCAGGATTGTCCGCCAGCGTTTTTTCGATATAGGCCTGACTGAAAGTGATGCCTATCTGACGCAGATAAAGATAAAAACAACGAAAAACATTGACTTGCTGCCAGGAAATACTGGCTTTCAGCACCAGATGATTGAAGCCATCGTTTTCTACCCGGCCAATCCAGCATTGTTCAAAGGCTTCTTGAGAACGTCCCTTGAGATTTTCCAGATTAATATCATCCAGATCCTTTTCGACCAGCAGACCAAAATCATGAATCCACAAACTGCCCTGCTGATTTTTTTTGCGGATTTCATAGGGCCTTTCATCACAGACCTTGACGCCCATATTTTCCAGCATGGGCAGACTTTTGGACAATGACACCTGTTCCCGACTGAACAGTTTGAAACGCAAGGGCCTACGGGTGGTGGCTGTCAACGGGCTAAACAGTAAAGACTTGGCGTCAAGATTATTACTGAGAAGATTTTCCAGTTTTTCAATATCCAACACAGCTGTTCTGACAGAAACCTCATCCCGATACGCTGCCGAGAAAGCATCTTTATAGGCGTCAAACAAATCATTCCCTTTTGCTTCGCCGTAATAGCTGTTCAATTCCTTTTTTAACGAATCTGTCCATTCGGCCAAAGCTGCAATTATTTTCTGCTCGATCTCCTTGATGTCGTAATCAATTTCCTGATCAATATCGGTATGAATGATGAAATGAATCCGGGCCAGGATAGATTCAGACAGTTGCACACTGAAATCAATATGTTTAGCCTGGAAGGTCTCTTCCAGAATACGCTGTATTTTTTTTCGTGAAGTGGTGTGATAACGCTCTCTGGGGACAAACACCAGCAACGAGACAAAATGGCCATATAAATCCTGACGCACAAACACCTTGACATGCTGACGTTCCTGCAATTGCATAACGCCATGGACATAATGATAAAGGCTTTCCGCATCGGCCTGAAACACTTCATCCCGGGGCAGGGTTTGTAATACATAGAGTAAGACCCGCGACTCATGCGAAGCTTTACGGAAAGCGAAACGATCGATGACCTGCTGAATTTTTTTTCTGACCAGCGGAATATTTTTTAATTCTGTCAAATACGCCGAGGAGTTGTATAAACCCAGAAATCTTTTTTCCCCCACCAACTTGCCACTGTTATCAAACTGCTTGATACCGATATAATCCATAAAAACCGATCGGTGAACGGTAGAACGTGAGGTCGCCTTGGTGATCAATAAAACGCCCGACTGGTTGATTTTTCTGAAGGCTTCTTCAGAAATAATATTATGACTTTGACTGGCGGGGTCGGCGATACTGTCGCGCAATATTCCCAGACCGGTATTGGCTATCGGAACAAAGCGTTTATTTCCCTGCTCATCTTGAAGTTCATATTCCCGATAGCCTAAAAAAACAAAATGATCATCCTGCAGCCATTGCAAAAAGTCGATTTCTTCCTGATCTATTTGCTGGCCATGCAAGGTCTGGATAATCGTTTTCAGTCGCTTAAGACATAAAGGCCAGTCATCTGTCGCTGCAGCGACATCCCTGAGAATCGCAAACAAGCGCTGTTTCAGATACGCATGCCGGTTGGCATCGGTCTGCCGATCTATTTCAAGATGCAACAAAGATTCACGGCTGGCTTTCTCGTTTTCATCAGAGCTTAATTCCAGCAACTCCCCCTGTTCATTACGTATAAAATTAAATACCGGATGAATGACCAGATGATTGGTCAAGCCCTGGCGATTGATCTCCATACTGACCGACTGCAACAGAAAGGGCATGTCGCGGGTGACAATTTCGATAATCGTATGTTGAGATTGCCAGCCGTGATTTTCCAGGGTCGGATTGTAAATATGGATTTTTTGCTCATCGGGCTGTCGCCGTAAGGCCAGATTCCAGTGCGACAACATTGCCCCATATAAATCTTCAATAGCAATATTTTCCAGATCATTGAATGGGACATTCTGATAATAAAGCCTTGCGAACTGTTTTAATTTTTCGGCCGTATCAGGCGGTAATTTTTGATCAATATAATGGCAGAGTTGATCGAGAATTTTTTCACTGACGTGATTTTCCATTGGCGTACCCGCGAATTCCTGTATACAGCTTTAACCTTAGCGCTTAACTTGCAGGATGACAAATTTTCGGTTGGCGGCAATGGTCTGGCAGTTACCAAACAGCCGTTTCAATTGAATGTGATAATTCAAATGCCGATTGCCAATTACCCGTAATTCGCCACCGGCACGCAACACTTTTTTCGCTTGGCGAAACATCCGCCGGGCAATCTGATCACCCACCACATGTTGTTGGTGAAAGGGTGGATTACATAAAATCAGATCGGCGCTTTGTTCGGCGATCCCGGTCAAACAATCTGTGGCACTATAACGGGCGGTTCTGGAATCAGCAAAGACTTGAGTAAAATTCATCCTGGCGGAGGCCAGCACCATAAAGGATTCATCGATAACAAGCGAGTCTTCGATCTCGTGAAAGATTTTGGGACATCCAAGTCCCCAAAATCGACTCGATCTTCGACAACTCATTGGTGCCCCGGCCGTCTTGGTCACCCGGCGTTCCGCCACAACATCGCAAGCTCGTTGCGGCTACACACCGGCCTCCCATATGACTGGACGCCGCGTTCGGATGCTCCCTTGGGATCCCCTTTGGCGCCTTCGGCACGTCGGGTATCCCGTGTCGCCTCGCGGCTACCGGGGACTACCCGCCTTCGCTTCGCTCTCCATGGCGGGCAGCGAATGAATATTCGCTTCGGAGGTGTTACGGGCGAAACACACACCCAGCACGCCATTGCCGCAGCCCAGATCGATCATATCACATGCCCCTTTATAAACCGGCAGGTGTTGCAACAAAAAACGTGTGCCTATATCCAGTTTCTCCCGGGAAAAACATTGGCATGGTTATAAAGGATCAAATCACTGTTTTCCAAACGGTAGTGACTGGGGTAGGGATTTTCAGAAACATCCAGACGGGTATCGAAATCCACATGAATCAGCCGGGCTTTTTTCTGGCCAATGATGTTGTCGTTGGCCCCAGCAATCTCTCCAATACCGCCCAAACCGTTTTGGGCATGTTCTTTACCATGCCGGCGGCAATAATGATTGAGTCCGGGTGCAATAACGGTCTTAATTCATGTAACTGATGTTCCAGCAAAGCCAGCGTTTTGGGGATTTTTATCAGTAAAACATCGACCGGCTTGCCGGGTTTTTCAAGACTGCTCAGCCAGGTTACAGCCTCAACAGCGATATTATTCGCGGTCAAATTATGAATGGTGGCTTGCCTTGAAATCCAGGAATCTGAAATCGCGACCGGATACAGCCGGTGCAAGGCGGTGCTCAACGCGCCAAATGCATCGTTGAGAATTACCAGCCGGGCATTGTCTGGAATGCTGTGTTCGGCCAGATGGGCCAGTATATATTCATCGGCGGCGTCCCATGCCCGAAGGAAACTGGATCGATCCTGAGGGTAACGCCGCAGGATGAATTCACCCTGCGGCGGGTTAAATTGGGTTTCCATAGCAAAGGGGTCTATTGATGAGTTCACTGCGTTCCCGGCAACTGCTCCTGTGTGCTCTATCCCTACCAATCTGTGCCGTAGTGAAGTCACGGATTCAGGTTGAAATCACTCAGGCAAAAATCTCTTCCAGAAAATTCAACAGGCTTCGCCAGGAACGTTTATCGGCCAATGGCTGATAAACCGTACCAAAATCAGGATCATTGGCGACCGGGTTAGTGAAGGCGTGCATGGTGTTGCCATAAACATGCAATTGCCAATCGGCTCCTGCCGGGGTCATTTCTTCCTCAATCGCCAGCACTTGTTCGGTTGGAACCATCGGATCGTCACGGCCATGCAACATCAGCACTTTGGCTTTGATGTCTGGCTGTTTGATGTTGTCCGGTGGAATGAACAAGCCATGAAAGGCGACAACGCCGGCGATATCGATACCGGTGCGCGCCAGATCCAGCACGCACAAGCCACCAAAACAAAAACCGATAGCGGCGATTTTGTCGTTATCGGCCAAGGGCATTTGCTTGACAGCGGATACCGCCGCCAGAATACGCTGCTGTAACATGGCGCGGTCATCCATGAAGGGCTGCATCAGGCGACTGTTTTCCTCGATGCTATTGCCCCGCTTGCCTTTACCATACATATCCAGGGCAAAGGCCAGAAACCCCAGTTCAGCCAGTTTACGCGCCTTGTTTTCTACAAACCCATCACGCCCTGCCCAGGCATGAGAAATCAGCACGACCGGACGTTGCCCTTCGAAACGATCGTCATAGGCGAAAAAACCTTCCAGCAAAGTGTCCTGATCCAGATAATCGACGGTATTACTAATAATAGCCATGAGCGATCCTACCGAGCGGGTGTGACAAAATCATAAATCACGGTGCGATTGACCAATGGTTTGATTTTGTCATGTAAGATTTTTTTATGTTTGGGATTGTTTAAATAGGTTTTAAGCGCTTCCTTGTTTTTCAACGTTACCGTTACAGCCACATCAAAGGTATCATCGACAATACTGCGGTCACTGGCGGATACGACACCGACATGACGATTGACAATACCCGGCAAACCACCCAACTCCCGACTGGCTTTGATAAACGCTTGCCGCATTGCTTCATTTCCTGGTTCTTTCAACCAGACGATAACCACATGACTGACGCGTTGGTCTTTTTCCGCCAATGTCAGCGGTGACACTATCAATAGCATCACCAATGCCATCAACTTGATAGATAATTTTTTCATTGCTGTTTCTCCAGAATATGATTGATAAAGCCGGTGGAAGCCTCTTCCACCATATTGAGCACCCGCTCAAAGCCATACTTGCCACCATAATAAGGATCAGGCACTTCCCGTTCTCCTACATGCGGTGCAAAATCCATAAAATAGTGGATTTTATGTTGATGTTCTTCAGGACAGGCTTCTGTCAAAATCGCATGGTTCTCACTGTCCATGGCTAAAATATGATCAAAATCTTCAAAATCACCATAGACAACCTTCCGGGCGCGGATAGTGCTCAAATCCACGCCACGTTCCTGTGCGGCTTTTTGCGCCCGCAAATCTGGCGCCTCTTTGATATGGTAAGCATGAGTACCGGCCGAATCAATTTCAAACAGATGTTGCAATTGCTTTTCTTCCACCATTTTTCGAAACACCCCTTCCGCGGTGGGAGAACGGCAAATATTTCCCATACAAACAAATAAAACCCTGATCTTTTCGCTGTTCAAAACGCACTCCTGAAAACTTGACTGAACATTATTGGCCATCATTCAATACTACTTTTTAACTGATGTTACGCATAACTTATCGACACCCAGGTTAATTGAGAGAGGCAGAAATTTCCAAGCAAAGGACAATCGGCACTCGACTACAAAAGAGAGGGTGTTTGTGTAGGGCGGTTTCACGCCAAAACCGCCATCAAACGTCAAAAACTGCACTCTCCTCAAAATGGTGGATTGCCTGACGGCGAATCCACCCTACCCATGAATGACACGTTTATCCGTTGTTATTCAATTCTTCAGCCCAATGCGTAACATCAGTTTTTAATACTGACAATAGTGAAGTATTCACTCAGCACCACCTACCCACAAGCTATAAATGGCCTATCTGCGTAAAAGTATAACCATGGTGCCAGACAAGCTGCAATAGAAGAGCTATTCGCTTTTTGTCTGTTCCATACCCACATATTCCAGCAGGGTTTGCAGCTCTTTTTCGGTCAGCTCGTAATAAGAACGCGGTTTGATTTCTTCCGGTAACATGGCCGGCCCATAACGCACCCGTTTCAAACGACTGACCTTGACGGCTTGAGACTCCCACAAGCGCCTGACCACCCGATTGCGACCTTCCATAACCACCACATAAAACCATTTGTTAGCGCCTTCCCCGGAATGAAACTGGATATCGTTGAATTTCGCCATACCGTCATCCAGTTCCACACCGGTCTTTAGCCGTTCCAGCATATCATCATCCACCTCGCCCAGAATCCGTACCGCATATTCCCGGTCGATTTCGCTGGAAGGATGCATTAAGCGATTAGCCAGCTCACCATTGTTGGTCACCAATAACAGACCTGAGGTGTTGATATCCAGACGACCGACCGCAATCCAGCGACCGACAGTCAGTTTGGGCAGTTGGGTGAAAACAACAGGGCGTCCCTCAGGATCACGCCGCGAGACGATTTCACCAATGGGTTTGTGATAAACCAGCACCCGGGTGGTCTGTTCGGCATATTTTTCCCACTTTACGATACGGCCATTGACTTTAAGCAGGTCCCCCGGTTTCAAGTGATAACCCGGCTGGATAACACCACCATTGACATTGATTTTACCCTCTTCTATCCAGCGTTCTATTTCCCGCCTGGAGCCCATACCGCCCCGAGCCAACACTTTTTGAATCCGCTCCCCTTGAGGCAGATTAATGGAGGGTTGGGGGGGCTTTTTTGTCGATTCCGTTTTCCGGCTGCTCGGCTTGTGGGCTTTCGTCTTGCTTCGTTGCGGTTTGTGCTTGTTGTTCGGCACTTTCTTCTTGCTCACGGTTTTCCTGTTCTCCATTGACGCCGCTGGCATCAGGCGTTACCTCCATCTCTTGAATCTGCTCCAGCGTCGGCAGTTGTTCCAATGATGAAAGATTAAAATAATCCAAAAACTGTTTGGTCGTACCATACAAGGCGGGTCGCCCAGGCACTTCCTTGTAAGCGATGACTCTGACCCATTCCCGGTCCAGCAAGGTTCTGACAATATTGGAGCTGACACTGACGCCACGGATTTCCTCGATTTCTCCGCGCGTCACCGGTTGCCGGTAGGCGATAATCGACAAGGTTTCCAGCAAGGCGCGGGAATATCTGGGCGGCTTTTCTTCAAAAAGACGCGAAATCCACAGCGACAAACCGGCTCTGACCTGAAAGCGATAGCCACTGGCCAGTTTTTCCAACGCAACCGGCCGGGCTTGATAATCCTGCTCGATATCACGAAGCGCCGCCTTGATGACTTTGATTTCAGGCTGTTCCAGTTCGGGAAAAACCGCTTGAATTTGTTTTTCCGTCATCGCCCGATTAGCGGCAAACAAAACAGCTTCGACAATATTTTTTATCGAGGTATCAACCTTGTCCGGCAGTTCATCATCCTGATCTCTTTCGACAGGGAGAATGGAATCGACATGCTTATCGGCACTCGCTGACGGCGTTTCCTCCTCCCGTTTTTCCTCAATCATTTGTTTCGGCATTTCTTGCAGAACCTTGGATTTAATCTCTTCTATGATGTTCTGTATTCTGACTATATCATCTGTCAATAATAGCGGAAATTCCTGACGGACTTCATTGCCGCTATGGCCAGCAGCGCTGTAAATCATCGCATCCAGCAATTGTTTTTTCAGCAATAGCGTTTTATCTGGCCGCTTTTTTTTAGGCTTGGTTTTTTTATCGGCTTTTGCTCTCGTTTCCGTCTGGACTGTTTCGGGTCTGGATGGTGATGTCGCCGCCAGGTTCGGGCTGGAGGATGTCGATGCATCCTTCTTTACTGAGTTCGAGGATGGCAAGAAACGAGACAACCACCCCGCCTTTTCCTTCTTTTCGGATAAATAACGCTGTGAAAGGGAGCTGATTTGCTCGGTTAAGTTTTTCCAAAATGGTTGCCATTCGCTCACGGACTGATAAAGGCTCTCTGCTGATCTGGTGGTGGGTAAACTGTTCAGCACGTTTAAGCACCTGCTGAAACGCCAACAACAATTCTTTTAGCTGAACATCCGGTAAATTCTGTTTAACATCGATGCTTGCGGTATTGATGGAAACATCAAAAATATCGCGTTCGTAACGCGGTAATTCATCTAATTGTTCGGCCGCTTTCTTGATCGCTTCATATTCTTGTAATTTCCGAATCAGATAAGCTCGGGGATCATCCTCCTCGTCTTCTTCCGGAATTCTTGGCAACAACATGCGTGATTTGATTTCAGCCAGCAAGGCGGCCATCACCAAATACTCCGCCGCCAGTTCCAGCCGCATATTCTCCATCATTTCAATATAGCCGATATATTGCCGGGTAATTTCGGCGATGGGAATATTCAGAATATCGACATTCTGTTTGCGAATCAAATATAACAATAAATCCAACGGTCCTTCAAATGCATCCAGAAAAACTTCCAGTGCATCGGGCGGAATGTACAAATCTTCAGGTAATTCCTGGTAAGGCAGCCCCATGACTTTCGCCAGCGGCTCGACAGCTTCCTCTACAAGTAGCAGCTCCTCGCTTGGCGTCGCCATTATCCAGCCAAACCAGCCAGTGAAAAAAACCAATGCTGCAGCAACATCATCGGATAACCTAAAATCATTCCCAAGCCACCACTGATCAGTAAAAACAGCAGCAAATAAAAACCATAAGGCTCCAGGCGATAATATTGCCAGGCCAGACGCTCGGGCAACAACCCTGCCACAATCCGACTGCCATCCAAAGGTGGAATGGGCAGAAAATTAATCAAGGCTAATACCAGGT
Source organism: Methylomarinum sp. (assembly GCA_965277025.1). Classification (GTDB taxonomy): domain Bacteria; phylum Pseudomonadota; class Gammaproteobacteria; order Methylococcales; family Methylomonadaceae; genus Methylomarinum. Next base: position 2,766,943 of record OZ255706.1, read on the forward strand.
TAATGGTAATACCGGCAATACCACTATAAATCAATGGCATGGCAACCGCTTCAATAGAACTCAAACTGACGCCGATACGAGCAATCATTGCCCAGCCCAATGCCATCAGCAAATTAGCGACAGGACCTGCCATCGCTACATACATCATATCTTTTCGTGGTGATTTGAAATTGCGTGGGTCGACGGGAACGGGCTTGGCCCAGCCAAAAATAAATCCGGCACCGGACAACAACAAGATCCCCGGCAATAAAACGGTCCCGACCAGATCCACATGATTCAATGGATTCAATGTCAGCCGTCCCTGCCGGTCAGCCGTATTGTCGCCAAATTTTTTCGCCACCCAGCCATGCGCAACTTCATGCACGGTAATGGCAAATACCACCGGCAATAGCCAAACGACAATTTTTTGCACCATTGTCAGTTCATTCATGTTCTGTCTCCTAAACTTGTTCAGTCGAGCATATCAGCATGTCCTGCACCTTGCCGAACAATTTCGATATGATTGTCATGACAATCGATAATGGTGGTAGGTTGATAATTGATTATGCCCGCATCAATGACCAAATCCAGTTCATGCTCCAGTCGTTCTCTGATTTCATATGGGTCGCTCATTGCTTCTGTTTCACCCGGCAAAATCATGGTAGAGGTAAATAACGGCTCCCCCAGCTCTTCAATCAACAGTAAGGCGATTTTGTTATCGGGAACACGAATACCCACAGTCTTTTTCTTACCGCGTTGTAAACGTCTGGGCACTTCGCGGGTGGCATCCAGAATAAACGTAAATGGTCCTGGAATCAGCGACTTGATCAAACGAAAGGCATCATTACCCATTTTGGTAAAATTGGACACCTGGGCCAGATCTTTACAGGCCAAAGTAAAATTGTGCTTGTCATCCAGTTGCCGGATACGGCGTATCTTGTCCAAAGCCTGCTTGTCCTCGATATGACAGGCAATTGCATAGGACGTATCGGTCGGATAAACAATCACACCGCCCTGCCTGACGATTTCAACGGCTTGATGAATCAATCGTTGCTGCGGATTATCGGGATGAATTTCAAAAAACTGCGCCATTTCAGTAAGGTTTATAAAGAATTTCAAAGCTGGTTATTGTAACTGATTACAGCCGCTAAGGAAGCGCTGATTAAATCAGCGTTTTCTGCGACACAGGGTTGTGCCGTCAAAATCGATAGCTGCAAGCTATTGATTTTTGCTGGTTCCCAAGCTCCCGCTTGGGAACCTTGATCTAGAAGCTCCGCTTCAACAAAGCCGGAACAAGCTGACTGGGCAGGGTTTTCTAAGTTTTGCTGCTTTAAGAACGCAGAGCGTGAAGTTTTGACGCGCCCACGCAGAAGCATGGCGCGATGAAAAAGCCGTGTAGATACAGGGCCACGTCATCTAATCCGATAACCCACTGACAAACCTGCACTATTGGATAATTGCTGGACGTTCACCTCAGATCATGCTTGAATTCAATCACCATGATCGAAGTGGATTTACCATGATCCCTGCCGCTGTCCGATGTCATCGTGCGACCGATACAGCGCCATGAGCGGGTGCGCCACTGGCTGTGCCACCCGATCCCTCATCCCGATTGGAGCACACCGATGCAGAAGATCAATCTGAGCGACCTGGAGATGGCCCAGTTGCGCGAACAGCTGGGCCGCTTACCCAAACCCCGCGGTGGACGCCGTCAGCTGCACCCCCTGCCGACGGTGCTGACCATCGCCCTGGCGGCCACCCTGGCCGGCGCCCGGGGCTATCTGGCCATCAGTGAGTACGCCGCCCGCCTGACCCGGACGCAGCTCAAGCGCCTGCGGGCCTATTTCGATCGCAGACAGCAACGCTTCGTCGCCCCCTCCGAGCCCACCTTCCGCCGCGTGCTCCAGCAGGTGGATCCGGTGGCGCTGGAGCAGGCCTTTTCCGCCTGGGTCCAGGCCAGCGCCCCGGCCGACGAACCCCTGGCCATCGACGGCAAGACCCTCAAGGGCGCTCGCCGGGGCGATGGCCGCCAGACGCATCTGCTCGCCGCCCTGTTCCCTCGGCAGGGCACCGTCCTGGCACAGCGCGCGGTCGAGACCAAGAGTAATGAGATCCCGGCCCTGCGGGAGCTGCTCGATCCCCTCTCCATCGAGGGGCGTGTGGTCACCGCCGATGCGCTCCACACCCAACGCGAGACCGCCCGCTTCCTGGTCGAGGAAAAGGGCGCGCACTACCTGTTCACGGTCAAGGACAACCAGAAAACCCTGGCCAACGATCTCAAGGCTTTCGACCGGGAATCCATTCCCCCCTGAGCACACCACGGTGGACAAGGGACACGGTCGGATCGAGCAGCGCACCCTTCGCACCACCGTTGCGCTCAATGCCTATCTCGATTTCCCCCATGTGGGCCAGGTCTGCCGGATCGAACGCCAGGTCACCGTGTCCAAGACCGGCAGGACACGCACAGAACAGATCTTCTGCATCACTGATCTCACCCCGGAACAGGCCGACCCCGGGCAACTGCTGGCCCTCAACCGGGGGCACTGGAGTATCGAGAACCGCCTCCATTGGGTCCGCGATGTCACGTTCGATGAGGACCGCTGCCAGGTTCGAAAGGGCCATGGCCCCCAGGTGCTCGCCTGCCTGCGAAACGCCGTCATCGGCCTGCTGCGTCGCCTGATCCGTCAGCCGCGGCAATCCATCGCCAGCATGATCCGCCATTTTGCGGCCCATCCTGCGCAGGCGCTCGCTGTCTTCCTGCGCTGACACGGCCGGCCCAGGTCGTCATCGGGGCCGACGGTGATCGGCCAAGGCCCCGGTATGGCCAATGACCATGGCAAACCGCCATTCGGCGGCTTTTTGCAGCCCAATCGACCGAATATCCCGCTTCAAGCCGGGAAACCTCACTACGCCAAGGCCCTGGATCAGGCTGGTTAAGGTGTGGCCGGGGGAGAGGCGATTTAGATGACGTCGTCCTGCGTGTAGATAATTATGCTCTGGAGATGGAGACTGTTATGACTCATAATAATAAAGCTGTTGCCCTGGACGCAGACGCTTTGGATTAGTCACGCCATTGACAAATTTCAAATGCTGTACAGGAACACCAAGACGTTTGGAAATCATACCTAAATTATCCCCTGTGCGGATTCGGTAAAATCGTCTCGTCAGTGTTTTTTTAACTGGAATGATAAGAAATTGACCTTGTCTGATTCGGTTTCCCTGAATCCTGTTTACTTTACGAAGTTTTTGAATACTGGCGCCAAATATTTTGGCAATGCCCCCCAGATAATTACCCTTTTCAACCTTGTAAACTACCTGATTGGAAGATTTTACATATTTTGACCTTTCCCTGTCCTTTTTCGACTTCGCAACGTAAAAAGGTGCTACTTTTCTGCCGCTTTGATTGAACGCAATTTGCGTCGTTACAGGCTTCCACAACCGGCTTGATGATAATTTTTTTCTCACGCGCCAGGCCGCTTTTATCGGCAGTCTAACGAAAAAATTGCTGGTGGGGATACGCCGGTATTTTTTAAGATCAGGATTTAATAACTTAAGATGTTTAACCGACAATTTTGCCAAAACCGCCAGCTTTTTTATTGTTATGGGATGCCGGACCTGCACATAATGATAGGACCGTTTTTTGGTTACTGGAAAACCAAAATACCCAGGGTCTTTCATAATCAATGCGGCAGCCAAAAACTCAGGAACATAACCTCGGGTTTCTTTGGGAAGATAACGCAAAACATGACTATAACCTCGTCGCCTGTTTTTGACACCGCTTTTTCGCACCACTTTGGCAATTCGTCCTTGCCCGGCATTATATGCCGCTACAGCGAGCAAAATGGAGGTTTTTTCGAACTTGCGCTTGAGATATTTCAGATATTTGATGGCCGCATCGGTCGCGCGAGCCGGATCACTACGTTGATCCACGTTGCGGCTAATCTTCAAACCGTAATGTTTGGCGCTATTGGGCATAAATTGCCAAAGTCCACGGGCTTTAGCGTGGCTTCGGGCTTCGAAGCGGAAAGCACTTTCCGCCATCGGCAGAGCCTCAAAAGCCAACGGAAGCCTCGCCCGGGCCAGTTTAGCCCGGATCATAGGCCGATACCGATCTCCCCGTTGTAACGCCGCCAAAGTCTGGTTATATTGTCGGCCGGTAAATGCTTTCAAATAAGCCAAAACAGGCCGGTTGAGCCGTTTCAATTCACGGCGCGACCATCTTGGCTCTCCTAACTCTTTCAGCAAACGCTGAACCCTGGAACGAACATGGGCCGGGGAAATTCTTTTACCCGAAGCGGTTACAATCGTATTGTCTTTTTTTGCTTGAAGATTGCCAGCAAAGCCCAGTAAAAAAACAGCCGACAACAATAACCCTGCCAGAGATGATCGTCGTGTTCCTGATAGCATATTAGACACCCGGGATGTTGTCGAATTATAGATAAATGGGAAACACTGAAGTAATCTTTTCAGATGAGTCAGTTCCCTCAAAATCAATCACTTACTCTGTTTGATTTTGGCAGTCTATCTGATATTTTCTAACGCTTCACTTTTTATACTCTTCTGCGGAGAGTATATGTCAAGCATTATTGCCGATGTTTTTTGCTTCTTCTATAGCCCGCTCCAGATCCAGCCGCTGTTTTTCCAAAATAGCCAACCTGGCCTCTTTTGTCAAAACCTCCGTTCTTTGCCGGGACAAGTCTTCAGCAAAAAACTCATCTGGTTCTTGAAAATAGATAAGATCCTGTTTTTCCTGTTCGAGTTGACGCAATCGTTTATATTCAGCTTCCACTGCCGCTTCAATTTCCTTTTCTCGCTGTTTCAGCATTATCTGTTGCTGATGAACCCGTAATTTGGCTTCACGCCATATTTTCTGTTGTTTTTCATAGCGCTCGCTGTCAGCCTGAGCTTTTTTCTCATACAACAAGGTTTTATAATGTTGTAGCGAGTCTTGTCTATCCAGTTCGGCCTGTTGGCGTTTTTCCATCAATGCTGTCTGATGGTCCAATGCCTTGCCCAAATCTTCACTTTCTGCCTGGCGGTTTTCTTCTTTTTGTTTTTGTTTCAGGCGAACTTTGTATTCTATTTCCAGCTCTTTCAATGCCTCTCTATGGCGCATCTTTTCAGCATGAATTTTCTTCTTCAATGCTAATTTGTCCGCCAGTTTTTTTTCTTTTTCTTTTAACAGCAGTAATTTCTTTTCTTCTTCAATTGCCCTTCTTTCGCATTCAATCTCGGCATATTTCCGTACTGTCACCAGTTGTTGGCGTTTATGCGCCAGTCTTTGCTCGTGTAAGCGTTTTTTTTGTTGAAAATAGGCATTATTTTTCTCTTCCTGGTTCTGATAATTCTTTTTTAATACATGTAAAAAGATATTATCTTTTCCCGGCCTGATATCCGGAAATTCTTCAAAACGAACTTTAAGCCGGCAAATCGTGCGAGGCAAAATATCCTGCATCATCAAACGTTCGTTGATTTCTGTCGCTATTTTTTTCTCAATTTCATTAGGCCCTTGATCAACCCAGCTTCCATCACCTAACTGCTGAATATGCTGATGAATAATGTCAACTAGCAAGGTTCTGATTTGACGTTTTATACTGTGATTGATTGAATCGAGTTGTTCCAGATTGCGTTGAACATAGGCCAGGGTCGCTTGAAAACGCAATTCTATATTGACGCTGACATGACAAAAGCCTTCGAACAAATCAATTTCTTCCTGGTATTGCCACTCTTCAATCGGCAATGGATAGACCAGATGATAAAAACGCTTAATGAAATTATCTGGCCGTAAAAAAACCCTTTGATAGAATCTGCCAAAGCGTGTGATCACAATCTGTCGGTCTATTTCAAAACCAGGGTCCCATAAATCATCCTGGCCTGCTTCATTTTCGGCAACTACTGTGTCAGTTTGCGCCAGCCATTTTTCCAGATCTGTTCCGGTCTCATGCATGTTCTTGATCCCGTTGTTTATTCACTCGTTCTGCTTTGGCGCGAATTTCGGCAAATTTATCCGCCATTTTTTCAGCCAGTAATGGATAAAGATTAGGCGCAAATTCGACTGTGCGTTCATCCACCTTGCGCAAAAAACCCCGGCTCAATAACAAACCAACGGCAAACATTCTTGACCAGTCTGAATAATTGCGAGCTTTTTCCAATGGTGTTTTTTCAATAATCATTTCCAGTTCATCATTTTCATTGATGCGAAATTCGGTAAATTGGCGCAAGCATTCAAAAACCAGCTCTTCTTCCTGCTGTGTCAAAGGGCCAGGTGCTGTAAATTCCAATCGATAGGATAACAATACGGTAAAGAAATCTACCATCGCCGCACAAACAAAAGCAAACAAGGAGAACCCCTGCCACATGGAAAATGACGGCGTCACATCAGCGATAAACTGCTGATAAGTCAGCAGTAACGGCGCATCCGGCAAGGCTTTTCCGCTATCGCTGAAAAACTGACTGACCAAAGTCTGCACACGCTGATAAGCAGATAACAACCGGTAATAGGTTTTTTCAACATCATCAGTAATATCCAGTTCCGCCAATGACGTCCGTAATTCAGCGATGGCCTGATCGAGCTGGGAGAATTGCTGTTCTTTCTGGGCCAGGGCTTTTTTCCGCTCTTGATAGATTTCATTAAAATGCTTCCAGAATGGCCCTTCTCCCACTTGATTACGCAATTCAACTGGAATTTCAGAATGCGTGCCAAAATAAGCTTTGGAGACATCCTGATGCGCCTTTTCCAAAGCCTGTTTTTGCAGTTGTTGCGTCTCGGCCTTCAGCGACAACACTTGATTCAAATACGTTTTAATGTCTTGGCGAACTTCATTCAAGCGATTGGTATGCAGATTACTCTGTTCGGATATTTCGTAGAATTTGAAATAGGAAAAAGAAATAGAGGCCGCCAATGCGATAACCAGTGAAGCTACCACAGTAAAATAGCGCATGCGATTGGCTTTCCAATGAATGCCGGCCAGTTCCAGTGAACAAATAACGATAATGGACTGAATGGCGATAGTTATAACCAACGCTATCCAGGGCGTAATAAAGTGTAACAGCCCATAGTAAGTGGTAAACCCAGAACTGATACTGAGCATCAACACGATAGGAATCGTCCAGACCCGTAGCAAACCGACAAACAAGGTTTGTATCTGGTTATAGAAGTTACGCATTGACAACAGATCGAAATTTTGGGTTTAAATGATTCATATTTGGCATAAAGGTGTCGATAAACGAAGCCATAACATCGTTGAATAAATTCCGCTGTACGCTATAGCAATTATTAATCACGTCTGCAAAGCTCAATTTTTGTACAAGCGAGTCTTCGATCTCGTGAAAGATTTTGGGACATCCGAGTCCCCAAAATCGACTCGATCTTCGACAACTCATTGGTGCCCCGGACGTCCTGGTCACCCGGCGTTCCGCCACAACATCGCAAGCTCGTTGCGGCTACACACCGGTCTCCCATATGACTGGACGCCGCGTTCGGATGCTCCCTTGGGATCCCCTTTGGCGCCTTCGGCACGTCGGGTATCCCGTGTCGCCTCGCGGCTACCGGGGACTACCCGCCTTCGCTTCGCTCTCCATGGCGGGCAGCGATTGAACAAAGCCACAAATTGCAGAAAAAATATGATTATTTATTGCTCTTTTATTGCGAACCTGGAACCGCTCAATATTACACACCTGCTTTATTGCCCGATGATATTGCTCAATCTGCCAATGCCTGTCATGTTGTTCGGTAAATGCTTTCTTGTCAAAAACAGCGGTTTTTTCTTCATCAGGTAGTGAACTTATGTAATGGGGAACTTGTTCTTTCAAGGTCGTCCGAAATAATTTCACATACCCAAAATTTTTGAGCCAAACCATTAAGCCGTCTTCCGGGATTTCTAATTGCCTGACTTGAACCCATGAACCTTTTTCAACAGAGACTAATCGATTACCTTCCACTGCAAAGAATAATCCTGTCTGATGATTTCTTATCAATTTAAGATTATCCACGCAACTGTACCAGCTATCTCCTGTTACAAAACCAGGTTCCAGTCCCCAAGCTAATACTTCGGTCAGCATGTCTTGAAAATAGTCATTTTTTGTCTTTCCTTCCGCCTTATCGACCACCCGGAAATTCAGTGGTTGGTGTTTTCCTTGAATGTCTGTGTAGTACAACGTGACAAGATTGATTCCCTTGACTGCTCCATGATGTTTTCCCGACCAAAAATAACTGACATATGCCATATATTGGCTATAAGGTTTATCAAGAACACTATCGTCAACACTCAAGGTTCCGCCCTTTAAATTCAGGCTTGCGCTGGCTTCATTGTATAAATCTCGCCCAGTGTAATGCTCCCGATTTAGAAATCGATTTACGCTATCATGTGATATTGACATGACTTCTCCTAATCGTCGACAACTAGCTTGTTTCGGCTCACTTAATAAAAAACCAATATACATGGGTAATGTACAGCAGGCTGTTGAGGGGCGTGTTATTTCTCTTATCAAGGTTTGCCTTGCATTGACTTTGGGATTTTTTAAACCCATAGTTTAACATTGCCTGTCAATGCGTAACTTCTATGGTTAATAAAAAATCCCAGACCTGAAGAAGACATTTTTCCTGCCGCATGTTTTTAATCATTTGATACAGCCTATTCTATCGTTCATAAATGAACAATAATTCTTAATTATTATAAAGCAGCCCTCCAACCGGCTGATAAGGAAACGCCGAATAACTCATCCTTGATTTGTGCGGCGTTTCCCAAAGTTTTCGGCTTGGCCACGGGATACAGACCACCCATTTCAAGCTTATTGGAAATGCATGAGGATAAATTTAACCGGTTTATTCAGACAATTGCCGCCGAAATTCCTTGACTGTTTCCTCGCTCAAAGGTTGGCGCTGATGATCCCATATTACGCCATCGAGGTCTGCGGCCAGAAACCGCATGGTCTGAACAAAATTCTCGAAAACTTTGGCCGGATCGTCCAATACCCGAGGCTGCATAAAAAACACGATGCCTGGACAATTAAATTCTTCCAGATTAAAGGCCGGAAAAGTGCCAGGATCGACCATGCTGGCGACAGTGAAATCGACCAGGTTGTTTTCATCGAGCCGTTCGAAAACCTGAACGCTTTCTCCATAGGTCAAACCAATACGATCAAAAGCGGCTTTTAACTCCGCCCCGTTAAACCCTTCATCATTGCGCGCGACTATGCTGAATTGGATCAACTTGGGCAGTTCATTTACCTGGTTGGAAACTGGCTCAACAACCGGTTCCTTTATTTCTGAGTCTGCAATATCAACATTTTCATCATCCCGGGCCGAACCGATAGGAACAATATCAAAATCATCATGTTCATGACTGACAATCAATGACTCATCGATATTTTCCAGTGGGTCACCATCATCATAAAAATTTATGCCTCGGTTTTTGTGCCGGTTTTTATAGACATTCCATAAAATCATCCCCAACACAACGATACTACCGACAGCAATAATTATTATTCTTAACAAATCTTTATCCATCAACTTTCCGCCATAGTTACCGCTTCTTCCAGATCCACCGCTACCATCCGGGAAACGCCCGGCTCTTTCATGGTAACACCTGTCAATTGTTTTGCAATTTCCATCGTCACCTTGTTATGCGAGATATATAAAAACTGGACGCTTTCGGACATCTCCTCCACCATCTTGGAAAAACGCACGACATTGGCATCATCCAAAGGTGCATCAACCTCATCCAGCAAACAAAATGGCGCTGGATTCAAATCAAAAATAGAAAAAACCAGGGCCACCGCCGTCAACGCTTTTTCACCACCGGATAATAAATGAATGGAGCTGTTTCGCTTACCCGGTGGCCGGGCAATGATATTGACGCCGGCCTCCAGCAAATCATCATCGGTCAATTCCAGATAGGCCTGGCCGCCCCCAAATAATTTAGGGAATTTATCTTGCAAACCCTGGTTGATTTTATCAAAGGTTTCCTTGAAACGCTGCCGGCTTTCGCGGTCTATTTTATCAATCGCCTGATCCAGCGTGTTCAAGGCTTCCACTAAATCATCGTGTTGTTCGTCCAGAAACTTCATTCGCTCGGACTGACTTTGGTATTCTTCAATTGCCGTCAGGTTGATGGTTCCCAGGCGTTGAATTTGCTGGGTAATCTGGTCGAGTTTTAATTTCCAGTGGGATTCCTCCGCATCGGCCGGTAACTCGGCCAACACTTTTTCCACATCGGCCTTGATTTCTTCCAGTTGTTCCGTCAAGGTTTGCTGCCTGACCAGACTGTCTTGCTGTTGAAAACGCAGCTGATCGAGCTTTTCTTTTTCCTGCTCCATCTTACGCTGGGTCTGATTATGTTCATCGGTCAGTTCGGCAATACGTTGTTCCATATTTTCCAGCGCAGCACGTCGGCTTTTTAATTGCTCTTCTATTGCCTGCTTTTGTGCTTTAAGTTCCAACAAGCGGTTTTTTTCATCATCGATGGGCGTCAAGGTATGTTGTAACTTGTCTTCCATCTCTTGCAACCTTTCTGTGGTTTGCTGTTTGCTTATCTCTAAGCGCTCCAATTGCCGGGCAAGCAGTGTTTCTTCCGATTTCAGCGAACCTGCTTTAGCTTCCAGTTCATGCAGATTTCGCCGCGCCTCGTTCACCGATTGCTCACTGCTGCTTTGCAAGGCCAGCAATTGTTCACTTTCCAGCTCCAGTTGTTCACGCTTGTCGGCTAATTGCTGCAAAGCCTGTTCGGCTACCTGCTGTAATGATTCAGCCTGCAGCTTATCTTCTGCTTGTTGCTCCAATTGCTGCAGAATTTCATCCATATCTTCCTGAATTTGCTGCAAACGGCGCTGCTGTTGCTCAAAACGCGCCGACTGGGCGCTGTATTCGGCTTTTTGGCCTGACAATTGCGCCGCCAGTTTCTTGTCTTCCTGTTGTAACTGTTCACGCATCGACTCGCTGTCTTTCAACGACTGTTCGGTCTCCTCCAGCCGGCCTTCGGTGTCCTCTAGTAAAGCCTCGAGTTCGTCCAGGCGTGCTTTAAGCTGTTTAAGTTCTTTTTCCCGTTGCAAAACACCACTTTTAGCATCATTGATACGGTTGACTTTCAACCAGTTTTGTCCCAGCCTCGTGCCATCTTTCAACACCACTGTTTGCCAGCTTTGTGCATCGTGAAGAATGGCTTTGGCTTCATCGAGGTCAGCTGCGATATAAACACCCACCAGTAATGCCGATAAATCCCAGCGTGACTGAATTTTGGACAGCAGTTGATCAGCCGATGCATTATCTGTTCCGGGGCGGGATTCAAACAAACTCAACGCATCCTCTTTCAAAGAGTCAAGTACCGAAAAAGCCTGACTGATATCATCCACACAAACGGCTTCCAGATAATCGGCCAATACTTGTTCGACCGCTGTTTCCCAACCGTCTTCCACTGTCAAGAACTCAGCCAGCCGGGGATTGTTTTGCCATTGTTGTTGCTGTAACCATACCTGTTGGCTTTTTTTATCTTTGCCCATCGCATGTTGCTGCAACATTTCCAACGAGGTGATTTTGCCTTGAACATGGTGAAGCTCAGTCCGCTGTTGATGTAAATCATCCTGATATTGGCGAACTTGTTCACGTTTGTGACCAATTTGTAATTGCTGCTGCTCCAGTTGTTGCTGAATATTGTCACGTTCTTCTTCCAGCAATTCGATACTTTCGGCCAAAGCTTCAATATCGCTTGCCTGTGCATCATCCTGCAAGCTGATTTGTTCGGTTTGTAATTTTTCCAGCCGGGTTTGTAATTGTTGCTGTTGACTGGCCAATTGCGACAATTTCAGCCGCTGGATTTCATTTTGTTCTCTAAAACGGGCCTGTTCAGCCAAATAAGCTTCCCATTGTTGTTGCCATTTTTGTTTTTGCTGCTGGGATTCTTGTTGCAACAGTTCGGTTTCTTCTGTTTGTTCCCGGGCAATTTCCAGCGCTTCTTCAGTCTCCAGCAAAGCCTGTCGAATCTGCTCCAGTTGCTCGATATCCTGACTGTATTCCAGTTCTGCCTGTTCGAGCTGACTGCGCAGGCGGCTGATTTCCGCTACCGTTTCCTGATGGCTTTGTTGTTGGTGAGCTATAGTTTGTTCCAACGCGCTGACTTCCGACACCAGGTGATAATATTTCCCCTGTACTTCATCGAGCGCCAGCTGTTCTTGCTTTTGTTGTTGCCGCTGTTGGTCAATCTGCTGATCGATATCTCGCAACAACATAAACAACTGATTATGCCGTTCTGCTATATCCTGGAGTCTTTCTTCCAGTTGCTCGGCCAGTTGTTGATAATGACGCCAGCGCATTGCCAGATGCTGTTCTTTGAGCTGCCGCTCCTGTTTTTTCAGCGCAGTGTATTGTTCGGCTTTTTCCGCCTGTTTTTTCAGATGCGTCAGTTGTTTACTGACTTCCTCGCGTAAATCGTCCAGCCGTTCCAGATTTTCCCGCGTATGACGCATGCGCGTTTCGGTTTCATGGCGGCGTTCCTTGTATTTGGAGACGCCTGCCGCCTCTTCAATATGCACGCGCAATTCATCTGGCTTGGCTTCCACCATGCGAGAAATCGTGCCCTGTTCAATAATCGCGTAGCTGCGCGAGCCCAGACCTGTTCCTAAAAACAGATCGGTAATATCCTTACGCCGGCACCGGGCGCCGTTTAACATATACAATGACTGGCCATCCCGGTTGACCTGCCGTTTAATAGACAGCGTATTGTATTTGGCGAATTCCCCGCCCGCCCGGCCTTCACTGTTATCGAAAACCAGTTCCACCGACGCGGTGCTGACCGGCTTGCGCCCGGAAGATCCATTAAAAATAACATCCGCCATACTGCCGCCACGCAAATGCTTGGCGGAGCTTTCGCCCATCACCCAGCGTACCGCATCTATAATATTGGATTTACCACAGCCATTTGGCCCGACTATCGCGGTCAGATTACTGGTAATCGGAACCGTGGTAGGGTCGACAAAAGATTTAAATCCTGAAAGTTTGATTTTTTCCAGCTTCATTACTGGTAGAATGGTGAATTACAAAGGCGTGTATTATGCCTGATTACGATAAAAAAATCGTCTGACTTTATTTAACCACCTTGACAACATATGACGACAAAACCAGGCAAAGAACTGGAAATTTTCGACAACCCCAACCCTGGCCGTGATTACACCATCCATATCGATGTGCCCGAATTCACCTGCCTGTGCCCGAAAACCGGACAACCCGATTTCGCCACCATTCAAATTGAATATGTTCCCGACCAACAATGCGTGGAACTGAAATCTTTGAAATTATATATGTGGTCGTTCCGTGACGAAGGCGCTTTCCATGAGGCGGTCACCAATGAAATTCTGGATGACCTGGTAAACGCCATCCACCCTAATTTTATGCGCATCCGCGCCGAATTTAACGTGCGTGGCGGCATCTACACCACGGTTGTAGTCGAACACCGCAATCCAGACTGGCAACCACCGCAAATGGTTATACTGCCTTAAAAAATGGCTGGTAAAACCTGGTACAGCAGTGATCTGGCGGTCGCCTTAAAATACGATGGCGAGAATGCCCCCAAAGTCACCGCAAAAGGCGAAGGCGTCAGCGCGCAACAAATTCTGGAACTGGCCGAAAAACACGGCATCCCGTTACAAAACCAGCCTGACCTGGCGCGCATTCTGGCCCAGGTTCCGTTGGGCGAGGAGATCCCCGAAGCCTTGTATATCGCTGTAGCCGAAGTGATCGCCTTTGCCTGGTTTCTCAGCGACAAGTCACCCGATGACAGCACTGAAACATGAAATTAAAATACGCACTCACCACTTGGCCCCAATACATTTTGCCGCATCATGCCCTTTCCAGGCTGATGTCGAAACTGACCCATTGTCAGGTTCCCTGGTTTAAAAACGCCTTTATCAAACTCATCATCAAGCTCTATGGCGTCAATATGGATGAGGCAAAAAGCCAAAATCTCGATGACTACAGCAGCTTCAATGATTTTTTTACCCGCGAACTCGAACCCGGTGTCCGCCCGATAGACTCGAACCCCGATTCGGTGATCAGCCCGGCTGATGGCGCGGTCAGTCAGGCGGACAAGCTCAATGAGGACAAAATTATCCAGGCCAAAGGCATGGATTTTTCCGCTGTTGATTTATTAGGCGGCGACCGCGCCGCAGCGTTTAAAAACGGCGTTTTCACCACCATTTACCTGTCACCCAAAGACTATCACCGCTTACATATGCCACTGGATGGCAAGTTAACCGAAATGGTGCATATTCCAGGCCGCCTGTTCAGCGTCAATGCCGCCACGGCCGAAAGCGTGCCCGGCCTGTTCGCCCGTAACGAGCGCGTCGCCTGTTTTTTCGACACTGAAGCAGGACCTATGGCGCTGGTATTGGTGGGCGCTATTTTTGTTTCCAGCGTGGAAACGGTCTGGCATGGCGTGGTGACGCCGCCGACCGCCCCCTCCATTCGGCAATGGGACTATCAAAATCAGAACATCACCCTCAATAAAGGTGAAGAAATGGGCCGTTTTAACATGGGATCGACCATCATCGTCTTGTTCGGCAAGGACAAAGTCGCCTGGGAAAAAGAGCTGATCGCAGGCAAACCAGTCAGACTAGGTGAAAAAATTGGTCATTTGCTTAGCGCTGCAAACACCTGACCTTGGACATTCCCCCAACAATACCATTTCTTTTCAGGTTTCATCTATGCTTAAGGAAACGCTGAACAAATCATCCATACTGTCAGCGCCCGTAAAGCGGACAACGATTTCCGCTTTGCTCACAAAATCAATGGCTTGCCGCCATCGATTTTGGCGGTGTATCCCTAATCCCTACGCCGTAAAGAATCGTGAATAAATCAGCGATTCCTTAATGAAACCTGAACAGAGAAGCGCATTATGGACGTTCAATTTGCAAAAAAAGATGAATTAGAATCACATTTATCAAAGTCGAATGCCAATCGCAGGCGTTCCTTTCGTATCTACGATAATGTCGATATTTTTTATCAAAAAATCGGCCAACAGGACTCCCTAAATTCAGACCAATTACAAAAACTTCCCGAGTCCCTAAGCAATGAAAATGCAACACTGAATGTCAATATCAGTTCCAGCGGGATTTCGTTTACCTGTAAAGAAGTTTTAAAGCCGGGTATATTATTTTAGTGCGGGTATTATTGCTGTCGAGCATGACGGTAATCATGTGCCCGTGCAGAGTCGTGTATTGCAAACCCAGCAATCCTTATGAAAATAATCGTTACCCTTATACCATTGGTGCGGAATTTATCAATCTGCGCCAGGAGGACAAGGACTTACTGGATAAACATATCCGGCATAAACGTAAATGGCAGTGGTCTTTCAGGCTGCTATTTCTGAGCGCTTTTTTAGCCCTGATCTATGTTCCAGAAGTGATCGCCGAATTATTGCTGGAGCAGTTTGAACTGTTAGTTGATTTATTTCATGAAGCGGTTTTTTTAATCGATGAGTTGATCAATTACTGGATCAGTTATGGGTTGAGCTTTTTTTATCCTCAATCCCCCACCACCGTACAAACCATCGGCTTTTACCTGCAATCAGTCATATATATGTTGATAGCCAGCTGGGCTTTCTTCAAATGGATTCCCAACCTGATCAAAACAAGTATCTTTCGGATTCGGCGTTTTTTTGCCAGAAAAAAAGCCAGTCTGGGCTATTTCTGGCGAAACCTACCGCTAATCAATAAAATCGCCTATGTTTTCGCCAGCATTGCCATTGTTATTTTGCCGGGGATGTTTCTGGTTTGATCAGCATTGCGCATTTAGCTAATTGCCAGTAGCCGTCTGTATTTCCCCACCTTATTTTTCTGGGTTCGTGGACTGAAAATACAAACGGGTTGATCAATCAGTACTTTACGAAGGGCAGCAGCTTTGAGAATATAACCGCTGGACAGTATAAACAGCCTGATCCCCCTCTCCTTCCGCTTCGATGATAGATTCTCAATGTTTAAAAAAACTGATCTTTTATTTTTAATACTCGCCCTGCATTTATCTGCTTGCAGCGTACCTTCGAAACTAGACAAAGACTCGCCGAAGAACTGGAGCATGTGGGGCGGAAATTATGCAGGCACTCGATACAGCCCTTTACAAGAAATAAATAGCGATAATGTTCAGCGATTGAAATTGCTCTGGGCCTTTCCCACCAAAATAGCCGGTGGGCATGAAGGTGGGCCATTGATTGTCGATAATATCATTTATATTCATACCCCCTTTCCTAACCGGGTTTATGCGCTGGATCAAAAAACACGGCAGGAGATCTGGCAATATACGCCAGATCAGAGTGCTGCCAAAGGATTATCCGAAATATGGGCCAAAAGCAATAGCGGTTTAGCCTATGCCAATGGCAAACTGTTTTTACAACAAAACGACACCACTTTAACCGCGCTTGATGCAACCACGGGCAAAGTTCTCTGGCAAACCAAAAACGGCGACCCCAAAAAGGGAATGAGCAATAGCAATGCGCCTATTGTGATTAAAAACAAAGTGATTACCGGTATTTCAGATACCTTTTATGGCGCGCGCGGTTTCCTGGCAGCTTATGATATCAATACAGGAACCTTGATTTGGAAAGGCTATAGTACCGGTGCGGATAAAGACACGCTCATTAAAGCAGGTTACACCACCTGGCGGGAAGGTCAGGTCACGCCGCTGGATAAAGACGAGAGCCTGGCGTCATGGCAGGCGGAACAATGGAAAACAGGCGGCGGAACCACCGAGGGTTGGTATAGCTATGATCCGGAGCTCAATCTTGTTTATTACGGCAGCTCACGCCCAGCACCAGGAAATCCGGTACAGCGTCCCGGAGATAATAAATGGACATCCGCCCTGTGGGCGCGAGATGCAGATACTGGTATTGTAAAATGGGTTTACCAAATGACGCCTCATGATGAATGGGGTTATGACGGCTATAATGAATCCGTTTTACTGGATCAAACAATCAATGGAAAGGTGCGTAAAACGCTGGTTCATTTTGATGAAAATGGTTTTGTTTATATCTTAGACAGAGCAAGCGGTGAACTACTGTCCGCCAAAAAATTTGACCCCAAGGTTAACTGGGCGACTCATATAGATTTGTTTTCTGGCCAGCCACAGCGTGTAATCAAATACAGTCCGGCTCACCAAGAAGAGGATGAATTTACCACCGGGATTTGCCCTTCTTCATATTCGGGGAGTAAAAATAAAAACCCTGTCTCTTATTCACCCAACACAAATCTGTTTTATGTTGCACGCAATCGTTTCTGTATGGATATTGAGCACTTTGAAGTCACCTATACAAAAGGACATGTTTATTTTGGTATTGGCGGTTACTATCTACATGCTTACAATAAATACAAGGGCGTATTAAGCGCCTGGGATGCCAAACAAGGTAAACAGATCTGGGCTATTGAAGAACCACTGCCTATCTTATCCGGTTCTCTGGCGACAGCTGGCAATCTGGTTTTTTATGGCACTTATGATGGCTATTTAAAAGCGGTTGACGCTAAAACCGGCAAGCTTCTCTATCAGTTTAAAACCCCGTCGGGGATTATCGGTAATATCAATACCTGGCAATATCAGGGAAAACAATATATTAGCGTACTCTCTGGCGTAGGTGGGTTTTACCAATTTGAAGTGAATTACAGCACTGCAGCCACCAGTGTCCTTTCTGTTTTTGCAATTCCTGATTCAGATTCAGACCTTCAATTTAGTGAATCCTACCCACGTGATCTGTTTGTTTTGGATATTCACAATAATCCTGAATATACCTCAAAATGGCTATCTAAATTTAACCCGGAGCAGATATCCACACAAGTGCACAAATGGATCAAGCAAATAGCTTTTTTTGGTGACGTCACAAGCCCTTATGGTTTCCTATCTAGTATCCCTCAATATGAAAATTATTTGGGTTTAAAACGTACAGCATCGAATGCTGAATTACTTGAACTGACGCAACACCCAAACGCGGCAGTCAGATTCTATGCCTTCCTGGTATTAACTGACCGACCCGCTATCAAGCTAAAACCTATCTTGCTGGATCATTTAAATGACGAAGAAGTAACCGGCTATCAATCAGGATGTGAGATTTGGTCATTGCCTGTGAATGATTTATTGCTTGAAGCAGCCGAACAGGATTCTGATTTCTTTAACCAGACACCTCGAAGAAACAGACTATCCGTTAAAGACTATCAAGAGATAAAACAAATGCAGGATAATTTGAAACAGCAAAAGTCCGCTATAAAAAATGAAACAGGAGTGAAGTAAAATGCATTTATTAAGATTCTTTATAACTACCCTGTTATTTTATACCCCGATATTACAGGCTGATGTTTCTGCAAAAGAAAAAGCAGCGTTATTGTCGCTTGTTGAATTAACTTATTATGATTTTTTATATGATGAATGGGTAAATCCAAAAGAGACAGTCTGTCGTTGGAAAGGCGTAAGCTGTGATTCAAAACAACAGCATATTGTGAAACTAGCCTGGCCATTTTTCAACATGAAGGAACTAAAGCCCCAAATTGCCCAATTAACAGCATTAAAAGAATTAACAGGCTGTTGAAAAACGCCCCTATGCCTCCGGCTCCAGCCCTTCATTTTGGGTTAAATTTACCTCTGGAGGGCCTGATTAGCCTGGTTTTCCGGTATCAGCCGGTTTATATTGCCCTTTCGAGGCTTTATTTCCACCTTTTGGCGGATTTCAGGCACAACGGTGCCTGCGCAGTTGAATAACGCCATTGTAACAAGGACATCAGGCGGGTCAGATTATACGCTGCGAAGGTGAATACGGTTTGGGCAGTCACTTTTTTCACTCCGCGAAACCGGGTTTGACGTAATCCCCCAACAGTTTTGCTCCAGCCAAAGACTTCTTCGATCCGTTTACGGATTTTGAGACTGCTGGTATAGCCTGGGTGTCGGGTCGTCCGCTTGTCAATCGCCGAACCTTTCGCTTTTTGAGTTACATGCGGGGTCACCTTCATTGCGCGAAGCTCGGCAACGAAGTTCCGGGTATCATAGTTTTTGTCACTGCCCACTGTGGCACCCGCTTTTTTGACGCTGCGTTTGATCATTTTTGTCGCCGCCTCCCGCCCGGCCGTTCCGGTCGCCCGGGTCACTTCAACATCGATGACCAAACCATGGCGATTTTCCATGAGTGCATGGCCCGGAAAAGCGAGCTGTGCTTTATCGCCCTGACTTTTTTTATACATCCTTGCTTCCGGGTCCGTTGTCGATTCATGCGTGTCGTTACAGCGTTTCTCGCCTTTGAAGTTGACACCCGGATTGCGGGTGGAATCCTCCGGCGGCCGGCTCGAACCGTCTTTGGCCTTGACGCTTTTCACAGAAGCCCAGGCCTTGATTAGCGTGCCATCAACCGAAAAGTGTTCGTCTGAGACTAAATCCTGCCATTCGGCCAGGCACAGCACACGATCAAAAAACAAACGACTCACGCGCTCATTCAATAGACGGTCACGATTGGCGCTGAACGTTGAATGATCCCAAACCTCATCATCCATTGATAAGCCGACAAACCAACGATACAGCAGATTGAAATCAATGTGTTCGATCAGTTGCCGCTCCGAACGAATGGAAAACAGGATTTGCAACAAACTGGCACGGAGTAAACGCTCGGGAGGAATTGACGCCCGGCCCCGTCGGGAATACAGGTCATCGAACTCCTCATCCAGAGTAGTCAATAGAATATCGACCAAATATCGTAGTTTGCGTAAAGGATGATCACCCGGAATTCTAGATTCCAGCGTCCGATAACTGAATAATTCGTTTTGGGTATAATCAATGCCGCGCATAACAAATAAAAAATCGGGGAATATCAAATGGATTGAATCATTTTACCATAAATAACAATTAGTTATGTAATCAAATGCCAATTATGGCAACGAAACAATGCGGCCTCCAGGTTGGATTAAATCAACAGCCTGTTAAATCTTAATAATTAATTATGCGTAACTACTCAGCGTAAATAAGTAAAAAAACTGCTTGACACGATTTTAGCGTTATTTTTGATTTTCTAACGGCAACACCTGGCGCAAGAGGTTTACTGTATTAGCCTGCGTTAGTTGAGGCGTGTTGCCTTATAAGCACTGCCCGATAGCCCTGCTGCCGTGCATTTCTAAAATACGATGACGGGCAACACAGAGGCAAAAATTCGTATTTCAAAAGCCATGAGACAAGAGTCCTGTACTTAAACCCACAGGCCGTTTCATTGAAGATTGATTCCATTGATGTAGAGGCTGCCATTACCCATGCCCGGCAGCTGATTGAAGATGAAGCCGATTTATCTCCGGCGCTGCGGTCTTCGCTGGAGATATTGTTGTTGCTGGTCACGCTCTTGATGCATCGGCTCGGACTTAACAGCAGTAACAGTTCCAGGCCGCCATCAAGTGATCCTGATCGTAAAAGGAAAGCACGGGCTGGATCAAAAAAACCAGGTGGTGGACAGAAAGGGCATATTGGCACCACGCTGGTTAAAGTCGATGATCCCGATGACGTTATCTCCATCAAGATTGATCGCCGTACCTTGCCAGCCGGAAGCTACACGGCAGATGGCTTTGAAACCCGGCAGGTATTTGATATTGATATTTCACGGATTGTGACGGAATATCGTGCGCAAAGGCTTATCGATGAACAAGGTCGTCGGTTTGTTGCTCCTTTTCCCGAGGGCGTAACAAAAGCCGTGCAATATGGTGACCAACTCAAGGCGCACGCCGTGTATCTTTCGCAGTACCAATTATTGCCCTGCCAGCGCATCAAGGATTATTTTTCCGATCAATTACAGATCCCCATCAGTGAAGGTTCGCTGGTTAATTTCAATCAACCAGCCTTTGAGAAGCTGGCATCCTTTGAGCCGATTTGCAAGCAAAGACTGGCGGCAGCTTCTGTTGTACATGCCGATGAAACGGGCATTAACATCAATGGCGCCAGGTACTGGTTGCATTGTGCTTCTAATGATTTATGGACACATTATTTTCCCCATGTAAAACGGGGCAAGGAAGCGATGGATGTCATTGGCATCCTGCCTAACTTTCCCCCTATGTCAACATACCTGTCGCCTAAAACTTTTTTAAATCAGGAGACAAAAATGGCGGTATTTAGCCAGGAATTTAAAGTGGATTCGTTTAGCCAGGGACAATCAACTCGAAATCTCAACATCAAGTATGTCAAAAGAAAAAAGCCCTCATGCCTGGACGAAAGCGGAACGTTTTGACGCCATTGCTCATTGCCATCATCTGACAGACGAACAGGCCAGCGCCTATTGCCGGGAAAAAGGCATCTATTTGTACCATCCGGACGCTTGGAGAACAGAATTTTTATCCGCTGCTCAATCGGCAGACCTCTCAGCCAGCCGAGCAGAAAAAAAGCAACTCAAACAAGAAAACAAGCGCTTGCAAAAAGAGCTGAACCGTAAAGAAAAAGCGTTATCGGAAACAGCGGCCTTACTGGTGTTATCAAAAAAGTGCCAGGCGATCCGGGGGGAAAAGGCGGACGACTGATCGCCTGCTCAGATCGCAAACATTACAGCGCGCTCATTGATGAAGCTGTCAGCAGTGGCGCACGGCAACAATCCGCCTGCGAACTGTTGGGCATATCCGCCAGAACCTACCAGCGCTGGAACCGTGGCGATGCGATTTCAGAAGACCTGAGGCTGCACAATACCGCGCCTGTGCATAATCGATTGCCCGAGGCGACCAGGCAAGAAATTATCAACCTGGTAAACCAACCGGAATACCGCGACCTGACACCGCATCAAATCGTTCCGGCCCTTTTGGATTCAGGGCGCTATATCGCCTCGGAATCAAGCTTTTACCGGGTCATGAAAGCGCACAACCAGTTAAAGCATAGAGCGAAAGAGTCGGCCGGCCAGCGTCACAAACCACAGCCGCTCAAAGCCACCCGACCCAATCAACTCTACTCGTGGGATATTACCTATTTATCAAGCCCGATCAAAGGACAGTATTACTACCTGTACATGGTGATGGATATCTACAGCCGGAAAATTGTCGGCTGGCAGGTTCATGATATCGAATCGAGCAGCTATGCAGCTGATTTAATAGAAGATATCGTCCGCCGGGAAAACATCGGGAAAAAGCAATTAGTCATCCATTCCGACAATGGCAGCCCGATGAAAGGCGCAACCTCAAGAGCCAGACTGATCGATTTAGACATTGCCAGCTCATTCAGCAGGCCCCGTGTCAGTAATGACAATCCATATTCTGAATCATTGTTTAAAACCATCAAATACTACTACACCTTTCCGGAAAACCCGTTTACAACATTAACCGAAGCAAGAGCCTGGGTAGATGGTTTTGTCAGCTGGTACAACGATGAGCACAAACACAGCGCCATCAGGTTTGTGACGCCTAACCAGCGCCATAATGGCTTGGACAAGGCCATACTTGAGCATAGAAAGCGCGTGATCGAACAGGCGAAAAAAGATAACCCCGAGCGGTGGAATGGACGAAAAACACGAAATTTAACCCCGGTTGGTCAGGTGTATCTCAACCCAAACAAGGAGAAATCAGAATCCTCTAAATGTCAAGTTGCAGCAACAATTACTTCGTGAATTAGTGTTAAAATTACGACAGGTTGGTTGACATTTAGCGGTAGTCGAACTCTATACCAGGCGCTTGTCCACCGGGAAGCCGGCCTTGCGCCGGTTCATGTCGATCCTCCTCCGGTTACGCCGCTGCAGTTCTTCGGTCACCAGCGACTCGGCGAAGGTCAGGTAGGAGACCTCGTTGGTCTCGGCCTGGCGCAGCAGGTCGGCCAAGCTCTGGGCGATCTGCTCAATGGAGGTCATGGGGAACCTCCTTCACCGACGGAAGCAGCGAGGCGTAGCCGCTCAGACGGTCACTGCCACTCGTGGAGATCGCCGGGGTCGGCAGGATCGTCGACGGATCGACGAAGCGCCCAGAGTCGGCAGCATAGGCCTCGAAATCATCTGCTTCACGCAAGGCTGCGGGCGTTCCGTGCGGAGGGTAATCAAGTCCAGAGCGAAGCCGTCCACTGGCAGAAAAGCGATCTTCGTGCGCCGGGGTTTGAAAAGCGGCTTTTCTCCTCCCGGTTTTCTCGGTTTCTTGGCTCATGGAAGCTCCGGCAAGCCCAGTTCCCTGAGAAACTCGTTATGTTTTTGGGTGGCTTCGGATACCTGGCCTGCCAGATCAGTGAGTTCCGTATGTACCTGTGCCAGGTCCACAGGCGCCTCCGGTTTGGCGGTGCTGACATAGCGGGAGATATTGAGATTGAAGTCGTTCTCCTCGATCTCCTCCATGCTCACCCGGCGGGAGTAGCGTTCCTCCTCCTTGCGATACCGGTAGGTCTCGACGACCTTGTCGATGTGCTCAGGTAATAGCACATTCTGACGCTTGCCCTTCTCGAAATGCTCGGCCGCGTTGATCACGAGCACGTCGTCGAACTTCTTGCACTTCTTCAGCACCAGAATGCAGACCGGAATGCCAGTGGAGTAGAACAGCTTGGCCGGCAGGCCGATCACCGTATCGATGGTGCCATCGAGTAACAGCTTCTTGCGGATCTTCGCCTCGGCACCGCCTCGGAACAGTACGCCGTGTGGCAGGATGATCGCCATGGTGCCTTCCTTGTGCAGAAAGTGAAAGCCGTGAAGCAGGAAGGCAAAGTCAGCGGCCGATTTGGGCGCCAGGCCGTAACCCTTGAAACGGAAATCCTCAGCCAGCTCGTCGTTGGGTTGCCACCGGTAGCTAAACGGCGGATTGGCCACCACCGCATCGAATTCGACCTTTCTGGCCGGATTCTCTTCCCTCAACAGCGGCTCCTCGTTGAGCAGCGTGTCGCCGTGGAAGATTTCGAATTCCGTATCCTTGAGTCCATGCAGCAGCATGTTCATGCGCGCCAGGTTGTAGGTGGTGATGTTCTTCTCTTGACCGAAGAGCTTGCTCACACCCTGCCTGCCCATACGGCGGCGTACATTGAGCAGCAGGGAACCGGAGCCGCAGGCAAAATCGAACACTTGGTCGAGCCTTGGTTTTTTACCGGTGGATGGGTCCTGACCGTCCAGTGACACAATGCCGGAAAGGATACTGGAGATCTGTTGCGGGGTATAGAACTCCCCGGCCTTCTTGCCGCTGCCGGCGGCGAACTGCCCGATCAGGTATTCATAGGCGTCCCCCAGCAGGTCCCGATCGGAGGGAAATTCTGCCAGCCCTTCGGCGATCTTCTGGATGATGGTGCACAGCTTGTCATTGCGCTGTTTGTAGTCCCTGCCCAGTTTTTCCGAGTCGAGGTTGATTTCAGAGAACAACCCCTGGAAGTTACTGGAGAAGGATTCGTTCTCGATGAACTTGAACGCCCGCTGTAATGTTCGGAGCAGGTCGCCGTTCTGGGTGCGCGCCATCTCGGCGATACTGCCCCAGAGGTATTCGGGCTTGATGACGTAATGCACCTTGCGGTGCATGACTTCTTCGAACTCGTCACGATCCTCCTGGTTCTGCTCATACCACACCACCAGCGGCGAGCGACGTTCATCTTCCGGCAGTTCGGGCCAGTCAGCGCCTAACTCGGATCGAGTGGCTTCCTCGTAGTTGTCCGACAGATAGCGCAAGAACAGAAAAGCGAGCATATAGTCACGGAAATCATCCGCGTTCATCGCCCCGCGCAGTTCGTCGGCAATGGCCCAGAGGGTTTTGCCCAGTTGGATCTGGTCTTGTTTGGTCATGTGGTGGGCTCCTCATCTTCGTCCTCTTGGACAAGCGACTCAAGTGTTTCGAAGGGCTTCACGTCCGCCATGGCTCAACCCACCTCCTGCGGAAAGAGCTGCTGCATCAGGCCCTTCTTGTGGTCCTTCAGCGCCACAAGCTGCGCCTCCCCGGCCCGGATCAGATCATCGATCGAGGTGAGGCAATCGGCGATTTTTTGTTGTTCGGGCTTTCTTGGGACGTTTATTGTAAAGTTCTCTAAAATCGGCATCCGTAAGGACATAACAGTGGATTTAACCGCCTGCTTTACCAACTGTGATTTCCGCCGATCCATTAAAAAGAAAATGAACTTTCCTTCCACATTAAATTGGGTGAGTGCATAGGCTCTTTGATGAAGAGAAAATTTTCCTTTGTAGTATCGTGGTGAAAATTCTGAACCTTCACCAGGAATAATTACTGCCTCACAATCAAAGATATAACTATTTGATTTCTTGACAGTAAGCGACCTATCAAATAAAGGATATTTACCCGCAGCTACATGATCCTTTGCGTTAAAACTACCATTATTGATTTCACAAACCTCCCCTAACCGCTTCACCTCCCACTCCCCCGCATCCCGAAACTCGGGAAAACGCAGGCGGGGGGTGGTTTCGCCTTCACGGGGGAAGAGCTGCTGCATCAGGCCCTTCTTGTGGTCCTTCAGCGCCACAAGCTGCGCCTCCACGGCCCGGATCAGATCATCGAGCGAGGTGAGGCAATCGGCGATTTTTTGTTGTTCATTCTGAACGGGCGGAACCGGGATACGGATGGATGTGAGATTATGCAACGTCAGTTTTGGTGGAGCGGCACCTGTGACATACACTGACACATCGGTAACATTCAGGTAATTCTCCAGCAGCACGTCGTTGCTCGCAACCGGTCGCAAGACGTGCGCGTGGTTATTGACCCAATATTTTCCTTCCACTATGAAGGCTGTCTTTTCAAATGGGCCCCATTTGGCACCATCCTCGCCAATTAGCAGAAGACGTTCATCAAAAATGTATTCATCGATATAATCGATTGCGCCACTAGCCCCGTAGTACGGGTAGGTCCCCTGCTTTCTCTTGGTTCTAGAAATAGGCTTCCGCATGTTATCAAGGATCTCAGAAACCTCCCCCAACCGCTTCACCTCCCACTCCCCCGCATCCCGAAACTCGGGAAAACGCAGGCGAGGCACGACGGCCTTTTTCTTCTTCTTAGGCATCTTCATACACCTCCAGCCCCGAGATCTCGCGTCCTTCGGCCTTTTTACGCAGCAGTGGAATCAGGTCGCCCATCAACGCCAGCTCGGCGCGGGCACGCGCCCTCCAGCCCAGCCCCTTGGGCCGGAAGAGTTCGGTCAGGGCATCCGGATCGAAGATGTAGCGCTCGAGAATGTGGTCGACGAAGCGCTGTAGCGCCTCGGTTAGCAACGCGTGCTTCTCGGCGATGCAGGCCAGTTCTTCGGTCAGGCGCTGAGCCTTGAACCGTTCGTAGCCCTTGCGGATGCCCTCTTCACCCAGGCACTCGCCCTCTTTCAGGGTGTCGATGTAGGTCTCCAAATCCTCGCGCTCGTCCATCAGCCGGGCGCTGGAGGCCAGCAGGCCCATGAGCTGCTCACGGGTTATCTTCTGCCTCAATGACGGCTGGCCGCTGAAGCGGGCAATGAGCTTCATGATGTAGTCGTAATCAATCAGCGCCGAATCAAACAGCACGAACTCGAAATCGAGCTGCTGTATGGGATCGTCGGAGGCATCCTTGCGTTGTTTGCTCTCTTCCTGCAGACGCTTGGCGGTCTCGAGGTACTGGGCCGAGAAGGCGCGCAGGTCATCGCGCGAAATCAGTGCCTCGATCTTTGCCTTCTGCGCCTCGTCGAGGTCGGTGTACTGGCCCAGCTGGGTGGTGAGCCGGCGCACTTCCTTGAAGCGTTCGATAAAACCGGCGCGGGCCTCGTCGCCCTTGAGGTTGGCCACTTCTTCGGGGCGAGCATCCAGCCCCTGTGTAGCCATGAACACCTTGAGCTTTTGCGTCTCTTCCTCGAGCGCTTCGATCACCTTGGGAGCAGGATCTACCAGCCAGACCTCCCTGGCCCGCCCCGTCGCCTCGCCAGAAAAGAGCGCAATAGCCTCGTCCACGGCGTCGTTTTGGGCGCGGAAGTCGAGGATGGTGCCGTAGGGCTTGGCCTCGTTGAGTACCCGGTTGGTGCGCGAAAAGGCCTGAATGAGGCCGTGATATTTCAGGTTCTTGTCGACGTAGAGGGTGTTGAGATACTGCGAATCGAAGCCGGTGAGCAGCATGTCCACCACGATGGTGATGTCGATCTTCTTCTCCCGGGGCAGATCGCTGTTGGGGTATTTCTGGTCCTTGATGCGACGCTGGATGTCCTGGTAGTAGCTGTCGAAATTGGCCAGGTCGTGGTGGGTGCCGAAGCGAGTGTTGTAGTCGTCGATGATCTCCTTGAGCGCCGCTTTCTTTCGATCGGATTCGACCCGGTTGTCGGCCAACTCCTGCGGCAGGTCCTCCTGCAGCTGGACGATGTCGCGCCTGCCCTCGGAAGGGGGTGAGAAGACGCAGGCGATGTTCAGCGGCATGGTGTCCTCGTCCGCCTCGGCCCGCCCATCCTGGATCTCACGGAACCGATGGAAGTATTCGATGGCGTCGTCGATAGAGGCGGTGGCGAAGAGCGCGTTGAACTTGCGCTCATTGGTGGCGGCATCGTGCTTGTCGAGTATCGCCTCGACCACGGCCTGCTTGGCCAGGGTTTCGCCCGGCTTGACGGAAGCGCCCTCTGGCTTGAAGTAGTCGATATGAAAACGCAGCACATTTTCGTCTTCGATGGCATGAGTGATGGTGTAGGCGTGGAGCTGTTTTTCAAAGATGTCGGCAGTGGTGACCATGCTGGCCTGCTCACCGTCGATTTTCTGATAGGTCGCGTTCTGCGCGAAGATGGGCGTGCCGGTGAAGCCGAACAGCTGGGCCTTGGGGAAGAACTCACGGATGGCCCGGTGGTTCTCGCCGAACTGGGAGCGGTGGCACTCGTCGAAGATGAACACGATGCGCTTGTCGCGCAGGGGCTCGAGGCGTTTGCGGTATTCCTTCTTGTGACTGCCATCCAGCGCCAGGCCGAGCTTCTGGATGGTCGTGACGATCACCTTGTCGGCGTAATCATCAGAGCGCAGGCGCTGCACGAGGGTTTCGGTGTTGGTGTTCTCCTCCACGCAACCAGGTTGGAAACGGTTGAATTCCTGCCGGGTCTGGCGGTCGAGGTCCTTGCGGTCCACCACGAACAGGCATTTTTCGATATCGGGATTGTCCTTGAGCAAGGTGGAAGCCTTGAACGAGGTCAGCGTCTTGCCACTGCCGGTGGTGTGCCAAATGTAGCCGTTGCCCCGGTTCTGGCGGATGCAGTCGACGATGGCCTGAACCGCATAGATCTGGTAGGGGCGCATCATCATCAGCTTGCACTCGCTTTGGATCAGCACCATGTAGCGGCTGAGCATCTCGGCCAGGGTACACTTCGCGAGGAAAGCCTCGGCAAAGTCATCCAGGTGGTTGATCTTCTCGTTATCCTGCGCGGCGAACCGATAGACAGGCAGAAAACGTTCGTCGGCGTCGAAACGGAAATGCTCGTCTGAGTTGTTGGCGAAATACCAGGTTTCGCTGCGATTGCTGACGATAAAAAGCTGCATGAAACAGAGCAGGCTGTTAGTGTAGCCGTTTCCGCGGTCGTGCTTGTATTCGACGATCTGCTGCATGGCCCGACGCGGGCTGACTGCCACTTGTTCAGCTCGATCTGAACAAGTGGCAGGCCGTTGATCAGCAGGATGACGTCGTAGCGGTGATGGCTGCTCCTGGTATTGATACGCAGCTGGTTGACGACCTCGAAGGTGTTCTTGCACCAGTCCTTGAGGTTGAGTAATTGATAGTGCAGCGGGGTGCCGTCCTCGCGCTCGAAGGTGTTGCGATGGCGAAGGTGTTCGGCGCAGGCGAAAACATCCAGGCTGATGATCTCATCGAGCAGGCGGGCAAACTCGTCATCGGTGAGTCGGACGCGGTTGAGCGCCTCGAACTTCTCGCGGAAATTCTGCTCCAGTGCCTCACGGTCGTGGATGTCGGGGCGGTGGCGGTATTTGAGTTCTTCCAGCTTTTTGATCAGCCCTTGTTCGATCTCTTGTTCTTTTGTCATGGCCAGATGCGTTCTCCTGCCATCTCCTTCAGGATGCGGTGAGCTTCGTGCTCAAACGCCCGGAAATTCACCGACGTTGTAGATGTCAAGCCCGGCATGGGAATAAACCTTCGCGGAATCAATTTGCTAGTGCAAACAAGCATAAGTTCTAATTCTATTGAGTAAGTGGCTTAGCCTGATACGTCCAGCGAAAAGGCTTAGCCATGGTTTCATTGAAATATTTTATGAAATCCGCTATTTTTTTTGTTTAAATCCTCTTTAGATTTAAAGTTGCCGCGCCGGATTACTTTACGCATTAAAATAGAAAACCAAATCTTTATCTGATTAAGCCATGAACAATGCTTAGGGGTAAAATGAAAAACAACAGGATGGTTTGAGTTAGTCAAAAAAGCAGTACGACTTTCCATTGATTTCAAAATACCCTCTTTTCCTTTAACAGGCTGTTGAAAAACGCCCCTATGCCTCCGGCTCCAGCCCTTCATTTTGGGTTAAATTTACCTCTGGATGGCCTGATTAGCCAGGTTTTCCGGTATCAGCCGGTTTATATTGCCCTTTCGAGGCTTTATTTCCACCTTTTGGCGGATTTCAGGCACAACGGTGCCTGCGCAGTTGAATAACGCCATTGCAACAAGGACATCAGGCGGGTCAGATTATACGCTGCGAAGGTGAATACGGTTTGGGCAGTCACTTTTTTCACTCCGCGAAACCGGGTTTGACGTAATCCCCCAACAGTTTTGCTCCAGCCAAAGACTTCTTTGATCCGTTTACGGATTTTGAGACTGCTGGTATAGCCTGGGTGTCGGGTCGTCCGCTTGTCAATCGCCGAACCTTTCGCTTTTTGAGTCACATGCGGGGTCACCTTCATGGCACGTAGTTCGGCAACGAAGTTCCGGGTATCATAGTTTTTGTCACCACCCACTGTGGCACCCGCTTTTTTGACACTGCGTTTGATCATTTTTGTCGCCGCCTCCCGCTCGGCCGTTCCTGTCGCCTGGGTCACTTCAACATCGATGACCAAACCATGGCGATTTTCCATGAGTGCATGGCCCGGAAAAGCGAGTTGGGCTTTATCGCCCTGACTTTTTTTATATATCCTTGCTTCCGGGTCCGTTGTCGATTCATGCGTGTCGTTACAGCGTTTCTCGCCTTTGAAGTTGACACTCGGATTGCGGGTGGAATCCTCCGGCGGCCGGCTCGAACCGTCTTTGGCCTTGACGCTTTTCACAGAAGGCCAAGCCTTGATTAGCGTGCCATCAACCGAAAAGTGTTCGTCTGAGACTAAATCCTGCCATTCGGCCAGGCACAGCACACGATCAAAAAACAAACGACTCACGCGCTCATTCAATAGACGGTCACGATTGGCGCTGAACGTTGAATGATCCCAAACCTCATCATCCATTGATAAGCCGACAAACCAACGATACAGCAGATTGAAATCAATGTGTTCGATCAGTTGCCGCTCCGAACGAATGGAAAACAGGATTTGCAACAAACTGGCACGGAGTAAACGCTCGGGAGGAATTGACGCCCGGCCCCGTCGGGAATACAGGTCATCGAACTCCTCATCCAGAGTAGTCAATAGAATATCGACCAAATATCGTAGTTTGCGTAAAGGATGATCACCCGGAATTCTGGATTCCAGCGTCCGATAACTGAATAATTCGTTTTGGGTATAATCAATGCCGCGCATAACAAATAAAAAATCGGGGAATATCAAATGGATTGAATCATTTTACCATAAATAACAATTAGTTATGTAATCAAATGCCAATTATGGCAACGAAACAATGCGGCCTCCAGGTTGGATTAAATCAACAGCCTGATAAGCCTTTGCGCACGATATTCCGTCACAATCCGTGAAATATCAATATCAAATACCTGCCGGGTTTCAAAGCCATCTGCCGTGTAGCTTCCGGCTGGCAAGGTACGGCGATCAATCTTGATGGAGATAACGTCATCGGGATCATCGACTTTAACCAGCGTGGTGCCAATATGCCCTTTCTGTCCACCACCTGGTTTTTTTGATCCAGCCCGTGCTTTCCTTTTACGATCAGGATCACTTGATGGCGGCCTGGAACTGTTACTGCTGTTAAGTCCGAGCCGATGCATCAAGAGCGTGACCAGCAACAACAATATCTCCAGCGAAGACCGCAGCGCCGGAGATAAATCGGCTTCATCTTCAATCAGCTGCCGGGCATGGGTAATGGCAGCCTCTACATCAATGGAATCAATCTTCAATGAAACGGCCTGTGGGTTTAAGTACAGGACTATTGTCTCATGGCTTTTGAAATACGAATTTTTGCCTCTGTGTTGCCCGTCATCGTATTTTAGAAATGCACGGCCGCAGGGCTATCGGGCATTGCTTATAAGGCAACACGCCTCAACTAACGCAGGCTAATACAGTAAACCTCTTGCGCCAGGTGTTGCCGTTAGAAAATCAAAAATAACGCTAAAATCGTGTCAAGCAGTTTTTTTACTTATTTACGCTGAGTAGTTACGATGAAGTTAACTAAAAATCCTCTGTACATGACAAAAAATATTAAAAGCTAGCGTAGCTCGTTGAAATGTAATTAAATACCGCATTTTGTTTTAGCGAACATGAATAACGGGACATTACAAATCAACGAGCTAACCGCTATATTAACAGAGCACTTTCAATGGAACAAGGCAAGAATCGTTTGTTGTTAACATGCGCTGCCCGCCATGGAGAGCGAAGCGAAGGCGGGTAGTCCCCGGTAGCCGCGAGGCGACACGGGATACCCGACGTGCCGAAGGCGCCAAAGGGGATCCCAAGGGAGCATCCGAACGCGGCGTCCAGTCATACGGAACGTCGGGTGACCAGGACGGCCGGGGCACCAATGAGTTGTCGAAGATCGAGTCGATTTTGGGGACTTGGATGTCCCAAAATCTTTCACGAGATCGAAGACTCGCTTGAAATGATCCATATCGAAAGCGCAAGGAGTTCTCAGCCGTGAAAAGGCTGCTTATCCATATTCAATGAAGTAAGCTGGCTTACCCCGGTTGTGTTATATAACCGAATTTTATCAGCGCTCTGATGATGGCGCGTTGGTGACCTCGCCTAATCGCCAGTGATGTATATTTTGCCTGGAAAACCGATCGGGTTCGGCTGGCGGCATGGGCGCATTCGCAAAGCAGGCGACGCACATATGGGTTTCCTTTTCGCGTTCGTCCTGATTTGCGTTTGCCGGCAGACTCGTTGTTGCCGGGGCATATGCCCACCCATGACGCCAGCCGATCCGCACTGCCAAAGACAGTCATATCCGTTCCGATCTCAACAAGTAGCATGGCTGCTCCAATCAAATCAACACCGGGAATAGTCTGGAGCAATTGCAAAACCGTTTTCTCCTTCTCCAGTCCGGCCAGCAGTTGTGCATCGAATCTGGCTATGCGTGCTTCCAAATCCTGAATATGCTGCATCAGTTCATTCAGTACGAAGCGATGGTGCTCGCTCAACTCACCTTGCAGCGCCTCCAGTATATCGGCGCGCGGCGCTTTGAGACGATTGCTGGCCAGCTTCAACACATCATGCGCAGGCTGTCCTTCAATCAGCGCGTTAACCATGGCGCGCGCGGATTGCCCATGTACATCGCTGACCACCACGCCAAGCCGGATGCCGCCGTCGGTTAATACCTTGTGCAGTCTGTTCTTCTCAGCAGACAGCATCGACACCAACTTCTGTCGTTGACGTGAAATCAGGCGTAACTGCCGCATCTTTTCCGGTGGCACGAATGAACCGCGCAGCAGTCCGGCACGGGAAAGCATCGCCAGCCATTGCGCGTCGCCGATGTCCGTCTTGCGTCCCGGCACATTCTTCACATGCCGGGCATTGACGACCCTGGCGTAAATACCCACATGTTCCAAAGCTGCATATGGGCTAGAAGTTACGCATTGACAACAGATCGAAATTTTGGGTTTAAATGATTCATATTTGGCATAAAGGTGTCGATAAACGAAGCCATAACATCGTTGAATAAATTCCGCTGTACGCTATAGCAATTATTAATCACGTCTGCAAAGCTCAATTTTTGTAATTGAACAAAGCCACAAATTGCAGAAAAAATATGATTATTTATTGCTCTTTTATTGCGAACCTGGAACCGCTCAATATTACACACCTGCTTTATTGCCCGATGATATTGCTCAATCTGCCAATGCCTATCATGTTGTTCGGTAAATGCTTTCTTGTCAAAAACAGCGGTTTTTTCTTCATCAGGTAGTGAACTTATGTAATGGCGAACTTGTTCTTTCAAGGTCGTCCGAAATAATTTCACATACCCAAAATTTTTGAGCCAAACCATTAAGCCGTCTTCCGGGATTTCTAATTGCCTGACTTGAACCCATGAACCTTTTTCAACAGAGACTAATCGATTACCTTCCACTGCAAAGAATAATCCTGTCTGATGATTTCTTGTCAATTTAAGATTATCCACGCAACTGTACCAGCTATCTCCTGTTACAAAACCAGGTTCTAGTCCCCAAGCTAATACTTCGGTCAGCATGTCTTGAAAATAGTCATTTTTTGTCTTTCCTTCCGCCTTATCGACCACCCGGAAATTCAGTGGTTGGTGTTTTCCTTGAATGTCTGTGTAGTACAACGTGACAAGATTGATTCCCTTGACTGCTCTATGATGTTTTCCCGACCAAAAATAACTGACAAATGCCATATATTGGCTATAAGGTTTATCAAGAACACTATCGTCAACACTCAAGGTTCCGCCCTTTAAATTCAGGCTTGCGCTGGCTTCATTGTATAAATCTCGCCCAGTGTAATGCTCCCGATTTAGAAATCGATTTACGCTATCATGTGATATTGACATGACTTCTCCTAATCGTCGACAACTAGCTTGTTTCGGCTCACTTAATAAAAAACCAATATACATGGGTAATGTACAGCAGGCTGTTGAGGGGCGTGTTATTTCTCTTATCAAGGTTTGCCTTGCATTGACTTTGGGATTTTTTAAACCCATAGTTTAACATTGCCTGTCAATGCGTAACTTCTATGGGCTTTTCCAGTAGATGCCGGTGCTTTCCATCACCACCTCATCCGGTGCGACAGACTGCACCCAATCGGCTAATGCACGTCGATCACGTTTGAATGCGCCAAACTGCCGATGCTCTGTCTGAATACCACCCTCGGCCTGTTCAACCATGGCGCAGGCGCTAATCTGCTTTTGGTGAACATCCAACCCGATGACTCGCTTGTGTATTGCAGTGAGTTCCATTTTTTCCTCCTTTACTCTATGATTGAGCCTGGAAGGTGGCGGTTGCCTGGATGATCTGCCTGAGGGCGATGTAAATCGTCAACGGCCCTTTTAACATTCGCTCTTAAAGAAGCAATCCGGGGTTCGAGTCATCCATGGCAGGCTACGTTAGCAGTCGGGCTCTAAGGCTCCAAAGTAAAGCGCAGTCTTTAACCGCCATCTTCCACAAGGAACTCTACAACATTTCATCATGCGGGGTGGCAATTCTTGCGATGATCGTTAGCAGGAGAAAAAATTACTAATACACTTGTAAATACTGCTTTTGCAGAAGAGCCAGAATTAGTGATTAACCTCATAAGTACATTTATTGAGAAAGAAGATGATATATACAGGTTAACCGAACTCATAACCAAAAAAGCCGGAGAAATCAAACATCCTTCCTTTGTTCAGACTTTGTTGACAAGGTTAGAAAAAAAGACGCAATATTATGATTACCGGTATATCGTACGTGCTCTACTTGCTTATAAGGACAATGATATCAATAAAAAACTCAAAGAAACCATACAAAGCCATGAGCATTTGGCTAAGTTAAAAACCTATGACGAATTTAAACCGCTTCTAAACTAATCTGTAAACACTATTGAGTGTGTCACTTGATTCTCCAGTCGGATGATTTGACTATAAAACTTCAAGCATCCTGATAAAGTAATGTCTAAAACACAGCGAGCGTGCTATTTCAAGCAGGAAAATAGAATTTTGATCCATTCAGCTACCCGCCGATAATCACGATCAAACCAACTTTAAACCAGGCGGCAGGGATTCGCCGAAAACTTGTTTTTCCTGTTTTTCATCCAGTTTTTGCACACTTTGCAACATGGACATCCAGGATGCCGGGGCTTTGCTTTGTTTCAGCTTTTCCATCACGCGCTGGCGCAGCTCATCTTCTATATCCCGACTTCTGTCGCCGCTCATTCTGGCCAGCAATGTGGCGCAAAAGCCGGCTTGGGGGCTTTTTTTCCAGTCAACCGCCAGCGTCACTTCAACCCACTGGCTGACGACATCCACGGGGATGACATTGTGGGCGCTGCCATGAAACGGCGTCCTTGATCCGATACGACCTAGCGCCCACCATGTTTGCTGGGGCTCACTGGCTTTCTGCAGGCGTTTGAGCAACCATTTTCCCAGTTCCAGTTTTTGTTCGACCGACAGGCGCTCCAGTACGCCCGCCAGGCGCACCATATCTTCATAGGCCCGGATTTTTAACTGTTTGGCGATACCACCTTGCCGGGCCGAAGCCGGATTGATGTATTTGGCAATGGCTTCAAACAAGGTTTTTTGCGCGGCTTCATCCAGGCCACCGGCAATACGCCGCCACATTGTCCACCATTCACTCCAGTTCTGCGCCTGATTGACAAATTGAATGCCTTGCGGGTAGAGCTTCCATAATTGTTCTACGCGCCATTCATCCAGTTGCGAGCCAAATCCGGGACGCAGGCAAAAACCCGACAAGCTCAGCCAGATACGTTCGTGATTTTCAGAGCGGCGGCGATATTTGGCCCCCTCCAGCAACACATCGAACAAGGCTCTGGATAAAGTGTTATCCCATTCCAGCCGGCTTAACCCGATGGTTTTTTCAAGTTCAGTGCGCAAGTTTTTGACAGCTTTTGGGCTGACTTGCCGGGAGCGAGCGCCATAGATCAAACGGATTTTATCGGCTGCGGCATTAAAGCTGGCCGGTAAATGTTTCCCATTGACAGGTTGTTGACTTTTTTTACGAATCTGAAATTCCACATCCCAGCGTTGTTCGGGGTTGTCCACCGAAACGCATTGGATTTTCAAGGTTCCCAATTCCGTTTGGGTCACCGCCAGCTGGACGATGACCTCTGTCTGATCATCGCCAGACAAGGCGACCGCCAAAGGGGGCAAGGAATGAAATTTCTCATCGACTGTTACTAATTGTCCCGGCTTGAAATCGCCTTCCGCACTGTTGGAGATCAGGCTGAACAGAACCGGCTGTCCCACTTTCAACGCGAATTTCCGTTCTTGTAACAAAACTTCCCGCCCTTCTTCACTGCCTTTGGCTAACAGACACACGGCCTGTTTTTGCGCTTTATCTCCTGAGTCGAGCAACAGAAAAAAACTTCGCGCCGCGCCACCGCCGATTTGCAGTTTTTTTCGCTGCCTTGCCAGCGCATAACTGACAGCTCCCTGGGCGACAGCCAGTTCAGGATGCGGGTTCTGCAATAAATGCGGTTTTTGTCCGCTCCAATGCGTCAGAACCTCGATGAGCCTTTGAGAAATTGGTTTACTGCGGAACACGCCTCCATTCAATAACAGGCCATCCGGTACGATGCTGTCAGTCCCCAAGGCTTTTTTGGCCTCTCCTGCATGGTCGTGCAAAAAAGCGGCGATATGTTTACTGATGGAGGGATCAGCCGCATAGGGCAGGCCAAACTCAACCACACCACTGCGGGTTTTATCCGGCAGTTCATCCAGCCGGGTCAATGGGAAAAATCCATCCAATGCAATTTCTGTGACTTCATCTTTTGTCAATACGGCAGTCCGGCTGCCGCCGATCAGCCGCGAGCCGCCGCCTAACAAGGTGACATTCATTTGCTCCGGCGCATCATCAGCCAATAATTTTTCTTTCACCAGACGGCACTGTTCGATCAGTTGGGATAATTCCGCCGCCGACAATTTTTTTTCACCCGGTAAACGTGATTCGGCCAGCCGGGCCAGCGCCAAATCGATATTATCGCCACCAAGCATTAAATGGTCGCCGACCCCAATGCGGGTCATCGGCGCTTGTTTCCCCCCTTTTTCAATTTTAATCAGGGTAAAGTCGGTCGTACCGCCGCCAACATCGCATACCAGCAGCAAATGAATATCCTTCAAGGCTTGCCCGACATTCCCCGCCTGACGGCGCAGCCAGTCATAACAGACCGCCTGCGGTTCTTCCAGCAAACGGACATTATTCAAGTTGGCGAGATGTGCGGCTTCCAGCGTCAAGGCCCGGGCGGATTCATCAAATGATGCCGGAATGGTGATCACCAGTTGCTGGTGCTCCATCAATGCCTCGGGATGCTGCTGATTCCAGGCCATGCGCACATGTTTGAGGTAACTGGCACTGGCTTCCAGCGGCGAAATTTTTTCAATCTTCTCTGCCCCTCCCCAAGGCAGCAAAGCGGCCTGGGGATCGATTCCTGGATGGGACAACCAGCTTTTGGCGCTAGTCACCAGCCTTCCCTGGGATTTTGCGCCTAAAAGCCGCGCCGCTTCGCCGATAACCGCTGAATCATCAGCCAGACTGTAGCTGAAATCATCGGCATTCATTTCACCTTCCGCCGGATGATAGCGTACCGACGGCAGTAATTTCCGGGCAGCCACTTCGCCAGCGGCAACCTGTTGCGTAATATCAAAAACCTGGATATTGTCGTTTTCGCCAATTTTTTGGTAAGCGAGCACGGTATGCGTCGTGCCTAAATCAATGCCAATAAAATAGTCGGGTTCAGTTTTTGACATAGTAATAAATCCCTGCGCCTGCAATAACCAGAATAACGACTGCCCAACCCAATTGATTCATATAGTTTCTCAAGCCTTGCTCTAATTTCTCGCCGCCCGCCTTAATCAATAACGCCAGTAAAAAGAATCGCGCCCCCCGGCCAATGGCTGATGCAATCACAAAAGGGATGAAGGCCATCTGCAACACCCCGGCCGCAATGGTGAAAACCTTGTAGGGAATGGGTGAAAAACCAGCCACGAACACCGCCCAGATGCCCCATTGATTGAACCATTTCTCCGCCAACAAGTAGCTTTCCCAATAACGGCTTTGCTGCAGCCAACCGGCAATGCTGTCGAACAGGAAAAATCCGATACCGTAGCCCAGCATGCCGCCTAAAACGGACATCAAGGTGGTCAACAACGCCAGTTTCAGGGCTTTTTGCCTGTCGGCCAATATCATCGGCGCCAGCATCACATCCGGTGGCACCGGAAAAAAAGAGGATTCGGCGAAACTCAATGCCGCCAGGTATTTTTCGGCATGCCGATGTTTGGACCACAATAAAACCTGGTCATATATTTTCTGAAACACTATTGTTTTCCTGACAAGAATGGCACAAAAATGACCGGTTCGAATATCTCATCTTCAAAGCCGGTTTCGGTGCGTGTAATGCGGTGTAATTGTTGAAAGTTATTCTCAGCAACCGGTATCACCATCACACCGCCAATAGCTAATTGTTCCAGTAGCGGCTTAGGTACTTCATTCGGCGCTGCCGCCACCAGAATACCATCATAGGGTGCATTTTCAGGCCAGCCCCAGCCGCCATCGCTGTGCAAATAATAAATATTTTTCAAAGACAATTCCCACAAATGATCTTTTGCCTTGTTTAACAGCGGCCTTATACGTTCGACGGTGTATACCTTATCGACCAATTGCGCCAGAATGGCGGTTTGATAACCACAGCCTGTACCGATTTCCAGCACTTTATGTAGTGGCCCTTTTTCCAACAATAATTCCGTCATCCTGGCGACAATATAAGGCTGGGAAATGGTTTGATTATGGCCAATAGGTAAGGCGGTGTCCTCATAGGAGCGGCTGGCTAGCGCTTCATCGACAAAAATATGCCGGGGAGTGGACGCCATGACAGACAGTACTTGCTGATTGCGAATACCTTGTTCCTGCAAGCGCTTGACCATGCGGTCCCGGGTGCGTTGCGAAGTCATGCCTATGCCTTGAAAGCGCTGATTCATGCTTCCACCTCCTGTTCCAGCCATTGTCCGACCGTTTCGATATGATCATAACGGGTCAGATCCAGTTGTAATGGTGTGATTGAAACAAAGCCCTGACTGATAGCGAAAAAATCTGTCCCTGGCCCTGCATCCTGCTCCGCTCCAGGTGGGCCCACCCAATAAATACGGCGACCACGGGGGTCTTCCGCTTTAATCACTGGTTCCGCCTTATGTCTCTGTCCAAGGCGGGTTGACTGAAAGCCTTTGAGCGTTTCAATCGGTATATCAGGCACATTGACATTCAACAAGGTGTCTTTCGGCAATGGCTGTGTTTTTATTCTTTTTAACAATTCAACAGCGGCGAAAGCTGCCGTTTCAAAATGAACAGGATTGGAGGATGTCAACGAAATGGCAATTGCCGGCAAGCCCAGAAAGCGCCCTTCGGTCGCCGCCGCCACGGTGCCGGAATAAAGCACGTCATCGCCCAGATTAGCGCCATGGTTGATACCGGCAAACACCATATCAGGCTCTTCTTCCAACAGTCCGGTAATGGCAAAATGGACGCAATCGGTGGGCGTTCCATCGACATAGATAAAACCATTAGTCGCCCGATTCGCGCGTAACGGCATTTCCAATGTCAATGAGTTGCTGGCGGCGCTACGATTTCTATCAGGAGCGACTACCGAGACACCGGCGAAATCAGCAAGACATTTCGCCAAAGTATTCAAGCCCTCCGCCTGATAGCCATCATCATTACTCAATAGTATGTGCATGCTGCTCTAAAACACTATAAAATCGATCATATTAGCAAAAAAACCATTTTTAATCAGCTTACGTGGCAAAAAAACACTCTCTGATGACGATCTGGCCCTTTTCCGGCAATCTGTTGGTAAGGTAAAGGCCATTAAAAACGATAAGATCGAACCTTATCGCAAAAAAAAACCTCGTCCTGTTCCCAATAATACGCTAAACGACGATCCGATGCCGTTCGTCAATTCCGTGGAAGCAGTGGAGCAATTGAGTAATGAAGACAAACTCAGCTTTCTGTCGCCCGGCATGCAAAAAAATGTTTTGCGTAAATTACGCAAAGGTCACTATGGGCTGGACGCCGATCTGGATTTACACGGCCTGACCAGCCAGCAAGCCCGCCAGCAATTGGTTCGTTTCCTGCAGGACTGCGTGGAATATGGCTGCCGCTGTGTGCATATCATCCATGGCAAGGGCTACCGCTCGGAAAATTATCATCCCGTCCTGAAAAATGATGTCAATGTCTGGCTCAGGCAGCATAAAGATGTATTGGCGTTCTGCTCCACCCCACCGCGTGACGGAGGTACAGGCGCTGTATATGTATTGTTACGGCTGTCCGAAAAATATCAATCTGAAGAAGAATTTTTATAAGTCATCGCCTTCCTGGCTTTAACTTTTGAAAACAAAGTTTATTTATATTTCATTCACTTATCTTTTATCAACAAATATAACTTCCTGTTTCTCCCAGCCCAAAAACTAAAAAGCCTTTTTTAGTTTTGACACAAAACCTTTTATTGTGCTAAAAATAACGTGTCGACCAAATACAATACAAAAAATCAATCGACATGCAGCTCCGGCTGTAACCTTTAACAAGGTTTTTATATAACTATAATTTTATTACCAAAGAGGATTCAAAAATGGCTGAACAAGAAAAAGATAATTTCTTAATGATCGTTGGTGTTATCGCTGCTATTGCAATTACAGGTGTTGTTTTATTGAAAAGTCGTGAGACCGAGCATCTGAAAAGTCAATCCGCATCAACCAATATCCAACAGGATGCTGAAGTACTAGCAAAAGCGAGAGATCTCAATAACGTTCTTGAGTGATCCATAAATGTTCCTCTGCCTGAAGGCAGAGGAACATCTTTCATCTCCCTTTTTCAACCTCCCCCTTTTTCCCTTCAAAGCATTCGCTTCGTTACCAGTTATTGCCCATTGTAACGCTAACCCGTTGATTAGTATTATTAATCATGCTTACTTTCAACTTTGTCGCGTCACAAAATTTATCAAAAACCAAACTTGTTTATTCAATCTGTCACAGGGCCACGTCATCTAATCCGCTAACCCACTGACAAGCCTGCACTATTGGATAATTGCTGGACGTTCACCTCAGATCATGCTTGAATTCAATCACCATGATCGAAGTGGATTTACCATGATCCCTGCCGCTGTCCGATGTCATCGTGCGACCGATACAGCGCCATGAGCGGGCGCGCCACTGGCTGCGCCACCCGATCCCTCATCCCGATTGGAGCACCCCGATGCAGAAGATCAATCTGAGCGACCTGGAGATGGCCCAGTTGCGCGAACAGCTGGGCCGCTTACCCGAACCCCGCGGTGGACGCCGTCAGCTGCACCCCCTGCCGACGGTGCTGACCATCGCCCTGGCGGCCACCCTGGCCGGCGCCCGGGGCTATCTGGCCATCAGTGAGTACGCCGCCCGCCTGACCCAGACGCAGCTCAAGCGCCTGCGGGCCTGTTTCGATCGCAGACAGCAACGCTTCGTGGCCCCTCCGAGCCCACCTTCCGCCGCGTGCTCCAGCAGGTGGATCCGGTGGCGCTGGAGCAGGCCTTTTCCGCCTGGGTCCAGGCCAGCGCCCCGGCCGACGAACCCCTGGCCATCGACGGCAAGACCCTCAAGGGCGCTCGCCGGGGCGATGGCCGCCAGACGCACCTGCTCGCCGCCCTGTTCCCTCGGCAGGGCACCGTCCTGGCACAGCGCGCGGTCGAGACCAAGAGTAATGAGATCCCGGCCCTGCGGGAGCTGCTCGATCCCCTCTCCATCGAGGGGCGTGTGGTCACCGCCGATGCGCTCCACACCCAACGCGAGACCGCCCGCTTCCTGGTCGAGGAAAAGGGCGCGCA
Organism: Methylomarinum sp.; assembly: GCA_965277025.1. Lineage (GTDB taxonomy): Bacteria > Pseudomonadota > Gammaproteobacteria > Methylococcales > Methylomonadaceae > Methylomarinum. The sequence continues at coordinate 2,808,642 of OZ255706.1, forward strand.
CTACCTGTTCACGGTCAAGGACAACCAGAAAACCCTGGCCAACGATCTCAAGGCTTTCGACCGGGAATCCATTCCCCCCTGAGCACACCACGGTGGACAAGGGACACGGTCGGATCGAGCAGCGCACCCTTCGCACCACCGTTGCGCTCAATGCCTATCTCGATTTCCCCCATGTGGGCCAGGTCTGCCGGATCGAACGCCAGGTCACCGTGTCCAAGACCGGCAGGACACGCACAGAACAGATCTTCTGCATCACTGATCTCACCCCGGAACAGGCCGACCCCGGGCAACTGCTGGCCCTCAACCGGGGGCACTGGAGTATCGAGAACCGCCTCCATTGGGTCCGCGATGTCACGTTCGATGAGGACCGCTGCCAGGTTCGAAAGGGCCATGGCCCCCAGGTGCTCGCCTGCCTGCGAAACGCCGTCATCGGCCTGCTGCGTCGCCTGATCCGTCAGCCGCGGCAATCCATCGCCAGCATGATCCGCCATTTTGCGGCCCATCCTGCGCAGCCGCTCGCTGTCTTCCTGCGCTGACACGGCCGGCCCAGGTCGTCATCGGGGCCGACGGTGATCGGCCAGGCCCCGGTATGGCCAATGACCATGGCGAACTGCCATTCGGCGGCTTTTTGCAGCCCAATCGACCGAATATCCCGCTTCAAGCCGGGAAACCTCACTACGCCAAGGCCCTGGATCAGGCTGGTTAAGGTGTGGCCGGGGGAGAGGCGATTTAGATGACGTCGTCCTGCAATCTGTCAGGAACCTTATTCATTATTTCAAGTCGTTTTGGTATGCTTTAGGCTTTACCCAATTACAGCATTCATTTTGTTTGGCTTGATTAGATGGTTTGTAAACCCATCAGATATAAAATAAACCATCAAACCAACTCAAACAAACCTGGTACTGTATTCGTTTATAACAGCAATAGGAAAAACAGCATGAAAAAAACAAAATCTGCCCTTTTAGCCACACTAGGCACTTCTTTATTATCAGGCTTGTCTGCATCAAACGCACAGGCAACTGAAACAACGCCACAATCTGGTAACCCTTTTACCTTGACAGAGCTTTCTTCAGGCTATTTGCAGGTTGCAGAATCCGATGACAAGGGCAGCAGCATGAAAATGAAGGATGGCGCTTGTGGTGAAGGAAAATGCGGCAGCGCCATGATGAAAACAAATGAAGACAAAACAGTGGAAGGAAAATGCGCTGGCAACAAGCCAATGCCTAAAAAGGATGACAAAGCTATGGAAGGCAAATGCGGCGAAGGGAAATGTGGCGCATCGATGAAAATGTAACCGCCCTTCAGACAAGAGAGCATAACCATTTACACATCTTTTTGGTTGGTTCCCAAGCTCCCGATTGGGAACCAACTTTCCTGAAGAAAGAGCTTGGATTCCAGAAAAATCAATGACTTGAAGCCCTCGATTTTGACAGCGTATCTGTGTGCTGCACCATTTTTTAAACTGACCGCCAAGATTGTACAGTTAATTGAGGTTGTTTTTACTTACAACTCATTCAATCTGACATTGAAAAATGGGGGTTGTACGTGCGCCACTGAAATCAACGATTCCTTAACGTCTTCCACCCAGCAATGAACCTAAAATACCCCGAATAATCTGCCGGCCAATCTGACTGCCGATACTTCTGGCGGCGCTTTTCAACATTGCTTCGCCCACTGTTTGGCGGGACCGACTGCGGCCAGCGGTTTTTCGCTTATTATGTTTCTCGCCCTGTTCAGCTAATTCAGCTCGTCGTTCAGCTTTTTGTTTCAACAGTTCATAAGCAGATTCCCTATCAACTGTCTGCTCGTAACGACCTTTGACAGGCGAGCGTTGCATAATGCTTTTTCTTTCAGCATCAGTCAACGGCCCGATTTGCGACTCAGGTGGCCGCATCAATACCCTTTCAACCATACTGGGACTGCCATCAGCATTTAATACTGACACCAGCGCCTCACCGGTTTTCAGCTGTTGAATAACCTGCTCAGTCTCAAGTGCAGGGTTTTCACGAAAGGTTTGTGCAACCGCCTTGATCACTTTTCGATCTTTCGGTGTGTAGGCTCTCAAGGCATGCTGAATTTTGAGTCCCAGCTGCCCCAATATATCCTCAGGTACATCCAAAGGACTTTGACTGACAAAATAAACACCAACCCCTTTTGAACGGATCAATCGGACAATTTGCTCTATCTTATCGACTAATACTCGGGGCGCACGGTCAAATAACAAATGAGCCTCATCGAAAAACAACACCATTTTGGGTTTTTCTGCATCACCTACTTCGGGTAATGTCTCGAATAATTCTGACAACAGCCAGAGCAAAAAGGCGGCATATAGCCGAGGTGATTGCGACATCAGTTGCGTTGCATCAAGAACACTGATCACGCCGTTTCCCGAGAAATCCAGTCGCTGCTGATCTTCCAGGTCTATCGCAGGTTCCGCGAAGAAATTTTCCGCACCTTGCTCCTCCAGCACAGTAAACGACGTTGTATCGCAACGATACTCGCCGATGAAATATTGCCGTATTCGGATTTCAGGGTTTTGGCGTTGTCGCTCATCCAGACCAACATGGCGCGCAGGTCTTTTAAATCCAGCAGTAACAGACCTTCATCATCGGCAATTTTAAAGCAGCTGTTAATGGCCAATTAAAATAGACCAAAACTGGCCAACAAAAATGAGCCACTTTTTCAGACTTTATTTATTGACTGATGTTACGCGCTACGCCGGATAATTGATAAAATTTGAGGATGAACAAAGAGAAATTAGACCTGTACACAGACTATTTAATCAGCAATACGAGCTATGCGACGGCGACGGGTTTGTCGTCAATGTTAGATGGAGAAGTTAGCCATGATAGTATCACGCGTTTTTTATCGTCCAGGACGTACACATCAAAAGACCTCTGGCTGGAGGTTAAACGAACAGTCCGGAAGATTGAAGAAGAATCAGGGTGTTTGATTTTTGACGATACAATCCAGGAGAAGCAATGGACAGACGAGAATGAAGTCATTTGTTGGCATTATGACCATTGCCAGGGGCGGTCAGTCAAAGGCATCAATCTATTGAATGCCTTGTATCATACGGGTGATGTTTCGATACCCGTAGCCTTTGAAGTGGTCAAAAAACCGATTCAGTTTTGTGATATCAAAACAAAGCAGGTTAAACGAATGGCTACGGTGACCAAAAATGAGCTGATGCGTGCGATGATTCAACAGTGTTTGAACAATCGGCTTCAATTTCGCTATGTGTTGATGGATAGCTGGTTTACGGCTAAAGAGAATCAGGAGTTTATTGTTGACAAAGACAAACATTTCATTGGGGCTTTAAAGGATAATCGTTTGGTGGCGTTGAGCGTAGACGACAAGAAACAAGGAAAATTTACCCGTGTCAGTGACATTGCATTAGAGGATAAACAAGCAGTACGCGGCTGGCTAAAAGGCTACCCACATGAAGTCCTGATTGTCCGGCGAATCTTTACAAACAAAGACGGCAGTACTGCAACCGTTAATCTGGTGTGCAGTGATTTAACATTAACGGGTAAAAAGGTTGCGGCAATCTATCAGAAACGCTGGAAAGTCGAAGAATTTCATAAATCATTGAAATCCAATGCCGGGTTGGCAAAGTCGCCTACTCGTACCCCAACAACACAAAACAATCATATTTTTATGGCCATTATGGCGGTCTTTAAACTGGAGTGTCTCAAAATAAAACACCAAACCAATCATTTTGCTTTGAAGGCAAAATTATATATCAAGGCCTCTGTACATGACAAAAATTAACTTATGACAAATGAGTCTCATGTATTCCAGTGACAAAAGGTATGGGTTGCAAAAGAGCAATCACTTTTCTAATCATCCTTTTTGATTGAGATAAGACATTAAACAACGTTGAGCGGATACAATCTAATCCATATCGAAACAGGCTTTGCGCGAGCCGCTGATGTGTTTTGGTTTTTATTGGTAACTCGCAATCATGTTTCCATTCGCCTGCTTTATGTGACCAACAGAAAGCAATAACGGGAAGTACTAACAATTTTTTGATCCGAAGATAACCGACTACACGCGTTTCCTCAAGTTTGAATCCCCGTCCTTTTAAACCGCCGAAAAGCGTTTCGATTTCCCAACGCAAGCCATAAATTTTAATCGCATCAGGGTTCAAATGCTGACAGACGATGATTAATAACTCACCATCACTCAGCCGTAACCCACTGAGATAAATTGAACAATTTCCCAAATAGCGCGCTGTTGAGAGGTGTCGTGTGCTACCCGGCTTAAGCCCATAAAACAAACGCTCTACGCGTATTCGCTGGCCTTGGGCATTGGTTGTCCAGGCGTTGTTGCGAATACGGATATAAAAGGGAATCTCTTGCTCAAACAACCAGCCCATCCATTCGTCTCCAATAAACTCCCGATCAGCCAAAAGACCTTTGATGTGATGTCGGCCAAACTGCGCAATAAAGCGTTTCATCAGCGCTATACGTTCCTTCGTATTAGAGTTGCCCCGCTTGTTTAAAGGCAACCAATACACAGGAATGGCGGCACCCCGATAAACCACGGCAAGCACCAGCAGATTAATATTGGTTTTACCCCACTTCCAATTCGTCCTGTCTAACGTCAGATAGTAATCCTGATCAGTGAAACCAAACAGTTTCATGATGAAATGAGCGACTTCATTGTAATCCAGCCAATGGTCACTGAAAAATCGTTGCATCCGTCGATATCGTGAGGAAATTTTTGCCCGACTGGGAAAGAATACGGCGAGCTGGGCCAGATTGACCGTGCTAACTGCCATCAAAGCAATTAACATACCCACAAAACAAACGATTCTTGCCTTGTTCCATTGAAAGTGCTCAGTTAATATGGCAGTTAGCTCGTTGATTTGTAATGTCCCGTTATTCATATTCGCTAAAACAAAATGCGGTATTTAATTACATTTCAACGAGCTACGCCAGCTTTTAATATTTTTTGTCATGTACAGAGGCTTTCTCTAATAAATCTCGATATCGTCGTCGATAACAGGCCGCTTTTCTTGCTTCAAGTTTCCCCCTGCATCATCGACGACCTGATTGATCTTTTTTAACAGGGTTTCCATTTCTTTGGCCCACTGCTGTCCATCCTGCTCCCGGGCACGGGTCAGTTCACGCAGATGATGCGCATTGCACAAGGCATGAGTGAAGGGGGACTTGTAGTAAGGCTTCCAGTGATCGTGGCATAAAATGCCATGAAAGTCAGGCAGGATGCCAATGACATCCATCGCTTCCTTGCCCCGTTTTACATGGGGAAAATAATGTGTCCATAAATCATTAGAAGCACAATGCAACCAGTACCTGGCGCCATTGATGTTAATGCCCGTTTCATCGGCATGTACAACAGAAGCTGCCGCCAGTCTTTGCTTGCAAATCGGCTCAAAGGATGCCAGCTTCTCAAAGGCTGGTTGATTGAAATTAACCAGCGAACCTTCACTGATGGGGATCTGTAATTGATCGGAAAAATAATCCTTGATGCGCTGGCAGGGCAATAATTGGTACTGCGAAAGATACACGGCGTGCGCCTTGAGTTGGTCACCATATTGCACGGCTTTTGTTACGCCCTCGGGAAAAGGAGCAACAAACCGACGACCTTGTTCATCGATAAGCCTTTGCGCACGATATTCCGTCACAATCCGTGAAATATCAATATCAAATACCTGCCGGGTTTCAAAGCCATCTGCCGTGTAGCTTCCGGCTGGCAAGGTACGGCGATCAATCTTGATGGAGATAACGTCATCGGGATCATCGACTTTAACCAGCGTGGTGCCAATATGCCCTTTCTGTCCACCACCTGGTTTTTTTGATCCAGCCCGTGCTTTCCTTTTACGATCAGGATCACTTGATGGCGGCCTGGAACTGTTACTGCTGTTAAGTCCGAGCCGATGCATCAAGAGCGTGACCAGCAACAACAATATCTCCAGCGAAGACCGCAGCGCCGGAGATAAATCGGCTTCATCTTCAATCAGCTGCCGGGCATTGGTAATGGCAGCCTCTACATCAATGGAATCAATCTTCAATGAAACGGCCTGTGGGTTTAAGTACAGGACTCTTGTCTCATGGCTTTTGAAATACGAATTTTTGCCTCTGTGTTGCCCGTCATCGTATTTTAGAAATGCACGGCAGCAGGGCTATCGGGCATTGCTTATAAGGCAACACGCCTCAACTAACGCAGGCTAATACAGTAAACCTCTTGCGCCAGGTGTTGCCGTTAGAAAACCAAAAATAACGCTAAAATCGTGTCAAGCAGTTTTTTACTTATTTACGCTGAGTAGTTACGATATTTCTAAAGCCGTCAGTGATTTCAGACGCTTCAAAAATCAAACCGTGCTTTTCAAAAGCGGCATTATACCTCAGGCCAGACAAACCGTAGCTTCCATGTTGTCAGGCTATCAGGTGGACAAGGTCGATTTTCTTAACCTGGTGCGCAGCCAGATCACTTTATACAACTATGAAATCCAATACTGGAAAGTTTTAACGGAGGCCAATCAAGCATTGGCGCAATTGACCGCCATGATTGGCAAGGAAGGGATTTATAGAAACGCTGAACAAATCATCCATGATTCGTCAGCGACCACAAAGCGGAAATGCGATTTCCGCTTTGCTCACAAAATCAATGGCTTGTCGCCATCGATTTCGGCGACGCATCCATGCGCCGCTGGAATCGCGAATAAATCGGTGATTCCTCATGAATAAATCGTTAATAATCGGCATCACGATGTTATTGCTTGGGTTTGGTTTAGGCAGTTGGCTGGACGCTGTTCTCAAGAACGAACCCTATCCTGTTGGGCATAAGAATATGCCATCGGAGTCGCAAGGGAAAACGACAGAACGAAAAATTTTGTTTTACCGAAATCCTATGAACCCTACGGTGACCTCACCGGTTCCGGCTAAAGATTCAATGGGCATGGATTATGTGCCTGTCTATGCTGAAGAAAAGAAACCGAAACAGCGCAAAATTTTGTTTTACCGCAGTCCAATGAACCCATCGGTGACTTCACCGGTTCCCGCCAAGGATGCTATGGGCATGGATTATGTACCCGTTTATGCCGATGATGGGCAAACAGGCGATGAACCGGCCGGAATGGTAAAAATCAATGGCACGATTCAACAACAAATAGCGGTTAGAACGGCAAAAGCGGTCAGGGACACATTATCTCATACAGTTCGCGCCGTTGGCCGGGTGGATTATGATGAAGAAATGCTGGTTCGGTTACATCCGAAGATTGACGGTTGGGTTGAAAAACTGTTTGTAGATAAAACAGGGCAATGGGTCAAAAAAAATACGGAGCTATTAAGTAGAAGTTACGCATTGACAGGCAATGTTAAACTATGGGTTTAAAAAATCCCAAAGTCAATGCAAGGCAAACCTTGATAAGAGAAATAACACGCCCCTCAACAGCCTGCTGTACATTACCCATGTATATTGGTTTTTTATTAAGTGAGCCGAAACAAGCTAGTTGTCGACGATTAGGAGAAGTCATGTCAATATCACATGATAGCGTAAATCGATTTCTAAATCGGGAGCATTACACTGGGCGAGATTTATACAATGAAGCCAGCGCAAGCCTGAATTTAAAGGGCGGAACCTTGAGTGTTGACGATAGTGTTCTTGATAAACCTTATAGCCAATATATGGCATTTGTCAGTTATTTTTGGTCGGGAAAACATCATAGAGCAGTCAAGGGAATCAATCTTGTCACGTTGTACTACACAGACATTCAAGGAAAACACCAACCACTGAATTTCCGGGTGGTCGATAAGGCGGAAGGAAAGACAAAAAATGACTATTTTCAAGACATGCTGACCGAAGTATTAGCTTGGGGACTGGAACCTGGTTTTGTAACAGGAGATAGCTGGTACAGTTGCGTGGATAATCTTAAATTGATAAGAAATCATCAGACAGGATTATTCTTTGCAGTGGAAGGTAATCGATTAGTCTCTGTTGAAAAAGGTTCATGGGTTCAAGTCAGGCAATTAGAAATCCCGGAAGACGGCTTAATGGTTTGGCTCAAAAATTTTGGGTATGTGAAATTATTTCGGACGACCTTGAAAGAACAAGTTCGCCATTACATAAGTTCACTACCTGATGAAGAAAAAACCGCTGTTTTTGACAAGAAAGCATTTACCGAACAACATGACAGGCATTGGCAGATTGAGCAATATCATCGGGCAATAAAGCAGGTGTGTAATATTGAGCGGTTCCAGGTTCGCAATAAAAGAGCAATAAATAATCATATTTTTTCTGCAATTTGTGGCTTTGTTCAATTACAAAAATTGAGCTTTGCAGACGTGATTAATAATTGCTATAGCGTACAGCGGAATTTATTCAACGATGTTATGGCTTCGTTTATCGACACCTTTATGCCAAATATGAATCATTTAAACCCAAAATTTCGATCTGTTGTCAATGCGTAACTTCTATTAAGTATTTATTCGCCGCAATTAGTGACGACACAGCAGGAATATTTATTGGCGCTACAGAACTTGAAAGCACTTGAGAGAAGTCCTTTCTCTGATATTCGGCGTGGTGCTGAAGAATTAGTGAAAAGCTCGCGGGAAAGATTGCAATTGCTGGATGTACCGATGCATCAAATCAAGGAATTGGAGCGTACTCGTAAAATCAAGAAAAATTTGCATATTCATTCACCGGCTAACAGCATTGTGATGAAAATTGGTGCACGGGAAGGGCAGTATGTTACTCCGGCGACCGAACTTTATATGATTGCCGATTTACATAAGGTTTGGGTTTATGCCGATATTTATGAATATGAACTGCCTTGGGTGAAAGAAAACGATCCGGTCGGAATGCATTTGGCAGGTGTCCCAGGCAAGGTTTTTAAAGGCCATGTCGGGTATATCTATCCTTATGCGGAAGCCAAAACACGAACCATCAAAGTACGCATGGTGTTTGATAACCCGGAGTTATTGTTAAAGCCGGAAATGTTTGCCGAAGTGACGATTTTCGCCAGCAAACAAGTCTATGCGGTGGTAATCCCCGATGAAGCGGTCATTCGTTCAGGAACCAGAACCCAGGTTTTCGTGGTTCGTGAGTCCGGTAAATTTGAACCTCGTCCTGTTGTGTTAGGGCTTGCTTCCAATGGCTTTGTGGCGATTTTAAAAGGACTTAAAGAGGGGGAAGAGGTGGTTACCTCTGCCCAATTCCTGATCGATTCGGAATCAAAATTACGCGAAGCCACAGCCAAAATGATGGAACCCAAAAACCATCAAGAGTCGGCTGACAAGCCCGAATCAATGGATCATGATGCAATGAAACAAGGAGAAATGAAGCATGATTGAAGGCATTATCAAAGCTTCTTTAAAAGACCGGTTTATGGTGTTGATGGCGACTGTCATTATCATCTTGATCGGTTTATGGAGCTATAAAAATACCCCTTTAGACGCCATTCCGGATTTATCCGATGTTCAGGTTATTGTGTTTACCGAATACCCAGGACAGGCGCCACAAATGGTTGAGGATCAGGTCACTTATCCATTGACCACAGCAATGCTGGCAGTGCCCAAGGCCAAAGTGGTACGGGGCTACTCATTTTTTGGCTTGTCATTTGTCTATATCATTTTTGAAGATGGCACCGATATGTATTGGGCGCGTTCCAGGGTTCTGGAGTATCTCAATTATGTCAGTGGACGATTGCCGGAAGGAGTCAGTCCGGCGTTAGGACCCGATGCGACCGGTGTAGGCTGGGTTTATGAATATGCGTTGGTGGACAGAACCGGCAAGCATGATTTATCCCAATTACGTTCGTTACAGGACTGGTATTTGCGTTATCCGTTACAAACCGTGCCAGGTGTTTCAGAAGTTGCATCGATTGGTGGTTATGTCAAACAGTATCAGGTTGAAGTCGATCCAAATGTATTGGAGGCCTATCACATACCGCTAAGCAAGGTTATCAAAGCGATAAAAGAATCTAACAAGGATGTTGGTGGACGCTTGATAGAAATGGCTGAAACCGAATATATAGTGCGTGGCCTGGGTTATATCAGATCCATTGCCGATTTAAAAACCATACCGGTTGGCGTCGATCAAAACGGCACTCCCATTCGGTTGCAGGATGTCGCCCATATTCATTTAGGCCCTGAGTTACGGCGTGGATTGGCGGAACTCAATGGCGAAGGCGAAGTGGTTGGCGGTGTAGTGATTATGCGCTTTGGCGAAAATGCGCTGGCGACGATACAAGGGGTGAGGAAGAAACTGGAAGAATTGAGACAAGGACTACCGGAAGGCGTCGAAATTATTCCAGTCTATGACCGGGGAGATTTGATCGAACGCGCGGTCGATAGCCTCAACACTTCATTGATACAAGAACTGGGCATATTGATGGCGTTTATTGTGATGAAATGGCAAGGGCTGAACGCCAATATCATGTCATTGGGAGGAATTGCCATTACCATTGGCACCATGGTCGATGGCGCTATCGTCATGGTGGAAAATGCGCATAAACACTTGGCAAATGCTTTGGAAAAGAAAGGTTCCCCGTTAACTGTCGACGAACATTGGCAGGCCATTAAAGAATCATCCTTGGAGGTTGGTCCTGCGTTGTTTTTTTCCCTGCTGGTGATTACCGTATCTTTTCTGCCAATCTTTACCATGCAGGCGCAGGAAGGGCGATTGTTCAGTCCACTGGCTTTTACCGCAACCTATTCAATGGCTGCGGCTGCAATTCTGGCGGTGACATTAGTGCCCGTGATGATGGGTTATTTGCTGGGGGGAAAGATTATTTCGGAACATCAAAATCCGATTGTCAATGGCCAAAATAACTGAGCCAGTTTCGGCCATTAAAAGGGCGCCACTTTTCAGGTAAAAAATCAGTTATTCAGTTTGGATCTCCTCTGTACATGACAAAAATTAGCTTATGACAATTGAGCCTCATGTATTCCAGTGACAAAAGGTATGGGTTGCAAAAGAGCAATCACTTTTCTAATCATCCTTTTTGATTGAGATAAGACATTAAACAACGTTGAGCGGATACAATCTAATCCATATCGAAACAGGCTTTGCGCGAGCCGCTGATGTGTTTTGGTTTTTATTGGTAACTCGCAATCATGTTTCCATTCGCCTGCTTTATGTGACCAACAGAAAGCAATAACGGGAAGTACTAACAATTTTTTGATCCGAAGATAACCGACTACACGCGTTTCCTCAAGTTTGAATCCCCGTTCTTTTAAACAGCCAAAAAGCGTTTTGATATCCCAACGCAAGCCATAAATTTTAATCGCATCAGGGTTCAAATGCTGACAGACGATGATTAATAACTCACCATCACTCAGCCGTAACCCACTGAGATAAATTGAACAATTTCCCAAATAGCGCGCTGTTGAGAGGTGTCGTGTGCTACCCGGCTTAAGCCCATAAAACAAACGCTCTACGCGTATTCGCTGGCCTTGGGCATTGGTTGTCCTGGCGTTGTTGCGAATACGGATATAAAAGGGAATCTCTTGCTCAAACAACCAGCCCATCCATTCGTCTCCAATAAACTCCCGATCAGCCAAAAGACCTTTGATGTGATGTCGGCCAAACTGCGCAATAAAGCGTTTCATCAGCGCTATACGTTCCTTCGTATTAGAGTTGCCCCGCTTGTTTAAAGGCAACCAATACACAGGAATGGCGGCACCCCGATAAACCACGGCAAGCACCAGCAGATTAATATTGGTTTTACCCCACTTCCAATTCGTCCTGTCTAACGTCAGATAGTAATCCTGATCAGTGAAACCAAACAGTTTCATGATGAAATGAGCGACTTCATTGTAATCCAGCCAATGGTCACTGAAAAATCGTTGCATCCGTCGATATCGTGAGGAAATTTTTGCCCGACTGGGAAAGAATACGGCGAGCTGGGCCAGATTGACCGTGCTAACTGCCATCAAAGCAATTAACATACCCACAAAACAAACGATTCTTGCCTTGTTCCATTGAAAGTGCTCAGTTAATATGACGGTCAGCTCGTTGATTTGTAATGTCCCGTTATTCATATTCGCTAAAACAAAATGTGGTATTTAATTACATTTCAACGAGCTACGCTAGCTTTTAATATTTTTTGTCATGTACAGAGTATCAAGGCTATTCGGCAGGCTTTTGCTGAATTGCAACAATTCAAGACCGCGTAACATCAGTTATTGAAATAAATCTGAGGGACTCCCTGAATTTTTTCAGGGAGTCCTGTGAAGGAGTGGAACGTGATTCATCAAATCAAAGCGTTATACAACGAAGGCAATGGCTTATCGATGCGCAAGATTGCCAGACAACCGGGTATTTCCCGGCATACAGTCTCGAAGTACCTGAAACTGACAGAGGCTGAAATTACGGCCTTACAGGCAACCACAGAGCGTGGTAAGAAACTGGATGACTACCGTGAGTATATTATCCATCTGCTGCAGACCTGGCCGGGCTTGTCGGCGGTCAAGGTGCTGCGCAAATTGAAAGCCAAAGAGGAGATGCTGGCGGTTTCCGACCGTTCGGTACGCCGCTACATTCAAGCGTTGAAGCAGGAAATCAGCGTCAAGCAGCAGCGCTATTATGAACCGGTACTGGACATGGTGCCGGGCGAACAGTGTCAGGTCGATGGCGGCGAGTTGCGTGGTGTCATGATTGGCGGTGTGGAAACTACAGTGTATTTCATGGTGTTTGTGCTGTCTTATTCGCGACTGATGTATGTATCTGTATCCGACCGGCCCATTGATACGGAAACTCTGATTCAGCAGCACGATGCGGCATTTCGCTATTTCGGCGGCATGCCAGCTGAATGTGTTTATGATCAAACCAAACTGGTGGTGATCAGTGAAGTGTTTCGGGAGCTGACACTCAATCAACGTTTTCATCAGTACGCCACAGCGGCCGGCTTCCATATCCGTGCCTGCGAAGGCTATGACCCGGAAAGTAAAGGCAAGGTTGAAGCCGGGGTCAAATACGTCAGGCAAAACGGTCTCTATGGGGAAACCTTTACGGACTGGTCTGGGCTGGAAAGGTATCTGTCCGACTGGCTGGACACGATTGCCAACCAGCGTGTTCATGGCAGCACCGGTCAACAGCCGGCCATGCACTATCGAAACGAAGAACAGGACAGGATGCTGCCGTACCTGACACCGTCTTGCGTCAGCGAGAATCCAGCGCAGGCCAGGGTCACCCGCAAAGTGGATAAAACTGGCCTGATAGCCTGGCAGGGAAACAAATACTCAGTGCCCATGGCTTATCAAAGGGCGCAGGTGGCGGTAAAAGTCGAACACGGTCAATTACGGATCGCTGACCTCTCGACCGGCCAGAAGATTGCCGAACATACCCTGCGCCTGGAAAAAGGCCAGATCATCAAGAACACCGATCATTATCGTGATAAAGGTCAATATATCCAGCAACTGGAACAGGACATCCAGGAACTGCCGGGAAAAGGGGCTGACGCCAGTCAGGCATTGTGTGCATTACTGAAAGCCACCTCGCCGAAAATCGACAAAGACCAGTTACCGGGCGTCAAACAGATCCTCAAGCAATGGACGTCACAATACGGCCCGGTGAGCGATGAAGTACTGATGCGTATCCTGGATCGAACACAGCTCACCGCAACAGGCTTCAAGGATTGTCTGGACGCCTGGCAACACCACCCAGCGCGAAGTACCCATGAGAAGGCCACTGCACAGATAACAACTACGCGCCAGAAAGCGCCCACCCAACTGGAACGCTATCGCGTCCTGAATGGCCAGTCGACTGGTCAGGAGGTGAGCCATGTCATCCATTGACAGCGTTGCCGGAAAATACCGCAGTCTGTGCCTGTCGGGCATTGCCGAACAACTGGTCACCCTGCTCAGTCAGGCAGAAGCCAACGAAAGCTCCTGCCTGCACTTTGCCGAAAGCCTGGTGGACTTGGAGCGACAACAGCGCAACCAAAAACGCATCGAGCAAAACCGCAAACGCGCCGGATTTCCCGTGCAAAAAAGCCTGGATGAGTTCGACTACCGCGTGCAGACCACCATCAGCAAACGGGAAATCAACAGCCTGCTGGACTTTGGTTTCATCGACAACCGCGAAAACATCGTCTTCATTGGCCCGCCCGGGGTCGGTAAAACCCACCTGTCCATCGGCATCGGCCTGAAGGCGATTGAGGCCGGCTACAAGGTCAGCTTCAATACCGCGCCGGGACTGATTGAAATGCTGGAGATTGCCGAACTCAAAGGTGAGCTGAAAAAGAAAATTAATCAGCTGGCCAAGTTCGATGTCTTGATCATCGATGAACCGGGCTATTTACCGTTGAACAAACAAGGGATGCACAACCTGTTTCAACTGATTAACACGCTGTATGAATACCGCTCGATCATTCTGACCACCAACAAGGAATTCACCAACTGGGGAGAATTTTTCATCGATGACAATATCGCCGTGCCGATTGTCGACCGACTCATTCATCATTCACACATTTTTATGCTGGGCGGGGAAAGCTATCGACTGAGATCCAAACTGAATAGCTGATTTTTTACCTGAAAAGTGGCGCACTTTTAATGGCCGAAACTGGCTCAGTTATTTTGGCTATTGACAGCAGCTGTATAAAATGCCAGACTGTGTATCATTCAATTCCAATAAATGACTCAACAGTAAGGATCCCATATCCGATATTGTGGTTCGAATAGGATGACCTTGTGCGGCGAACACATCCCAAAAAATCGTTGGATTACCACGAAACTGGAAATTTTTTATATCAATTTTATTGATGCGTTCAGTGATTTTATCGTGTGGTTTGCCTGGACTGGCGATTCCCGACAAATCGCCTTTCATATCGGCCAGAAACACCGGAACACCCAAACGAGAGAAGCCTTCGGCCAGGATTTGTAGCGTAATTGTCTTACCTGTTCCAGTTGCGCCTGAAATCATGCCATGTCGATTACCCATAGCGGCATCCATTAGAATTTGTCTTTCCCCATTGCCGCCTAACAAAATTTACTGCATAGTATATTCCTTTGATTGACTCAGCTAAGCGCTGAACAGTTATATTATTTCATGCAAAAACTATTAGAAAATCAACCCGCCCCCGAATTTGAACGACAAGGAAGTAACGGCAAAACCCATCGTCTGAAAGATTATCGAGGAAAATGGGTCATCTTGTATTTCTATCCAAAAGACAATACCCCTGGCTGTACTATGGAGTCCTGTCGTTTACGGGATAATTTTAACGAAATTCGTCGCTTAAATGGCGTTATTTTGGGAATTAACACCGATTCTCCACAAAGCCATCAACTGTTTATCGAAAAACACCAGCTTCCCTTTACCTTACTCAGCGACAGCAATGGCGAAATCAGCCGCCAATATGGTTGCCTGTTCAAACTGGGACCGATCAAGTTCTGTAAACGCCATTCATTTATCATCGACCCGGAAGGAAACCTAGCAAAAATTTATCGCCAGGTTTCACCAGCAAAACATGCTGATGAGATTATTGCATTTTTACAACATGCCAACAGAAAAAGCTGAGTACTGGATTTATTATTTTCGGGCAATTCCATTCCAGGCCAGCAACCAGGCCTGAGATTGATAGCTATCGGCTTTCTTATCCAGATCTCCGGTCAGAACCATTTCCAGGGTTTGATTGATGATGCCAAAAAAACAGGCATACGCCATCAATGGATCCAGAGAACGAATCTCGCCCTCCTTGATTCCATTCTGCAAAATCCGTTTGATCTTATTGAAAGGTGCGGTATTTAGCAACGAGGCATGCTCAGGTAAAAACTCATCAACCTTGATGCGTAACAAAAAAGTCATGACTTCGGGGGCATCATCGGTCAGTTTGAATAACAAGTCGACAATTTCACGCAATTGTTCTGAACTTTTGCGGTTTCTGCGTCGAATATCATCAATTGAAATACTCAGACTATCGAGAATATTATCAAACAATGCCTCGGCAATGGATTGCTTGGTTTTGAAATGCTGATAAATACCACTCGTGGTTTTCAACCCGCAAGCTTCTTTGATATCGGTAAGAGAGGTATTGAAATAGCCTTTTTGGGCGAACAGTTTAAGCGCGACCAATAACACATCATCCCGGGTTACTGTTTTGTTATTTTTGTTTTGTTCTGTCTGTTCCATTTTGTTCTGTCTGTTCATTCGTCACATTGTCCACAGACGAATTTTTCTAAAGTGAGGGAATCAAATACGATGTTTTATTCTCTGAAAGTGGAAACCGCAGCGACCAGATAATTGATCATTGACCACAAGGTTAAAATTGCCGAAATATAAAGCAATACATAGCCAATGTTTCTGACCGGTAAATCAAACAGATCTTCTCTATATAATAGAAAAGTAATCGATGTCATTTGAGCGGTAGTTTTCCACTTGCCGAGTTGTGAGACTTTAACCTTTGCCCGTTGACCGATTTCGGCCATCCATTCTCTGAGTGACGCGATGGTGATTTCTCTGCCGATGATGACAGCGGCGGGAAGGGCGAGATAAGGCGAAGCTTCCGCCTGAACCAGTAGTACTAAAACAAAAGAAACCATCAGTTTATCAGCGACCGGATCAAGAAATGCGCCGAAAGCGGTTTCCAATTGCATTTTTCTGGCCAAGTACCCATCCAGCCAGTCAGTAATCCCCGCCACAAGAAAAATGGCTGCACAGGCAACATTGGAGTATTCCCAGGGAATATAAAAAATAACCGCTAACAATGGAATCAATAAAATTCTTAAAAATGTTAGCCAAGTGGGTAAATTAAATTCTTGTTGCATATTATTGATGAAAACTATCGTAAATTTTTTGCGCCAATTGTCGACTGATGCCATCGACACTGCATAAGGCATCGACCCCCGCTTTGGTAATCCCTTGCAGCCCGCCAAATTGTTTAAGCAATAACTGCCGCCTTTTTGGACCAAGACCCGGGATATCTTCCAATACCGAGCGGCGTTTGTTTTTTGCTCGCCTGGCTCGGTGGCCGGTGATCGCAAAGCGGTGTGCTTCGTCGCGGATATGTTGAATCAACAACAATGCCTCACTACCTGATTTAACATCCAATGGCAATGGAGAATCCGGCAAAATGATTTTTTCCATTCCAGCTTTACGGTCAGGGCCCTTGGAAACGCCCACTATCATAACATTATTTAACGCTAATTCAGCTAATGCCTTTTGTGCTTCAGCCACTTGCCCCTTGCCCCCATCGATCAACAGGATATCAGGTTCAGGATGCTCACCCTTTTTCATCCGTTTGAAACGCCGCAACACGGCTTGATGTATTGCCGCAGAATCATCACCTGGCGTTATCCCTTCGATGTTAAACCTTCTATAAGCCGCTGTTAACGGCCCCTCCAGAGTATAAACCACACAGGAAGCCACCGTCTGATCACCTTGCGTATGACTGATGTCGAAACATTCCAGCCGCCTGGGCATTTCATCCAGCCCCAATTCTTCTTGCAAACTGACAAAACGTTGATAAATACCTTGTTTATCCGCCAGTCGACTCGCCAAAGAATTTTCGGCATTATTTGCCGCCATTTGCAACCATTTTGCCCGTTCTCCTCGCACATTAACACTGACGGTAACCGGCTGCTTCGCCTGTTTTGATAACATTTCGGACAACAAATCGGGTTCAGGCAATGAATGACTGACAATCAACTCATTGGGTAATTGCCGCTCCAGATAATATTGCGCAATAAACGCTTGTAAAATATCGCCCGGTGAATGAGTATCGCTCATTTTAGGAAAAAATGTTTTGCTACCCAGGTTCTGGCCCTTTCGAATAAAAAACACCTGCACGCAAGCACTCCCACCTCGACTGGCGCATGCGATGATATCGACATCACCTTTTTCACCCAAGACAAAATGTTTTTCCAACACCGAGCGCAGCCTGACTATTTGATCGCGAAAAACAGCCGCCTGTTCAAAGGCCAATTGTGCCGAAGCTTTTTCCATCCGCTGAACCAGATCATCGATGACTTGACCGCCCTTGCCTTGTAAAAACAGCTTGGTGTTTTCAACATCCCTGTAATAGTCCTGTTGACTGATCAATTGGGTACAGGGTGCAGTACAACGCTGTATCTGATATTGCAGACAGGGCCGTGTACGATGTTTGAAAAACGAATCCTCGCATTGTCTGACCGGGAAAATTTTCTGCAATAATTTTAGTGTTTCCCGTACCGCTCCCGCGCTGGGGTAAGGGCCAAAATACATGCCTTTGCGTTTTTTCGCGCCGCGATGAAAGGTTAATTGCGGAAAATCATGATCACTTAGAAAAACATACGGATAGGATTTATCATCGCGCAGACAAATATTGTAACGCGGCTTGAAGCGCTTGATCTGCTGGCTTTCCAGCAACAAGGCTTCGCCTTCGGTATGAGTGACCATCACTTCAATATTAGCGACCCGCGCAACCATCGCCTGCTGTTTAGGCGAAGCGCTTTGGCTCCTGAAGTAGCTGGATACCCGGTTTTTCAGATTTTTGGCTTTACCTATGTAAATAATTTCACCGCTCTCATCCTGCATTTTGTAGATGCCGGGACGAGTTGTCAGCGTTTTCAGAAAAGCCTTGACGTCAAACGTTGAGTCTTCGGTGTTACTGGTCACTTTTTAACAGTTGTTCAATCGTGGTAAAAACATCCTGGAACATGGGCTTGGTCAGTCGTTTGGTCTGGATGTTGTAACGACTACAATGATACGAACTGACCAACCATTTGCCATCTGGTAATCGTGTCGCCTGATTATGTTTAAAAGCAATTTGTTTTAATCTTATGCCATATGCTTTCAATACGGCCTGGTGGGCAATATTCCCCAATACCATAATGACTTTAATCGATGACAGAGATTCAATTTCCGCCCGTAAAAAAGCGTTACATTGATTTATTTCTGAGCCCATTGGCTTGTTTTGTGGAGGCAAACATTTTACCGCATTGGTAATACGACAGTTTTCAAGTATCAGCCCATCTTCTCGGGAAACCGCCTCAGACTGATTGCTAAAACCAAACTCATACAAGGTCTCATATAACAACAAACCCGCATAATCTCCGGTAAACGGGCGCCCAGTCGCATTGGCGCCATGCATACCAGGCGCTAAACCAACAATCAGCAATTGTGGTGAACTATCACCAAACGGCGCAACAGGAGCTGCATGATAATCAGGGTATTTTTCCTTTACTTCCAGCAAGAAATCGGCAAGCCGCGGACAAGCCTTACAGTCCACATCAAAACAATTTTTATTCATTCTATTCATTCATAAAAAAAGGGCCTTTCGGCCCTTTTTTGTTTTTTCCATATTGGTTTATTCGTCGTCTTTGACTTCTTTCATACTCAGCCTGACGCGTCCCTGTCGATCGATTTCCAGCACCTTGACTCTGACGATATCACCTTCGTTCAATTTATCACTGACTTTTTCCACTCGTTCATCAGAAATCTGTGAAATATGAACCAGCCCGTCTTTGCCTGGCAAAATAGTGACAAAAGCACCGAAATCCATCAATCTGGCGACTTTGCCTTCATAGATTTTACCCACTTCGACTTCAGCGGTGATTTCCTCGATAATTTTACGCGCTTCCTCGCCGGCTGCCTTATCAACTGAGGCGATATTGACGATCCCGTCATCAGTCAAGTCGATGCTAGCGCCTGTTTGTTCGGTTATACCGCGAATAGTCGCACCACCTTTACCAATGACTTCACGAATCTTACTCGGATCGATTTTCATCGAAATAATGCGAGGAGCAAAATCAGACATTTCGTTGCGCGTTTCAGACAGGTTCTTGTTCATTTCCTGCAAGATATGCAAACGCCCTTCTTTTGCTTGAGCCAATGCGGTTCTCATAATCTCCGGGGTAATGCCGTCGATCTTGATATCCATTTGCAAAGCAGTGATGCCTTGTTCGGAACCGGCCACTTTGAAATCCATATCACCTAAGTGATCTTCATCACCCATAATATCGGACAACACGGCAAACTGATCGCCTTCCTTGATCAATCCCATCGCGATGCCTGCAACAGGTGCCTTGATCGGAACACCTGCATCCATCAACGCCAAGCTGGTTCCGCAAACCGATGCCATGGAACTGGAGCCATTAGACTCGGTAATTTCAGAAACAACCCGCAAAACATACGGAAATTCTTCCATATCAGGTAATACTGCCGCGACCCCGCGTTTAGCCAATCTGCCATGGCCAATTTCACGGCGCTTGGGAGAGCCGACAAAACCCGTTTCACCGACACAAAATGGAGGAAAATTGTAATGCAACATGAAAGGTTCTTTGTATTCGCCTGATAATGCATCGATAATTTGTGCATCTCTTTCAGTACCCAATGTCGCCACTACCAGGGCCTGCGTTTCACCACGAGTAAACAAGGCAGACCCATGTGTTCTGGGCAATACACCGGTTCTGACTGAAATAGGTCTGACTTTGTCCAGTTCACGACCATCAATACGCTTGGCATCGGTCAAAATAGCACTTCGAACAATTCTCTTTTCCAAATGTTCGATTGAATCGCGCACGTCCATTTCTTCATATTGTTCATCGGCGGTCAGTTTTTCTACCAACGCCGTGCGAATTTCATTCAGTCGTTCCTGTCTGACCAGTTTTTCAGCAATTTGATAAGCAGCCCTGATATCTGCTTCAGCTTCCTGGCTTACCAGTTTTTCCAATTCCTCATTAGGCCCGCTAGGTTGCCAATCAAACTCGGGAATATTGACCTCTGCGCTGAAATCTTTAATTGCATTGATCGCTGTCTGCATTTGTTCATGTCCAAACAGAACCGCATCCAGCATGATATCTTCACCCAGTAAATCTGCTTCAGATTCAACCATCAACACAGCTTGTTCCGTTCCGGCAACTACCAGTTCCAGGCGGGAATCCTTCAGAGCCGTTTTAGATGGATTCAAAACATATTCACCATCGATATAACCTACACAAGCTGCACCGATCGGGCCATTAAATGGCAAACCAGAAACCGCCAATGCCGCAGAAGCCCCCAGCAATGCCGGGATTTCAGTATCAATTTCAGGATTCAGCGACATCACCGTCGCAATAATTTGAACTTCATTAGTGAAACCTGCCGGGAAAAGAGGTCTGATTGGCCGGTCAATCAAACGGGAAATCAAGGTTTCATTTTCACTGGGCCGCCCTTCCCGCTTAAAAAAACCACCGGGAATTTTTCCCGCAGCATAGGCTTTCTCTTGATAATTGACTGTTAATGGAAAAAAGTCGACGCCATGTGCTTCTTTTTTCCCTACCACGGTAACGAGCAATGAGGTGCCTTCAATATCGATTAAGACGGCGCCATTTGCCTGGCGAGCAATCTCGCCGGTTTCTAAAATGACCTGGCGGTCGCCATACTGAAATTGTTTCCTGATCGGATTCACTATTTAAGTTCCTTTATCTAAAGGTTGTTGCTTGAATCAATTCACCGAACAACGATGAATCTTTCACGGTAAAACAAAAACGGCACATTACTGTGCCGTTTTTAATCACTTACTTACGCAAGCCGAGACGCGCAATTAATGAACGATAACGTTCAACGTCTTTCTTTTTAAGATAATCCAGAAGTTTACGACGTTGGTTAACCATGCGTAACAAACCACGGCGTGAGTGATTATCTTTCTTATGTTCTGCAAAATGAGGAGTTAAATGGGCAATATGCGCTGTTAACAAGGCAACCTGAACTTCGGGTGACCCTGTGTCGTTTTCTGACAAACGATATTCTTCAACAACGGCTTTTTTCTGTTCTGCTGTAAATGGCATAGTAATCCCTATCGATTATATGTTAAGGCCTGACGAGGCCGGGTAAAAAAACGAAACCCCGCAATAGGGCGCAGGGTTCCAGGTTGTTGGAAACTCCATAATCTACATGGGTCTAGGAGGCTGTCCAAGAATAGAGAACCTACTACGGAAAAGCTGAATTTGGCCAGATTTTCCCATTCTTTTCGTTAAATAGCGCAACTATTCGCCACAAAGAATGAAAAAATCTGACTCAAATCAGCTTTCCCTCGCAACGGCTTCTATTCTCGGACAAACTCCTGGTCGATGAGGACAAAGGTAAATTTCCTAATTTGTTGTTTCCAGATGAAACAGTTTTCTGGGAGCTAGTTTACCATCCATTCGGATTTCTCCCAAGCCTAAAAACACATGCTGACAATACATTCTGACCAAACCTCTTTCAGACGCCTCCAGTGTTAACCGCTGGCCATGACGAATACGGGTTGCCTGCTCCTCATTAACCCTTATTGCCGGATACGCCTCTAATGGCTTATCCACTTGAATCAGGCTTTGAATAATACTGTCTGCTGGTAATGATTTCACTTCTTCCAGTGTTACAGCATGCTGCAACAAAAAAATTCCGGCACGGGTTCGCCTGAGCGCTTTTACGGTTGCACAAGTGCCTAAGTATTCGCCGATATCTTCAGCCAAAGAACGAATATAAGTGCCTTTAGAACAATCAACCCGTAAAGTCAGGCTATCTTGTTGCCTATCCAGTAGCTGCAACTGTTCAATCCTGATGCGCCTTGCCTTTCTCTCGACTTCCACACCTCCCCTGGCCAGTTCGTACAACTTCTTACCCTCATGCTTCAAGGCCGAATACATGGGGGGAACCTGATCGATTTCACCACTAAAATGCTGCAAACAGCGCTCTATTTGTGATGAACTGAGAACAGGTATCGGCTTTTCCTGGACAACCTGACCTTCCAGGTCCCCGGTATCGGTCATGATGCCTAGCTGTATCACCACATCATAGCTTTTATCATCATCCAACATCATGGCGGAAACTTTGGTCGCCTCGCCAAAACACAAAGGCAACAAACCAGTTGCCAAAGGGTCAAGGCTGCCGGTATGCCCTGCTTTGCGTGCATTCAGATGGTGGCGCACTTCCTGTAACGCTTTATTCGAAGAAATACCTGCCGGTTTATCCAACAATAAAATACCATGAATATCACGGCCTTTTTTTCGCCGCGCCACGCTCTAATCCTTTTTATTTTCTTCTGCCAGCAATTGCGCAACTCGCATACCGGTATCGATGGAATGATCGTAGAAAAAACGTAATTCAGACATATGCCGTAAGCGCATTTTTTTAGCGAGATGATGCCGAATAACTGGCGCCAGCTCATTGAGCGTGTCTACATTCTGTTCTTTTTCATCATCACTGGCGTTCAACACAGTGATATAAATCTTGGCGACAGCCAGGTCTCTGGATAAAACCACCTCATTAATGGTGACAAACCCCAGCCGTTGATCCTGCACCTCACGTTGCAGAATCAACGCCAACTCCTTTTGCATTTCCGAGGCAACCCGTTCGCTACGAGAGAAATCTCGCCCCATTACGCCAGCTCCCGTTGTACTTCAACCCGTTCAAACACCTCGATCTGGTCACCGACTTTGACATCATTGTAGTTTTTCACTCCGATACCACATTCCATACCGGTCTTAACTTCATTGACATCATCTTTAAAACGACGCAGAGATTCCAACTGGCCTTCAAAAATCACTACATTGTCGCGTAATACACGTATTGGCAGGTTGCGTTTTACATAACCGTCTATCACCATACAGCCAGCAATGGAGCCAAATTTTGGTGAGCGAAATACATCGCGAACTTCGGCCAGACCAACGATATTCTCTTGTATCTCTGGCGCCAGCATACCGCTGATTGCCCGTTTGACTTCATCAATAGCATCATAGATGACACTGTAATAATGCAAATCAACATCTTTTTCTTCAATCAGTTTTCTGGCCGTCGCATCGGCACGAACATTAAAACCAATCAATATTGCGTTAGATGCCAGGGCAAGGTTGACATCGCCTTCGTTGATGCCACCGACACCACCATAGACACACTTGACGGCAACCTCATCATTTGACAATTTCACCAGCGATTCACGTAAGGCCTCCAAACTGCCTTGCACATCGGTTTTGATGACCAAATTGACTGTTGCAGTCTCGCCTTCCGCCATTTTGGAAAAAACCTCATCCAGCTTGGAAGCCGATTGTGCAGCTTGTTGTTTGCTCTTCATCCGTTCGTCACGATGTTCTGCCAACTCTCTTGCTGCTCGCTCGGACGGCATGACCATGAAGTCATCTCCAGCATCTGGTGTACCAGACAAACCAAGGATTTCAACCGGCGTACTGGGAGTCGCTTCTTTAACGGCATGCCCGTTTTCATCAAACATAGCCCGAACGCGGCCAAACTCCTTACCACACAAGACTATATCGCCTTTTTTCAATGTCCCTTTTTGCACCAGAACTGTCGCAACCACACCGCGCCCCCTGTCGAGACGCGATTCGATACAAATCCCCGCTGCCGGGCCTTTGGTTGGGGCCTTCAACTCCAGAATTTCCGATTGCAAAATCAACGCTTCGATAAGTTCATCGACACCTTCACCCGTTTTCGCCGATACACGCAAGAATTGAACATCACCGCCCCACTCTTCCGGGACAACATCCATTGCCGCCAATTCCTGCATTACCTTATCAGGGTTTGCTTCAGGCTTGTCTATCTTATTGATAGCAATAATCATTGGCACCTCGGCAGCTCGAGCATGCTCAATCGCTTCTTTGGTCTGCGGCATGACGCCATCATCCGCTGCGACAACGATAATGACAATATCAGTCAATTCCGCACCACGCGCCCGCATTGCAGTGAAGGCGGCATGACCTGGTGTATCCAGAAAAGTGACATTACCGTGGTCAGTTTTGACCTGGTAGGCACCGATATGCTGAGTAATGCCCCCTGCTTCTCCTGCAGCCACACGGGTTTTACGAATATAATCCAGCAACGAGGTTTTACCGTGGTCGACATGACCCATGATGGTGACAATCGGCGCTCGCGGTTCGGCTTCAAGCTCTTCACTATCGTCCTGAACACCCGCTAACATTTCTTTTTCCAAGTCATCATCACTTTGCATGATTGGATTATGGCCCATTTCCTCAACCAGAATCACCGCTGTTTCCTGATCGATGCTTTGGTTGATTGTGGCCATCATGCCGAGCTTCATCAAATGCTTGATAACTTCAGCGGCTTTGACACTCATTTTTTGCGCCAAATCGGAAACGATGATATTTTCAGGAATCAAAACGTCCTTCACGATAGGCGCCACCGGTTTTTCAAACTGATGTTTTGATTTTACCGTTAACTCCAATTCTTGTTTTTCACGACGCTTGCCTTTTCTACCCCTGGCTTTACGACCACCTGAAGTATCCTGACTAGGTGCTGCAGGTGTGGTAAACCCTCCACGAGCTGGCTTGGCAGCAGTCTTTTTCTTGTGTAATGTTTGTTGCTTTTTGGCCTCTGCCTGTTTTCTGACTTTTTCCGCCATCCGTTGCACCGAAGCTTCATGCCGCTGGCTTTTTTCTTCTTCCAGACGTTTGGCTTTTTCTTCTTCCGTGAGCTGCGGCTCTTCGGCTTTTTCAGGCTTGGCCACTTCAGCTTCAACCGGTTGTTTATCGGCAGTTTTTACTTCCTCTTTTTGAGGTTCAGCTTTAACTGGTTTTGTGGTTTTTTCAACCACTGGCTCTTTTTTCTCTGTTTCAGTCTTTTCAACAGGTTTTTGCTCTTTTTCTTGCTGAGCTTTTTCTTCCATCTTTTTCGCTAAAGCTTCTTGTCTTTTTGCTTCAAGCTTGAGTTTTTCTTCTCGTTGCCTGGCAGCTTCTCGCTCGGCTTCAATTTGTTTTTGTTGCTCTTCCAATGCTTTTTTGGCACGAATAGCCTCTTCTTCCGGTGTTAATACGGGCGCCTCACTCCGTTTTATATAAGTTTTCTTCTTGCGGACTTCGACGCTGACTGTTTTTGTCCCCGTACCAGGTGCGGACGATTGCTTAAGCTCAGAAACCTTACGTCGTTTCAGCGTTATTTTCTTCGGCGCCACATCTTTTTCGACACCATCTTTACCATGCCGTTTCCGTAAGAAAGCCAATAATTTAACTTTTTCTTCTTCCGTAATCAGATCATCTTCTGTACTAGCCGACACGCCAGCTTCTTTAAGCTGTTCTAAAAAGCGCTCCAGAGGAATTCCTATTGCCCCCGCCAATTCTTTTACTGTTTTATCACTCATAACCCTTTCCTCCTGCCTTATTCACCCTGGCTGTCAGCAAACCATGGTTCGCGCGCCTTCATAATCAATTTTGCCGCCTTTTCTTCATCCATGCCTATCAGCTCAAGCAAATCATCAACGGCCTGTTCAGCCAAGTCGTCCATTGTAATAATCCCGTTCGCCGCTAACTGCTTGGCCAGTTCCTCATCCATACCTTCCATTTCCAGCAAATCTTGTGCTGGTTCTGCTATTTCAACCTTTTCTTCCGAAGCTATGGCCTTAATCAACAAGGCATCTTTTGCCCTGCTTCGAAGCTCCTTGACCAACTCTTCATCAAACCCTTCGATTTGCTGCATTTCCTCTGCAGGTACATAAGCAATCTCTTCAATATTGGTCAAACCTATCTCGACCAAAACCTCAGCGATTTCCTCGTCGACATCCAGCTGCTCAATAAAATCCTGCTTGATTTTATTGACCACTTCGTCATGTTCTTTTTCCGCTAATTCCGCATCCAGAACATTCAACTCCCATCCAGTCAACTCACTGGCCAGGCGAACATTCTGCCCACCACGACCAATTGCCTGAGACAGACTGTCGGTGGCTACCGCCACGTCCATGCTGTGTTTGTCTTCATCAACCACAATGGATTCTATTTCTGCGGGCGCCATAGCATTGATAACATATTGCGCTTCATTTTCATCCCACAAAATAATATCGACACGCTCACCGGCCAACTCATTAGTGACTGCCTGTACCCGAGAGCCCCGCATGCCGACACAAGCACCAACCGGGTCCAGTCGTGGGTCATTGCTTTTAACGGCTATTTTGGCGCGTGAACCAGGATCTCTGGCCGCCCCTTTGATTTCAATAAGACCTTCACTAACCTCATGCACTTCCAGCTTGAACAATGCAATCAACAGCTCCGGATCTGTCCGGCTGACAAATAATTGCGGCCCTCGTACTTCAGAGCGCACATTTTTCAGGTAACCCCTGATTCTGTCACCTATGCGTACCGATTCTCTGGGAATCATTTCATCCCGAGGAATAAAAGCTTCGACATTCCCCCCCAAATCAAGATAGACATTACCTTTTTCTATCCGTTTGACAACGCCGGTAATGAGTTCCCCTACCCGGCTTTCATAGGCATCGACAATTTTCTTGCGCTCAGCCTCCCGGACCTTCTGAATGATAACTTGCTTGGCTGTTTGTGCCGCAATCCGGCAAAACTCAACAGATTCGATTTCCTCTTCAATGAAATCGCCCGCCTCAACATCAGGAGTTTCCATTTGCGCCACTTCCAGTAACACCTGAGACTCTGGAAACTCGACATCGCCATCAATTTCTTCATTTGGCTCAACCACTTCCCAGCGACGAAAGGTTTTATATTCGCCAGTTTCACGATCGATTTCGACCCGGGCCTTGATTTTATTTTCATGGCGCTTGATAGTCGCAGCTTCCAAGGCTGATTCCAACGCCTGAAAAATTATCTCTTTATCAATATCCTTTTCATTAGCAAAAACTTCTGCTACCAGTAAGATTTCTTTATTTGCCACTTAGAAACTCCTTATTTGATTGAGAACTCAGGCACTAACCGAGCCTTACTCATCGCTTTTATTGGAATGAAATAGTTTTGTTCACCATCATCAACCACAATCACTCCATCGCCTCGAACCTCTTTAATCTGGCCCGTTATTTTTCTACGTTGATTGATTGGTGAAAACAATGTCACCATGATGGTTTGTCCCAAATATTTCTGGAACTGCTCCAGCTTGAAAAACGGCCTGTCCGCTCCTGGTGATGACACTTCCAAATTGTATTCCCCTTTAATAGGGTCTTCGACATCCAGGACACCACTGACCTGATGACTCACCCGGCTACAATCATTCACACCAATTCCATGCCCTGAATCAATATAGATTCTAAGCAAGCCATTTTTAGGATGGGTATTTAATTCAATTCCCACACACTCATAGCCTAGTCCTTCCACTACTGGCTCTAGTAATTTCAAAATATGTTCTGGAGCCTGTTTCACTTAAACCACCATCTAACAAACAAAAAAAAGAGCCTGAAGGCTCTTCCATAAACAAAACAACCAATGAAAACTTCAAGTAACGACATCAAAGTTTTCTATCAATGCGTCTCTCTTTTTCCTGCCATTATCGCCAGAAAACAAAAAACCCCATCAGGGGCTTCTAAGACGCAGGACTAGCTAACAGCCCTTAATATCCAGACGATTATATATCTATATACCGCCTCACGTCAACCTTTGTTTCTCAATGCGTTATTTCACCTCAAGGGAATCACAGATAACTTTTAAGCTTTTTTGCACACAGGATGGTAACTATTCAGCGAATAGTTTTAGCTACTCGGAGTCTGATGGCCGCTTGCTGTATACTTATAGGTTCTTTAATGACAACTATTCCGCCTAATGATTCCTCGCATCGCGCTGACTTCTGGAGAACCGGCCGGCATCGGCCCCGACCTTTGTATCAATATTGCCCATACCCCCCAGTCATGTGAAATCGTTGTACTCGCCGACCCCGAACTGATTGAGCAACGGGCAAAAGCATTGAATATCAAGATATCATTGGAATATTTTGACCCTGAAGCCAGTCCCCGTCTGCATCCTGAAGGAACCATGCTGATTTGGCCCATCAAATTGAAAAAGGCTGCCACTGCAGGTCAACTTTCAACTGAAAACAGCCCTGCTGTTTTGGACATGATTACTAAGGCCGCAACCGGCTGTTTGCAGGGGCAATTTGACGCCATGGTCACAGCTCCCGTGCAAAAAAGCATCATTAACGACGCCAGCATTGCATTTAGCGGGCATACCGAATTCATTGCCGGTTTAACCGGTGGGCATCCGGTGATGATGCTGGCCACACCAGGACTGCGCGTAGCGTTGCTGACTACCCATTTGCCACTGGCTGAAGTCAGCGGCGCCATTAATGCCGATACAATTATTCAGGTCGTTAAAATTCTGGATCGTGACTTACGCCATTATTTTAATGTAGAACAACCTCATATTTTAGTCTGTGGCCTGAATCCACACGCAGGTGAAAACGGCCACCTGGGTCGGGAGGAGATTGAAATCATCGAACCCACTCTGCATTATCTACGTGCTCAGCATATTTCTTTACAGGGGCCTTTGCCTGCCGATACGCTTTTTACGCCAAAATACCTGGACAAAGCGGATGCTGTACTGGCTATGTATCATGATCAGGGCTTACCCGTCTTGAAATACAAAGGCTTTGGCAATGCCGTCAATATTACATTGGGTCTACCCATTATCCGCACGTCAGTAGATCATGGCACGGCGCTGGATCTGGCAGGATCTGGTAAAGCATCAGCCGGCAGTCTGGAATACGCCCTGCATATCGCACAAAAAATGTCCGAAAACAATAAACGAAACCATTATGCATAAAGCACGCAAACGATTTGGTCAAAATTTCCTTCAAGATGACGCTATCATCGATCATTTACTGGGCTGTTTGCAAATTTCCGACCAGCAGCACTGGGTTGAAATTGGCCCTGGACTGGGCGCATTGACTGCACCATTATTAAGAGAAAACATTCAACTGGATGTGGTTGAACTGGACCGGGATCTGGTGTCATTACTGAAAAAACAATTTGCTGATAAAACCAACCTGACCATTCATAGCGCCGATGCGCTGAATTTTGATTTCGCTGCACTGGCGAAAAATAGTGAGAAACTACGGATTATCGGCAATCTTCCCTATAACATTTCAACACCATTATTATTTCACCTGCTTGAATCCGCGTCAGTGATAGAAGATATGCATTTCATGCTGCAAAAAGAAGTGGTCGATCGTATTTGCTCGATGCCTGGCAGTAAAAAATACGGCCGTTTGAGCGTAATGATGCAATTTTATTGCGCCACTGAGTTTATGTTTGGCGTTCCCCCAGAAAGTTTTGAACCAGCGCCTAAAGTGATGTCGGCAATAGTGAAACTGACACCTCACCAGCAACAGTTTGACAAGGCATTGGTCAAGAACCTCAATCATATTGTCACGCAGGCATTTTCCAAGCGCCGAAAAACCATCCGTAACGCCCTGAAAGAACTATTCAATGAAAACCAGCTTATCGATGCCGGTATTGAGCCAAATCTACGCGCAGAATCTATTGACCTGGAGAGTTATTTACGCCTCGCTGAACGTTTGCCACAAACCGACTGAAAACGTCACTCGATTTCAAAAGACAGGGTATTTGTGTTGGGCGGTTTCACGCCAAAACTGCCATAAAACGTCAAAAATTACGCTCCCCTCAAGACGGTGGATTGCCTGACGGCAAATCCACCCTGGCATAAAAAGTTATTTATTTGTAAGCGCAATCAATTCTCCTGTTCAATGCGTAACATCAGATCATAATTCACGTGTGGCGCTGAAAGTAATTTCAGGCCAGCGTTCTTCGGTCAACTGTAAATTAACCCGGCTGGTGGCCAGATAAACCAAAAAGTCACTACCATCCAACGCCAGATTTTCATAAGCTTTTTTCTTGAATTCTTCCAGTTTAACCAGGTCTTCAGCTGTCACCCAGCGTACTGTGGTGATATTGACATTATCGTAAACACATTCGACGTTATATCCAGTTTTCAGTCGGTGAGCGGTCACATCGAACTGTAGCACACCAACAGCGCCCAAAATCAAGTCATTGTTTTTCAACGGTCTGAATAACTGGGTTGCGCCTTCTTCGGTCAATTGAATCAAGCCTTTCTGCAACGCCTTGGAGCGTAAAGGGTCTTTCAAAACCACACGACGAAACAATTCAGGCGCAAAATAAGGGATTCCACCGAACTTCAATGTTTCGCCTTCGGTAAATGTATCTCCCACCTGAATGGTGCCATGATTGTGCAAGCCAATGATGTCCCCTGGGTAGGCGACATCAACATTTTTACGACTGTCAGCCTGAAAAGTAATGGCGTTTCCGACCTGAATTTTTTTGCCAATGCGGACATGCGACAATTTCATGCCCTTATCAAAGATACCCGAACAAATACGCATAAAGGCGACCCGATCCCGGTGGGCGGGATCCATATTGGCCTGAATCTTGAAGACGAAACCGGAAAATTTTGCTTCGCTGGGCAAGACTTCCCGTTGTTCGGCCTGCCTCGGTTGTGGTGAAGGGGCGAATTCAGCAAAGGCGTCCAGCAATTCGATGATGCCAAAATTATTGATCGCCGAGCCAAAAAATACCGGTGTCTGTTTGCCCGCCAGATACTCGTCCAGATCAAATTCATGGCTGGCACCACAAACCAGTTCAATTTCCTCGCGCAGCTCATCGGCCTGATACCCCAAAGCTTCATCCAGCTGGGGATTATCCAGCCCCTTGATGACTTCCGCTTCGGCTATTTTGCCGCCATGGTGCGGACTGAACAATAAAATTCCATTCTTATATAAATGATAAACGCCTTTAAAACGCTTTCCCATGCCAATTGGCCAAGTCATTGGTGCACAGGCGATATTCAGTACGCTTTCCACTTCATCCAACAGATCGATAGGATCGCGGCCTTCACGGTCGAGTTTGTTGATAAAGGTGATGATGGGCGTGGTTCGAAGCCGGCAAACCTCCATCAGTTTGATGGTACGCTCCTCCACCCCTTTGGCCACATCAATCACCATCAAGGCGGAATCCACCGCCGTCAGGGTTCTATAGGTATCTTCCGAGAAATCTGCATGGCCCGGTGTATCCAGTAGATTCAACACACAATCATTGTGTTCGAATTGCATCACCGAGGTGGTCACCGAAATCCCCCGCTCTTTTTCCATTTCCATCCAGTCGGATGTCGCATGACGAGCGGCTTTACGCCCCTTTACCGAGCCCGCTAACTGAATGGCGCCACCGAACAACAACAATTTTTCAGTAATCGTGGTTTTACCGGCGTCAGGATGAGAAATGATGGCGAAAGTGCGTCGCCTGTTGGTTTCGTCGATTTGCAAAGGATTAGATGTCTGTGTCATTCAATCGGTTAAATAGCGGTCAAAATGGGCTGTGAAGTATAGCATAAGGCTCTATAACAAAAAGAGTCAGAACGCCTCAATATGTTTGTTAACTGATGTTACGCATAAGTAATCGACCTCAGGTTAATTGAGTGAGGAGAAATTTCCACATAGAGGGTAATCGTCACTCGCCTAACTCGCCTACAATATAAAGAGCGTTTGTGCAGGGCGGTTTCGCGCCAGCAAACCGCCATAAAACAATTCCTCCTTAAAACGGTGGATTGCCTGACGGCGAATCCACCCTACCATGACAAGTTATTTATTCGTAAACTCAATCAATTCTCCAGTTTAATGCGTAACATCACTTTGTCGATCAGAAAATCACATTACACGTTGCGTCAGCTGACAGCAGGGAGGATTGCTTCAGCGCTCCCCTGGTGACAGAAGTCACAGCTATCAAACTTTAAACTCGGGCACCAACTGCTTTAACAAATCCCGGATTTTCTCATCATCCAGTTGCTTGCACTGATTCGCCAATTCAGTGATCCTGTCCATCCAGTCATGCTGGTAGTGTCTGGCTTTAGCCAAAAATAATTTGTTGAATTCTGTTTGTAAAATGGCTTCCTGGTCATGAAACAGCTCTTCAAATAATTTTTCCCCAGGTCTTAACCCCACATATTGAATTTCAATATCTTCTCCCGGTTTTTTACCACTCAACCGTATCATTTGTTCAGCCAGATAGGCGAT
The DNA here is from genome assembly GCA_965277025.1 of Methylomarinum sp. Lineage (GTDB taxonomy): Bacteria > Pseudomonadota > Gammaproteobacteria > Methylococcales > Methylomonadaceae > Methylomarinum. The sequence continues at coordinate 2,841,339 of OZ255706.1, forward strand.
TTTGATGGGCTGCCCCATATCCAGCACAAAAATTTCCCCTCCCTGTCCGACGGCTTCGGCCTGCATAATTAACTGGCAAGCTTCAGGGATGGTCATAAAATAGCGGGTGATCTCAGGATGCGTCACGGTAACCGGCCCACCTTTTCTTATCTGTTCTCGGAACAAAGGGACTACACTTCCTGCTGAATCCAACACATTGCCAAATCTTACCGTCGTAAAACGGGTCGAGCCTTCTTTATCCAAATTTTGACATAATATCTCCGCAGCACGCTTGGTCGCCCCCATCACATTGGTCGGATTGACCGCTTTATCGGTGGAAATCAGCACAAATCGTTCAACGCCCAACTCTATTGCCGTTTCGGCAACGTTTTTAGTGCCGATCAGATTATTGTGAACCGCTTCTCTTACCTGATTTTCCAGCAGAGGGACATGTTTATATGCTGCCGCATGAAAAACGACCGCCGGCCGATATTTGTTCAAGACCCGCTCCACAGCCAGCCGATCGGTCACATCCCCAAGCACCACATCCAGATTGAGCTCAGGAAACTGGCTTCTCAAGGACTTGTCAACACTGTAGAGATTGTATTCTGACTGATCAAAAACAATCAGGTGACCAGGCTGCATTCTGGCCAATTGTCGGCATAACTCTGAACCAATCGATCCACCGCCACCGGTGACCAACACCGTTTTATCCTTGAGGCTGCTGGAAATTTGCTGCCAATCCAGTTTAACCGGTTCACGTCCTAATATATCTTCAATATGCACATCACGCAGATTGTCACGAGTAACCTTGTTATTTAATAATTCATTCACCGATGGCAGGGTTTTAAAAGGTAATTGACTTGCCTCACATCGCTCCAGGATGCGCCGCATCAGCATATCATTGGCACTTGGAATAGCGATCAATATCGTTTCAATATCGTATTGTTTGGCCAGTTCAGGAATTTGATCGATAGTCCCTGCAACACGTACGCCTCTTATTTCCCGGTTTTGACGATTCTTGTTATCGTCTACCAGGATAACGGGTATGAAATCAGCACATTGGTTGCTGCACAGATCCCTGACCAACATTTCAGCAGCCGATCCCGCCCCAACCACCATGGCACGTTTACCTTGCGGCTGAATATGGGCTTTTTCTTTCCATAACCGGTAGAGAAAACGGGGCCAAGACAAGAATAAAAGTAAAAATGTTGCGTACAATAAAATAACACTTCGCGGCACGCCTTCCAGTCGACTATAAATAAACAAACCACAGGCAATGGCAAATGCGCCAACTGACACCGCTTTGATAATCCGGATCAAATCGGGTATTGACGAAAAGCGCCAGATTCCCCGGTACAATCCAAAAAACCAAAAAACAGCCGCTTGAAAAACAATTACCCAGGGCAAATAACGAAGCGCCGATTGCCAGTAATCGGCTGGCACATCCTGTAAATTAAACCTGACCCAATAAGCGCATAGCCAGGCAGCAGGAATCATGAGCACGTCATGAATAAAAACAGTGGTACGGGAGCGAAAACGAAAAGTCACAAGAATAAATAGTCTAATGTAAAGTCAAAGGCGAAAGATTGCCGCTCAAGGGAATCGCTGATTTATTCGCGATTCGAAGCGACCCAGGGATGGATCGTCAAAATCAATAGCGTCAAGCTATTGGTTTTGTAAGCAAAGTGGAAATCGTATTCCCACTTTGTTTCCGCTGACAGCATGGATGATTTGTTCAGCGTTTCCCAAGATACCCTTTATCATAAGCCGGCATTTGCAGAATAAGTATGTATCAGATTGATAGTCAATACAATAAACTAGAAGTTACGCATTGACAGGCAATGTTAAACTATGGGTTTAAAAAATCCCAAAGTCAATGCAAGGCAAACCTTGATAAGAGAAATAACACGCCCCTCAACAGCCTGCTGTACATTACCCTAAAGTGGACCCCATTGTCCAGACAAATTATTAGAGAATTTAAGATAGAACCCTCATAACAGTCAGGCTCAATGGCTCTGGCCCATATTTTCACCCGGCGTCTGCTTGGCAGTGCCGGCATTATATTTATCCACGATTTTAGCGCCACCTCCCGTGGCGAATTGATAAACCCTGTCTGGCGTTTCATAGCCTAACGACTGATGCGGTCGTTCGCTGTTGTAAAAGGCAAAGTAGTCCGTCAACCCCGCTGACAGTGCTTGCAGGTTGCCGTATTGCTTCAAATAAACTTCTTCATATTTCACTGTGCGCCAGAGTCGTTCAACAAAGATATTGTCCAAGGCCCGTCCCCGGCCATCCATGCTGATGGTCACGCCATGCTGACTCAATACCCCGGTGAAGTCCGCGCTGGTGAACTGTGCGCCCTGGTCGGTATTAAATATCTCCGGTGTGCCATAGGTCTTGATGGCCTGCTCCAGACAATTTACGCAAAACGCGCTGTCCATGGTATTGGAAAGTTGCCATGCCAATACTTTTCGGCTGTACCAATCCATGATGGCCACCAGATAAACAAATCCTTGCGGCAGTCGGATATAGGTGATGTCGGTACTCCAAACCTGGTTGGGGCGTGTCACCTCGACGCCTCTTAACAGATAGGGATAGACTTTATGCTCAGGATGCGGCTTACTGGTGTTCGGGCCCGGCGCCATGCCGACCAGCCCCGGTATGCGCATCAGCCGCTGAACCCGTTTGCGGTTGACCTGATGGTTAAGGCCGCGTAAATACTTTGTCATACGGCGTGAGCCATAAAAAGGATGCCGGGTATATTCTTCGTCGAGCAACCGCAACAGTTGCTGATCTTCAGCAGACACCGGCTGTTGTTGGCGTTTTTTCTGTTCATGGATTACTGAGCGGGTAACGTTCAATAACTGGCATTGCCGACTTAACGCCAACTCATCTTTTTGATCCACCCAGCTTTGACGCGTGATCATAGGCTGATCCCGGACTTTTTTTTAAGCCAATCCAGTTCCATATTCAACTGCCCGATTTTGGCGTACAGACGGTCCGGATTGTCTTGCGCCTTCACCGCTTTCGGCCCGCGTTTGCCTTCAAACAGGCTTCCCGCATTGGCCAACAGTTCCTTTTTCCATTGGCTTACCTGAGATGGATGGACTTCATTCTCTTGAGCAATCTCATTGATCGTTTTGATGTTCTTAACCGCTTCCAGCGCGATTTTGGCCTTTTGCGCCCCGCTAAAGGTTTTCCGTTTTTTTTCGCTCATTTTTTGTACCTCTTTTTTCAATAGTCATAGTTTAAACTATTGTCCGGATTACGGGGTCCACTATACCCATGTATATTGGTTTTTTATTAAGTGAGCCGAAACAAGCTAGTTGTCGACGATTAGGAGAAGTCATGTCAATATCACATGATAGCGTAAATCGATTTCTAAATCGGGAGCATTACACTGGGCGAGATTTATACAATGAAGCCAGCGCAAGCCTGAATTTAAAGGGCGGAACCTTGAGTGTTGACGATAGTGTTCTTGATAAACCTTATAGCCAATATATGGCATATGTCAGTTATTTTTGGTCGGGAAAACATCATGGAGCAGTCAAGGGAATCAATCTTGTCACGTTGTACTACACAGACATTCAAGGAAAACACCAACCACTGAATTTCCGGGTGGTCGATAAGGCGGAAGGAAAGACAAAAAATGACTATTTTCAAGACATGCTGACCGAAGTATTAGCTTGGGGACTAGAACCTGGTTTTGTAACAGGAGATAGCTGGTACAGTTGCGTGGATAATCTTAAATTGATAAGAAATCATCAGACAGGATTATTCTTTGCAGTGGAAGGTAATCGATTAGTCTCTGTTGAAAAAGGTTCATGGGTTCAAGTCAGGCAATTAGAAATCCCGGAAGACGGCTTAATGGTTTGGCTCAAAAATTTTGGGTATGTGAAATTATTTCGGACGACCTTGAAAGAACAAGTTCGCCATTACATAAGTTCACTACCTGATGAAGAAAAAACCGCTGTTTTTGACAAGAAAGCATTTACCGAACAACATGATAGGCATTGGCAGATTGAGCAATATCATCGGGCAATAAAGCAGGTGTGTAATATTGAGCGATTCCAGGTTCGCAATAAAAGAGCAATAAATAATCATATTTTTTCTGCAATTTGTGGCTTTGTTCAATTACAAAAATTGAGCTTTGCAGACGTGATTAATAATTGCTATAGCGTACAGCGGAATTTATTCAACGATGTTATGGCTTCGTTTATCGACACCTTTATGCCAAATATGAATCATTTAATCCCAAAATTTCGATCTGTTGTCAATGCGTAACTTCTATAAACAATCATTCTGATCAATTGAATAATCCTTGCAACTTCATTTTATCCGGTGCATTAATCACCCCTTTTTCGGTAATCAATGCCGATACCAACTCTGCCGGGGTAATGTCAAAAGCCGGGTTTCGAATTCCAGCCCCTTGCGCCGCCCATTGGCAATCCCGAAAACCTTTCACCTCTTCAAGGGAACGTTCTTCAATCGGAATCATTTTACCTTCGGGCAAATCAAGATCTATCGTTGATAAAGGACAGGCCACATAAAACGGTATTTCATGTCGTTTAGCCAAAACAGCCAGCATATAGGTGCCAATTTTATTGGCGACATCACCATTGGCGGCGACACGATCAGCGCCCACAATGACGGCATCGACCTCGCCAGCATTCATCATATAGCCAGCCATATTATCGGTAATCAATGTGACAGGGATTTCTTCCTGCACCATTTCCCATGCAGTCAACCTGGCTCCTTGTAAAAAAGGCCTGGTTTCATCCGCTATAACGGATATTTTTTTACCCGCTTCCACCGCCGAACGAATGATGCCTAATGCGGTTCCATGGCCTGCTGTAGCCAATGCTCCAGCATTGCAATGCGTCAATACCCGGGCGCCATCTTTCAACAATTGTTGGCCATAATCGCCAAGACGCCGATTGATTCGGATATCTTCAGCGTAAATTTCATGGGCTTCCTGCAATAAATGCGCGGCGACAGTGTCAGGCTGATGTTGAAAAACCTTCATCCAGGCTTTACTCATGCGCGCCAGTGACCAGAATAAATTGACGGCGGTAGGCCGACTGTTCGCCAACAGGTCAAATCCTGTCTCCATGCTGGAATTAAATTTAGTTTGAGACAAGGAAATTAATCGCCTGGCTTCAAGGGCAATGCCGAAAGCGGCCGCAACACCAATCGCCGGCGCCCCCCGCACGACCATTTCCTGAATCGCTGACGCCACCCCTTGCGCGCAATCATAGCGACGATACTCAAATGACGCCGGCAAAACTCTCTGATCGATCATTTCAAGCGCATCATCCCGCCAGCGTAATGTGGCGACCTTGATCCCTCGGTCAGTTGAATCCATGGCTTTCAGTCACCCTCGAATTCTGTCAGCGCAAAAACCGTGTGGCCCATTTTTTCCAGTCGTTTTCTGCCGCCAATGTCTGGCAGATCAATAACAAAAGCGCATTCGACAATCTCCGCCTCCATTTGGGCAATTAAATTACAAGCCGCCTCAGCCGTCCCGCCTGTCGCCAACAGGTCGTCGATGAGCAAGATCCTCTCACCGGCTTCAATCGCATCGGTGTGTATTTCTATACAATCAACGCCATATTCCAGTTCATACTCCAGACTGACCGTTTCAGCCGGCAACTTGCCTTTTTTTCTGACAGGAACAAACCCAACGCCCAGTAAATAGGCCAAAGGCGCGCCAACAATGAAACCTCTTGATTCAATTCCGGCAATTTTATCAATTTTTTGATCTGTATAACGATTGACAAACTCATGAATCATCATTCGCAAGCCAACCGGGTCTTTTAACAAAGTCGTAAAATCCCTGAACATTATGCCTTGTTTCGGATAATGCGGAACTGTACGAATTCGGGATTTAATCGGCATAACACACCTTGGAAAACAATCGGTTAGAAGAAAATCACAATACCCGCCCGGCGACGGCGTCAAGTTTCTCAAGTAATTCCGGGTCTCTGGCTTCGGGTGCCGTAATCAATGCATGTTCCAACGCATAACGACAAGAACATTGTATTGCATTCTCATCTTTACCAATTTCCGGGACTGCATGGGCAATTAACGAACGGGCCTTTTCGGCATTTTGCAGCAAAATTTTGACAACATGTTCAACGGTGACATTTTCATGTTGTGGATGCCAGCAATCATAATCGGTTACCATCGCCACCGTTACATAACACATCTCAGCTTCACGCGCCAATTTTGCTTCCGGCATATTGGTCATACCGATAACATCACATTGCCAGCTCCGATAAAGCTCTGACTCAGCCAAACTGGAAAACTGCGGGCCTTCCATCGCCAAATACGTACCGCCTCTAAGAACATCGATTCCAACAGCTTTAGCACTTTGTTCAATGTGATCGCCCAGTCGCTGACAAACAGGATGAGCCATAGAAACATGCGCCACACATCCAGTAGAAAAAAAGGATTTTTTTCGGGCAATAGTCCGGTCAATAAACTGGTCAACTATAACAAACATTCCCGGCTGTAAATGTTCACGTAACGACCCTACGGCGCTGACCGAAATAACATCTGTTACGCCGACTCTTTTAAGAATATCAATATTGGCTTGATAATTGATCTCAGAAGGAGGGATTTTATGTCCCCACCCATGGCGTGGCAAAAAAACAATTTCTTGTCCATTCAATTCGCCAAATAACAGCTCATCAGATGGCTCGCCAAAAGGAGAATTTACCCTCTCCCAACGAACATTGTCCATACCATCGATATTATAAACACCACTCCCACCAACAACGGCAATTATCGTCATATATTAACGCCTGTCTTTAGAAAACTTGCTGATTCTATCATGAATTTCCTGCAATTCATGGACTAATATGAAGATGATGCGTTACTGATTACTGATGAACAACTTTCTTACCAGAAAATAAAAAACCGGGCTTTGATACCCGGTTTTTTTTTGAAGATTAAAGCTATTTTCTACTTCGATTTTGCTTTTTTCTTAATATTTTTGAACTTTATATCAGCCGCATTCTTTTTAACTGTTTTTTCACCAATTCCTTTTACCTGGGTTAAATCTTTTAAGGTTTTAAATTTACCATGCGCTTTCCTGAATTGAACAATAGCTTCAGCTTTCTTTTGTCCAATGCCATGCAAGGAAGATGCAATGGTTTTGGCATCTGCTTTATTGATATTAACGGGTTTTGCAACCACATTAAATGCACATAAAGCGAGCAATAGCGCAATTTTTTTCATCTGAAATCATCCTATAAAAAGTGGAAATATAATTCCTTTTGAACAAAACATCCTTTCACCTCAGACTAGCATAGAAGTTACGCATTGACAACAGATCGAAATTTTGGGTTTAAATGATTCATATTTGGCATAAAGGTGTCGATAAACGAAGCCACAAATTGCAGAAAAAATATGATTATTTATTGCTCTTTTATTGCGAACCTGGAATCGCTCAATATTACACACATGCTTTATTGCCCGATGATATTGCTCAATCTGCCAATGCCTATCATGTTGTTCGGTAAATGCTTTCTTGTCAAAAACAGCGGTTTTTTCTTCATCAGGTAGTGAACTTATGTAATGGCGAACTTGTTCTTTCAAGGTCGTCCGAAATAATTTCACATACCCAAAATTTTTGAGCCAAACCATTAAGCCGTCTTCCGGGATTTCTAATTGCCTGACTTGAACCCATGAACCTTTTTCAACAGAGACTAATCGATTACCTTCCACTGCAAAGAATAATCCTGTCTGATGATTTCTTATCAATTTAAGATTATCCACGCAACTGTACCAGCTATCTCCTGTTACAAAACCAGGTTCTAGTCCCCAAGCTAATACTTCGATCAGCATGTCTTGAAAATAGTCATTTTTTGTCTTTCCTTCCGCCTTATCGACCACCCGGAAATTCAGTGGTTGGTGTTTTCCTTGAATGTCTGTGTAGTACAACGTGATAAGATTGATTCCCTTGACTGCTCTATGATGTTTTCCCGACCAAAAATAACTGACATATGCCTCTGTACATGACAAAAATTAACTTATGACAAATGAGTCTCATGTATTCCAGTGACAAAAGGTATGGGTTGCAAAAGAGCAATCACTTTTCTAATCATCCTTTTTGATTGAGATAAGACATTAAACAACGTTGAGCGGATACAATCTAATCCATATCGAAACAGGCTTTGCGCGAGCCGCTGATGTGTTTTGGTTTTTATTGGTAACTCGCAATCATGTTTCCATTCGCCTGCTTTATGTGACCAACAGAAAGCAATAACGGGAAGTACTAACAATTTTTTGATCCGAAGATAACCGACTACACGCGTTTCCTCAAGTTTGAATCCCCGTCCTTTTAAACAGCCGAAAAGCGTTTCGATGTCCCAACGCAAGCCATAAATTTTAATCGCATCAGGGTTCAAATGCTGACAGACGATGATTAATAACTCACCACCACTCAGCCGTAACCCACTGAGATAAATTGAACAATTTCCCAAATAGCGCGCTGTTGAGAGGTGTCGTGTGCTACCCGGCTTAAGCCCATAAAACAAACGCTCTACGCGTATTCGCTGGCCTTGGGCATTGGTTGTCCAGGCGTTGTTGCGAATACGGATATAAAAGGGAATCTCTTGCTCAAACAACCAGCCCATCCATTCGTCTCCAATAAACTCCCGATCAGCCAAAAGACCTTTGATGTGATGTCGGCCAAACTGCGCAATAAAGCGTTTCATCAGCGCTATACGTTCCTTCGTATTAGAGTTGCCCCGCTTGTTTAAAGGCAACCAATACACCGGAATGGCGGCACCCCGATAAACCACGGCAAGCACCAGCAGATTAATATTGGTTTTACCCCACTTCCAGTTCGTCCTGTCTAACGTCAGATAGTAATCCTGATCAGTGAAACCAAACAGTTTCATGATGAAATGAGCGACTTCATTGTAATCCAGCCAATGGTCACTGAAAAAATCGTTGCATCCGTCGATATCGTGAGGAAATTTTTGCCCGACTGGGAAAGAATACGGCGAGCTGGGCCAGATTGACCGTGCTAACTGCCATCAAAGCAATTAACATACCCACAAAACAAACGATTCTTGCCTTGTTCCATTGAAAGTGCTCAGTTAATATGACGGTCAGCTCGTTGATTTGTAATGTCCCGTTATTCATATTCGCTAAAACAAAATGCGGTATTTAATTACATTTCAACGAGCTACGCCAGCTTTTAATATTTTTTGTCATGTACAGAGGACATATGCCATATATTGGCTATAAGGTTTATCAAGAACACTATCGTCAACACTCAAGGTTCCGCCCTTTAAATTCAGGCTTGCGCTGGCTTCATTGTATAAATCTCGCCCAGTGTAATGCTCCCGATTTAGAAATCGATTTACGCTATCATGTGATATTGACATGACTTCTCCTAATCGTCGACAACTAGTGCACATAAGCGAAAACACCAATGCTATTTATGAGGAATATATTGTAATATGCTGAATAATACTATATTAAATTCAGCAGGTGATATCATTCCACGACTAACAGCAGCCCCAATCAGTTTAACAGAAAAACAACGCACGTTATTGCAAGGCACAGTGCGTAAACATACAAGTCCTCAGAATTTGGTGACACGTTGCCGTATTATATTGTTGGCAGATGAAGGCATTAGTGTACATGAAACCATGCGCCAGTTAAAAATTGGACGGACAACTGTTCAAAATTGGCGAAAACGCTGGTTACAGAACAGTGAACAAGAAAATCCTTTAGCCCGGCTTCAAGATGCACTGCGAAGCGGTGCGCCTGCTATCTATACGGCGGAGCAAATTTGCAGCATTATCGCGATAGCCTGCGAACGCCCAGAGGATAGTCAACGCCCGATCACTCATTGGACGCAACAAGAAATAGCCGATGAAGCGATAAAACGGGGCATTGTTGATTATATTTCACAGCGCTCTGTTGGGCGCTTTTTAAAAAGAAGCGGACCTGCAACCCCACCGGATGAAAGGCTGGTTGACGGCAAAAAAAGATGAATACTTCGACGAGAGGTGTCAAGATATTTGCGAAACCTACCAACGGGCTTTGGAGCGGGAAGAGCAAGGCATCAAAACGATTTCGATTGATGAAATGACAGGGATTCAAGCTTTAGAGCGAGCAGCGCAGATATTGCCGATGAAGAAAGGAAAAATTGAGCGACAAGAATTTGAATATATTCGACATGGTACCCAGACCTTGATTGCAGGTTTTGATGTGGCCACGGGAGAAGTAATGGGAAGTATAGGAGAAACTCGAACAGAGCAAGATTTTGCCGGGTTTTTGAACCTGCTTTTTCATCAACAACCCAAACAAACCCATTGGCATTTAGTCATGGATAATCTCAATACACATTGTTCAGAATCGGTGGTTCGATTAATTGCCGAAAAAATTTCGTATTCAGGAGAATCAGGGGTTAAAGGAAAAGAGGGTATTTTGAAATCAATGGAAAGTCGTACTGCTTTTTTGACTAACTCAAACCATCCGGTTGTTTTTCATTTTACCCCTAAGCATTGTTCATGGCTTAATCAGATAGAGATCTGGTTTTCTATTTTAATGCGTAAAGTAATCCGGCGCGGCAACTTTAAATCTAAAGAGGATTTAAACAAAAAAAATAGCGGATTTCATAAAATATTTCAATGAAACCATGGCTAAGCCTTTTCGTTGGACGTATCAGGCTAAGCCACTTACTCAATAGAGTGAGACCTTGCGCTTGTTTGCACTAGCGGACGCAAAGCGTAGTGTGATTTTCACTTTGCTTACAAAACCGCAGAATTACGCGGATATAAGTTATTGAAATTCTGTATTTTCTGTGGCTTGTTTATCTAAGTGCGTAGCAATAAATAGGCGCTGGTAGCAGATACTCACAATAAGACTTTTTCTACTCACTTAAACGATTGTCTACTGCCGATATAATGCCAGTACCTGCCTGACATAATTTTGTGTTTCCGGATAAGGTGGAATAGTGTTTTTATATTTTTTGACAGCGCCTTCGCCTGCATTATAACTGGCAACAGCCAACTTCAAATTAGAATTGAACATCGCCAGCAGATCTTTCAGGTAGCGTGCGCCGCCATCGATATTTTGTTTTGCATTGCGACGATTCTTCACGCCATAACGTTTGGCTGTTTCAGGCATTAACTGCATTAAACCAACAGCCCCTTTAGGTGACACAGCATTGGGGTTGTAGGCGGATTCCGTTTGAATGACGGCATGCAATAATTTTGCATCCACGTGATATTTTAAAGCCGCCTGTGTAATTAATGGGTGATATTTTTGTTTTTTCGCCATCAACGATCGACGCGATGCTTTTTTTGCTTTCTTAACTGGCGTTTTGATGATTCGTTTATACCGGTAGCCTTTTTTTGGTTCATCAGTGTAATAAACACTTCCATCTGGCGCCACATATTTGTAAACATCGGCCACAGTCGAAAATGAAAGCGCTAAAAAAACCAGACAAAAACTTAACTGTTTCATCATTACTCAATCTGTTTACTCTTTAATCTTGATACTAACAAGGTTAGCCGATTTAACCGAATTGTCCCGGGCCTGTTTCACATTTTCAGCAAACGCTAACGCAACTCCCATTCGTCTTTTTATATAGGCTTGTGGTTTGCCAAACAAACGTAGTTCCGTATTTTCAATTGCCAAAGCCTGATCCAACCCTTCATAGACCACAGAATCAGAATCGACTTTACTTAATATTACCGCACTTGCGCCAGGTTTTTCCAGTTCTGTAGAAACAGGCAATCCAAGAATTGCCCTGACATGCAAATCAAATTCACTTTGTCGCTGGGTAGCCATAGTTACCATACCGGTATCATGCGGTCTGGGACTGACTTCGCTAAACCAGACCTGATCACCCTTGATAAACAATTCAACCCCAAACAACCCCAGGCCACCAATCGCATCAGTAATTTTTTTGGCGATAATTTTAGCGTTACGCCAGGCATTTTCAGACATTGGTTGAGGCTGCCAGCTTTCCCGGTAATCACCGTCTTCCTGGCGATGACCAATGGCTTGACAAAAATACGTATCAATTTCCCCACTTTGATTCCTGGCCCTGATGGTCAACAAGGTGATTTCATAATCAAACTCCACCAATCCTTCGACAATGACTTTGCCAGTCTCCGCTCTGCCTCCTGTTTTGGCAGTCTTCCACGCTGCTTGTAACTCGCTTTCCGACCGAACCAATGACTGGCCTTTTCCTGAAGATGACATGGTTGGCTTGACAAAGCAGGGATAGCCAGTAATCTCCACCGCCTGCTGCAGTTGTTCGAAACTGTCGGCAAAAGCATAGGCAGATGTCGGTACACCTACCGATTCTGCAGCCAATGTGCGAATGCCTTCACGATTCATGGTTAATTGCACAGCCCTGGCATTGGGCACAACAGTTACCCCACCCTTCGCTTCAATATCAGCCAACGCATCGGTAGCAATATTTTCAATTTCGGGAATAATAAAATCAGGTTCAACTCGCTCAACTAATTGCTTTACCGCATCACCATCGGTCATATCGATGACATAACTTAAATGCGCCACCTGCATAGCCGGCGCATTGGCATAGCGATCGACAGCGATCACTTCCACACCATAACGCTGAAGTGATATAGCGATTTCCTTGCCTAATTCCCCGCTGCCAAGCAATAACGCTTTTGTCGCCGTAGCCGATGATGGTGTACTGATTTTCATTGTTTTCCCTGCAAATAATTATCAATATCTTTTTTGGAGAAACCGATTTTCTCGGCCACCCGGTCGGCATGGCTGACCCTGGAAATTCCTTCAATCAATTTATAAGTTGGATGGTCACCTGCAAACTCGACCTGACGGGCGATACCAATGTGCTTGTTGATAAACAAATCGACTAATTGGTGATTATGAGTGATCAGAATAGTGGTGCAGCCTTTGCGGTAAAACCCATCCAGTACGTTGGCCGATGCTTCCATTTTTTCTTCAAAGGTAGTCCCTTCGGAAAGCTCATCCAGAACGACCAGACTTTTTGCTGTCGCCGCCAGGAAAATATCCCGGGTCCGTTTCAACTCGGTGCCAAAACGCCCTTCACCATCATCCAGATGACTGATTTCAGGGGCCTGGTAAAAAATATGATCGGCCACCACTAAAACCGCTTTCTTGGCAGGTACCAGGCAACCGATCTGCGCCAACACTTGAATTTGCGTAATAGTTTTACAAAATGCCGTTTTACCACCACTATTTGGACCTGTTATAAAGACAAGTCTTTCATCGTGTACCGCAAAGTCATTACCGACATAGTCCGGGTTTTTATGTGAAAGCACCGGATTTTTGGCATCGACCAAATCGAGGCTATGTTTTTCCTGATCTAACATTTCAGGCAGGGTCATGTCTCCGCCATCATGTTCAGCATAGTGAATAAACGCCAATAATTCATCAATCTGACCCAAAGCATCCAGCGCTTCTCCCAACTCTTCCGATTGTTTGAATTCATTGCGTAATGGAATTATGCAATTATCCCGGTCATACGAACCAATTATCGGAAAATAGCCGAGTAGCAATGGAATAAAGAAAATAGACGCCATTGGAATACTTTCCTTGCTGATACTGGAAATATCCGTTGGAAAAAACTCGACAATCGCCCACAAAACGGCAAAGATAGCGGCGAGAAGGAAAGGTTTGAAGATACTGGGACGAAAAATTGTTGCAGGGACAAAGCTCCCTTTGCGTTCTTCTTTGGTTTGAAAACCCTTTTCCGTATTGTAAACGGGACCGGCCATTAATGAGTAGGTGCGCGATTTTCCAAACCGATGAATTTTGTTGAAAATAGATTGTAAATAAGCGCTTTCGGGCATATTTGAACTTTGCACAAAATCGACCAGCTGTGTGGCGAAACGAACACCCAGTCGATATTGTTTATAGCCATAGCCTTCAATCTGATGTTCTTCTCTGGCCGTTCCCAGCGTACCCAGAAATTCACCATACAGCAACACAAACAGATTTTTTTCCATGGCCGCCGACTTGGCGACAAAGCGCTCCAGATTTTCCCTGACACCAGGTTGCTGCTGAATTTCCAAAATGGCCTCCTGCCTGGCGCAAATTTCAGCATAGTCGGATGATGGCTGGGTAAGCGATCGATAAAGCACTGTTTGCCCGGAAACTGTCTGGGCGTAGTTGACCGTATCAAACAACTCATCCACTTCGATGGTATTGAATGAAGGTTGATCCAGCACGCCTTCACCCGTCGCTAACGGCTGCGAGGTTTTTACTTGCGGCCATTGCCCTTTCCAACTTGCCAGGACTGTCTGTTTCATCGTTTTCTCTTATTATTTTGTAAACCAAACACTATAATCGCGGCGACCACAATACCACTCATCATGATATTCTCTTTCGACGCACCCAAAAGCCATGCAATGCCGCCACCTAATCCCATTCCCACACCGCTGAACGCCAGACTGCGCATAAACCGGCAAACAGGACAATTTCTATCATAGCCTCGCATGATCACTCTCCAATAACGCCCCCAACCAGTCAAGTTGCTGCTGACTGTCATTCAAGGCTGGAATATATCGATAAGATTTCCCACCTGCTTCGAGAAAAACTTTTTTATTCGTCATGACTATTTCTTCCAGTGTTTCCAGACAATCAACAGAAAAACCCGGACAGACAATATCTATACGGTCAATTCCATCTGCCGGCAAAGACTGAAGAATATCCACACAATAAGGTTGCAACCATTTCGCCCTGCCAAAGCGGGATTGGAACACCATTTGCCATTGTTCCGGTGTTAGCGCCAATGCTTCTGCAATCAATTTCGCTGTGGTTTGACACTGATAATAATAAGGGTCGCCCAATTCCGTCAACCGTTCGGGTAAACCATGGAAGGATAAAATCAGCCGTTGGCTTTGACCATGTTCATGCCAATACTGACGAATAGACTCGGCAATTGCCTGAATATAAAGTGGATATCGATGATAATCACTGATAAATTCCAGCGACGGAATATAGCGCCATTCAGATAACACTTTAACCGTTTCATCAAACACTGAAGCGGTTGTGGTCGATGAATATTGTGGGTACATGGGTAAGACAATCAGCCTGTCAATTCCTTGCTGCTGAAGAGCCTTAAGTTTTTGTTTTATGGACGGCTGTCCATAACGCATGGCGTAATCGACTGTCAGTGATTGCTCTGAAAATTCAAGCCTCAGTTTTTCCGCCAGTTTCTGTGTGTACAGAATCAGTGGAGAACCTTGATCTGTCCAGATTTTACCATAGGCCCTCGCCGCTTTACCTGGCCGAAACAACAACACAAAAAGATGTAGAATAAGCCACCATAAACCACGTGGCAGATTGACCACCCTGGGATCACTTAAAAACTGTTTTAGATAACGACGTACCGCCCACCAGGACGGAGCATCGGGAGAGCCCAGATTGACCAGCAACAGCCCTGTCTTTTTTGCAGGCATGGTCATGAAATTATTGACGGTTGATCAGATTGAGAAACTCTGAACGTGTACTGATTTCTTTACGGAAAATCCCCGTCATGACAGATGTCGTCATGACCGAATTCTGCTTTTCCACCCCACGCATCATCATGCATAAATGCTTGGCTTCAATGACCACGGCGGCGCCTTTGGCGCCAATGGCTGTTTCCACCGTATCGGCAATTTGCTTGGTCAGCTTTTCCTGAATTTGCAAACGGCGACCGTACATATCGACAATTCTGGCCAGTTTGGACAGCCCCAGAACTTTTCCTTGAGGAATATAACCAATATGGCATTTGCCAATAAATGGCAACAGATGATGTTCACACAATGAATATAATTCAATGTCTTTAACAATGACCATATCTTCGGTTTCCGCCTCGAAGATGGCGTCATTCAATACCTCATTGATATCCAGTTCATAGCCCTGATTGAGAAACTTAAAGGCTTTCGCTGCCCGCGCCGGCGTATCGACCAGACCTTCACGGCTTACATCTTCACCTATCGCCTCGATAATTTTGCGAAAATACTCTTTCATCACTGATTCCTGCAGATAAAAAATAACAGGCCATTATAGCGCATCAACGGGTAAATTCTAAGGCATCAAGAATCACCCCAGGGCCAGCGCATAAAAAGATCCTATTAAAACAGCGAGTTCAGTATCATTCATGCAAAACTGTATGAGGAATCAAAATGTCCCTGAGCCTGCAAGAAGCCTTTTCAAGCCTGGAAGACCCGCGAATTGAACGCCACAAGCGTCATCAACTGCTGGATATTATCGTACTGACCATCTGCGCGGTGGTCAGTGGCGCTGAAGGCCGGGAGGCCATAGAAGCCTTCGGCAAAGAGAAACAAGACTGGCTGCGGCAATGGATAGCGTTGGAAAACGGAATCCCCTCGCACGACTGCATTGCCCGCCGGATGTCACGGTTGCCGGCCGAGGAAGTCAGCGCCTGTTTCAGTCGCTGGGTGCAAAGTGTCGCCAGACTGACCGAGGGGGGAAGTGGTTGCCATTGACGGCAAAACGGCGCGCCGGTCCTTTGATCAGGAGGACAAGATGGGCGCGATCCACATGGTCAGCGCCTGGGCAAGCCAGACGGGGCTCTCCCTGGGTCAGGTCAAAACACAGGAGAAGTCCAATGAAATTACCGCCATTCCCCGACTGTTGGCCATGCTGGAAATTAAAGGCTGCATCGTGACCATTGACGCGATGGGATGCCAGGAAAAGATTGCTGGCAAGATCGTCGAGAAAGGGGCTGATTACGCCCTGGCGGTCAAGGGCAACCAGAAGTCCTTGCATGAAGCGATCGTGGATTACTTTGCCGTGGCGGTGGATGGCGGTGTTGAGGACGGTCAGGCGCTACTGGGCCACCACGAACAGGTCAATGTCGGACACGGCCGGATTGAACAGCGCCGCTACTACCTGGCTGATTGTCTGGACACCTTGCCTTCGCCCCGGCGCTGGCAAGGACTCAAGGGCATTGGCATGGTGGAGTGTGAACGCCAGATCGGCGAACGACAAACCATTGAGCGTCGCTACTACATCACCACGCTCGATAGTGTTGAAACCTTCGCCAACGCTGTGCGCTCCCACTGGGGCGTGGAGAACAGCCTGCATTGGGTATTGGATGTCACGTTTCGTGAAGACGAGTCACGAATTCGCAAGGGCGAATCACCGGGCAACTTCAATATCATCCGCCAATTGGCGCTCAATTTGCTCAAGCGCGAACCGTCGCGTCTGAGCATTAAGCGCAAGCGCTTCAAGGCAGCCCTCAGCGATGACTTCAGGGCTCAAGTGATATTTGGGTGAGTTTTTATGCGCTGGCCCTGAGAATCACCCTTTCATCAGCACCTGATTTATGAGCGTTTTCGCTGATATGCCGACGCCATTGCTTTGCGCCCTTCTCTCCATGAAACAAGCCGAGAACATGCCGGGAAACATGATTCAAGCGCAACCCCTTCGACAGTTGTAATTGAATATAAGGAATCAATGCTTCGATAATTTGTTGACGTGTTTTTACTGGTTGCGTATCTCCATAAAACACTCTATCGACTTCAGCCAATAAATAGGGCTGATGATAAACGGCCCGACCCAACATCACCCCATCGACATGGCTTAATTGCGCCCTTGCCATTTCGAGATTTTCCAACCCGCCATTGATAATGACCTCCAATTCAGGCATATCCTGCTTCAAGCGATAAACAAAATCGTAGCGCAAGGGCGGAATATCTCTGTTTTCCTTAGGCGACAAGCCTTTTAGCCAGGCTTTACGGGCATGAATGATAAAATTTTGACAGCCGGCATTCGCGACTGTCGAGACAAATGCCTTAAATGCTTCATAACTTTCCATCTCATCGATGCCGATCCGGGTTTTCACCGTCACCGGAATCGAAACAGCAGCCTTCATCGCTGCAATACAATCTGCCACTAAATCAGGTTGAGCCATCAGACAGGCGCCAAACATGCCGTTTTGCACCCGATCACTTGGACATCCTACATTCAGATTGATCAGGTCATACCCTTGTTGCTCAATCAGCCTGGCGCAATGCGCCAATTCCTTCGGATCACTGCCGCCTAATTGAAAGGCAAGCGGATGCTCGTTTTCATCAAAAGATAAAAACCTTGAAGAATCTCCATGAATAATCGCACCGGTCGTCACCATCTCAGTATAAAGCAAAGCCTTTTTTGAGAGCAGCCGATGAAAATAGCGGCAGTGCCGATCAGTCCAATCGAGCATAGGGGCAACTGAAAAAATATGGTTTTGCATATAGCGGCGTATTTATTTTGAGAGAGGGGCTGGGCAACCCACGAGCGAACAATTAGCGGCGTTCTGAAGCGTTACAATGACAATATTATAAAATATTGTAAATAAAAAGGAAACTATTTATACACAAACACCTGTATTGTAAACATTTCAACACCCCCCTATACTAGACCCATCTTAAACATTTACGGAGACATACTATGAACAACATTTACAAAGATATTATCAACGGCCTGTTATTTGTCGGCGGTATTTTTGGCTTTATTTCAGGCGCTTTCATTATTTCAACTGTCTTATTTGGCGCCAGTGCTATTTTCAGCAATATCAACAGCCAGCAACGTCCTTCGCAACAGGCTTAATCGATTTACCATTCCTCCTTGTGTAAAACCAAACAGCTTTTGCTGTTTCTCTCACTCCCACAAAGCCATTTGGCTTTGGGAGTCTTTTTGGGATCAAATTTCAGGCACTAATTCCAACGCCAACATCACAGCATCTTCCCGGCCATTTTCTGCCGGATAATAATCCTTACGAATTC
This sequence comes from Methylomarinum sp., assembly GCA_965277025.1. Classification (GTDB taxonomy): domain Bacteria; phylum Pseudomonadota; class Gammaproteobacteria; order Methylococcales; family Methylomonadaceae; genus Methylomarinum. The sequence goes on from OZ255706.1 coordinate 2,860,091, forward strand.
CAATTTCATTGAAGCCTAAATTCTGATAAAGCTGAATAGCTTTCCGATTGGAAGGTCTGACTTCCAAAAAAACTGTCTGCGCCTTGCCTCTGAGATAATCAATAGCATATTCCATCATTTTCCGACCAGCACCCATGCCTTGTGATTCTGGGTCGACACAGACATTCATGATATGCGCCTCACCGGCCCCGGTAGAAACAATACAATATCCCAACACCTTTTTTTCTACAGACTCAAGCACCCAGCAGATATAATTTGAAGCTCTCAAACAATCCTGAAATATATTTTCTGTCCAGGGATAATTGTAATTTTTGCCCTCGATTTCCAACACCGCCTTCAAGTCATCCATCCCCATATAGCGGACTTTCATTAAATCTTTCGGACTGACAGAATCAGGAAACACCTTGGCGTAAAACTCCCTGTCAGCATCATAAACAACAAAGTCCTTAACTTTTTCCCACAGCCTGCGCATACTGAACCTATAAATTTTGATAAACCTGTCTGGCAAATTGTAAATCCTGCCAGGCTTTACGTTTTTCCAACAAGGAACGTAATAAATAGGCAGGATGATATATGACAATGACGGGAATATCATCCAGTTTATGTACTTTTCCGCGTAATTTGGACAAACTTTCCTTGCTGCCGAGCAGGTTCTGAGCTGCCACACGCCCTACCGCCAAAATAATTTTAGGCTGAACCCGCTTGATCTGCCGTTTTAAATAATCAGCACAAGCGGCAACTTCTTCCGCTTTGGGGTCACGATTGTTTGGTGGGCGACATTTCAGAATATTGGCGATATAAACCTCATCTCTTAAATAGCCCAAGGCGCGAATCATTTCAGTGAGTAGTTGCCCTGCAGGACCTACAAAAGGTTCGCCCTGAAGATCTTCTTGCTTGCCCGGTGCCTCACCAATCAACATCCAGTCGGCATGATGATTTCCCACCCCAAAAACGGTCTGAGTTCGGCTTTGATGCAATTCACAGCGTTGGCAATTGGCAACTTCCTGCTCTAATTGCCGCCATAAGGCTTCGGCATCGTAATTTGCTGCGCTCGTTTCAATTTCAGGTGGTGAAGTTTCATGCCCACTTTCCGGTTTGGATAGAAGTTGATGCCTGGGCATCCAGACATCAACACCCATCGCCTGCAAATAATGCAGCCGCCTGGCTTCATCCATAGAATCAGACATCACCACCTTGTGGATGCTGGCGCAGTGTTTGTGATTGCAGCTTATTCACCGCATTGATATAGGCCTTGGCAGAGGCAATGACAATATCGGTATCGGCACCCAGGCCATTGACAATCCGACCGGCTTTATCCAAGCGTATCGTGACTTCACCCTGGGCATCTGTTCCAGTGGTAATATTGTTGACTGAGTACAATTCCAGCGTTGCCCCCGTATTCACCAGCGCCTCAATCGCTTTCAGACTAGCGTCAACTGCACCACCACCTGTTGCAGAGCCGGTTTTCTCTTCCTGCCCAATACGAATGGTGACAGTCGCTTTGGGCACTTCGCCTGTTTCCGAACAGACTTTCAATGACACCAGTTTGACCTGCTCTTCATCGTTATCGGTGCTTACTTCCGAAATCAACGCCTGCAAGTCCTCGTCAAAAATTTCATGTTTTTTATCGGCCAGTTGTTTGAAGCGGAAGAAGGCATCATTCAAATCTTCTTCAGAATTAAATTGAAAGCCCAATTCCATCATACGACTCTTGAAAGCATTGCGGCCAGAATGTTTGCCCAGCACCATTCGATTGGCCGCCCAGCCGACATCTTCAGCTTTCATGATTTCGTAGGTTTCCCGGTTTTTCAACACCCCATCCTGATGAATACCGGATTCATGGGCGAAAGCATTGGCACCGACAATCGCTTTATTCGGTTGCACCGGAAAACCGGTAATCGATGACACCAGTTTGGAACAGGCCACGATTTCTCGGGTATCCAGACCGGTTTCACAAGGAAAAACATCCTGCCGGGTTTTAACCGCCATCACCACTTCTTCCAGCGCGGCATTTCCAGCTCTTTCACCTAAACCATTGATCGTGCATTCCACCTGTCTAGCGCCATTGATAACCGCCGCCAGTGAGTTGGCAACCGCCAAACCCAAGTCGTTATGACAATGTACCGAAAAAATAGCCTTGTCAGAATTGGGAATACGTTCAATCAAATTTGCAATGGTTGCACCAAATTCATGCGGCACACTGTAACCCACCGTATCCGGTATATTCAGTGTTGTGGCGCCGGCATCGATCACAGCTTCCAGAATACGGCACAAAAAATCTTCTTCCGAACGACCAGCATCTTCCGGCGAAAACTCGACATCATCGGTGTATTGTCGCGCTCGTTTTACCGCATTCACCGCATATTCAATCACCTGATCCGGTGACATATTCAATTTTTTCTGCATGTGAATCGGCGATGTAGCGATAAAAGTATGAATTCGCCTTCTTTCCGCCCCTTTCAACGCTTCACCAGCACGATCGATATCCCGATTCAGCGCTCTGGCCAACCCACAAACAGTGCTGCTTTGAATATTATTGGCGACCGCTTGTACCGCTTCAAAATCGCCTAAACTGGCAGCCGGAAACCCTGCCTCGATCACATCCACTTTCAAACGCTGCAGTGCTTTGGCGATGCGTACTTTTTCATCACGCGTCATCGATGCGCCAGGGCTTTGTTCGCCGTCACGCAAGGTAGTGTCAAATATAATCAATTGGTCTTTCATGAGAACTCCATTCATGAAGAAATATCAACTACTCGTTGATTAAAAAAAGTTCAGTATTTGTTGAGAAGAGATGTACGCTGCCCATCAGGGCAGAAGGCGGGATAACAGGTACAGAAAATCCTTGGCAAACAATACCAATAAGGAAAATGATGCCTGATAATGAGATTGAAAATACATGCGCTAACTATACTGTATAAGCATTAACTGGACAAGACCGGATCATTTGCGCCTCTGCCATTTTTTTCGTAACACCAGGGTAATAACCGGCCCGGACAAAGCATAAACCAGCGCCAAAATAAACAACATCGTCTGCGGTTGCGCCAGGATAAAACCAATCCCTAACATAATGACGATAGCCACAAAAAAAGGCACTTTCCGTTTAGGATCAATTTCTTTAAAGCTGGAATAGCGGAAATTACTCACCATCAACAGACCGGTGGCAATGGTAAAAAACATGACCAGATATTTTAAATCTTCTGCACGGTAATCAAATTCCAGACAAAACCATAACCCGCCGGCTAAAACCGCCGCAGCAGCCGGACTCGGCAGACCTTGAAAATAACGTTTATCGGCCACCTCAACCTGGGTATTAAAACGCGCTAGCCTGAGTGCTCCGCCAGCAGCATGCACAAAGGCCGCAAACAAGCCGAGTTTTCCTAATGCAGACAATGACCATAAATACATCACCAATGCTGGCGCAATACCAAAGGACACCATATCGGACAAGCTGTCATACTGCACACCAAAATCACTTTGTGTATTGGTCAATCTGGCCACACGCCCATCCAAACCATCTAAAATCATGGCAACAAAAAGGGAAATAGCAGCATTATGGTAATTACCGTTAATGGCCGAAGTGATGGCGTAAAATCCGGCAAACATAGCGCCTGTGGTAAATAGATTAGGTAACAAATAAATACCGCGTCGACGCATGGACATTTTCTTATCGTTCATTATGTTTGATTTAGCGACTGTTGGCCGGTCATTTTACTGCAAAATTACGCTTTTATCAGCTTTGATCCCCGCAATTCCTCTTAACAGGCTGTTGAAAATGAAGGAAACGGGAAATCGCATTAGCGTTTCCGTGCTTGAAAAAAGCCATAGCTACGCTTTTTTAACATCGTTTTAACTAAAAAAGCCCATCGTTGATGGGCTTTTTTTAGTGAAGCGCTGATTAGATCAGCGCTTCACACGACACAGGGATGTGTTGTCAAAATCGATAGCTGCAAGCTATTGATTTTGTGAGTAAAGCGGTTTCACGCAAACAAACCAATATGCTCAACTGCGGCTTAATGACTGGTTTCCAGCTTCGCCCCTTTTGCCTGGCCAATCGCAGCCAGTAATTCATTGAACCACGGCTCATCAATATTGAAAGGTTTTCCGCCTTTGATGCGTGGAAACTCGATGGCGCGCAAGATATTGTTATTGTCTTCGTCATGACCGATAACACCGGCGTCACCACGTAAAGCACATTCAACCGCCAGGTCCGCACAGGACTTGATCAGACGAATATCTTCGACATTTGCCGCTGCTGCACGTGAAAAATAACCGGATTTCTGCACCAGGGTTTTTTCCGCGCCAATCATATCTGCGAATTGTTCTGCAAACCATTTACCGGGATTAACCGCATCCAGCTTGACATGGCCAAATGCATCACGCGGAACTTCTTGACCCTGCGCTTCCATTTCAGCGACGATGGACTCGACACCCGCCCCTTCTGAGATAAAAATATTGACAGAATCATATTGATCCATCAACCCACGCAAACGCTTGGCTTCGGCTGCAATATCGACTTCCATCTCTGGAATGAACACGCCGTGTACTTCAAAGGCATTGCGATCCAGGCCAATTTCTGGCAGCCATTCGGCGCGATCCAGTAATTTACGGTATTCAACCGCTGTCGCAGCCGTCAGCCAGCCACAGCTGCGCCCCATCACTTCATGGACAATCAGCATACGCGGATTGGCGTTATTCTCAGCCACTACATTCTGGAAATACTGTGCGCCCTGCTCTGCCGCAGTCCAGGCGCCCAGAGACTGTTTGATTGGAAAAACATCATTATCAATGGTTTTCGGCAAACCGATCACCGTCAACGGATAATTGTTTTCCGCCAAAAACGCCGCCAGATCGGCCGCAGCAGTATTGGTATCATCACCGCCAATGGTATGCAATACATCGACACCATCTTTAATCAACTGATCCGCCGCGACTTTTTGCGGATCTTCCCCTTCTTTGACCAGGCCACGTTTAACGCAATCGGCGACATTGGTCAGTTTTACCCGGCTGTTACCGATGGGCGAACCACCAAAACGGTGCAACAAGCCGGCTTTTTGGCGAATTTCTGGCGTGACTTCAAAATAGTCACCCAATAACAGGCCTTTATAACCACTGTGATAACAGATTATTTCAATACTGGGATCAATTTCTGTATAGCGCTCGATCAAACTGCCGATAGCAGAACTTAAACAGGGGGCCAGACCACCTGCGGTCAATATAGCGACTTTTTTAGGTTTACTCATGATTTTTCTCGACTCAATAATGTAATGCTAAAAATCCGTTTGCGAGTCCCCATGGAGGCCCGTGGGAACAACAGAAATTAACGGTTGCAAGTTCCCACGCTGGAGCATGGGAACAATGAAGTTTTAGAGGGCCAGGGATAAGCCAAACATCTCCAACAAAACCTGGCGATGGTTCCCACTGTCCTCCGTGGGAACACAAGCCTTATTACTCCCACACTCCCGCGTGGGAACACACAAGCGTTAGTTCTTCGCTTTATCGACGATTTTATTCGCTTCAATCCATGGCATCATCGCCCGCAATTTGGCGCCAACCTGCTCGATTGGATGCTCAGCGTTCAGACGACGGCGAGCGGTCATTTCAGGATAGTTGGTCATACCTTCCATAATGAAGCGCTTGGCGTATTCACCGGTCTGGATGTTTTTCAGCGCTTCACGCATCGCCTGGCGGCTTTCGTCGTTAATGACTTTCGGGCCGGTCACATATTCACCATATTCGGCATTATTGGAAATCGAGTAGTTCATATTGGCGATACCACCTTCAAACATCAAATCGACAATCAGTTTCAATTCGTGCAGACACTCGAAATAGGCCATTTCAGGCTCATAGCCCGCTTCGACCAGGGTTCCAAAACCTGCTTTGACCAATTCAACGGCGCCACCGCACAATACAGCCTGCTCACCAAACAAATCCGTCTCAGTTTCGTCACGAAAAGTGGTTTCGATAATACCTGAACGACCACCGCCAATGGCAGAGGCATAAGACAAACAAATATCTTTGGCTTTGCCAGATGCATCCTGATAAATGGCGATCAAATCCGGAATACCGCCACCACGCACAAATTCGGAACGAACCGTGTGGCCCGGTGCTTTAGGCGCAATCATGATGACATCCAGATCGGAACGCGGCACAATCTGGTTGTACAGAATGGCGAAACCATGTGCGAAAGCCAACGCTGCGCCTTGCTTCAGATTGGGTTCGATCACGGCTTTGTATAACTGGGACTGGAACTCATCCGGCGTCAGAATCATAACGACATCCGCGCCCTGAACCGCTTCAGGAACTTCCTTGACCGTCAAACCGGCCGCTTCCGCTTTGGCGACAGACGATGAACCGGCTCTCAAACCAACGACAACGTCAACACCTGAATCTTTCAGGTTGTTGGCATGAGCATGGCCTTGTGAACCATAGCCGACGATAGCGACTTTTTTGGACTGTATGATCGAAAGATCGGCATCTTTATCGTAGTAAACTTGCATAGTTTTTCTCGTTTTGTTTATTAAATTTTCAGGAGTTTATTAGAGCTTTAAAAGAGCTTCTCAAGGTTCTGTCAGGGAAACACTGAACAAATCATCCTTGATTTGTCAGCGGCCGCAAAGTAAAAATGCGATCCCTTACAGATGCAGGCCTTTTTCCCCACGGGAAATACCGGTTGGACCAGACCGAACCACCTCGATGATACTGTCTGCATCAAGCGCATGAATAAAGGCATCCAGCTTTTCGGAAGGGCCTGTCATTTCCACCACATAGGTATTGGCAGTCACATCGATGATTTTACCGCGAAAGATATCGTTCAAGCGCTTCACTTCAGCACGGCTGCTCTCGGTCGTTTGAATCTTGACCATCATCAGTTCCCGTTCAATATGAACGGATTCGGCCAGATCGATCAATTTGACCACATCAATCAGTTTGTTAAGCTGCTTGGTTATCTGCTCGATGATATGATCATTGCCCCGCGTGACCAATGTCATCCGGGACAGCGTGGTATCTTCGGTCGGGGCTACCGTCAAGGATTCAATATTATAACCGCGAGCGGAAAACAAACCAGCCACACGCGATAAAGCACCGGATTCATTTTCGATCAAAATGGAAATAATATGTCTCATCAAGCCAACTCCCTGCGATTGGTTACATTCGGTGCAACGCGTAATTTCATATCATGATGGGCTTTACCCGCTTCGATCATTGGGTAAACATTTTCTTCCCGGTCGGTCATAAAATCCAGAAACACGGTCCGGTCTTTCATGGCGAATGCCTGCTCCAGCGCTTCTTTGACATTTTCCGGCTTGTCCACCCGGATGCCAACATGGCCATAAGCCTCGGCCAGTTTGACAAAATCAGGAATAGTATCCATATAAGAATGCGAATAACGGCCGTTATAATTAAACTCCTGCCATTGCCTGACCATCCCCATGTAACGGTTGTTCAAGTTGATGATTTTAACCGGTGTACTGTATTGCAAAGCGGTGGATAATTCCTGGATACACATTTGAATACTGGCTTCACCGGTAATACAGGCCACATCTGCATCAGGATGCGCCAGTTTGACGCCGATAGCCGCTGGCAAACCAAAACCCATCGTGCCCAAACCACCCGAGTTGATCCAGCGACGCGGCTTGTCAAACGGATAAAACTGGGCGGCGAACATTTGATGTTGCCCCACATCCGAGGTAATAAAAGCATCGCCTCGGGTCACTTGATACAATTGCTCGACCACATATTGCGGCTTGATCAGTTCACTGTCCCGATCATAAGCCAGACAATCCACACTACGCCAGTTATCGATCTGGTTCCACCACGTAGCCAGCGTATCTTCAGACGGACGCTCATCTGCGTTTTCGATCAACTCAATCATTTGCCGCAGAACATGTTTGACCTGGCCGACTATCGGCACATCAACCATTACCGTTTTGGAAATAGAGGCTGGATCGACATCAATATGAATAATCTTGGCATGGGGACAAAACTCGGCAATTTTGCCGGTTACCCGATCATCAAAGCGTGCGCCAACAGCCAGAATCACATCGCTTTCATGCATGGCGAGATTGGCCTCATAGGTGCCATGCATTCCCAACATACCGACAAATTGTTTGTCGGTTGCAGGATAACCGCCAAGTCCCATCAAGGTATTGGTAATCGGAAAACCCAGCAATCGCGTGATTTCTGTCAGCTCTTCACTGGCCTCACCCAATACCACGCCCCCACCAGCATAGATAATCGGCCGTTTAGCTTTAAGCAGCATATCCACCGCTTTTTTTATCTGACCTTTGTGTCCCATCACAGCAGGATTGTAAGAGCGCATGTGAATTTTTTCAGGATAAACATACGGAATCTTGACATTAGGGTCGGTAATATCTTTAGGGATATCGACAACAACCGGGCCAGGACGTCCAATCGTCGCCACATAAAACGCTTTTTTCATCGTTTCAGCGATATCCTCGACACGTTTGACCAGAAAATTGTGCTTTACACAAGGACGGGTAATTCCGACCATATCCACTTCCTGAAAGGCATCGCTGCCAATCACCGCAGTCGGAACCTGTCCGGAAATCACCACCATGGGAATAGAATCCATGTAAGCTGTGGCTATACCAGTAACCGCATTGGTCGCACCCGGGCCGGATGTTACCAACACCACGCCAGGCTTACCGGTGGCGCGTGCATAGGCATCTGCCGCATGGGTTGCGGCTTGCTCATGTCGCACCAAAATATGTTGAACAGCATCTTGCTGAGAAATCGCATCATAAAGGTGTAAAACCGCCCCACCCGGATAACCGAATAAATACTCTACGCCTTCATCTTTCAGGCAATTAACGATGATCTCGCCGCCGCTGAGTTCCACTTCTTATCCTCAAATAAGCACTAATGTCATTGTAGGATAGTGTTTTTTGACGCTATCCCGCCCAATAATAAAACGCATCATTCTACTAGGTAATGGTAAAAACTTAAAATTTTTACCGCCAAATCACTTAATTCACCATAAATCGTGTTTTGCTTGCTGGTTCCCAAACTCCGCTTCAACAAAACAGGAGCATGGGCGCGATAAATTTCTTCAGATCAATGCGTAACATCACATAATTCACCATAAATCGTGTTTTTTTCTACGTTATAATCAGGTTTTTCATACTAAGTTTCACCTTGTGTCCATTTCAACAACCCTCCTGCACATTTTAGAATTACTGGCCGATGGCGAATTCCATTCCGGTTCGGATATTGCCAAAACCGCCGGCATCAGCCGTTCTGCGGTATGCAAGCAACTTCATGGACTGGAAAAACTCGGCATTGACTACACGGCAATCAGCGGCAAAGGCTATAAACTCAGCCAACCACTGCAACTGTTAGACAAATCGGCCATTGGGCAGCATTTAAACCCAGAGGCCAGCAATACCCTATCAACCCTGGAAATTCACCCATGCCTGACTTCCACCAATATTCGCGCCAAACAAGCAGGCCACGGCAGCGCCTGTTTTGCTGAATATCAAAGCGCCGGACGTGGTCGCCGTGGACGTAACTGGGTATCACCATTTGGCGGCAATATTTATCTGTCGCTTTGTTATCGCTATCAATCCGGGCCTGCAGTTATTTCCGGATTGAGTCTGGCTGTCGGGGTAGCAGTCATCAATGCACTGAAAAAACTGGATATTCCCGATGCTGGTTTAAAATGGCCAAACGATATCTACTGGCAAAACAAAAAACTCGGCGGCATTCTGATTGAAGTGAGCGGCGAAGCAGAAGGCCCCTGCCAGGTCATCATCGGCCTGGGGCTAAATGGCTTTCTACCTGATTCTGTGGGGGAACAAATAGACCAGCCCTGGACCGATTTATATCGCGTTATCGGCGATACGGCTTTTTACAGTCGCAACCGGCTGGCGGCCGAACTATTAAATCAATTAACCGATTTGCTGGTAAATTTTGAAGCAACCGGACTTGCGCCCTATCTGGATTTATGGCGTCAACATGATTGCATGCAAAATAAAATCGCCACACTCTATCAAGGCCACTCGCAGCATCACGGCCTGATTGTTGGAATTGATGATGACGGACATTTACTGCTAAAAAATTCGGCAGGAAAATTACAAACCTTCGCCTCGGGTGAAATCAGCTTTCGTGCCTCATGACTTCGACAATACTGATTGATATTGGTAACAGCCGCCTGAAATGGAGTCACCTGGCTCAAGGTCAACTGCAACCCGTTTCAGCACTTGATTATCGCCAGACTGATTTTGCGGCAAAATTGCAATACGCCTGGGCTACATTACCTGCCCCAGAAAAAATTGCGCTCGCCTCAGTAGGACAAACAGAAATTGTCGAAATGGCCATTAAATCAGCACTTAAACTGTGGCCCAGCATCGAGATTATTAAAGCTCAAACAACAGCTGAAAAATGCGGCGTTAAAAATGCTTATCGAAATCCTGAAAAACTGGGTATCGATCGCTGGCTGGCGCTGATTGCCGTCCACCAACACTATCCGGCCAACTGCTGGATTATCGATTGCGGCAGCGCCATTACCTTAGATTACGTTCTACAAAATGGCCAGCACCAGGGAGGCTTGATTGCGCCAGGGTTAAACATGATGCAACAGGCATTAACAAAAAATACCGCCAATCTTCCGCCAGCCGAACTACCTTCTGTTAACGTCCCTGGAACCAGTTCAAGATCGTTACAAGCCGCTGATTTGTGTGTGCGGACGGAGCGCAGAAAGCGGAGTTTACACGGAGTAAATGAGGATTTCGAGCACCGCCCAAACGCACAAGGCAGCGGTGCAGTAAATCTGGAACAGGTTCTTACTGATTTTACCGAAGCTGCCGTCTATAATGGAACTTTACTGGCGGCGTGCGGACTCATTGAAAAAGCCGTCAAAAGTAAAAATAACGGGCAAATCCTGTTAACCGGCGGTGATGCGCAATTGATCGCGCGCTATCTTCAAGCCGATGTGCTGATCGACCCTGAACTGGTTTTAAAAGGTCTGGCTATTTACAGTCAAAACAAATGCTGAAATTTTCTTTTCTACTGATCATCCTGGCCAACCTGGTGTTTCTGTTATGGGAATTCCAGCAAGGCGCTTTTTCCAAAAAAGGCTACCCTGCCAACGATAAAACAGTAAATCATGAGATTTTGCTAATTGATGAAGCACCCGTTCAAACCATTGCCCAACATGATCAAGCGGCTCTAAAAGAAAACAGTCTTGCTCTAAAAACCGATTCAAACGCGATTGATTCAGAAAAAAAACCTGTTGCCCTGGCAAAAACAGATAGCCACCCAAACACCTTAGCCCAACAATCCAAAATAAAACAGGATAATACCGAAACACTCGATTTATCCCTTACACAACCGGCCCAGACTATTCTTGCCGCATCAGAATCTCCTCTTGAAACGACGGAAAATACAAAAAACCGATCAAATCAGGCGAGAAAGACGCCAGCGCCATTTCTCAAATAGCTGCTGAAAAAAACCAATCATCCTCTGTATCAGTCACACCAGCAAAACAAGCCGCTTTATCGCCACAACCATTAGCAAATGATCATAAAGTCAAACTCGCCACAGCCGACAAAACCACCACCCCGCATTGTTTTGACAAACATAGAAGTTACGCATTGACAACAGATCGAAATTTTGGGTTTAAATGATTCATATTTGGCATAAAGGTGTCGATAAACGAAGCCATAACATCGTTGAATAAATTCCGCTGTACGCTATAGCAATTATTAATCACGTCTGCAAAGCTCAATTTTTGTAATTGAACAAAGCCACAAATTGCAGAAAAAATATGATTATTTATTGCTCTTTTATTGCGAACCTGGAACCGCTCAATATTACACACCTGCTTTATTGCCCGATGATATTGCTCAATCTGCCAATGCCTGTCATGTTGTTCGGTAAATGCTTTCTTGTCAAAAACAGCGGTTTTTTCTTCATCAGGTAGTGAACTTATGTAATGGCGAACTTGTTCTTTCAAGGTCGTCCGAAATAATTTCACATACCCAAAATTTTTGAGCCAAACCATTAAGCCGTCTTCCGGGATTTCTAATTGCCTGACTTGAACCCATGAACCTTTTTCAACAGAGACTAATCGATTACCTTCCACTGCAAAGAATAATCCTGTCTGATGATTTCTTATCAATTTAAGATTATCCACGCAACTGTACCAGCTATCTCCTGTTACAAAACCAGGTTCTAGTCCCCAAGCTAATACTTCGGTCAGCATGTCTTGAAAATAGTCATTTTTTGTCTTTCCTTCCGCCTTATCGACCACCCGGAAATTCAGTGGTTGGTGTTTTCCTTGAATGTCTGTGTAGTACAACGTGACAAGATTGATTCCCTTGACTGCTCTATGATGTTTTCCCGACCAAAAATAACTGACATATGCCATATATTGGCTATAAGGTTTATCAAGAACACTATCGTCAACACTCAAGGTTCCGCCCTTTAAATTCAGGTTTGCGCTGGCTTCATTGTATAAATCTCGCCCAGTGTAATGCTCCCGATTTAGAAATCGATTTACGCTATCATGTGATATTGACATGACTTCTCCTAATCGTCGACAACCAGCTTGTTTCGGCTCACTTAATAAAAAACCAATATACATGGGTAATGTACAGCAGGCTGTTGAGGGGCGTGTTATTTCTCTTATCAAGGTTTGCCTTGCATTGACTTTGGGATTTTTTAAACCCATAGTTTAACATTGCCTGTCAATGCGTAACTTCTAAAACAGTTTTTAACAGCAAAAAAGCGGCGAAAAAATGGCTACAACAGCATGCCATAACTGGCGATCTTCAAGAAGTTGAACGACCCGTCGTCAGTTCTTATCTGGTCTACATTCCAGCAGCGGAAAATTACCAGACAGCCAAACAGACTGTGAAACAATTGCGAGAAAAGGGGGGCGAAGATTTTTGGCTGTTTCGCAAAGGGCCGATGAAAAACGCTATTTCGCTGGGTCTGTTCGTCAAACAATACAGGGCAGAAAAACTCACCCATCAACTTCAGAAAAAAGGGATCGCGGTTAAAACGGAAGTCCGATACAAACCCATAAAACAGTGGCTGGTAACACCTGATAACAGTGACTGCATTAACACAGCCATCCAACAAAAAAAATAAACCCAAAAATCTCGAAGTCCATCACAAACAAACCGAATGCTAACGTATAGTCTATACTTCAAGGATCGAAAAAAGACACTATTATCATGCATCCAAAAGGTTTCACCCTCATAGAATTACTGGTCACAATCGCCATTGCCGCCATTGTCGCCATGGTTGCCGTGCCAAATTTCACCACGTCGATCAGAAACAGCCGCCTGACAACTACTGCTAACGAATTGCTGACTGCATTAAATTTAGCGCGGAGTGAAGCCATTAAACGTGGCGTACAAGTTATAGTCAGAAGAAAAGGTGGCACTTCTCAAAACTGGGATAGTGGCTGGGATGTATTTATCGATAACAATAGCAACCAAACATATGATGCAGGCACAGATACTTTACTTAGAACTTATCCAGCTTTAAGCAATGGCTATACATTGAGAACAGGGGCAAACTATGCGGATTGGATCGCCTTTTTATCAACTGGTTTAAATGCCAGCTCGGGTGCATTTACAAACGATTCATTTAGATTATGCGCAACCGCAGGTGATACAGTAAATTCTCGTACGATTATAGTGAACACAGTCGGACGAGCACGAGTATCGAAAGGAACAACATCATGTCCATGAATAAACTATTTTATTCTCGTTCCCACGCTCTGCATGGGAATGCACACCCTGGACGCTCCAGCGTCCTGACTCACGACGCTGGAGCGTCGTCCAATGCGTTCCCACGCAGAGCGTGGGAACGAGGGAAAATCAAGGGATTTACCTTAATCGAAGTATTAGTCGCCATGTTTGTTCTGGCGTTGGGCCTGCTTGGACTGGCTGGCCTGCAAGCCAGCGCCTTAAAAAACAACCAAAGCGCTTACTACCGCAGCCAGGCGACACAACTGGCTTATGACATCGCAGACCGAATGCGCGCTAATCTGGCGGAGGCTAAGAATTTCGCTACAAGCCAATATGATTCCGATGTGTTGGCACCCACCAGCGCGACAAACCAGGCTAATTGCAAAACCACGACGGGCTGCTCCACAGCTCAAATGGCTCAACAAGACCTTTTTGAGTGGAATCAACAGGTCACGACTTTACTGCCTCTGGGCACAGGCACCATCAATGCCAGCGGCTTCATTTATACCATCGTGATCAACTGGGATGATGATCACGATGGTGATGTAGATAGCGACGACCCTAATTTCAGTATGGGCTTTCAGTTATGACAAAGTTTCGCAATCAATCCGGCATGACCCTGATTGAAATAATGATCGCCATGGTTCTCGGTGCTTTTTTGATCGGTGGCGTCATCCAGATTTTTCTCAATACACAAAGAACTTACCGCATGCAGGAAAATCTGTCACGAATGCAGGAAAACGGCCGCTTTGCGCTGGAGTTTTTGAGCCGGGATGTGAGAATGGCTGACTATCGCGCCTGTTACACGGATTCACTTGTTGCTAACGCGATCAATGGGACAGATAATGCAACCGCTGCACCACAAATTATCGGAACAGATAAAATCACGATTTCCTGGAAGACCAATTCATGTGGTAATCCCAATTCAACAAATACAACGATTTATCAAATCGAAAATAGTAATGGCATTCCATCCCTATTTAAAAATAATGATGCTTTAATTGAAAACATCGAAGACATGCAAATTGTCTATGGCGTGGATACTGATTCTGATGGAACGCCTAATTATTATGTGAATGCAGCGACAGTTACGGACTGGTCACAAGTCATCAGCGTTCAAATCACTTTGACCGCCCGCTCAAATGACGCCAACCTGGTGACCGGTGGCGATACTCGATTACATCGCACATTTAACACGACGGTCGTGCTCCGAAACAGATTATGAGGATAAGCATGATGAAAAAGCAAACAGGCGTCGTCCTGATCATCAGTCTGGTCATGCTGATTCTGCTGACGCTAATCGGTCTGACCGGTATGCAAACCACAAGTTTAGAAGAAAAAATGGCCGGTAATGCAAAAGACAGAAACCTGGCTTTTCAGGCAGCTGAATCGACTTTATTAGAGGCGGAAAAGTATATTCAATCATCTGCCGCCACCTACCCTGGCGGTGGGCTTTGGAGTTCATCTCAAAATTTTCAGGATAGTGATTTTTTTGACGGTACTATCTCTTGGAATAACTCAGATTCAAAAGCGACCACAGCCGGATTCGGCAATAATTTCGGACTTTCAAGCGATCCCCGTTACATCATCGAAAAAATTAATACCGGTATTTATAGAATTACTGCCAGGGCAGTAGGTAACCAGCCTGGGACTCAAGTCATTTTACAGGAAGTTTTTGCCCCTTAACATTGCTTTAAAGGTACACCCATGAAAAAACTTTCATCTGAATATTACATACTGAGCGCGGCTTTTTTTTACGCCAGCGCGTTAACAGCCGCCCCTATACCATTAGCCCACTCGCCTTTATTTTTATCCAACCCTCAGAAAGCGAATGTATTAATCATATTGGATAATTCAAACAGTATGGATGAAGATGCGTCCGGGGCCGCTGTGGGAAGCGCCAGCCCAAATAGCAAATCAGAAATTGCACGGCAAGCTGTCAGAAACCTGGTTACCGCCTACACGGGTAAAATCAATATGGGGTTGATGGCCTATCAGCAAAATAGTGTTATACATCAAAATCTTGACAATTCGCCCTACGATCCAAGTTACAATCCTGCCAACTATGATCCAAGTTTTACAGGAGACCGTGGCTCCAGAACAAAAAAATTCCGAATGGAACAACCTGATAATCCGGGACAATATATTTACTATAATGTCGCCTTACCTTATTATCACTCCGGCGGCTCTATTGGTGACACTATGTATTGTTACTCAGACCAAGGCCCTGATCCTGAGCCTGATCCTTATGATTTCATCAATCATGGTAATGGCTTAGGCATACATTATCGATGTTTTCATCACAAAAATGGGACATCCGATGCCAGAAATGATGCTGCTTATACAAACTATTGGTTTCAAGGCTCATTTGGCCCCACAGATAGTGATCTGGCGCAAGACATTCACGCATTTGGTGGACGTTTAGCGTCAGTTCAGGTCAGTCGAACCTGGTTTTCCAATTCATCTCCAGGCCGTGGCTATTTACATATTCCGGTTGCAGAACTGGATGGCTTACAAGCGGCTAAAATAAACACAAAAGTGGGGGTCTCACAATTTACCACTAACGGTCCGACAAACCCTGCATTGCCCTTGCAAAATGCCGGTTTGACACCTATTGAAGGAAGCCTGTTGACCGCAAAAGATTATTTTGAAGGTAACTTAAGCGCTCCAAGTCAAGGTGGCCCACAATCGGCTCCGCCTGAATCATGCGGGAAAAACTTTATTGCCTTGATGACAGATGGTCTGCCCTCCACCGATAAAAATGGCGCAACCATCAGCGACCCGGCAGCAGCACTACAAGATGCAAGCGCCGCTGCCGCCAGTCTGCTGAATAGCCAGATAGGCGTGACACAGCAAGGGGTTGAAACCTATGTTATCGGATTTGCGTTGCCTTATGGCGTTGACCCTGCAACTTTAAACGACATTGCCACAGCCGGCGGCACGGGTAACGCCTATCTGGCAAATGACTCAACCACTTTACAAGCCGCATTTGATAGTATCTTTATTGATATTTTAGCCCAAACAGGCGCTTCCTCTTCAACTGCGACAAATTCCACATCCCTCACACAAAACAGCATTATTTATCAAGCCCGCTTCAACAGTGGTGACTGGAGTGGACAATTGCTGGCAAAAGCTATTGATAGTAATGGCGTTATAAGCACTTCTTCGCAATGGGATGCGGGTGCTGTGATTAATAATCAGTTACCTGCTAGCCGTCAAATTATTACCTTCAGCCGGGATAACAGAGATGGCATGCCTTTTCAATGGTCTGATATTTCCGGACAAAGTGATACAACACAAAAGGATTACTTAAATAAAGATTCGAGCGCAACTGTCGATAATTTAGGTTCTGACCGTGTCAGTTTTTTACGTGGCGCATCAGTGAGCGGCTTTCGAACACGCGCCAGTAAACTGGGCGATATTATTGATTCCACACCTTATTTTGTCGCGGCTCCTGATGCGGGATACACTGACTCACAAATGCCCGGATATAACGGCTTCAGATCGGCTTACATCTCCCGCACGCCACATATTTACGTTGGCGCTAATGATGGTATGCTTCATGCCTTCGACACCAGTGATGGCTCGGAAAAGCTGGCTTATGTTCCCGATGAAATCTATCCACATCTAAGCGACCTGACTGATCCGGACTATGGTCAAGGTACACCGACACACCGTTATTATGTCGATGGCGCACCGATGATTGCCGATGCCAATTTCGGCGATGATTCAACAACTGATTGGCGAACCGTTTTAGTCGGTGGACTCAATGCCGGGGGGCAAGGATATTATGCGCTCGATATTACCGATCCGACCCTCTTTTCAGAATCTCATGCGGCAGACCTTGTTTTATGGGAGTTTACCGATGAAGATGATGCGGATTTGGGCTTCACCTTCAACCAGCCGGTTTTAAACCGCAAAACCAATCAATCAGGCCAGATTGCCCGGATGAACGATGGCCGATGGGCGGTTATTTTTGGTAATGGCTATAACAACACTGTCCCTGACAGCAACACCAGCTCTACTGGTCACGCTTCTTTATTTATCGTTTTTTTAACAGGTCCTACAGGAACAGGCAATAGCTGGCAATTGGGCACCGACTACATCAAAATAGATACGCAAACAGGGAGTGTAGGCACCCCCAATGGTCTTTCAACACCTCGCCCGGTCGATACAGACAATGACGGCAAAGTCGACAGTATTTATGCGGGTGATCTGCTTGGCAACTTATGGAAATTCGATGTATCGAGTACAACGCTATCAGATTGGGATGTTGCCTATAAAAGCGGTTCTACGCCTGTCCCTCTCTTTACCGCTAAAGACAACAGCAATAATCCCCAACCCATTACAACGGCGCCCTTAGTGATTGCCCATCCGACTGCCGGTACAGTTGTTGGATTCGCCACCGGGAAATATTTAGGTATTGCTGATCTCGCCGACACCTCTGTCCAGTCACTTTATGGGATCTATGATAATGGGGCCGTGGTTTCAGGACGCACAGACCTTGTAGAACAAACAGTATTAGGTGTTGGCACGTCCGGTTCTGCTTCAGCACGTATCGTCAGCCAGAATTCAGTTGACTATACAACAAAAAAAGGATGGTATCTTGATTTACCTGACTCAGGAGAACGTGTCGCATTTAACCCTATTCAGCCTTCTGAAAACCGTTTTGCATTCACGACACTGATACCTGATTCAGCTTTATGTCAGAATGGTGGTAAAAGCTGGCTGATGGTTCTGGATCCTTTTACCGGCGGTCGATTTGCACGCTCACCATTTTCACATCATCAAAGCTTAGTAACTTACACTGATAACAATGGCGACCAACAATCTGAATATATATCGGGCTTGGCTATTGCAGATATTATGACAGCACCTACTGTTATTAAAGATTCTTCTCATAATCGTATATTTTTAGTGGGCAATACCAGTTCAGGTAATTTAAGAACTTTCGAATTAACTGCTGGAGGTAACGCTCAACGCAAATCATGGCGTGAAATTATTCAACAATAACTTATGTAGGGTTTTACAATCATGAAAAATTTATTACTTCTAATTATGTTGCTGGCCATATCGCCCGTAAACTTGGCAGTCACCCGCTACTCGCCGACACTTACAGGTGCAAAACAGCAGTCATCTACTGAATTCGGAAAATCAGGAACACTGACCAAAGTTGACCCGCAAGGTAAATGGATAAAAATTGATGGTAGAAAATACAATCTGAGTATCCATGCAACTGATATAGAGAAAATCTATCAAATAGTCCCTGGAAAAAAAATATTCTACAACTTGGAAAAAAATTCGAAAAATAACAATAGCAATGTTACCCGTATTTGGCTCGAAAACCATGATGAACCAAATCTTTAAATTTTACGCCTATAGAAAAATGTCTCTCAAAAAAACATTAATGCCACGTCTGCGTGTCCATCACGCAGGCTTCACCCTGATTGAACTGATGATTGTCGTCGCCATCATCGGCATCCTGGCTACCATCGCCTACCCCAGTTACCAGGATTCGGTCAAAAAATCCAGGCGTGCTGATGCTAAATCGGCGTTGATGGGGTTTGTCAATGCAATGGAGCGCTATTATACGGAAAATAACACTTATTGTGATGCCGCGGCAACTGGTGAAACAGCTGTTACTGGCTGCGGCACATCAACGCCTGACACAGGCAAGCCGGCTATTTTTGCCGATGAAGCCCCGCTTGATGGCACCACCAAATATTATGACCTGACCATTCAAGCAGTCAGTCAAACAACCTATACCTTACGGGCAACGCCCAAAGGCGCGCAAAATGGCGATGGTATGCTGGAAATAAAAAATACCGAGTCTCGCGGCCGCTGGGATCGCAACAATGATGGGGATGTTGCTGATACAGGCGAAGACACCTGGGATTGAATGCTAAAGCCCTGTATTTTTTGAGGTAGATATTTCCTGTTTTTAACTCATACAATATTGATTTCCCGTCTGAATCGATATTGTATGAGTCTCCCTTTTGCCCAAAACCACAGCCTTAACAAGCTGATTCTCGACAACTATAGTGGACCCCGTAATCCGGACAATAGTTTAAACTATGACTATTGAAAAAAGAGGTACAAAAAATGAGCGAAAAAAAACGGAAAACCTTTAGCGGGGCGCAAAAGGCCAAAATCGCGCTGGAAGCGGTTAAGAACATCAAAACGATCAATGAGATTGCTCAAGAGAATGAAGTCCATCCATCTCAGGTAAGCCAATGGAAAAAGGAACTGTTGGCCAATGCGGGAAGCCTGTTTGAAGGCAAACGCGGGCCGAAAGCGGTGAAGGCGCAAGACAATCCGGACCGTCTGTACGCCAAAATCGGGCAGTTGAATATGGAACTGGATTGGCTTAAAAAAAAGTCCGGGATCAGCCTATGATCACGCGTCAAAGCTGGGTGGATCAAAAAGATGAGTTGGCGTTAAGTCGGCAATGCCAGTTATTGAACGTTACCCGCTCAGTAATCCATGAACAGAAAAAACGCCAACAACAGCCGGTGTCTGCTGAAGATCAGCAACTGTTGCGGTTGCTCGACGAAGAATATACCCGGCATCCTTTTTATGGCTCACGCCGTATGACAAAGTATTTACGCGGCCTTAACCATCAGGTCAACCGCAAACGGGTTCAGCGGCTGATGCGCATACTGGGGCTGGTCGGCATGGCGCCGGGCCCGAACACCAGTAAGCCGCATCCTGAGCATAAAGTCTATCCCTATCTGTTAAGAGGCGTCGAGGTGACACGCCCCAACCAGGTTTGGAGTACCGACATCACCTATATCCGGCTGCCGCAAGGATTTGTTTATCTGGTGGCCATCATGGATTGGTACAGCCGAAAAGTATTGGCATGGCAACTTTCCAATACCATGGACAGCGCGTTTTGCGTAAATTGTCTGGAGCAGGCCATCAAGACCTATGGCACACCGGAGATATTTAATACCGACCAGGGCGCACAGTTCACCAGCGCGGACTTCACCGGGGTATTGAGTCAGCATGGCGTGACCATCAGCATGGATGGCCGGGGACGGGCCTTGGACAATATCTTTGTTGAACGACTCTGGCGCACAGTGAAATATGAAGAAGTTTATTTGAAGCAATACGGCAACCTGCAAGCACTGTCAGCGGGGTTGACGGACTACTTTGCCTTTTACAACAGCGAACGACCGCATCAGTCGTTAGGCTATGAAACGCCAGACAGGGTTTATCAATTCGCCACGGGAGGTGGCGCTAAAATCGTGGATAAATATAATGCCGGCACTGCCAAGCAGACGCCGGGTGAAAATATGGGCCAGAGCCATTGAGCCTGACTGTTATGAGGGTTCTATCTTAAATTCTCTAATAATTTGTCTGGACAATGGGGTCCACTTTAGAAAATACTGCCACAACCTTAACCCAGCCTTGTCATTGTAGTGCCATACTTTTATAAATTATAGAAGTTACGCATTGACAGGCAATGTTAAACTATGGGTTTAAAAAATCCCAAAGTCAATGCAAGGCAAACCTTGATAAGAGAAATAACACGCCCCTCAACAGCCTGCTGTACATTACCCATGTATATTGGTTTTTTATTAAGTGAGCCGAAACAAGCTAGTTGTCGACGATTAGGAGAAGTCATGTCAATATCACATGATAGCGTAAATCGATTTCTAAATCGGGAGCATTACACTGGGCGAGATTTATACAATGAAGCCAGCGCAGGCCTGAATTTAAAGGGCGGAACCTTGAGTGTTGACGATAGTGTTCTTGATAAACCTTATAGCCAATATATGGCATATGTCAGTTATTTTTGGTCGGGAAAACATCATAGAGCAGTCAAGGGAATCAATCTTGTCACGTTGTACTACACAGACATTCAAGGAAAACACCAACCACTGAATTTCCGGGTGGTCGATAAGGCGGAAGGAAAGACAAAAAATGACTATTTTCAAGACATGCTGACCGAAGTATTAGCTTGGGGACTAGAACCTGGTTTTGTAACAGGAGATAGCTGGTACAGTTGCGTGGATAATCTTAAATTGATAAGAAATCATCAGACAGGATTATTCTTTGCAGTGGAAGGTAATCGATTAGTCTCTGTTGAAAAAGGTTCATGGGTTCAAGTCAGGCAATTAGAAATCCCGGAAGACGGCTTAATGGTTTGGCTCAAAAATTTTGGGTATGTGAAATTATTTCGGACGACCTTGAAAGAACAAGTTCGCCATTACATAAGTTCACTACCTGATGAAGAAAAAACCGCTGTTTTTGACAAGAAAGCATTTACCGAACAACATGATAGGCATTGGCAGATTGAGCAATATCATCGGGCAATAAAGCAGGTGTGTAATATTGAGCGGTTCCAGGTTCGCAATAAAAGAGCAATAAATAATCATATTTTTTCTGCAATTTGTGGCTTTGTTCAATTACAAAAATTGAGCTTTGCAGACGTGATTAATAATTGCTATAGCGTACAGCGGAATTTATTCAACGATGTTATGGCTTCGTTTATCGACACCTTTATGCCAAATATGAATCATTTAAACCCAAAATTTCGATCTGTTGTCAATGCGTAACTTCTAAATTAGTAACTACTCAGCGTAAATAAGTAAAAAAACTGCTTGACACGATTTTAGCGTTATTTTTGATTTTCTAACGGCAACACCTGGCGCAAGAGGTTTACTGTATTAGCCTGCGTTAGTTGAGGCGTGTTGCCTTATAAGCACTGCCCGATAGCCCTGCTGCCGTGCATTTCTAAAATACGATGACGGGCAACACAGAGGCAAAAATTCGTATTTCAAAAGCCATGAGACAAGAGTCCTGTACTTAAACCCACAGGCCGTTTCATTGAAGATTGATTCCATTGATGTAGAGGCTGCCATTACCAATGCCCGGCAGCTGATTGAAGATGAAGCCGATTTATCTCCGGCGCTGCGGTCTTCGCTGGAGATATTGTTGTTGCTGGTCACGCTCTTGATGCATCGGCTCGGACTTAACAGCAGTAACAGTTCCAGGCCGCCATCAAGTGATCCTGATCGTAAAAGGAAAGCACGGGCTGGATCAAAAAAACCAGGTGGTGGACAGAAAGGGCATATTGGCACCACGCTGGTTAAAGTCGATGATCCCGATGACGTTATCTCCATCAAGATTGATCGCCGTACCTTGCCAGCCGGAAGCTACACGGCAGATGGCTTTGAAACCCGGCAGGTATCTGATATTGATATTTCACGGATTGTGACGGAATATCGTGCGCAAAGGCTTATCGATGAACAAGGTCGTCGGTTTGTTGCTCCTTTTCCCGAGGGCGTAACAAAAGCCGTGCAATATGGTGACCAACTCAAGGCGCACGCCGTGTATCTTTCGCAGTACCAATTATTGCCCTGCCAGCGCATCAAGGATTATTTTTCCGATCAATTACAGATCCCCATCAGTGAAGGTTCGTTGGTTAATTTCAATCAACCAGCCTTTGAGAAGCTGGCATCCTTTGAGCCGATTTGCAAGCAAAGACTGGCGGCAGCTTCTGTTGTACATGCCGATGAAACGGGCATTAACATCAATGGCGCCAGGTACTGGTTGCATTGTGCTTCTAATGATTTATGGACACATTATTTTCCCCATGTAAAACGGGGCAAGGAAGCGATGGATGTCATTGGCATCCTGCCTGACTTTCATGGCATTTTATGCCACGATCACTGGAAGCCTTACTACAAGTCCCCCTTCACTCATGCCTTGTGCAATGCGCATCATCTGCGTGAACTGACCCGTGCCCGGGAGCAGGATGGACAGCAGTGGGCCAAAGAAATGGAAACCCGGTTAAAAAAGATCAATCAGGTCGTCGATGATGCAGGGGGGAAGCCTGAAGCAAGAAAAGCGGCCTGTTATCGACGACGATATCGAGATTTATTAGAGAAAGCACAAATTGAATGTCCGCCACCAACCCCGTTGCCCGGTAAACCCAAACGTGGGCGCCTCAAGCGCAGTAAATCCAGAAACTTACTGGAACGGCTGATCAATTACCAGGATGATGTCTTACGCTTTATGAGAGAAATAGATGTGCCATTTACTAATAATCTCGGTGAGAATGATATCCGCATGACCAGGGTGCAGCAAAAAATATCGGGGTGTTTCAGGAGTGAGCAGGGTGCCATCACCTTCTGCCGTATTCGGGGATATCTATCCACTTGTCGTAAACATCATGTCAGTGCCTCTGAAGCGTTGGTACTGGTATTTAAGGGGAAATTACCGGAATTTACTCAGTGACCTGATGCTTTTGGTAAAATACGCTGAGTAGTTACATAAATTATTGATGACAAAGCTGGGTTAACCAGTGGCTCAAGCCTTGCTACAGATCATCTTGAGCAACTCCTGCTGTACAGCAAATTCAGCTTCATCACCTGGGGTAAGGTGTTGATACTCACCACTAGCCTGTAAAATCCAGGCTTGACTGTTATCTTTCAGATACATTTCCAGATCATTCAATACACGGTCATGCAGTTTTTTATTTTCGATAGGAAAGCAGGTTTCCACCCGCCTGAACATATTCCGGTCCATTAAATCGGCGCTGGAACAATAAACCCGCCAATCACCGCCATTGGCGAAAGCATAAACGCGCGTATGCTCCAGAAAACGGCCGATAATGGAACGTACCTCGATATTCTCGGATACGCCAGGAATACCCGGCTTTAAACAACAGACGCCACGGACAATCAGTTTGATTTCAACGCCTGCTTGTGAGGCACGATACAGAGCCTCTATACATTTTCTCTCCACCACTGCGTTGACTTTAATGATAATTTTTGCCTGCTTTCCTTTTCTGGCATGACTGATTTCCTGCTCAATCATTTTCAATAAACCTTTATGTAAAGAAAAAGGTGATTGCAGTAACTTGTTCAGACGGCTGACTTTTCCAAGACTCGTCAATTGTGCAAAAATGCGCCGGACATCTTCACCTATGACTTTATCATTGGTCAATAATCCATAGTCAGTGTAAAGTCTGGCGGTTTTCGGATGATAATTACCGGTACCCAAATGGGTGTAAAATTGTAATTTCTTGCCTTCCTTGCGCAAGACCTGACACATTTTAGCATGGGTTTTATAGCCCACCACACCATACACGACATGGGCTGCGGCATCCTGTAATTTGGCCGCCAGGCCGATATTTTCCTTTTCATCAAAACGCGCCCTGAGTTCTATCACCACCGTCACTTCCTTGCCGCTTCTAGCAGCTTTGATCAGGGCGCTGACGATCGGTGAATCGACCCCGGTTCGATACAGGGTTTGTTTGATCGCAATCACATCAGGGTCAGCTGCCGCCTGGCGAATAAACTCGACTACCGGCATGAAAGATTCAAATGGATGATGCAGTAAATAATCCTGCTGTTTGATGGCCGATAAAATATCTTTTTTTCGCCCCAGGGCGCGCGGAACATAAGGTTTGAACGGGTTAAATTTTAATTCCGGCCGATCGACTTGTTTATAAATCGCTTGTATACGGCTCAAGTTTACAGGGCCATTGACACGGAACACTTGCCCATCCTGC
The DNA here is from genome assembly GCA_965277025.1 of Methylomarinum sp. Lineage (GTDB taxonomy): Bacteria > Pseudomonadota > Gammaproteobacteria > Methylococcales > Methylomonadaceae > Methylomarinum. The sequence goes on from OZ255706.1 coordinate 2,885,339, forward strand.
AAACCAAAACGGGCTTTTAGAAAATTAATTGTTTCATCCGGACAATTGGCGTCAATTTCCAATCTGACTTCATCGCCATAATTGCGCATCGCCAACTCGCCTTCCACCGCATGCAGCAGGTCATCGATCGCATCGTCATCGACAAAAAAATCACTGTTACGGGTCACTCTGAACTGATAACAACCTTTCACATTCATGCCATTGAACAATTCACCGACAAAAGCATGAATAATGGACGATAAAAACACAAAATCATGCGGCCCACCGCTCGTTTCATCGGCAGGCAACTGCACGATCCTGGGTAAGGCGCGCGGCGCCTGCAAAACCGCCCGTCCACTGTTGCGACCGAAAGCATCCTTGCCAGTCAAGGTAATAATAAAATTCAAACTTTTGTTCAGAATCCTTGGAAAAGGATGGGCGGAATCCAGGCCGACCGGCGTTAAAATGGGCAACAACTCATCATTGAAATATTGTTCCAGCCAGGCTCTTTGCCGCTCATTCCAGTCATGCCGTCGAATGAAACAAATTTTTTCCTGCTGTAATTGAGGAATCAGAATTTCATTCAGAACCCGGTATTGTTCCTCCACCAGCCTGTGCGCCCTATCTGCAATTTTGTTCAACTGTTCCTGTGGCGTCAGGCCGTCGATGCCAGTTGCGCCCGGCTCCATTTCGGCCATTTGAATGACACTGGCGACCCGGACTTCATAAAACTCATCCAGATTGGAACAGGAAATACACAAATAATTGAGCCGTTCCAATAATGGCAGTTTTTCATCTTTGGCCTGCGCCAAAACCCGGTCGTTAAACTCCAGTAAACTCAGTTCACGGTTAATATATAAATGCGGATCGGAAAAATCCGTTATTGTTTCAGTATCTGTAACACTGTCTGACTGATTCATACTTTTTATCGCCTTGTTCACCAGCAACCGAAAGGTGGTGGTGTTATTTTTGTTGGTTGTGCAGAGAAGCTAATTGTCAGGCGCTCGGTCGATCTGCTTCGCTTGATCGACCCTACAAACTGACCGGTTCATGTTGTTAATCCTGTGTACCCAAGGAAATGCTGAACAAATCATCCATGATTTGTCAGCGCCCGCAAAACGGACAACGATTTCCGCTTTGCTCAACCGTGTTCACCTTAGCAGCGTATAACCTGACCCGCCTGATGACCTTGTTACAATGGCGTTATTCAACTGCGTAGGCACCGTTGTGCCTGAAATCCGCCAAAAGGTGGAAATAAAGCCTCGAAAGGGCAATATAAACCGGCTGATACCGGAAAACCTGGCTAATTAGGCCATCCAGAGGTAAATTTAACCCAAAATGAAGGGCTGGAGCCGGAGGCATAGGGGTGTTTTTCAACAGCCTGATAAAGCGTAAAACATTTTACCGTTATAGACTGGATCCAGCGGAATCTGATGGCAGGCTTCAAACTGCTGAATAAACTGTCGTAATTCCGGGCTGCTGCGAGCAAAACCGCCACAATGGTAATTCAGTTCAATTTGCCAGTTTTTTGAACTGCCTTCCGGCAATAATTGTTTGACATCATCAAATAAAAACCCCTCCCCTTTCAGCGCAGCAATGCCCCACACGGTTACATTTTCGGGGCTGGCTGCAATCAATCCGGCTAAGGTGGTTCCTGTTCCTGCGGCGACCAGCAGATGGTCGTATTGTATCGTTATTTCTATCACAATTTCATGAATACCTTGTAACGCCAGGTTGCTGGCGCCGCCTTCCGGTATCCAGTATTCACCTGTTTTCAAGCCAGGCAAGCTATTAAACTTACGATATTGGCGCAGCTTTCTAAATTGCTGGCGGGAAACAAATTCCAGTTGCATTCCCCATGCCCTTATATCACGCAATGTCGGACTCGGGTTTTCAGGCTCCTCACCCCGTATATAGCCGCGGGTTTTCAAGCCCACTTCCTTTCCGACACAGGCCAGGGCATGCAGATGATTCGACCACGGCCCGCCCATGCTCACCAGGGTATCAGCCTGAGATTGAAAAGCATGGTTCAGACAATATTTCAGCTTGCGCCATTTATTGCCGGAAATAACCGGATGAATCAGATCATCCCGCTTTATCCAGACTTCAATACCTGCTTTACGAAATAATTCATCATCAATTCGTTGCAAAGGAGAAACACAAAAGCGCTGTTCCAATGCCAGCAAATCAGGATGCAGCATTAACCGGCTTGTTTAATCGCAAAGGCCACATCCAGCGCCTGCCGGTTTTCTTTGACATCATGCACCCGAAACAGTTTGACGCCGGCCATCACACCCAAAGCCGTTGTTACCGCTGTTGCCGTCACCAGTTCCTGGGGGTTGTCAACCTGGCAAATACTGCCCATAAAGCGCTTGCGGCTCGTGCCTAGCATAACCGGAAAACCCGTGGCGACAAATTGATCCAGATTCGCCAGTAACTCCAGGTTATCCTGTTTGCGCTTGCCAAAACCGATACCTGGGTCGATGGCGATTTGCTGTTTGGAAATCCCGGCATCCAGCGCGGCTTCTATGCGGCTTTTAATCCCATCCAGAATATCCAGAACGGCATCATCATAATAAGGATTGTCCTGCATGGTTTTTGGCGTTCCCTGTCTATGCATCAAAATAATCGGTATTTCTCCTCTCGCCGCCAGCGCCAGAATCTCATCATCATCCAGCCCCGCCGAAATATCATTGATGATATTCGCGCCTGCCTCCAGCGCCGCCTGAGCCACCGGACTCAAAGTGGTGTCAATACTGATCGGGATGGATTCAGACACCTCGCGGCGAATGGCTTCAATAACCGGCGTAACGCGATCGATCTGCTGTTCGACACTGACTGGTTCTGAACCCGGCCGGGTCGATTCACCGCCAATATCGATAATATCAGCGCCCTGGGTCAACATTTCGAGGCAACGCCGCACAGCTAAATCAACCTCATTGAACTGACCGCCATCCGAAAAGCTGTCTGGCGTGACATTTAAAATCCCCATAATCAATGGCTTTTCAATCTGTGAAAACATCTTCCCTTCCTCCCACTAAAACACCTTAAAACAGGTATAATGCTGTTTTTTTACACCGTACACGCTCGTGAATCAATCTCCCCGACTGGCCTGGGCCATTACCGGTTCCGGTCATTATATAGAAGAATGCCTGGAATTCCTGCTTACCCTGGAGCAAGTTGACTTATATCTTAGTCAAGCAGGTGAAGAAGTGTTGAAAATGTACGGCATCGATCTGAAAGATATCCGCCGTCATGTCCGCGTCTACCGGGACAAAGCGGCATCCGCCCCACCGGTCGGCTTGTTTTACAAACACTATTATCATACCTTTGTAATGGCACCCACCACCTCCAACACCATCGCCAAATGTGTACTGGGCATCGCCGATTCCCTGGTCACCAACCTCTATTCCCAGGCGGGCAAATGCCGGGTGCCGAGTATCGTCTATCCTTGCGATATCGCGCCGGAAATGAAAACCACCGCGCCCGGCAATAAAAAAGTCATGGTTTATCCTCGCAAAATTGACCTTGATGGCACGGAAAAAATCCGTCAGTTTGAATACACCGAGGTGGTCGAAAGTGTCGATGAACTGAAACAAGCCGTCAACCGCCGCCTGGCCAGTCTGACATGAGCGAACATATCCTGTTTTTAACCGGTAAACTGGCGGAAAAACAATGCCGCCATGTGCTGGAAAACATGCAGCCGGATTTCAGCTACAGCATCCATCAGTTCGGCGTCAAGGTGGCCGCCCTGATGACTACCGAGATGATCACCCGCCGCCTGAAAGACACGTTTGGCGCTGACCGCATCATTATTCCCGGCCGCTGCAGAGGCGATGTGGAGGCTTTGTCCGCCCATCTGAGCATTCCGGTGGAAAGAGGGCCTGAAGAAGTCAAAGACCTGCCGCAATATTTCGGTCATGCCGCCCAGCATATCGACCTGAGCCAGTACCAGGTAAAAATCTTCGCCGAAATCACCGATGCGCCGCATATGACGACCGAACAGGTAATCGAACGCGCTCAATATTACCAAACCCAGGGTGCCAATGTGATCGATATCGGCTGCTTGCCCGGCACGGATTTCCCGCATCTTGAAGACTGTATTGAAACCCTGAAACAGGAAGGCTACCGCGTCAGCATCGATTCACTGGAAAGCGATGATTTGCTGCGCGGCGGCAAGGCCGGGGCCGATTACATGCTCAGTTTAACCAGCGACACCTTATGGATTGCCGATGAAGTGGAAGCCACGCCGATTTTAATCCCGCAGATTCATGGTGAACTGCGCACCCTAGACCACGCCATTGAAGTCTTGCTGAAAAAAGGGCGAAACTTTATTGTCGATCCGATTCTCGACCCGATTCATTTTGGTTTTACCGAGTCAATTGCCCGTAATTATAAGTTTCGCCAGCAATATCCTGAGATAGAAATGATGCTCGGCATCGGCAACCTGACTGAATTGACGCATGCCGACACCTTGGGCATGAATGCGTTATTGTTCGGTATTTGTTCTGAACTGAACATCAATCATGTACTGGCCACCGAAGTCAGCCAGCACGCCCGAACCGCCATCCGGGAAGCCGATCGCGCCCGCAGAATCATGCATGCCGCCAAACAACATAACACCTTACCCAAGCATATTGACCCTGGCTTGATGGCGATACATGAAGCGTCACCCTTTATTTACAGCCTTGATGAAATTCAGGAACTGGCCGCAGAAATCCGCGACCCAAGCTATCGCATACAAATCAGTCCCGAAGGCATTCATATCTTCAACCGGGATGGATTAAACAGCGCCACCGACCCGTTTGAATTGTATCCCAAACTCGGCGTCGAAAATGATGGCGGCCACGCCTTTTATCTGGGCGTAGAACTGGCGCGGGCCGAAATTGCCTGGCAATTGGGTAAACGCTTCAGTCAGGATCAAAAACTGGACTGGGGCTGTATTACAGACCATAATGAAGAAGAAAGTATTGAAATTCATCAATTTAAACCGGCCGGAACGACGTTAAAAAAATGATCCAGGAAGTTATTGTCACCACCCTCAACAGTCAGGGCACGCCACATATCGCGCCGATGGGCATTCATGTTCATGAAGATAAATTCGTGATTCGACCCTTAAAACCCTGCACCACGCTCGACAACATCAACGAAACCAAAACGGCTGTCATCAATTATTGCGATGATGTCAGAATTTTCGCCGGCTGCCTGACAGGCAGACGCAACTGGCCGCTTAAGGAAGCTGAAAAAACCGGTGGCCATTATCTGGAGTCGGCGCTGGCGCATTGCGAAGTGGAAATCGAAAAAATTGAAGACAATGACATCCGGCCGATGATTTTTTGCAAAACTATTCATCATGTCAATCATCGCCCTTTCAAAGGCTTCAATCGCGCCCAGTTCGCCGTCATTGAAGCGGCAATACTGGTCAGCCGGCTACATATGTTGCCATGGAATAAAGTCGAACAAGAACTCGACTATTTAAGAATTGGCGTCGAAAAAACCGCCGGCGACAAGGAAAAAGAAGCCTGGCACTGGCTGATGGAAGTCGTTGAAGATTTTAAACAAGGAGTCATTCAAGCATGACCGGAATGCTGGCCAGCATCAACAGCCTGGAAGAAGCGCTGCAAATCCAATCCCTGGACATCGATATTATCGATCTGAAAAACCCGGCCCAGGGCGCGTTAGGCGCACTGCCGATACACACCGTCAAACAAATCGTCACGATACTGGCCCCTGAAAAAACCATCAGCGCCACGGTGGGCGATTTACCCATGCAAAAAGGCATCATTCTTGAAGCAGTGCAGAATATGGAAAAAACCGCTGTCGATTACATCAAGATCGGTTTCTTCCCGGGCGGTGATAACAAGGCGATCATCAATGTGCTTGGCGATTTTATTCAATCGTCCCAGGCAAAATTGATTGCCGTATTGATGGCCGATTTACAGGCCGATTTCAGTCTGCTGCCAACATTGTCGGACGCAGGATTTGCCGGCGTCATGCTCGATACCGCCAACAAAAACGCGGGCTCACTAACCGACATCCTGTCGCTTGAGCAATTGCAAAAATTTGTCACGCTCGCCAGACAAAATAACTTGCTAACAGGGCTTGCCGGCTCGCTTCGCCCCTGGCATATTGACGACCTTTTAGCCCTGAAACCTGATTACCTCGGCTTTCGCGGCGCGTTATGCCAGCAACATCAACGCACCAGCCAATTAGACCCGCTGTTGATTCGGCAAATTCTGAATCGGTTTTCACCTCACCCTGCCGAACCGAAACCGGCCCAAATGTCAGTCGCCACTTAAATCAAGCATCTGGATTTATCATGCCAAAACAAAAAATGCCGATTACCACCAAAATTCTGATCGCCATGTGTTTGGGACTGTTCCTCGGCAGTTTGATCAATCAATTTGCCCAGCACACAGAATGGGTGCAAAATTGGCTGGTACACGGGCTTTTTTATGTGATTGGCGCCATGTTCGTCAACGCCCTGAGAATGCTGGTCGTACCGCTGGTCACCTTCTCCCTGATCTGCGGCGTTTGCGGCATTGGCGATGTCAGCACTTTAGGGCGCGTTGGCGTCAAGGCTTTCGGCCTGTACATCCTGACCACAGGGCTGGCCATCACGCTGGCGCTCAGCGTTGCGATTCTGATCTCTCCAGGCGAGGGTTTTGACAACGCTATCACAACCACTGATTTCACCCCAAAACCTGCACCGCCATTAACCGAAGTTCTGGTCAACATCGTTCCCAGCAACCCCGTTCAGGCTTTTGCCGAAGGCAATATGCTGCAAATCATCTTTTTCGTCATCCTGTTCGCTATCGCCATGCTGATGGCCGGTGAAAAAGGCCAGCAACTGGCTGATCTGGCAGACAAATTAAACGAAGTGATGATGAAAGTCGTCACACTAGTCATGGATTTTGCACCTATCGGTGTTTTTTTCCTGATGGCGAAAACCTTTTCCGAGCAAGGCATTGGCCTGATCATGCCGATGATCGGCTATTTCTCAGTCGTCGTCTTGTGCCTGTTACTGCATGGCCTGGGCACCTTCAGTCTGTTACTGCACTTTCTGGCCAGACTGAACCCACTCATGTTCTTGAAAAAAATGCGTCCGGCACAGATTTTCGCCTTCAGCACCGCCAGCTCCAACGCCACCATTCCCGTCACCCTGCAGGCCGTAGAACAACGTATTGGCGTCAATAACGCCACCGCCTCTTTCACCGTCCCGTTAGGCGCCACCATCAACATGGATGGCACCGCCATCATGCAAGGGGTCGCCACCGTGTTTATCGCCAATGTCTATGGCATCGAACTGGGCTTGTCCGATTATGTCACCGTGGTCGGCATGTCGATTCTGGCATCAATCGGCACCGCCGGCGTCCCAGGCGTAGGGCTTATCATGCTGGCCATGGTGTTCAACCAGGTCGGTCTGCCGGTTGAAGGCATCGGATTAATTCTCGGCGTAGACAGGATTCTGGATATGATCCGCACCGTCGTCAACATCACCGGCGATGCAACCGTCACTTGCATCGTCGCCCGCAGTGAAAACGAAATAGATGACTCGATCTTCAACAACCCCGAAGCTGGCACCATTACCGAAGTTGAACTGCCGCATAAGCAGTAGCTAAATGTCCGGGCCGGGATTTACCGTGCCGTCAAAACACTCTTCATAGAAGCGTTATAGTCTGCAATGGCTGCATTTAAAAATTCCTTGGAGCTGTTGTTCATGGCAGAGACTTCAAAGCTCTCGTCCGGAGTTTCGCCGATGGCATCCTGCTCTTCATTGGCGGCAAAGGAAAATATGGTGGCAACTTTCAACCGTTTATTCCCGTTCCCACGCGGGAGCGTGGGAACGATAAGGTGAAAAATGGCGGCTAATAAGTCACCAAACAGCGATTTCTTTAGTATGCCTAACCATTTTGAACTCTTTTTTTCAGGATATTTATTCCCCATAATGCGTTTTTGCACGGATAATCACGACCACACAACGATGGTTTTCAATCCGGCAGACAATGCGATCTTGAAAACTCAATCGCACAGAATAATAGCCTTTTAAAGGCCCTGTCCGCGGTTTCCCTGTTTCAGGAGCGACTGATATTTTATGGCGCAGAATATCTTTGAGCTTTGTTTTGAGCCTAGGCGTCAGTTTGGCGACATCTTTTTGTGCTTGCTTGGTCAATTCAATGTGATAGCGAGCATGGCTCACAAAGGTTCTCCGAACACATCTTCAAAGTCGGCAACATCCCTAGCATCCGCTTCTGCAACTGACTGCTGAAAGGTTTGCTTAAAATCAGGCTGTGATAAAAGATGTAATGTCTCTTGAAGGCTTTCATAATCATCGGCAGACATAATGACTGCTTTACCCTGTTTATGCTGAACTTCAATGGTCTCATGCTGCAGGCTGGCTTGCTTGATCAATTCAAAAAAATTCTTTCTGGCTTCTGTTGCTGTCAGGGTTTTCATGCTTTTACCTCTCTAGTGTACCGAATAGTGTACCACACCAGATTGAACCTTAGTTTTTTGCCGCTGAATGCGCAGAACAACACACAAAACAAACTGGAAAATTCTGCGTTTATCTGCGCTTTCTGCGGCTACCTATTTTCATGACTACAGCTCATCAGTCTTAAATTGGCTATATCCTTCGTAGTAATAGCTGACATCAATCCCTTTCATAAACAAGCTGCGGTCATTGATCTGATCCGTCAGGGCTTGTTTTAGCAAGTATTTGATTTCCAGATCTTTGACTGGGCTGCGTTGCATCGCGGACAGGTATTCTTCTTTTTCCACATGATTCCAATCAACCACCTGTTTGATTTCCTTTTTGAGCATCAAGTCCAACCAGATGCGGGTGGGCGATATTCATTTCGACATATTTTTCAATAATTTCATCAAAGCTGCCTTGTGGCATGGTGTCGATATGTTTTAGTGAGGCTTCCAGATACATCAGCGGTGCAAAGCGGAAATTCCCTTTGGCGATATTGACCTCGCGGATTTTGCCGGCAAAATCATAAATATCTTCAAAAAGATAGGCATGAATAAAGGCAAGCCCCTTGAATATACCGACTTCTACTTTGTTTATATCACCCGACTCAAAAAGCTGCCGCGCCTTTTGCTTGCTGATTTTTTCTTCCATTCTGGCAAGCTCGACCTGATCGGTAATTCCCAGTTTATTTTCCAGCATATCGACTTAGCTCCTGATTTTAACCACAGATTAACGCAGATAAACACGGATTTTTCTGTCTGTGTTTCTCGTTCCCACGCTCCCGCGTGGGAATGCATACCAGCCTTACCACTGACGACACACCTTCAATAATCCAGTTTGACCCGCATAATCTCGTGCGCTGGAATAACGCCAATGTATTGCTTCATCGACATAACCGCGCTTGACCGGGTTCTGATGGATATATTCAATCTTTTGTCGCATCATTTCATCATCCTGAATCAACTCAGGATGCACTCCTTCCTGCCAGAATTGATAGGCTCTATCAGTTTTATGCGCTTTTTTATAAAATGCCAATTGATCAAGAATTTGCCGAACATTGTGTTCAGCAAGATACTTGATAATATTTTTGGCTGTCCAGGATTTTAAACGGGCAATGTCTTTATCCAGTGCCTGACTTTATAGTACGAAGTGGCCATGATTTTCCAGCATCACCCACGCATATACTTTGAGACCATCGTCACTTAAATGATTCAGGCAATCAAGCAGCACATTCACAGTAGCTGGGCGTGTGAAAACCGGAATCCAGTGCAGTACCGTTAAAGTAACAAAATGCGCCTGTTCTGGATGGGTGATTTTGTAGCGGCTTCTACCCATTAATTATGCTCCGTATGCATTCCCACGCGGGAGCGTGGGAACGAGATAATTGCACTTCGGAGTTGAATCCGTGTTTCTACAAAATCCGTTTTTGTCAATTTATGCCCGCAAGACACCGGGCTTGCTAAAGCAGGTATTATGAAAAACATTAGTGTTTAAGCTTAAGCGTTGGTTTTTTAGCCGGTTTTCTGCGTTTACGCTGCGGCGACGCCGGCTTGTTGACCGCTTTGTTTGTATGCCTTCTGGGTTTTCCCGCCGGCTTTTTGGCTGGGGAGGCCGGCTTTTTTTTCGGTTTTCTGATGTCATCCAGTGATACCGGCGCATAGCCGGTATCGGCAACCCTAGGAAGTTTGGTTTTTAGTAGTCGTTCTATGGCACGCAATAAATGGGCTTCTTCTGATGAAACCAGTGAAATCGCTTCACCTTCGTTCCCTGCCCGGCCGGTGCGGCCAATGCGGTGGACATAATCTTCGGCCACTGCCGGCAAGTCATAATTGACCACATGAGGCAGTTGTTCAATATCCAGTCCTCTGGCGGCGATATCGGTGGCAATCATGGCGGTGACTTCGCCATCCTTGAAGCTTTGTAAAGCCCGATTTCTTGCTCCCTGACTTTTATTGCCATGCAGCGCAACGCTGCGGATGCCGTTTTTGACCAACTGCCGCACCAGTTTGTCTGCGCCATGTTTGGTTCTGACGAAAACCAGCACTTGTCGCCATTGTCCGTGTCCGATCAGCCAGGCAAGCAAATCGCGTTTGTCTTCTTTGGCAACTGGATAAATGCGTTGGTTGATGTTGGCGGCCGTTTCATTTTGACGGGCGACCGCCACTTCAACCGGATCGTTGAGCAGTTGTTCCGCCAGTTTTTTAATAGGCGCATCGTAGGTTGCAGAAAACATCAGGTTTTGTTTGTTCTTGGGCAACACGTCGATGATTTTACGAATATCTCTGATAAATCCCATATCCAGCATGCGATCGGCTTCATCCAGAACAAAATGCTGCACTTGTGATAAATCGATCTGTTTTTGATAGAGCAAATCCAGCAAACGACCCGGCGTCGCCACCAGGATATCGGCGCCTTTTTTCAGCCGTTTGATTTGGCTATGGATATTGACGCCACCGAATACCAACTCGGACGTCAATGGCAAATGTTTGCCATACGCTTTGAAACTTTCATAAACCTGGGCGGCCAGTTCGCGGGTGGGTACTAACACCAATACCCGGATAGGGTGCGGCCGTTTGGGGCTGGGTTGTTGTTGCAGTAATTGCAACAAGGGCAGCGCGAAACCTGCGGTCTTGCCGGTGCCGGTTTGCGCGCCGGCGAGAATATCGTGGCCTTGCAGGATAACCGGTATGGCCTGTTGCTGAATCGGTGTCGGTGTTGTATAACCTTGTTCTTCGATCGCTTGTAAAATAGCTGGAGCAAGCTCCATTTGATTAAATTTCATATTTCCTTGATAGGTGAATAGATGTCAATCGCAACCTTTGCTGCGGGATGTTTTTGGGGGATGGAAGCCAAATTCCGGCAACTGCAGGGAATCATCGATACCCGCGTAGGTTACACGGGCGGCGACAGCGTCAACCCCGATTATAAATCGGTTTGTACGGGCGTTACAGGCCACGCCGAGGCCGTTGAAATTACCTTTGATCCTGAAAAAATCAGCTATGTGGATTTACTGGACTTTTTCTGGACTATTCATGATCCGACTACCCTGAACCGTCAAGGCCCGGATGTCGGCAGCCAATATCGCAGCGCTATTTTTTATCATGACGAAGAGCAACACGCCCTGGCCTTAAAATCAAAACAAACGCAACAACAACGTGGCGTTTTCAACGTTCCCATCGTGACAGAAATCATGCCCGCATCGGTGTTTTACCCGGCCGAGGACTATCACCAACGCTATCTGGAAAAACAGGGGCGAGGTTTTTGTCATTAATCAGCGCTTTTTAGAACCCAAGCTCCAAGCTTGGGTTCCCTGTGAAAGAAGCGCCTGCTTCACGGAAGCCTGTTCCCAAGCGGGAGCTTGGGAACCAGCAACTGCTCCTGCGTTGCTCTACCTCCTGCATGCTTACAACTCATTCACCCTGACAAAGAAAAATGGGTGCTGTATTGAGTATTTAAAATCAAGCCAAACCAGTCAGCAAATCCTGCTTGATGTCATCAATATTTTCCAGCCCGACTGAAATTCGTACCAGGCCGTCCTTGATGCCAGCTTGCGCTCTGACTTCTGCTGATAAACGTCCATGCGTGGTCGAAGCCGGATGGGTAATGGTGGTTTTGACATCACCTAAATTAGCGGTAATTGAGAGTAATTGCGTGGCGTCGATTAGTTTCCAGGCTTGCTCTTTACCGCCTTTCAATTCAAAACTGACCACTCCGCCATAATGTGATTGCTGGCGTTTGGCCAGTTCGTGCTGGGCATGGTCCGGGAGCCCCGGATAATGCACTTTTTCCACTGTCGGTTGTTGCTGTAACCATTTGGCCAGTTCAAAAGCGTTGTCACAATGTGCTTTCATGCGGATCGCCAGGGTTTCAAGACCAGAAAGAAATGTCCAGGCGTTGAACGGGCTTAAGGTCGCGCCGCCGGTGCGTAAATAAGGATAAATCTTGTTTTCGATTAACTCTTCTCCGCCCACTACGGCGCCGCCGACACAACGGCCATGACCATCGATATATTTGGTCGCTGAATGAATCACCAGATCGGCGCCGAGTAATAACGGCTTTTGTAACACCGGCGTGCAAAAAACATTATCGACAATTAACAGGCAACCGTGTCGATGTGCCAAGTCAGCCAGGACTTGAATATCGGCAATCTCAATCAACGGATTCGATGGTGTTTCCAGAAACAAAAACCGGGTTTCAGGTTTAATCGCCGCTTCCCATTCGGATAGGTCAGTCAGGCTGACAAAATCGGTGCTGACGCCGAATTTGCCGAAATAGTTTTGGAACATCAACACGGTATTGCCAAACACACTACGCGAACAGACGACATGATCACCTGCCTGCAACAAGCCCATGCCTACAGCCATAATCGCCGCCATGCCGGAGGCAAAAGCCAGACAGCGCTCGCCCTGCTCCATCGCCGCCAGACGCTGTTGAAAGGTATTGACAGTCGGATTGGTGAAACGGGAATAAATATTGCCCGCCTCCTGGCCGGTAAAGCGTTTAGCCGCCTGTTCTGCGCTGTCAAACACATAGCTGGAAGTGGCGAAAATCGGTATGCTGTGTTCAGCCTCCTGTGTCCGGTGCTGTCCGGCACGAATCGCTTGTGTTTCTAATGAATAATTGTTCCAGTCTGAATTGCTCACGTTATTTTCCGAAGATATTCGATGGTAAATGTTTTATGGGTTGAATGGGTTCCCACGGAGGACCGTGGGAACCATGTTCGGGTTATTGATAAACAGGTCTTTTGCTGAGGACTTGGCTCATGATCATTATCTGATGTTACGAATAAGTTATCGACACTCGATTACAAAAGACAGGGTATTTGTGTAGGGCGGTTTTACGCCAAAACCGCCATAAAGCGGTAAGAAACACTCTCTCCTTAAAACGGTGGATTGCCTGACGGCGAATCCACCCTACCATGACAAATTATTTATTCGTAAACTCAATCAATTCTCCAGTTTAATGCGTAACATCAGTTATTATTTACAATTCAGGCGGAATTTTGCATCTCGATAATGAAGTTCTCGCTATTACGCTCATTTTGCGCCCCATCATTACGCAAGGCTTCAATCCTGGCTAAATAGGCCCGATCAATATCTCCTGTGACATACTCGCCACTGAAACAGGAGGTATCGAATTGCTTGATTTCGGGGTTACCGCGCCGCACGGCTTCAACTAAATCGTCCAAATCCTGATAAACCAGTTTATCGGCTCCTATCGCCTGACACACTTCTTCTTCGCTACGATTATGCGCGATCAATTCGTGGGCCGCTGGCATATCGATACCATAGACATTTGGATAGCGCACAGGTGGCGCTGCCGAAGCCAGATAGACTTTTTTAGCCCCGGCATCGCGCGCCATCTGGATAATCTGCTCGGAAGTGGTGCCGCGCACAATGGAGTCATCCACTAACATGACATTTTTGCCTTCAAATTCCAAGCTGATGGCGTTCAGTTTCTGCTTGACCGATTTACGCCGCATTTGTTGCCCCGGCATGATAAAGGTCCGGCCGATATAACGATTTTTGATAAACCCTTCCCGAAACTTGACGCCCAAACGGTTAGCCATTTGCAGGGCCGACGTCCGGCTGGTGTCGGGGATTGGAATGACCACATCGATATCATGATCTGGCCAGTCGCGCAGAATTTTTTCCGCCAGTTTCTCCCCCATACGCAGACGGGCTTTATACACCGAAATATCATCGATGATGGAATCCGGCCGGGCAAAATAAACATATTCAAAAATACAGGGACTGTATTCCGGGTTTGTTGCGCATTGACGCGTATGAACAGTGCCATTTTTTTCAATAAAAATGGCCTCACCCGGCTCAAGATCACGTACTGTCGTAAAATTCAGTACATCCAGCGCGACGCTTTCCGAAGCAATCATATAATCAGTCCCTGTTACTGATTGCCGCTGTCCATAGACTACGGGCCGAATACCATGCGGATCGCGAAACGCCAGAATACCAAAACCGGCTATCATCAACACGGCTGCATAGGCGCCTCGGCAGCGCTGATGTACTTTGCTGACAGCATTGAACACATCATCGGCGCTGATTTTAAGCTTCCCCAACTGCTGTAATTCGTGGGCAAAAACATTCAACAAGATTTCCGAATCCGAATCAGTATTGATATGCCGTTGATCCTGCTGATAAAGTTCTTTCTTCAGTTGTTCGGTATTGGTCAAATTGCCATTATGCGCCAGTGTCAATCCAAAAGGCGAATTGACATAGAATGGTTGCGCTTCCGCTGAACTAGTGCAGCCCGCTGTCGGATAACGCACATGGGCAATGCCCATATTGCCCCGTAAACGGAGCATTTGACTGGGTGAAAATACATCTCGAACCAGACCGTTATCTTTACGCAGATAAAAGCGATTTCCTTCACATGTGACAATACCCGCAGCATCCTGTCCCCGATGTTGCAGAACAGTCAATGCATCATACAATTCCTGATTGACAGCTTGATGAGAGACAATGCCAGCAATTCCACACATAACTAACCTTTTTAACGATAATGAATATAGTCCGCCATACCTGACGGGACATGTTGACTCAACCACTCGGCAACCGATTGCAGCGGTGGAATCAGAGTGGATTCTTTCCACCAGGGATCTTCCGGCAGCGGCGTAAGTCCCGCCAGCATAATCATCAGCGCCACGACAACAACGCCTCTGACCAGACCAAAAATCATTCCGGCGAAACGATCTGAACCGCTTAGCCCTGTTTTTTCAATCAGTGCGCTGAGCAGATAACTGATCAGGCCGCCGACAATCAGGGTGAGAAAAAACAACACCGCGAAAGAGGCCGCCATGCGTGCTGAGGGTAAACTGATGGCATCGGCCAGAAAGCCTGAAAAGTCCCGACTGAAGGTTATGCCAACCCAGATGGCCAGAATCCAGACGCCCAATGAAAACGCCTCTTTGACGAAGCCACGAAACAATCCGATGATGGCCGAAATTATCACCAACGCAATAATTGCATAATCAATCCAGATCATGTCCCTGCCTTTTGATGGGTAATAAAACTATTTAATTGATTCAGCTTTTCAAGCCGGGTTTTGACGCGTTCCGCCTGTTCGCGGCTGAGTTCCGGCCCAACCCGGACTTTAAACAAAGGCCCGTTTTCTCCAGACTGTTTGACGATCGAGGCTGAGAAACCTTGTTGTCGCAGACGATTTCTCAACTTCACTGCATTTTCCCGAACACTGAAGCCACCCGCCTGGATATACCAGTCTTCAAACCGGGACAGCTGCCGGGTAGTTGCGTTTTTTTTCGGTTTTTTGATCGTTTTTTGCTGAATATCATTAACGGAAGTCGGTAAGTCTTGCGCCTGAGCCTGCTACAATTTTTCCGGCAACGGCGGAATACTCAACGAGTTGATTTTTTTGCTGCTTTGATTGACCGGATCGTCAAACAACATGGGTACAAAAATTGCCGCCAGCGCCGTGATGACAATTGCCCCGACCAGTCTTTGTTTAAATGCTGGATCCATTCTCAGTGACCTCTGCCTGCTTACATGAACTGACTAGTGCAAACAAGCGCAAGTTCTCACTCTATTGAGCAAGTGGCTTAGCCTGATACGTCCAACGAAAAGGCTTAGCCATGGTTTCATTGAAATATTTTATGAAATCCGCTATTTTTTTGTTTAAATCCTCTTTAGATTTAAAGTTGCCGCGCCGGATTACTTTACGCATTAAAATAGAAAACCAGATCTCTATCTGATTAAGCCATGAACAATGCTTAGGGGTAAAATGAAAAACAACCGGATGGTTTGAGTTAGTCAAAAAAGCAGTACGACTTTCCATTGATTTCAAAATACCCTCTTTTCCTTTAACACCTGATTCTCCTGAATACGAAATTTTTTCGGCAATTAATCGAACCACCGATTCTGAACAATGTGTATTGAGATTATCCATGACTAAATGCCAATGGGTTTGTTTGGGTTGTTGATGAAAAAGCAGGTTCAAAAACTCGGCAAAATCTTGCTCTGTTCGAGTTTCTCCTATACTTCCCATTACTTCACCCGTGGCCACATCAAAACCTGCAATCAAGGTCTGGGTACCATGTCGAATATATTCAAATTCTTGTCGCTCAATTTTTCCTTTCTTCATCAGCCCGTTGGCAGGTTTCGCAAATATCTTGACACCTCTCGTCGAAGTATTCATCTTTTTTTGCCGTCAACCAGCCTTTCATCCGGTGGGGTTGCAGGTCCGCTTCTTTTTAAAAAGCGCCCAACAGAGCGCTGTGAAATATAATCAACAATGCCCCGTTTTATCGCTTCATCGGCTATTTCTTGTTGCGTCCAATGAGTGATCGGGCGTTGACTATCCTCTGGGCGTTCGCAGGCTATCGCGATAATGCTGCAAATTTGCTCCGCCGTATAGATAGCAGGCGCACCGCTTCGCGGTGCATCTTGAAGCCGGGCTAAAGGGTTTTCTTGCTCACTGTTCTGTAACCGGCGTTTTCGCCAATTTTGAACAGTTGTCCGTCCAATTTTTAGCTGGCGCATGGTTTCATGTACACTGATGCCCTCATCTGCCAACAATATAATACGGCAACGTGTCACCAAATTCTGAGGACTTGTATGTTTACGCACTGTGCCTTGCAATAACGTGCGTTGTTTTTCTGTTAAACTGATTGGGGCTGCTGTTAGACGTGGCATGATATCACCTGCTGAATTTAATATAGTATTATTCAGCATATTACAATATATTCCTCATAAATAGCATTGGTGTTTTCGCTTATGTGCACTAGATGATAGCTTAGAAATTCGGAAACCAGGAAAAAAGAACCAAAAACCAAAATCAAATCGCCCGGTTTTGTACGGGATTGTGTGTATTCAAAGGCCTCGGAAAAATTATTGAACCCTGCCGCCAGTGAATTAACCTGACATTGTTGAAAATGTTCCCGCATGATGTCTTCTTTGGCCGCTCTCGGATTGTTCAATGGCGCCAAAGCCCAATCTGTCACCTGCTCTTTGATGATATCGATAACCTGAGCAATATCCTTGTCCTGCATCATGGAAAAGACCGCATGAATAGCGCAGTGATTGAAATTTTGCTGTAAATAGGCTTTCAGTGCCGTGACGGCTTGTGGATTATGGGCGACATCCAGCAAAACCGGCACATCCCCATCAATAAGTTGAAAACGGCCAGCAAGCCGCGCCTGTTGCAAGCCTTGCCTGACAGCTCTGTCACTCACCTCGAGTCGGGGTTGTAACAACTCGACCGCCGTTACTACGGTCGAAGCATTTCCTAATTGATGCTCACCCGGTAAAACCGGTAAGGGCAAAGATTCCTTTTTCCGTGATTCAAACCACCAGTTCCAGCCTTCATCAACCAGCTGATAGTCAAAATCCACACCAATCTGATACAAAGGCGCCTTGATATTTATCGCCGCATCCTGCAAGGATTGTGGCAGGTTTCGATCACCCACCACAACAGGCGTTGCAGCACGAAAAATGCCGGCTTTTTCCCGCCCGATGGCTTCTCGGGTTTCCCCCAGCCAGTCGACATGATCGATACAGATAGTCGTGACAATCGCCAAATCGGTATCGACAATATTCACGGCATCCAAGCGGCCGCCAAGCCCAACTTCCAATAGCTGAATATCCAGATTGGCCTGGGCGAAAATATCCAATGCCGCCAGCGTGCTGAATTCAAAATAGCTTAATGTGGTTTGTTGCCGTGCTTCATCGATGCGCTCAAATGATTGACAAATCAGCTCATCGGCAACCGGCTGCCCATCGATGCGGATACGTTCGTTGTATTGCAGCAAATGTGGTGAGGTGTAACTGCCGACCCGGTAGCCTTGCGCCCGGTAGATCGCTTCTAAAAACGCAATACAGGAACCCTTGCCATTGGTGCCTGCAACCGTAATGGTCAAAGGCAGTTCTGTCTTCGCTTTCAATTTTTTGAAAACACGGGCGGCACGTTCCAGACCCAAGTCTATCGTTCTGGGGTGCAAACTTTCTTGCCAGCTTAACCATCCATCCAGCGTATCGAAACGAGGCATTTTCAAGCGTGTCAAGATTCGGCTGTGGAATCATCCCCAGTCGTTTCAGACTCGACCATTGGTTCATCCGCCGCGCTTTCTTCCGGCTGTCCCCCGCCTTCAGCCAGGGCTGATTTCGCCGCCATCAGCATGGCTAAAATACTGGCGATGGTATCTCGCATTTCCCGGCGATCGACAATCATATCGATGGCCCCATGCTCCAACAGGAACTCACTGCGCTGGAAACCTTCCGGCAGTTTTTCCCGCACCGTTTGTTCAATGACGCGGGGCCCTGCAAAACCTATCAAGGCATTGGGTTCGGCGACATTGATATCGCCCAGCATGGCCAGACTGGCCGACACACCGCCCATGGTGGGATCGGTCATGAAAGATACATAGGGAATACCAGCGTCGGACAATCTTGCCAATGCTGCGCTGGTTTTGCTCATCTGAAACAAAGAATGCAAGGACTCTTGCATTCTGGCCCCGCCACTGGCGGTAAACACAATAAAAGGAAAGCCGGTACGCAGACTCTCATTGACGCCACGGACAAATTTTTCACCAACAACCGCGCCCATCGAGCCGCCCATAAAACCAAAATCAAAAGCCGCCGCAACAATGCCCTGCCCTTTTAACTGGCCTTTCATAACCACCAACGCATCGTTTTCCTTGGTTTTTTTCTGCGCTTGCGCCAGACGATCCTTGTATTTTTTACTGTCTTTGAATTTCAACGGATCACTGGCTTTCAGTCCAGCGCCGATCTCTTCTTTTTCGCCTTCATCCAAAAACATTTCCAGCCGGACTCTGGCGGGAATGCGCATGTGATATTCACATTTTGGACAAACATTAAAATTCTTTTCCAGCTCTGCATTGTATAAAATCGCGTCACAGGAAGGGCATTTGTTCCACAAACCTTCAGGAACGGTCGCTTTACGTCCGTTATTGTCTGTTCTGATAACAGAAGGGACTAATTTTTCAAACCAACTCATTTTGTTGCTCCGCTATAAGCCTAACTATCCATCGCCTGACGCATGGATGATAAAAGTTCGATAATTTCGCTACGCGCCTTTTCCGGGTCGTTCAGATTAGCTTCTATTTTACTGATCAACGCACTGCCCACAACAACACCATCTGCTATTTTAGCCAGCGTTTTGGCTGTTTCGGCATTTTTAACACCAAACCCCACGCCAACAGGCAATCGGGTGTGCTGTTTAATCATCGCCAGTTTCTTCTCGACATCCTGTGTATCAAGGTGGCCGGCACCCGTTACCCCTTTTAAGGAAACATAGTATAAATAACCGCTGCCAACCTTATCCATCAATTCCACCCGCCGGGCGTCACTGTTCGGCGCCAGCAGAAAAATCTGATCAATATCGCGGGCTTTCAGCAAAGCGACACAGTCTTCGGCTTCTTCCGGCGGCAAATCAACCGTTAACACACCATCGACACCGACACGCTGCGCCGCATTGGCGAATGCTTCATAGCCCATAATCTCGATAGGGTTTAAATAGCCCATCAGCACAATCGGCGTTTCATCATCCTGGCGGCGAAAAGCAGCTACCATATCCAGTACTTTATGCAGACCGACATGATGTTCCAACGCCCGCTCACTGGCGCGTTGAATCACAGGGCCATCGGCCATCGGATCAGAAAAAGGCACGCCCAGTTCGATCACATCTGCGCCCGCTTTTACCATGTCATGCAATAATGGCACGGTAAATTCAGGGTATGGGTCACCGGCGGTAATAAACGGAATCAGCGCCTTGCGGCCAGATGCTTTTAATTCGGAAAAACGCTTTTCAAGACGGCTCATATTTTTATCCCCTCTCTTTGCGCCATAGTATGCATGTCTTTATCGCCCCGCCCGGACAAATTGACAATCATGATTTGGTCTGTGGACATGGTTGGTGCCAGTTTCATCGCGTAAGCCATGGCATGACTGGATTCCAGGGCCGGAATAATGCCTTCCATACGGGTCAATGCGTGAAAACCTTCCAATGCTTCATCATCGGTAATATTGACATATTCCGCCCGACCGATATCTTTCAGCCAGGCGTGTTCAGGACCGACGCCAGGATAATCAAGCCCTGCGGAAATAGAATGGGTTTCGATAATTTCACCATCGTCATCGGCCATTAAATAGGTGCGGTTACCATGCAACACACCCGGTCTGCCGGCACACAGGGGGGCTGAATGGCGGCCGGTTTCCACGCCATCACCCGCAGCTTCCACGCCAAACATTTTGACAGAAGCATCGTCAATAAATGGATAAAACAAGCCAATCGCATTAGAACCACCACCCACACAAGCGACCAGTGCATCCGGCAGGCGGCCGGTCATTTCCTGGCACTGTTGTTTGGCTTCCCGGCCAATCACGGCCTGAAAATCCCGCACCATGGCCGGATAAGGATGAGGACCTGCTACCGTGCCGATAATATAGAAAGTATCATCGATATTGGTCACCCAATCTCTCAATGCTTCATTCAGCGCATCTTTCAAGGTTCTGGAACCCGATTCCACCGGCACGACGGTAGCGCCCAGCAATTTCATCCGGTAAACATTCAGCGCTTGGCGTTCTACATCGACCGCACCCATGTAGACCACACATTCCAGTCCGAGCCTTGCCGCCACCGTCGCCGTCGCCACGCCATGCTGGCCTGCGCCCGTTTCGGCAATAATCCGGGTTTTACCCATGCGTTTGGCCAGTAATGCCTGACCAACAGTATTATTGACCTTATGCGCACCAGTATGATTCAAGTCTTCCCGTTTCAAATAAATCTGTGCACCACCGAGTTCTTTACTCCAGCGTTCAGCAAAATATAACGGCGAAGGACGACCGACATAATGCTGTAAATCGGCATCCAGCTCGGCCATAAAATCAGGGTCTTTAAGATACTTCTGATAGGCTTCATTCAGCTCATTGATCGCCGGCATTAAGGTCTCAGCCACGAAAATACCACCATAAGGTCCAAAATGGCCTCTTTCATCGGGCATATTGTACTGTTCTGTCATAATTTTTCTTCTACGCTAACTTGATTGGTGTTACAGATAAAAGCCATCATTTTATTGTGACCTTTTATGCCTTTTTTAACTTCCACGCCGCTGCTGACATCCAGTGCATAAGGTTTGACCGCACGGATAGCTTCGGCGGCATTGTCCTGAT
The DNA here is from genome assembly GCA_965277025.1 of Methylomarinum sp. Lineage (GTDB taxonomy): Bacteria > Pseudomonadota > Gammaproteobacteria > Methylococcales > Methylomonadaceae > Methylomarinum. The sequence continues at coordinate 2,906,954 of OZ255706.1, forward strand.
CCAGACCTCCGGCCAGAATCACCGGTAGTTTTAAATCACCTGGGATCAACCGCCAGTCAAACTGATGCCCACTTCCCCCTTGTACGACCGGATGCCAGGCATCCAGCAATAATGCCGAGGCGTCATAATATTGCTGCTGAATATCACGCAAATCAGTGTCAGCCTGCATTCGTATGGCTTTAATATAAGGTTTGCCATAAAGCCTGCAGGCTTCGGCGCTTTCCTGTCCATGAAATTGCAGACAATCGATAGCAACTTGATCCAGAACTGATTGAATTTGCCTGCTGTCTTCATCCACAAACAATGCCACCACCGTCACAAATGCGGGCAGTGCGCTGACAATTTCTCTTGCCTGAGCAATACTGACGTTGCGTGGGCTTTGCAGATAAAACACCAGACCAATGGCATCAACACCAGCATGAGCTGCAAAAACAGCATCCTCAGCTTGCGTGAATCCACAAATTTTTACACGCGTGCGCGTTATGTTCATCTTGTTAAAATAAAAAGGGCTTTCCCTAGAAAGCCCTTTGCATCATTTCCTTTCGTCCAGGGTTGAAACCACTGAAATTATTGAATTTCTTCAGCAATTTTATTGAATGCTTCAATGCGCGCCTTGCCGGTTTTAACCAGATCCATGCCAATCTCAATAACCAGATTGACTAACCCGGGTGTTTTATAAACTATCATGCCAAGATAAGCGACCACCGGCACAGCGATGATCGTACCAAACAAACTGCCCAATCCAATCAGTCCCAATAATTTGCTTAGCAGAACGACGGCGTCCAATAGCACTAAAATAATGGCGCCAAAATATGCCATTACCATAAATGTGAAAAGCACAAAAACGACAAACTGAAACAATCTTACCAAGGCGATATTGACTTTTTTCATTGAATTATTTTTCCCGAGTTATTTAAACCTGAATCCTGAATTTAGCCATCTATTATAATGGAAATTTCCCCTGAAGGATATACTTCTCCACACATGAGTCAGGGCCACGTCATCTAATCCGCTAACCCACTGACAAGCCTGCACTATTGGATAAGTGCTGGACTTTCACTTCAGATCATGCTTGAATTCAATCACCATGATCGAAGTGGATTTACCATGATCCCTGCCGCTGTCCGATGTCATCGTGCGGCCGATACAGCGCCATGAGCGGGCGCGCCACTGGCTGTGCCACCCGATCCCTCATCCCGATTGGAGCACACCGATGCAGAAGATCAATCTGAGCGACCTGGAGATGGCCCAGTTGCGCGAACAGCTGGGCCGCTTACCCGAACCCCGCGGTGGACGCCGTCAGCTGCACCCCCTGCCGACGGTGCTGACCATCGCCCTGGCGGCCACCCTGGCCGGCGCCCGGGGCTATCTGGCCATCAGTGAGTACGCCGCCCGCCTGACCCGGACGCAGCTCAAGCGCCTGCGGGCCTATTTCGATCGCAGACAGCAACGCTTCGTCGCCCCCTCCGAGCCCACCTTCCGCCGCGTGCTCCAGCAGGTGGAGCCGGTGGCGCTGGAGCAGGCCTTTTCCGCCTGGGTCCAGGCCAGCGCACCGGCCGACGAACCCCTGGCCATCGACGGCAAGACCCTCAAGGGCGCTCGCCGGGGCGATGGCCGCCAGACGCACCTGCTCGCCGCCCTGTTCCCTCGGCAGGGCACCGTCCTGGCACAGCGCGCGGTCGAGACCAAGAGTAATGAGATCCCGGCCCTGCGGGAGCTGCTCGATCCCCTCTCCATCGAGGGGCGTGTGGTCACCGCCGATGCGCTCCACACCCAACGCGAGACCGCCCGCTTCCTGGTCGAGGAAAAGGGCGCGCACTACCTGTTCACGGTCAAGGACAACCAGAAAACCCTGGCCAACGATCTCAAGGCTTTCGACCGGGAATCCATTCCCCCCTGAGCACACCACGGTGGACAAGGGACACGGTCGGATCGAGCAGCGCACCCTTCGCACCACCGTTGCGCTCAATGCCTATCTCGATTTCCCCCATGTGGGCCAGGTCTGCCGGATCGAACGCCAGGTCACCGTGTCCAAGACCGGCAGGACACGCACAGAACAGATCTTCTGCATCACTGATCTCACCCCGGAACAGGCCGACCCCGGGCAACTGCTGGCCCTCAACCGGGGGCACTGGAGTATTGAGAACCGCCTCCATTGGGTCCGCGATGTCACGTTCGACGAGGACCGCTGCCAGGTTCGAAAGGGCCATGGCCCCCAGGTGCTCGCCTGCCTGCGAAACGCCGTCATCGGCCTGCTGCGTCGCCTGATCCGTCAGCCGCTGCAATCCATCGCCAGCATGATCCGCCATTTTGCGGCCCATCCTGCGCAGGCGCTCGCTGTCTTCCTGCGCTGACACGGCCGGCCCAGGTCGTCATCGGGGCCGACGGTGATCGGCCAGGCCCCGGTATGGCCAATGACCATGGCAAACCGCCATTCGGCGGCTTTTTGCAGCCCAATCGACCGAATATCCCGCTTCAAGCCGGGAAACCTCACTACGCCAAGGCCCTGGATCAGGCTGGTTAAGGTGTGGCTGGGGGGAGAGGCGATTTAGATGACGTCGTCCTGACACATGAGTTTTTAGCGTTCTTACAGCCCCTTTTGCCGATGGCTGTGTAGAAAAAACCTTGCTATTCAACATCATCCCTTTCTTCCAGAGCTTTGATCCGGTCTCTTTCCTCCCGTTCAGGATCAAGAAAAAACGAATGTAATACCGCCCCGGCCAAAAAACCGCCCAAATGCGCCCATAATGCCTCATGCACTACCGTTCCTGAAAAAACCACCGCCGTAGTGGCTTTTTGTAGCTGCAGAATGATCCAGAATCCTAAAAAAGCGATAGCAGGTATTTCAAACAACAACGGAAAAAACAAAATTGGAATAACAATCACAACCCGCGAAAATGGAAACAGGTAAAAATAAGCACCCAGTACGCCTGCAATCGCTCCTGACGCCCCGACAACCGGGTAAATCATGTTTGGGTCATACCAATATTGAATATACGTTGCGATTAATCCACATAAGATATAAAAAACAAAAAAACGCACATGCCCCATCGCCGCTTCGACATTATCGGCAAAAATCCACAGAAACAGCATATTGGCAATCAAATGCATCCAGCCACCATGCAAAAACAGACTGGTTAAAAAAGACAAATAGCCATCCGGCTGCAGGCCAAAACTCAACGCCCAATAAGGATTGGAATATCGAACCGGCACCATACCATATTGATAAATAAAATAACGCTGCCAGCCTGGTGGCAAAAACTGCATCCAGACAAACACCAGTACACAAACAGCCATAATGGCCCAGGTTACATAAGGGGGAATACTACAAGGCGCGGTATCTCGGATAGGAATCATATATTTATATGGATAAGTGGATTTACATTTTGTCTTCTCTGGCCAGTATATGTTCCCGCTGCCAGTTTGAAAAGTTTTCCGCAACTATTTAGGGAAGCGCTGACAAATCACCGCTTCCCACGACACCATAACTATCCACACATATTTTTCATCGCGGCCAAGCTCCTGCTTCACAAAAATCCAGCTCCCAAACCAAAACCTTGGAAAACTCTATCCAGCCAGCTTGATCCTGCTTTGTTGAAGTGGAGCTTCTGGATCGGGGATCCCAAGCGGGAGTTTGGGAACCAGCAAAATAAATATGCCACGACACACCCCCTGTGTCCAAAGGAATCGCGAATAAATCAGCGATGCCGTGACAAGCCACAATGTTTTGCACCTTTCCACAAAACACACTAAAATAAGAACAAAAGGAGAACATAAAAACTGATGACCTGCCTTGCTTCTGTATTTAAACCTGCTCCCTCCCCTTGTCGCTGCTTGTTACCTTTGTTTACCGGCAAGGTGGCGGCAGGCTTCCCGTCACCCGCCGATGATTATGTCGAAAAAAGTCTGGATTTAAATGAACTTTTAATACAGAAACCGGCTGCGACGTTTTTTGTTCGCGCCGAAGGTGAATCCATGTTGGGCGCAGACATTCATCCCAATGATATTCTGGTGGTAGACCGCTCCATCGAGCCTGTATCCGGCAAAATCGTCATCTGCGCATTGAATGGCGAATTGACGGTAAAACGCTTGATCCGCAAAAACAATCAATGGCTGTTGAAATCCGAAAACCCGGACTACCCGAATATCCCCTTACATGAGGATCTGGATATGGTTATCTGGGGCGTGGTCACCAGTGTCATTCACGCCGTATAATGCAAGCGCTGCTCGCCCTGGTCGATTGCAATAATTTCTACGTCTCCTGCGAGCGGGTTTTCAGGCCGGATCTAATCGGCAAACCAGTGGCCGTGCTCAGCAACAATGATGGCTGTATCGTTGCCCGCAGCCAGGAAGTAAAAAACCTGGGCATAAAAATGGCGGTACAGCTGTATCAGGTGCAAAACCTGATCCGTCAACATCATGTGCGCTTATTTTCTTCCAATTACACTCTGTATGCCGATATGTCGAACCGGGTGATGTCAATTTTGCAGGAATTCACCCCCAGTCTGGAGATATATTCCATCGATGAAGCATTTATGGATCTGACCGGGATCGTCACTTGTCAAAAAAACGCCATCGCTTATGGCCAAACAATCCGCCAGCAGGTCTTCCGGCAAACCGGCATCCCCGTGTGTGTCGGCATGGGACCGACCAAGACGCTGGCGAAACTTGCCAACCATGCCGCCAAAAAATGGAAAAAAACAGGCGGCGTAGTTGATTTATCCGATTCTGTCCGGCGTGGCGCACTGATGCGCTGCATTCCCGTCAATGAAGTCTGGGGAGTAGGCTCCAGAACAGCCAGAAAATTAGCTCCTCTGGGTATCGAATCCGCCTGGGATTTGGCCAGACAACCTGTCGGGCGCATTCAAAAACATTTCAACATTGTACTGGCCAGAACCGTCATGGAACTCAATGGTATCCCCTGCCTGTCATTAGACGAAATAACACCGGACAAACAGCAAATTGTCTGCTCCCGCAGTTTCAGCCGACGGCTGACGCAATGCCATGAACTCCGCGCGGCGCTATCGGAATTTTGCAGCCGCGCCGCGGAAAAACTCAGAAAACAGCACTCTGTAGCCGCCCGTTTGACAATATTTATCCACACCAACCCGTTCAATCCACAGGAGCCACAATATCAGCGTAGCGCCAGCCTTGAAATACAGCCTGCAACCCAGGACACCCGCCTGCTCATCAGCAAGGCGAACACCCTGCTCAAAGCCATTTACAAACCGGATTACAAATATCATAAATGCGGCGTGCAACTCAGCCAGATAGTACCGGAATCACGCTTTGAGCAAATCGATTTATTTGAGATTAATAGCGATGCACGTCACGATAGCCACGATTTAATGCACCTTGTTGACCAAATCAACCACCGCTATCCAAAAGGCATTGCGCTGGCAACGACAAAACTTACCCGGAACTGGTGGCCAAAAACAGAAAGACTGTCTTCTCGATACACCACAAATTGGCGGGAACTGGCGATCGTCAAATGCTGAAACATCGGCCGCTGACCTGGGAAATTGACGTTAAAGCAAAACACTGCCCCGGAAATGAGTGGTCAATCTGCACCGCCTGGAGTGACCAAGGCAAACAAAAAGTCTCCGATTGTTTCCCTGCTGGATTTCCAGCTATTTGAAAACGATGAAAAAAAACAAAGGTGTTAGTCCGCTGCTTGCCATTCAATTAGCTTTGGTAGGGCGGGCGTCTAGTTTTGGGGTGAGTAGTTACCTTCTGCCAATCGTTTTTTCCGTTCAGCTATGCGCCTTTTATCAGGATCAAGGGGGGCTTGATCACTACAAGAATACCGGTTCTTTTCACCAAGTACTGTCATAGCATTCATGTACTCTTTTGCGGGACTTAAACTGTCTTTACTGAATTGGAAATTTCCAGCAACAATATACATTATTTCTCTCCATATATTGTTACCCTATTCTTTCCTTTATTCTTTGCTGCATAAAGTGCTTTATCCGCCATGCGTATAAGCTCATCAGAATCTAGTGTATTTGTTGGAAATAAAGCAATACCCACACTTGCTCCTACCATGACTTCAGCTCCATCAACTCGAATAGGGTTCTGAATTAATTGCACCGCTCTTTTCATAGGTTTATATGCCAAATTAGGTGCAGAAATAGAATCTAAAATGATTGCAAACTCATCCCCACCAAGCCGTGCAACTGTATCTACTTCACGAACTACAGACAACAGTCGTTTCGATACTTCTTTTAGGACCAAGTCTCCTGCAGGATGGCCATAAATATCATTAACATGTTTAAAATTATCAAGATCAAGTAGAGCAAGGCCAACAATACTATTAAACCTCTTAACATGAAATGATCCATATCGAATGCGCAAGGAGTTCTCAGCCGTGAAAAGGCTGCTTATCCATATTCAATGAAGTAAGCTGGCTTAACCCGGTTGTGTTATATAACCGAATTTTATCAGCGCTCTGATCCAGCGTGGTGCATTGCGTTTGACAGCCATTTCTTCGTAGTCGATGGTCGAATCCCGGAAATACTCGCCGCGACTAATCATGAAGTAACATGTCCGCAAAAGTTTGTGAGCCAGCGCAATGATGGCGCGTTGGTGACCTCGCCTAATCGCCAGTGATGTATATTTTGCCTGGAAAACCGATCGGGTTCGGCTGGCGGCATGGGCGCATTCGCAAAGCAGGCGACGCACATATGGGTTTCCTTTTCGCGTTCGTCCTGATTTGCGTTTGCCGGCAGACTCGTTGTTGCCGGGGCATATGCCCACCCATGACGCCAGCCGATCCGCACTGCCAAAGACAGTCATATCCGTTCCGATCTCAACAAGTAGCATGGCTGCTCCAATCAAATCAACACCGGGAATAGTCTGGAGCAATTGCAAAACCGTTTTCTCCTTCTCCAGTCCGGCCAGCAGTTGTGCATCGAATCTGGCTATGCGTGCTTCCAAATCCTGAATATGCTGCATCAGTTCATTCAGTACGAAGCGATGGTGCTCGCTCAACTCACCTTGCAGCGCCTCCAGTATATCGGCGCGCGGCGCTTTGAGACGATTGCTGGCCAGCTTCAACACATCATGCGCAGGCTGTCCTTCAATCAGCGCGTTAACCATGGCGCGCGCGGATTGCCCATGTACATCGCTGACCACCACGCCAAGCCGGATGCCGCCGTCGGTTAATACCTTGTGCAGTCTGTTCTTCTCAGCAGACAGCATCGACACCAACTTCTGTCGTTGACGTGAAATCAGGCGTAACTGCCGCATCTTTTCCGGTGGCACGAATGAACCGCGCAGCAGTCCGGCACGGGAAAGCATCGCCAGCCATTGCGCGTCGCCGATGTCCGTCTTGCGTCCCGGCACATTCTTCACATGCCGGGCATTGACGACCCTGGCGTAAATACCCACATGTTCCAAAGCTGCATATGGGCTTTTCCAGTAGATGCCGGTGCTTTCCATCACCACCTCATCCGGTGCGACAGACTGCACCCAATCGGCTAATGCACGTCGATCACGTTTGAATGCGCCAAACTGCCGATGCTCTGTCTGAATACCACCATCGGCCTGTTCAACCATGGCGCAGGCGGTAATCTGCTTTTGGTGAACATCCAACCCGATGACTCGCTTGTGTATTGCAGTGAGTTCCATTTTTTCCTCCTTTACTCTATGATTGAGCCTGGAAGGTGGCGGTTGCCTGGATGATCTGCCTGAGGGCGATGTAAATCGTCAACGGCCCTTTTAACATTCGCTCTTAAAGAAGCAATCCGGGGTTCGAGTCATCCATGGCAGGCTACGTTAGCAGTCGGGCTCTAAGGCTCCAAAGTAAAGCGCAGTCTTTAACCGCCATCTTCCACAAGGAACTCTACAACATTTCATCATGCGGGGTGGCAATTCTTGCGATGATCGTTAGAGGTTATGATACAGCTCTTAATTTCTTTATCCCTCTGAATATAGGCTTTCCATAGAAAAGCACACCCCCATGAAGATAATATCAGGGTTATAAAGGTAAGTGAATCATCTGATGAAAGCCACCAGATAAACAACAAACCAAATAAGGCAAACACGAACAAATCGCCGTCACTTTTATTTATCTTGTAGATAGAATGGGAAAAGCTTTTTCCTGATATTTTGTTTAAACATATTATTAGAAATATAAATAGAGAGTGCATTAGCATCCCTAAACTAGTCAGACAGAAAATGAAGAATAAATAAACCCCTCCAAAGGATATTGCAAAAAATCTCTGTACATGACAAAAATTAACTTATGACAAATGAGTCTCATGTATTCCAGTGACAAAAGGTATGGGTTGCAAAAGAGCAATCACTTTTCTAATCATCCTTTTTGATTGAGATAAGACATTAAACAACGTTGAGCGGATACAATCTAATCCATATCGAAACAGGCTTTGCGCGAGCCGCTGATGTGTTTTGGTTTTTATTGGTAACTCGCAATCATGTTTCCATTCGCCTGCTTTATGTGACCAACAGAAAGCAATAACGGGAAGTACTAACAATTTTTTGATCCGAAGATAACCGACTACACGCGTTTCCTCAAGTTTGAATCCTATAGTGGACCCCGTAATCCGGACAATAGTTTAAACTATGACTATTGAAAAAAGAGGTACAAAAAATGAGCGAAAAAAAACGGAAAACCTTTAGCGGGGCGCAAAAGGCCAAAATCGCGCTGGAAGCGGTTAAGAACATCAAAACGATCAATGAGATTGCTCAAGAGAATGAAGTCCATCCATCTCAGGTAAGCCAATGGAAAAAGGAACTGTTGGCCAATGCGGGAAGCCTGTTTGAAGGCAAACGCGGGCCGAAAGCGGTGAAGGCGCAAGACAATCCGGACCGTCTGTACGCCAAAATCGGGCAGTTGAATATGGAACTGGATTGGCTTAAAAAAAAGTCCGGGATCAGCCTATGATCACGCGTCAAAGCTGGGTGGATCAAAAAGATGAGTTGGCGTTAAGTCGGCAATGCCAGTTATTGAACGTTACCCGCTCAGTAATCTATGAACAGAAAAAACGCCAACAACAGCCGGTGTCTGCTGAAGATCAGCAACTGTTGCGGTTGCTCGACGAAGAATATACCCGGCATCCTTTTTATGGCTCACGCCGTATGACAAAGTATTTACGCGGCCTTAACCATCAGGTCAACCGCAAACGGGTTCAGCGGCTGATGCGCATACTGGGGCTGGTCGGCATGGCGCCGGGCCCGAACACCAGTAAGCCGCATCCTGAGCATAAAGTCTATCCCTATCTGTTAAGAGGCGTCGAGGTGACACGCCCCAACCAGGTTTGGAGTACCGACATCACCTATATCCGGCTGCCGCAAGGATTTGTTTATCTGGTGGCCATCATGGATTGGTACAGCCGAAAAGTATTGGCATGGCAACTTTCCAATACCATGGACAGCGCGTTTTGCGTAAATTGTCTGGAGCAGGCCATCAAGACCTATGGCACACCGGAGATATTTAATACCGACCAGGGCGCACAGTTCACCAGCGCGGACTTCACCGGGTATTGAGTCAGCATGGCGTGACCATCAGCATGGATGGCCGGGGACGGGCCTTGGACAATATCTTTGTTGAACGACTCTGGCGCACAGTGAAATATGAAGAAGTTTATTTGAAGCAATACGGCAACCTGCAAGCACTGTCAGCGGGGTTGACGGACTACTTTGCCTTTTACAACAGCGAACGACCGCATCAGTCGTTAGGCTATGAAACGCCAGACAGGGTTTATCAATTCGCCACGGGAGGTGGCGCTAAAATCGTGGATAAATATAATGCCGGCACTGCCAAGCAGACGCCGGGTGAAAATATGGGCCAGAGCCATTGAGCCTGACTGTTATGAGGGTTCTATCTTAAATTCTCTAATAATTTGTCTGGACAATGGGGTCCACTTTATCCCCCGTCCTTTTAAACAGCCGAAAAGCGTTTCGATTTCCCAACGCAAGCCATAAATTTTAATCGCATCAGGATTCAAATGCTGACAGACGATGATTAATAACTCACCATCACTCAGCCGTAACCCACTGAGATAAATTGAACAATTTCCCAAATAGCGCGCTGTTGAGAGGTGTCGTGTGCTACCCGGCTTAAGCCCATAAAACAAACGCTCTACGCGTATTCGCTGGCCTTGGGCATTGGTTGTCCTGGCGTTGTTGCGAATACGGATATAAAAGGGAATCTCTTGCTCAAACAACCAGCCCATCCATTCGTCTCCAATAAACTCCCGATCAGCCAAAAGACCTTTGATGTGATGTCGGCCAAACTGCGCAATAAAGCGTTTCATCAGCGCTATACGTTCCTTCGTATTAGAGTTGCCCCGCTTGTTTAAAGGCAACCAATACACCGGAATGGCGGCACCCCGATAAACCACGGCAAGCACCAGCAGATTAATATTGGTTTTACCCCACTTCCAATTCGTCCTGTCTAACGTCAGATAGTAATCCTGATCAGTGAAACCAAACAGTTTCATGATGAAATGAGCGACTTCATTGTAATCCAGCCAATGGTCACTGAAAAATCGTTGCATCCGTCGATATCGTGAGGAAATTTCTGCCCGACGGGGAAAGAATACGGCGAGCTGGGCCAGATTGACCGTGCTAACTGCCATCAAAGCAATTAACATACCCACAAAACAAACGATTCTTGCCTTGTTCCATTGAAAGTGCTCAGTTAATATGACGGTCAGCTCGTTGATTTGTAATGTCCCGTTATTCATATTCGCTAAAACAAAATGCGGTATTTAATTACATTTCAACGAGCTACGCTAGCTTTTAATATTTTTTGTCATGTACAGAGGCAAAAAATATAAATGCTAGACTATCCCCAAGAGCATCTCCTTACACACAACTATCAACTCAAGCCTTCCAGTTTGCGAGCCATTTGAATACCATAGACACAGTCTTGAATTCTCTGAAAGCCAATCCAAATACTTTTAACACCCGGATCACCGTCTGATTTTCGCCCTAAAAACCCGCCTAATGTAGCCAGGTTTCTAAGCACTGTATTCAGTGTCGGTGTGTCTTTGGGTACCGTCTTTTCCTGCAAAACATACGATGATTTCCACTCTAACGATCATCGCAAGAATTGCCACCCCGCATGATGAAATGTTGTAGAGTTCCTTGTGGAAGATGGCGGTTAAAGACTGCGCTTTACTTTGGAGCCTTAGAGCCCGACTGCTAACGTAGCCTGCCATGGATGACTCGAACCCCGGATTGCTTCTTTAAGAGCGAATGTTAAAAGGGCCGTTGACGATTTACATCGCCCTCAGGCAGATCATCCAGGCAACCGCCACCTTCCAGGCTCAATCATAGAGTAAAGGAGGAAAAAATGGAACTCACTGCAATACACAAGCGAGTCATCGGGTTGGATGTTCACCAAAAGCAGATTACCGCCTGCGCCATGGTTGAACAGGCCGATGGTGGTATTCAGACAGAGCATCGGCAGTTTGGCGCATTCAAACGTGATCGACGTGCATTAGCCGATTGGGTGCAGTCTGTCGCACCGGATGAGGTGGTGATGGAAAGCACCGGCATCTACTGGAAAAGCCCATATGCAGCTTTGGAACATGTGGGTATTTACGCCAGGGTCGTCAATGCCCGGCATGTGAAGAATGTGCCGGGACGCAAGACGGACATCGGCGACGCGCAATGGCTGGCGATGCTTTCCCGTGCCGGACTGCTGCGCGGTTCATTCGTGCCACCGGAAAAGATGCGGCAGTTACGCCTGATTTCACGTCAACGACAGAAGTTGGTGTCGATGCTGTCTGCTGAGAAGAACAGACTGCACAAGGTATTAACCGACGGCGGCATCCGGCTTGGCGTGGTGGTCAGCGATGTACATGGGCAATCCGCGCGCGCCATGGTTAACGCGCTGATTGAAGGACAGCCTGCGCATGATGTGTTGAAGCTGGCCAGCAATCGTCTCAAAGCGCCGCGCGCCGATATACTGGAGGCGCTGCAAGGTGAGTTGAGCGAGCACCATCGCTTCGTACTGAATGAACTGATGCAGCATATTCAGGATTTGGAAGCACGCATAGCCAGATTCGATGCACAACTGCTGGCCGGACTGGAGAAGGAGAAAAGGAAACCCATATGTGCGTCGCCTGCTTTGCGAATGCGCCCATGCCGCCAGCCGAACCCGATCGGTTTTCCAGGCAAAATATACATCACTGGCGATTAGGCGAGGTCACCAACGCGCCATCATTGCGCTGGCTCACAAACTTTTACGGACATGTTACTTCATGATTAGTCGCGGCGAGTATTTCCGGGATTCGACCATCGACTACGAAGAAATGGCTGTCAAACGCAATGCACCACGCTGGATCAGAGCGCTGATAAAATTCGGTTATATAACACAACCGGGGTAAGCCAGCTTACTTCATTGAATATGGATAAGCAGCCTTTTCACGGCTGAGAACTCCTTGCGCATTCGATATGGATCATTTCATGTTAAAGAATCAAAAATAAGGTCAGCAGGTAAATCAGGGCAAACACGACCTAAGCGCATAAGATACATCACGCGCCAGGCAATAATCATGGCCATGACCAAGGCTTTTTCAATGCGTTCTTTACTGGATAATTGAAGCTTCTCTACCTTGCACCCAACCTTCAATACATCAAAAAACATTTCTATTTCCCATCGACAGCGATACCAGTCAATCAACTCACAGGCTTGCGCTTCATTTTTTACCGGACGATTAGTTAATAAACGCCAGACAAGAGGTGGTTTTCCTGCAGGTGGGTTGATTTCTTTGGCCTGAACCAAAGTCACTTCAATTTTTTCTTCACCCTTCACCGGCAAAGTACAGCGCAGCACTTTAATTTCTTGCTGAACCTGACGCGCTTTCTCTCCTTTTTTTCGCGGCTTAATGAAGCTGATACGACTCATAACCGCTTGTTTATCGACACGATCCCAAAGTCTTTCTTGATCCGATAATTTTCGATTATGCTTCGCTCTGACCAACCAATCGGCTGGGGCATTTAACGCTTGACTTCTCGCCATAAGATTCAAGATATCGCCTTCTCTATCCGCCACATAAATCAATCGGCTTTGAGGGCAACGTTCCGCCATTTCAGCAACACGTTCATAACCTTCTACCCAACGATCACTTTCTTTTATGGTTGGGGTTTCCTGATCTTCTTTTTTGGTTTTACCTCGAGACCACATCCAGGCATCGCTGATACCTAAAGGAATACGATCGGGTGTTATGCAAAGCGTTGGATGCAGGTACATGCCTCGTTGAGCATCATACGACAAGCGTCCTAAATCTTCAGTTTCCTGGCCGTTAAAATCTAACTCTGTTGTGTCTTGTAAGCATAAAATAACCGCTTCTTCACTCTTTATAATGCGTTGTTCAACTTGATCAGTATGCGCTTTTAAGAGCTTGTCCCATGTCACACTCTCATTACTATAAAACCGATAAGCCGCTTGTGTTTCGGCCCAGCCTTGGCAGGCTTGAGGTATACTCGCCTTGGGTGATTTGGCAAACGTTTCCAGCAACTTAATTGCTCTTTTCTTGATACGCTCATCACCTAAATCTAAATTTCGGAATTCCATTTCTGCCCAATTCATAATGACTCAAATAATCGTATTTTACAGCTTTAGTTCAGACTTGTGTGTAAGGAGATGCCCCAAGAGATACCCCTTTTGGGAAATAACCAATTCTCAAGCAGTAAAATATTAGAACTGAACCACCTAAGAGAATGCCAATTTTAAAAGAAAGGTTCAGAATTTTTTCTATTGCATTTGCTATTACATCAAGTTTATAAATCTTCATTTTTAAACGCTAACATACCGCTCCCAGGACGAAAATGAGTCAATCCTGAACTTAGAAAGGAATATCATCGTCAAAATCATCATAGGCGGCAGCTGGCGGATTGTCCTGTGTTGAAGGCTGGGATGCCTGGGGGGCAGAGGAAGCCGGCTGTTGATTGTAATTGCCACCACCTGTCTGATTATCACTGAACCCAGCAGTCCCTCCACTGCGGTTGCCTAACATCTGCATTTCTTCGGCGATGATTTCAGTACTGTATCTATCCTGGCCAGACTGATCTTGCCATTTCCGTGTTTGAATACGACCTTCTATGTAAACCTGACTACCCTTGCGCAGATACTCGCCGGCAATTTCCGCCAAACGATTGAAAAACACCACCCGATGCCATTCGGTTTGTTCCTTACGTTCTCCTGATTGACGGTCTTTCCAGCGGCGTGTTGTCGCCAGACGAATGTTGGTGACCGCGCCACCACTAGGAAGATAGCGAACTTCAGGATCGGCGCCCAGATTACCGATGAGCATGACTTTGTTTAACATAATTTACTCCGTTTCGTTGTTTATTGCCGGATTGTTACTGGTCTGATTCCATTGTGCCAGAAACTGGTTGACAGCATCCGGGTTAAATTTTGCTTTATCAATTTTTAAAAAAGCCGTATTTTCTTCAAAATGTAGCCTGACTTCCTCAACGCCTGAAATAGCCAGCAAGCCTTTTGAAAAGTCTGCCGCTTGTTTCTGCGGGATATTTTTCAAAGGTAGTAGCATATTGATCAGATAACGAGGCGGATTCATAAAACTGGCGACCAGTACCCAGCTCGCCGCCATTGCTGCGGCAAACCAGAAAACCGCTTGCATACCAAATTGGCCATACAACCAGCCACCCACAAGCCCTCCGGTAAATGCACCTAAAAACTGAGAGCTGGAATAAGCCCCCATAGCGGTACCTTTCTGGTCGCTTGGCGCCGTCTTGGAAATCAGTGACGGCAACGTGGCTTCCAATAAATTGAAGCCGACAAAAAACAACCACAAAAAACCGAGCAAGGTATATAAACTTTCAGCATAAAGCGCCAAACCGATATTGGCCAAAACGATGGTAACAATGGCACCGACAAATACAGCTTTCATTCGGCGTTTTTTCTCTGCCAAAATAATAAACGGTATCATCACTATCATTGAGCTGATTAAAATGGGTAAATACACCATCCAGTGCTGTGCCGGTAATATTCCGCTATCTCTAAGCAATAACGGTACGATGACAAAACTGGCTGTCAGGATCAGGTGTAAAACAAAAATACCATAATCCAGTCGTAACAAATCGACATTACGCAAAACCTGTGAAAATTGGGACACATCGGTTTCGGCATCACGATGAACAATAATTTTTTCAGGATTCGGCACAATAATCAAAATTACCAGAATCGCTAACAAGGCCAGCCCAGCGGTTAGCCAAAACACCCCACTGACACCGAAGTGGGCAGCAATAACAGGGCCTACCGTAATCGCCACACCAAAGGATACGCCGATACTGGCGCCAATCGTGGCCATTGCCTTGGTGCGATGAACTTCCTGGGTCAGATCGGCCAGCAGCGCCATCACCGCGGCGGCGATCGCGCCACCACCTTGTAGCGCACGCCCGGCAATCACCCCATAAATATCGGTGGCCAGGGCGGCGATGATACTACCAGCAGAAAAAATCAGCAAACCGGCGACAATGACTTTTTTACGCCCTATTTTATCCGACAACAGGCCGAACGGAATTTGCAGTAAGGCTTGTGTCAGTCCATAAATACTGATGGCCAAACCGATCAAAACCGGCGTGGCATGGGGTAGTTTTTCTGTAAACAGGGATAAAACCGGCAAAATCATAAACAGGCCGAGCATTCTCAATGCATAAATGCTCGCCAATGAAAAAGTCGCCCGTTTCTCCATGGCGGTCATTGGACTGGTAATATCCTGTAATTGACTCACGTGACCTCGATCGGCTTATTTGAAACCGGCTATTATATAACAACCATCTCTGTACATGACAAAAAATATTAAAAGCTAGCGTAGCTCGTTGAAATGTAATTAAATACCGCATTTTGTTTTAGCGAATATGAATAACGGGACATTACAAATCAACGAGCTGACCGTCATATTAACTGAGCACTTTCAATGGAACAAGGCAAGAATCGTTTGTTTTGTGGGTATGTTAATTGCTTTGATGGCAGTTAGCACGGTCAATCTGGCCCAGCTCGCCGTATTCTTTCCCCGTCGGGCAAAAATTTCCTCACGATATCGACGGATGCAACGATTTTTCAGTGACCATTGGCTGGATTACAATGAAGTCGCTCATTTCATCATGAAACTGTTTGGTTTCACTGATCAGGATTACTATCTGACGTTAGACAGGACGAATTGGAAGTGGGATAAAACCAATATTAATCTGCTGGTGCTTGCCGTGGTTTATCGGGGTGCCGCCATTCCTGTGTATTGGTTGCCTTTAAACAAGCGGGGCAACTCTAATACGAAGGAACGTATAGCGCTGATGAAACGCTTTATTGCGCAGTTTGGCCGACATCACATCAAAGTAGAAGTTACGCATTGACAACAGATCGAAATTTTGGGTTTAAATGATTCATATTTGGCATAAAGGTGTCGATAAACGAAGCCATAACATCGTTGAATAAATTCCGCTGTACGCCATAGCAATTATTAATCACGTCTGCAAAGCTCAATTTTTGTAATTGAACAAAGCCACAAATTGCAGAAAAAATATGATTATTTATTGCTCTTTTATTGCGAACCTGGAACCGCTCAATATTACACACCTGCTTTATTGCCCGATGATATTGCTCAATCTGCCAATGCCTATCATGTTGTTCGGTA
The DNA here is from genome assembly GCA_965277025.1 of Methylomarinum sp. Taxonomy (GTDB): domain Bacteria; phylum Pseudomonadota; class Gammaproteobacteria; order Methylococcales; family Methylomonadaceae; genus Methylomarinum. The sequence goes on from OZ255706.1 coordinate 2,923,585, forward strand.
AATGCTTTCTTGTCAAAAACAGCGGTTTTTTCTTCATCAGGTAGTGAACTTATGTAATGGCGAACTTGTTCTTTCAAGGTCGTCCGAAATAATTTCACATACCCAAAATTTTTGAGCCAAACCATTAAGCCGTCTTCCGGGATTTCTAATTGCCTGACTTGAACCCATGAACCTTTTTCAACAGAGACTAATCGATTACCTTCCACTGCAAAGAATAATCCTGTCTGATGATTTCTTATCAATTTAAGATTATCCACGCAACTGTACCAGCTATCTCCTGTTACAAAACCAGGTTCTAGTCCCCAAGCTAATACTTCGGTCAGCATGTCTTGAAAATAGTCATTTTTTGTCTTTCCTTCCGCCTTATCGACCACCCGGAAATTCAGTGGTTGGTGTTTTCCTTGAATGTCTGTGTAGTACAACGTGACAAGATTGATTCCCTTGACTGCTCTATGATGTTTTCCCGACCAAAAATAACTGACAAATGCCATATATTGGCTATAAGGTTTATCAAGAACACTATCGTCAACACTCAAGGTTCCGCCCTTTAAATTCAGGCTTGCGCTGGCTTCATTGTATAAATCTCGCCCAGTGTAATGCTCCCGATTTAGAAATCGATTTACGCTATCATGTGATATTGACATGACTTCTCCTAATCGTCGACAACTAGCTTGTTTCGGCTCACTTAATAAAAAACCAATATACATGGGTAATGTACAGCAGGCTGTTGAGGGGCGTGTTATTTCTCTTATCAAGGTTTGCCTTGCATTGACTTTGGGATTTTTTAAACCCATAGTTTAACATTGCCTGTCAATGCGTAACTTCTACAAAGGTCTTTTGGCTGATCGGGAGTTTATTGGAGACGAATGGATGGGCTGGTTGTTTGAGCAAGAGATTCCCTTTTATATCCGTATTCGCAACAACGCCAGGACAACCAATGCCCAAGGCCAGCGAATACGCGTAGAGCGTTTGTTTTATGGGCTTAAGCCGGGTAGCACACGACACCTCTCAACAGCGCGCTATTTGGGAAATTGTTCAATTTATCTCAGTGGGTTACGGCTGAGTGATGGTGAGTTATTAATCATCGTCTGTCAGCATTTGAACCCTGATGCGATTAAAATTTATGGCTTGCGTTGGGAAATCGAAACGCTTTTCGGCTGTTTAAAAGGACGGGGATTCAAACTTGAGGAAACGCGTGTAGTCGGTTATCTTCGGATCAAAAAATTGTTAGTACTTCCCGTTATTGCTTTCTGTTGGTCACATAAAGCAGGCGAATGGAAACATGATTGCGAGTTACCAATAAAAACCAAAACACATCAGCGGCTCGCGCAAAGCCTGTTTCGATATGGATTAGATTGTATCCGCTCAACGTTGTTTAATGTCTTATCTCAATCAAAAAGGATGATTAGAAGTAACTACTCAGCGTAAATAAGTAAAAAAACTGCTTGACACGATTTTAGCGTTATTTTTGATTTTCTAACGGCAACACCTGGCGCAAGAGGTTTACTGTATTAGCCTGCGTTAGTTGAGGCGTGTTGCCTTATAAGCAATGCCCGATAGCCCTGCTGCCGTGCATTTCTAAAATACGATGACGGGCAACACAGAGGCAAAAATTCGTATTTCAAAAGCCATGAGACAAGAGTCCTGTACTTAAACCCACAGGCCGTTTCATTGAAGATTGATTCCAATGATGTAGAGGCTGCCATTACCAATGCCCGGCAGCTGATTGAAGATGAAGCCGATTTATCTCCGGCGCTGCGGTCTTCGCTGGAGATATTGTTGTTGCTGGTCACGCTCTTGATGCATCGGCTCGGACTTAACAGCAGTAACAGTTCCAGGCCGCCATCAAGTGATCCTGATCGTAAAAGGAAAGCACGGGCCGGATCAAAAAAACCAGGTGGTGGACAGAAAGGGCATATTGGCACCACGCTGGTTAAAGTCGATGATCCCGATGACGTTATCTCCATCAAGATTGATCGCCGTACCTTGCCAGCCGGAAGCTACGCGGCAGATGGCTTTGAAACCCGGCAGGTATTTGATATTGATATTTCACGGATTGTGACGGAATATCGTGCGCAAAGGCTTATCGATGAACAAGGTCGTCGGTTTGTTGCTCCTTTTCCCGAGGGCGTAGCAAAAGCCGTGCAATATGGTGACCAACTCAAGGCGCACGCCGTGTATCTTTCGCAGTACCAATTATTGCCCTGCCAGCGCATCAAGGATTATTTTTCCGATCAATTACAGATCCCCATCAGTGAAGGTTCGCTGGTTAATTTCAATCAACCAGCCTTTGAGAAGCTGGCATCCTTTGAGCCGATTTGCAAGCAAAGACTGGCGGCAGCTTCTGTTGTACATGCCGATGAAACGGGCATTAACATCAATGGCGCCAGGTACTGGTTGCATTGTGCTTCTAATGATTTATGGACACATTATTTTCCCCATGTAAAACGGGGCAAGGAAGCGATGGATGTCATTGGCATCCTGCCTGACTTTCATGGCATTTTATGCCACGATCACTGGAAGCCTTACTACAAGTCCCCCTTCACTCATGCCTTGTGCAATGCGCATCATCTGCGTGAACTGACCCGTGCCTGGGAGCAGGATGGACAGCAGTGGGCCAAAGAAATGGAAACCCTGTTAAAAAAGATCAATCAGGTCGTCGATGATGCAGGGGGGGAAGCTTGAAGCAAGAAAAGCGGCCTGTTATCGACGACGATATCGAGATTTATTAGAGAAAGTCTCTGTACATGACAAAAATTAACTTATGACAAATGAGTCTCATGTATTCCAGTGACAAAAGGTATGGGTTGCAAAAGAGCAATCACTTTTCTAATCATCCTTTTTGATTGAGATAAGACATTAAACAACGTTGAGCGGATACAATCTAATCCATATCGAAACAGGCTTTGCGCGAGCCGCTGATGTGTTTTGGTTTTTATTGGTAACTCGCAATCATGTTTCCATTCGCCTGCTTTATGTGACCAACAGAAAGCAATAACGGGAAGTACTAACAATTTTTTGATCCGAAGATAACCGACTACACGCGTTTCCTCAAGTTTGAATCCCCGTCCTTTTAAACAGCCGAAAAGCGTTTCGATATCCCAACGCAAGCCATAAATTTTAATCGCATCAGGGTTCAAATGCTGACAGACGATGATTAATAACTCACCATCACTCAGCCGTAACCCACTGAGATAAATTGAACAATTTCCCAAATAGCGCGCTGTTGAGAGGTGTCGTGTTTAAGCCCATAAAACAAACGCTCTACGCGTATTCGCTGGCCTTGGGCATTGGTTGTCCTGGCGTTGTTGCGAATACGGATATAAAAGGGAATCTCTTGCTCAAACAACCAGCCCATCCATTCGTCTCCAATAAACTCCCGATCAGCCAAAAGACCTTTGATGTGATGTCGGCCAAACTGCGCAATAAAGCGTTTCATCAGCGCTATACGTTCCTTCGTATTAGAGTTGCCCCGCTTGTTTAAAGGCAACCAATACACAGGAATGGCGGCACCCCGATAAACCACGGCAAGCACCAGCAGATTAATATTGGTTTTACCCCACTTCCAGTTCGTCCTGTCTAACGTCAGATAGTAATCCTGATCAGTGAAACCAAACAGTTTCATGATGAAATGAGCGACTTCATTGTAATCCAGCCAATGGTCACTGAAAAATCGTTGCATCCGTCGATATCGTGAGGAAATTTTTGCCCGACTGGGAAAGAATACGGCGAGCTGGGCCAGATTGACCGTGCTAACTGCCATCAAAGCAATTAACATTCCCACAAAACAAACGATTCTTGCCTTGTTCCATTGAAAGTGCTCAGTTAATATGACGGTCAGCTCGTTGATTTGTAATGTCCCGTTATTCATATTCGCTAAAACAAAATGCGGTATTTAATTACATTTCAACGAGCTACGCCAGCTTTTAATATTTTTTGTCATGTACAGAGAACAACCATGATGAAAAAGGATGTTCTTACCAGGGTTCTTCAAAAATGAAGCCGATAGAAGTTACGCATTGACAACAGATCGAAATTTTGGGTTTAAATGATTCATATTTGGCATAAAGGTGTCGATAAACGAAGCCATAACATCATTGAATAAATTCCGCTGTACGCTATAGCAATTATTAATCACGTCTGCAAAGCTCAATTTTTGTAATTGAACAAAGCCACAAATTGCAGAAAAAATATGATTATTTATTGCTCTTTTATTGCGAACCTGGAACCGCTCAATATTACACACCTGCTTTATTGCCCGATGATATTGCTCAATCTGCCAATGCCTGTCATGTTGTTCGGTAAATGCTTTCTTGTCAAAAACAGCGGTTTTTTCTTCATCAGGTAGTGAACTTATGTAATGGCGAACTTGTTCTTTCAAGGTCGTCCGAAATAATTTCACATACCCAAAATTTTTGAGCCAAACCATTAAGCCGTCTTCCGGGATTTCTAATTGCCTGACTTGAACCCATGAACCTTTTTCAACAGAGACTAATCGATTACCTTCCACTGCAAAGAATAATCCTGTCTGATGATTTCTTATCAATTTAAGATTATCCACGCAACTGTACCAGCTATCTCCTGTTACAAAACCAGGTTCTAGTCCCCAAGCTAATACTTCGGTCAGCATGTCTTGAAAATAGTCATTTTTTGTCTTTCCTTCCGCCTTATCGACCACCCGGAAATTCAGTGGTTGGTGTTTTCCTTGAATGTCTGTGTAGTACAACGTGATAAGATTGATTCCCTTGACTGCTCTATGATGTTTTCCCGACCAAAAATAACTGACATATGCCATATATTGGCTATAAGGTTTATCAAGAACACTATCGTCAACACTCAAGGTTCCGCCCTTTAAATTCAGGCTTGCGCTGGCTTCATTGTATAAATCTCGCCCAGTGTAATGCTCCCGATTTAGAAATCGATTTACGCTATCATGTGATATTGACATGACTTCTCCTAATCGTCGACAACTAGCTTGTTTCGGCTCACTTAATAAAAAACCAATATACATGGGTAATGTACAGCAGGCTGTTGAGGGGCGTGTTATTTCTCTTATCAAGGTTTGCCTTGCATTGACTTTGGGATTTTTTAAACCCATAGTTTAACATTGCCTGTCAATGCGTAACTTCTAGCCGACTGGACTTAGTGAAGCGAACAATCGTATATTATACGGTTGTTCTAGTTTTCGGTTTCAACCATGGATAGCATCAGTATTCGGGGCGCACGCACCCACAATCTCAAAAATATCGACCTGGATTTGCCGCGTGATACCTTGATCGTCATCACCGGGCTTTCAGGTTCGGGTAAGTCATCTTTGGCCTTCGACACCATTTACGCCGAAGGTCAACGGCGTTATGTGGAATCGCTGTCCGCCTACGCCCGCCAGTTTTTATCGATGATGGAAAAACCGGATGTCGATCATATCGAAGGTCTGTCGCCCGCCATTTCCATCGAGCAAAAATCCACTTCGCACAACCCCCGCTCCACTGTCGGCACCATTACCGAAATCTATGACTATTTACGCCTGCTGTACGCCCGCGCCGGTATTCCCCGCTGCCCGAAACATAACGTTTCCCTGGAGGCGCAAACAGTCAGTCAGATGGTCGACCAAGTGTTGGCGCAACCGGAAGGGGAACGCTGGATGTTGCTGGCGCCAGTGGTCAATGACCGTAAAGGCGAACATATTCAATTGTTGGAGGATTTACGCGCCCAGGGTTTTATTCGCGCCCGTATCGATGGCGAAATAGTTGACCTGGATGAAGCGCCCAAACTGGATTTGCGCAAAAAGCACACCATTGACGTTATTGTCGACCGTTTCAAGATTCGCCCGGATATCACCTTGCGTCTGGCGGAATCATTTGAAACCGCACTGCGTATTGCCGATGGCATCGCCATTGCCGCCTGCATGGACAGAGACGAAGAAATCGTTTTTTCCGAACATTACGCCTGTACTCAATGTGGCTACAGCATAAGTGAACTGGAGCCACGTATTTTTTCCTTCAACAACCCCAAGGGGGCTTGCCCCAGCTGTGATGGACTCGGTGTGCGGCAACATTTTGACCCGGAACTGGTCATTCACAATCCTGACATCAGTCTGGCCGGTGGCGCGATTCGCGGCTGGGACAGACGAAATGCCTATTATTATCAGTTGATTTGCGCCCTGGCTGAACATTACGGTTTTGACCCGGAAGCGCCTTTTTCCGAAATTCCGAAAAATATTCAAGCGGTTATTTTATATGGCAGCGGCAAGGAGAAAATCCGTTTTCATTATGCCAACAGTAGTGGCAAACAAATCGAACGTGAACATCCTTTCGAAGGCATTATCGTCAATATGGAAAGGCGATATCATGAAACCGACTCGCAAATGGTTCGTGATGAATTGTCGAAATATCTGACCCAGCAGCCTTGTTCCGAATGTCAGGGAGCCCGCTTGAACCTTGCCGCCCGCCATGTTTTCATCGCGGACAAACCCCTGCATCATTTGACCGCCATGGCCATCAAAGATACGCTGGATTTTTTTCAGACTTTGAAACTTCCCGGACACCGCGGCGAAATAGCGGCCAAAATCAACAAGGAAATCATCGAGCGGCTGGAGTTTTTAGTCAATGTCGGCCTGGATTATCTGACCCTGGACCGCAGCGCCGATACCTTGTCCGGTGGCGAAGCCCAGCGTATTCGCCTGGCCAGCCAGATTGGCGCTGGACTGGTCGGTGTCATGTATGTGCTGGATGAGCCATCTATAGGCCTACATCAACGCGATAATCAGCGTTTGTTGAACACTCTGTTTCGCTTGCGGGATTTAGGCAATACGGTCATCGTTGTCGAACATGATGAAGATGCCATCCGGGCAGCCGACCATGTCGTGGATATTGGTCCGGGCGCCGGCGTTCATGGTGGCGAAATTATCGCCCAGGGAACCCATGAACAGATCATGCAAAATCCCGAGTCGTTAACTGGCCAGTATTTATCCGGTATCAATGAAATCAGTATCCCGGAAAAACTGACACCAAATGATCCGAAAAGACAACTGACCCTGATCAACGCCCATGGCAACAATCTGAAAAATATCACCGTTTCGTTTCCGGTTGGCTTACTGACTTGCATTACCGGGGTTTCCGGTTCAGGAAAATCCACACTGATTAACGATACCTTATATAAACTGGCGGCCCGTCGTATCAACAAAGCCTCTCATATCCCCGCTCCCTGTGATGATATCAAAGGTTTGGATCTATTCGACAAGGTGGTCGATATCGATCAAAGCCCGATTGGCCGCACCCCTCGTTCCAACCCTGCCACCTATACCGGCATTTTCACCCCCGTCAGAGAATTGTTTGCGGCAACCCCTGAGTCCCGTTCGCGTGGCTATACGCCTGGGCGTTTCAGTTTCAATGTCAAAGGTGGGCGCTGTGAAGCCTGTAAGGGCGATGGCGTGGTCAAAGTAGAAATGCATTTTTTGCCGGATATTTTTGTTCCCTGTGATGTTTGTCACGGCAAACGCTATAACCGGGAAACACTGGAAATCCGTTACAAGGGCAAGACCATCAATGATATTTTACAAATGACAGTGGAAGATGCAGCCGAATTTTTCAGCGCCATTCCCGTCTTACACCGTAAGCTGCAAACCCTGATCGATGTCGGCCTCAGCTACATCACCCTGGGACAAAACGCCATTACCTTATCGGGCGGCGAAGCGCAACGGGTCAAACTGGCCAAGGAATTATCCAAACGGGATACCGGCAAAACCCTTTATATTCTGGATGAGCCAACCACCGGCCTGCATTTCCATGACATCAAACAGTTATTGACCGTATTGCATACCTTGCGGGATCACGGCAACACGGTCATCATTATCGAACACAATCTGGATGTCATCAAAACGGCTGACTGGGTAATCGATATGGGCCCGGAAGGCGGCAACGGCGGAGGAACCATTGTCGCCGGAGGCACGCCAGCAGAAATTGCCAACCATCCAGGTTCACATACCGGCGTTTATCTGAAAAAGTTAACCCAGCCTTGCCATTAGCGATTGATCAGTATAAATCACGCCAATTTTCAGGTTTGTCGCACTGCTATTTATATAATGATATTTATCGACCAAGCTAAAAGGCGGCAATTGGGCGCAGCACAATTACCGTCTGGTGTAGCACATTGTGCTTCTGGCCTTGAGCGGGAAACGCTCTGGATGCTCAATTATCTCTATCGTTAAATCAACATCCAAGTCAGGCCAATAAAAATGCCCAAAAGTCTGCTCTTCGACATTGAGAATATTTCTCTGTACATGACAAAAAATATTAAAAGCTAGCGTAGCTCGTTGAAATGTAATTAAATACCGCATTTTGTTTTAGCGAATATGAATAACGGGACATTACAAATCAACGAGCTGACCGCCATATTAACTGAGCACTTTCAATGGAACAAGGCAAGAATCGTTTGTTTTGTGGGTATGTTAATTGCTTTGATGGCAGTTAGCACGGTCAATCTGGCCCAGCTCGCCGTATTCTTTCCCAGTCGGGCAAAAATTTCCTCACGATATCGACGGATGCAACGATTTTTCAGTGACCATTGGCTGGATTACAATGAAGTCGCTCATTTCATCATGAAACTGTTTGGTTTCACTGATCAGGATTACTATCTGACGTTAGACAGGACGAATTGGAAGTGGGGTAAAACCAATATTAATCTGCTGGTGCTTGCCGTGGTTTATCGGGGTGCCGCCATTCCTGTGTATTGGTTGCCTTTAAACAAGCGGGGCAACTCTAATACGAAGGAACGTATAGCGCTGATGAAACGCTTTATTGCGCAGTTTGGCCGACATCACATCAAAGGTCTTTTGGCTGATCGGGAGTTTATTGGAGACGAATGGATGGGCTGGTTGTTTGAGCAAGAGATTCCCTTTTATATCCGTATTCGCAACAACGCATGGACAACCAATGCCCAAGGCCAGCGAATACGCGTAGAGCGTTTGTTTTATGGGCTTAAGCCGGGTAGCACACGACACCTCTCAACAGCGCGCTATTTGGGAAATTGTTCAATTTATCTCAGTGGGTTACGGCTGAGTGATGGTGAGTTATTAATCATCGTCTGTCAGCATTTGAATCCTGATGCGATTAAAATTTATGGCTTGCGTTGGGAAATCGAAACGCTTTTCGGCTGTTTAAAAGGACGGGGATTCAAACTTGAGGAAACGCGTGTAGTCGGTTATCTTCGGATCAAAAAATTGTTAGTACTTCCCGTTATTGCTTTCTGTTGGTCACATAAAGCAGGCGAATGGAAACATGATTGCGAGTTACCAATAAAAACCAAAACACATCAGCGGCTCGCGCAAAGCCTGTTTCGATATGGATTAGATTGTATCCGCTCAACGTTGTTTAATGTCTTATCTCAATCAAAAAGGATGATTAGAAAAGTGATTGCTCTTTTGCAACCCATACCTTTTGTCACTGGAATACATGAGACTCATTTGTCATAAGTTAATTTTTGTCATGTACAGAGAGAATATTTTTTACTGGCTGCTCCTTAAACCATGGAAAATCCTCGTATGACATGAACAGCTCTTTGTCGTGAGCCAGAAGCCATACGCCATGCGCCGATATGTTTGTGACCTCAACTGCTAAAGTGTTTTTTCCATGCGCCAATAAGCTCATTGTAATGAACCTCGATAAGTGATTCGATCTCTTTCAATTGCTTACGTGAATAATGATAGTTCTTTGCAAGCTCAATGTCTTACTTCAAGCCAAAACTTTGCCTCACCATCTCCAGATATTACATGCACATGCATACGTTCCTCTTCTCTTGAGAAGAAGAAAAACCTATATCCCTGCTCTTTGAATATTGTAGGACTCATCACCTCTTTTGCACATAACAAAGACTTATATTGTTGACGGCAAAGCTCGGTTAATGTGAATGAGAGTGAGAATGGCCATCATCCATAGCCTCATCTGATGAATGATTATGTTCTTGAAACAACACTTCATTGACTGGCCGTGCCGCTTCGACCGAAACGCCATATTTATACACCATCAGGCCACCCATATCGGCGGCGAAAATCAAGATGATATTCATCAACACCGCCAGCGACAAATAAAAAACATTGGCGCCGCCCGTGAGTTTTCCTCTGGTGATGATGCGCCAGACAGCCAGCAGCGCAGCCAGACCAAACACCGTCAACGCCAACGCCTCATGTCGCTCCATGACATCATGAACATTACCGCCATGCGCGACTGATTCTTCCGCCGCCAGACCGGCCGCCACAGTCGCCGCCGTCATCACGACACCAATATAAAGAAACCAACCAGCCACCGTTCGCCATGCTGGATTTTTAAAAACCGCGCCAGCCAGATCAATCAAGACAAAACTGGTCAGCAAGGCGATGGGGAAATGAACAAATAATGGATGGATATTTTCCATGGCCGCTATGCCTGGCATAAATACGGCGAAGATCTCTGCCGGTGTTTTTTCAGTCAAAGAAACCAGAAAAACCAGAAATTGCTCAACGGAACTGGCAACGCCGCCCCCTCCATGCCCTGAAGCGCCATGGACCTGCAGAAATATCTCATTGATCGTATCTAACATATTGTTTTTGACTGGTTATAAACAAACGCCAATCATACCATTTGCTGTGGTGTTCATAAACAAAAGGGATCGTTATGGAATTGCTGATTTGATCAGGATTCCACAGGCATAGGGATATGCCGCCAAGATAAATGCTTGCAAATCATTGATTTTGTGAGCAAAGCGTCAGTTGTTGTGCGCTTTTTGGTCGCTGACAGCAGAGGTAATTTGTTCAGCATTATCTTATGGAATCATGCGCCATGCGAATTTCTTCGAAAGCATCGATAATAGGCTTCCATTGTTTAACTGCGGAAAAATATTTCCCTTTAACGACTGCCGATTCAAGGTCTTGTAATAATAAAGCCAGCTTATGGTAGCCTGCTTTATCGCCCAATTGTTTAAATTGTTCAATAGAGCTTTTGCTGGCACTCAAATCCTGTGCCGAAAAGGCTTTTTCGGTCTCGGCGATCAACTGATCTATTTGTTCAATTATCTGTTGTTCGAAATCATCTGACGCCACAGGCTCAGGCTCTTGAAGGTCAACATCATAATAAGCAGGCGTTGAATTAACCTGTATCAGCCATTGTTGAAGTTTTTGCAATAATTGCAGCGTCGAAAAAGGCTTGCTTAAAAAATCATTCATACCGGCGGCCAGACAGACTTTCTGATTGTCGACAAAGGCATCGGCGGATAAGGCGATAATCGGAACAGACTGTTTTTTTTTGCAACTTTCTGATTTGCCGTGTCGCTTCCAGACCATCCATAACCGGCATATGACAATCCATCAGAATCAATGAAAATGCTTGTTTTTGACACCGTTCAAGCGCTTCTTCGCCATTAACTGCGGTAACCACCTTGAACCCCGCCTGCAACAGAATTTTCTCGGTCATTGCTTTATTGACAGCGTTATCTTCCACTAATAAAATCGGATCCAGATGTTGATAATCCATTGAACCCAATTCATTTAAATCTTTTTTCACCAGCGCTTCAATGGCTTCAACCATTTCCAGAGAATCCTTCTTTTCTGTCAACACCGACATATCCAGCACTGATAAATCCAGTTGATCACGATGGCCGGATTTTCGCCAAAGCGCAATCTGCGGCCTTGATTTCTTGAATTCATCGAGATGGTGAAGAAACCCGACATCCTTCACCTCTTCTGCTGCAAACAAGATCAATTGATAAGCAATATCAGTGGAACGTAATCGTCGAGTCAGAATTTTCTCATCCGGCAATAGCGCAACCTGATAACCCAGTTTTTCCAGACAGGGTTTTAATCCTTCATTATTCAGTTGCGCGCTGATGCCTATCAATGGAATATCGATATCCGTCATGCTTCGTTCCGGTGTCGGCAACAGTAACGGAATATGTACAGTGAATGTCGTCCCCTGACCGGACTGGCTGGTAACTGAAATATCCCCTCCCAATAACGCCACCATTCGATGAGTAATCGCCAAACCCAGACCTGATCCGCCATATTTTCGCGTCGTCGACGAATCCGCCTGGGTAAAAGGTTCAAACAGAACGGCTTGTTTTTCTTCCGCTACGCCAATACCAGTATCACAGACGGAAATAGTCAGTTGACACAGATCGCTTTGTTTTATCTTTCCCCTGATGATTGTTTTTACAAATCCGGATTCAGTAAATTTAATGGCGTTATTGATCAGGTTTAACAATACCTGGTTGAGTTTTTGACTGTCGCCATAAAAGTAACGCGGTAAATTTTCATCGATATCGATGTCAAACTGCAAGGATTTGAGCTGACAGGCGTAACCATGAGTCAATTTCAATTCGATCAATAATCGATATAAATCAAACCAGCGTTGGTCCAGTTCCATTTTTCCCGCTCCGATCTTGGAAAAATCAAGTATTTCATTAACTTGTAATAACAAGGCGTCAGCGGATTGATTGATGATCTAAATAAACTCACGTTGTTTTGGATTCAATTCGGTATTTTTCATTAACCCGGAAAAACCGATGATGGCATTCAGCGGCGTTCTGATTTCGTGACTCATCATGGACAAAAACTCAGTTTTGGCCTGATTGGCTTTTTGCGCATGGTCCGCCAGTTGCAATGCCTTGTTTTTAGCCTCGTTCAACGCCAGGGTGCGCCTTTCGACCATTTCTTCCAGCGTTTCTTTTTGGTTTAACAACTGATCATGCCAGAATTCCGTTTTTTCCAGCATGGTGTTAAACGCTTTGCCCAGTCGGCCGATTTCATCATTTGAATCCGATACATCGGCTCTTATATCGAAGCGCCCTGATTTGGCCACATTTTCACTGATCGACAATAATTCCAAAATGGGCTCGATCAATCGTTGACTGAAGCGGTCCATCAACCAAAAAATCAATAACGATGAAAACAACAACCCTATCAGAGCCAATGAAACCTGCCAGAACAGCCGTTGATAAATACCGTTTAAACTGATCACCAATTGTAATTGCCCCTGGTATTCACCATCAAAAAACAATTGTTTACATAAAAACAAATGACTGAAATTGAATTGTTGTATAGGACAACTGCTGAATCGGCCTGAAAAATTCTCTTTCAATCCAGGTTTATGACTCACAGCTATCGGCGTTTGTTGATTTTGTTTAATCGCCGCAACATACTCTATATTTTGATGAACTGACAGGGCCTGTAAGGTTTTATCCGCCACTTCATTATCATCAAAAATCAATGCCGGAATGATAGATTGACCGGTTATTTCAGCCAGCGCATTAACTTCATCCAGAAGCACCGCCCGGTTGGTGAAGAATGTATTGACAGCCAATATACTGCCCGCGACCAACAACATGAATAAAATACTCATACTGAGTAGAAACTTTAGTTTATGCTGAATGGAAGCAGCTTTAAAATTAAACATAGTTGTTAAAAAACCGACCGTTATTTTCCCGACTGCTATTATTCCCCAGAAGGACCTGACTGGGAAGGCATAGCGATAATTTCAGCCAATCCCAGCAGGCGGGCGTTAATTTTCAATCCAGATTGTTGTAAAGAAAATGTAACTACTCAGCGTAAATAAGTAAAAAAACTGCTTGACACGATTTTAGCGTTATTTTTGATTTTCTAACGGCAACACCTGGCGCAAGAGGTTTACTGTATTAGCCTGCGTTAGTTGAGGCGTGTTGCCTTATAAGCACTGCCCGATAGCCCTGCTGCCGTGCATTTCTAAAATACGATGACGGGCAACACAGAGGCAAAAATTCGTATTTCAAAAGCCATGAGACAATAGTCCTGTACTTAAACCCACAGGCCGTTTCATTGAAGATTGATTCCATTGATGTAGAGGCTGCCATTACCAATGCCCGGCAGCTGATTGAAGATGAAGCCGATTTATCTCCGGCGCTGCGGTCTTCGCTGGAGATATTGTTGTTGCTGGTCACGCTCTTGATGCATCGGCTCGGACTTAACAGCAGTAACAGTTCCAGGCCGCCATCAAGTGATCCTGATCGTAAAAGGAAAGCACGGGCTGGATCAAAAAAACCAGGTGGTGGACAGAAAGGGCATATTGGCACCACGCTGGTTAAAGTCGATGATCCCGATGACGTTATCTCCATCAAGATTGATCGCCGTACCTTGCCAGCCGGAAGCTACACGGCAGATGGCTTTGAAACCCGGCAGGTATTTGATATTGATATTTCACGGATTGTGACGGAATATCGTGCGCAAAGGCTTATCGATGAACAAGGTCGTCGGTTTGTTGCTCCTTTTCCCGAGGGCGTAACAAAAGCCGTGCAATATGGTGACCAACTCAAGGCGCACGCCGTGTATCTTTCGCAGTACCAATTATTGCCCTGCCAGCGCATCAAGGATTATTTTTCCGATCAATTACAGATCCCCATCAGTGAAGGTTCGTTGGTTAATTTCAATCAACCAGCCTTTGAGAAGCTGGCATCCTTTGAGCCGATTTGCAAGCAAAGACTGGCGGCAGCTTCTGTTGTACATGCCGATGAAACGGGCATTAACATCAATGGCGCCAAGTACTGGTTGCATTGTGCTTCTAACGATCATCGCAAGAATTGCCACCCCGCATGATGAAATGTCGTAGAGTTCCTTGTGGAAGATGGCGGTTAAAGACTGCGCTTTACTTTGGAACCTTAGAGCCCGACTGCTAACGTAGCCTGCCATGGATGACTCGAACCCCGGATTGCTTCTTTAAGAGCGAATGTTAAAAGGGCCGTTGACGATTTACATCGCCCTCAGGCAGATCATCCAGGCAACCGCCACCTTCCAGGCTCAATCATAGAGTAAAGGAGGAAAAAATGGAACTCACTGCAATACACAAGCGAGTCATCGGGTTGGATGTTCACCAAAAGCAGATTACCGCCTGCGCCATGGTTGAACAGGCCGAGGGTGGTATTCAGACAGAGCATCGACAGTTTGGCGCATTCAAACGTGATCGACGTGCATTAGCCGATTGGGTGCAGTCTGTCGCACCGGATGAGGTGGTGATGGAAAGCACCGGCATCTACTGGAAAAGCCCATATGCAGCTTTGGAACATGTGGGTATTTACGCCAGGGTCGTCAATGCCCGGCATGTGAAGAATGTGCCGGGACGCAAGACGGACATCGGCGACGCGCAATGGCTGGCGATGCTTTCCCGTGCCGGACTGCTGCGCGGTTCATTCGTGCCACCGGAAAAGATGCGGCAGTTACGCCTGATTTCACGTCAACGACAGAAGTTGGTGTCGATGCTGTCTGCTGAGAAGAACAGACTGCACAAGGTATTAACCGACGGCGGCATCCGGCTTGGCGTGGTGGTCAGCGATGTACATGGGCAATCCGCGCGCGCCATGGTTAACGCGCTGATTGAAGGACAGCCTGCGCATGATGTGTTGAAGCTGGCCAGCAATTGTCTCAAAGCGCCGCGCGCCGATATACTGGAGGCGCTGCAAGGTGAGTTGAGCGAGCACCATCGCTTCGTACTGAATGAACTGATGCAGCATATTCAGGATTTGGAAGCACGCATAGCCAGATTCGATGCACAACTGCTGGCCGGACTGGAGAAGGAGAAAACGGTTTTGCAATTGCTCCAGACTATTCCCGGTGTTGATTTGATTGGAGCAGCCATGCTACTTGTTGAGACCGGAACGGATATGACTGTCTTTGGCAGTGCGGATCGGCTGGCGTCATGGGTGGGCATATGCCCCGGCAACAACGAGTCTGCCGGCAAACGCAAATCAGGACGAACGCGAAAAGGAAACCCATATGTGCGTCGCCTGCTTTGCGAATGCGCCCATGCCGCCAGCCGAACCCGATCGGTTTTCCAGGCAAAATATACATCACTGGCGATTAGGCGAGGTCACCAACGCGCCATCATTGCGCTGGCTCACAAACTTTTGCGGACATGTTACTTCATGATTAGTCGCGGCGAGTATTTCCGGGATTCGACCATCGACTACGAAGAAATGGCTGTCAAACGCAATGCACCACGCTGGATCAGAGCGCTGATAAAATTCGGTTATATAACACAACCGGGGTAAGCCAGCTTACTTCATTGAATATGGATAAGCAGCCTTTTCACGGCTGAGAACTCCTTGCGCATTCGATATGGATCATTTCATGTTAATGATTTATGGACACATTATTTTCCCCATGTAAAACGGGGCAAGGAAGCGATGGATGTCATTGGCATCCTGCCTGACTTTCATGGCATTTTATGCCACGATCACTGGAAGCCTTACTACAAGTCCCCCTTCACTCATGCCTTGTGCAATGCGCATCATCTGCGTGAACTGACCCGTGCCCGGGAGCAGGATGGACAGCAGTGGGCCAAAGAAATGGAAACCCGGTTAAAAAAGATCAATCAGGTCGTCGATGATGCAGGGGGGAAGCTTGAAGCAAGAAAAGCGGCCTGTTATCGACGACGATATCGAGATTTATTAGAGAAAGCACAAATTGAATGTCCGCCACCAACCCCGTTGCCCGGTAAACCCAAACGTGGGCGCCTCAAGCGCAGTAAATCCAGAAACTTACTGGAACGGCTGATCAATTACCCGGATGATGTCTTACGCTTTATGAGAGAAATAGATGTGCCATTTACTAATAATCCCGGTGAGAATGATATCCGCATGACCAAGGTGCAGCAAAAAATATCGGGGTGTTTCAGGAGTGAGCAGGGTGCCATCACCTTCTGCCGTATTCGGGGATATCTATCCACTTGTCGTAAACATCATGTCAGTGCCTCTGAAGCGTTGGTACTGGTATTTAAGGGGAAATTACCGGAATTTACTCAGTGACCTGATGCTTTTGGTAAAATACGCTGAGTAGTTACAAGAAAATAAATTTATCAGTAATTTCGGCTTCTTGTTGACTATATCGATAGCGACCACTCCTCCCGCTTCGACAAAGGAACGGCCGCGGCCAACGGTTAGGATGAGTTGCTTAAGCGTTAATTTTAAAATCTGTTTCAAAATAAGCGGCTCTACATTGTCTATAAATATCGCCTGACAGCGATCGATCTTACGTAACCGGGTCAACAAATCAATGGACACTTTTTTCTCACCGACTCTTGCGCCATCCAATGCTAAAAATGCATCCTGAACAATGCTGTCACCGATCACACAAAGATGGAAATCATTTGACTGCATGACAGGCCAGTGAGTGAAACGGACCACATTGAGCGTCAACAGCGCTATTACTGATGGTTCTTTCAGACTTTGTGAATTCACATTACCAGTCTGGCTGAACAATATCAGCAGAAATAAAATTTTTTTGAAATCAAACAATGATTTCAACATAAAAATGATCGCCGAATCATTTAAAAACGCCAGATAACTTTGCCATACACTCCCCTATCAATTTCAATGGGCGCCACGAAGGCCGGATTGCTATATTCCTGATGCCGGCTTTCGAGCAAGTTTTGCCCGGTCAGCGATAATTCCAGATTTTTTTCCGGCCGCCAGGCCAGTCGCATATCCAGGGTCATATAAGCCGCAATCTTGCTGGGACTCAATACGCCGATAGCCACCGCTTTATCGACATAACGATAAATCAAATCCACATCTTCCCGGGGCGACAATGCGCTGCGTAATAGAAAACGATGTTCCGGACTCCGACCAATTTCTTCCATCGCCTCTTGACTGCTGAAGTCCATTTTCAAAAAGCTGTATTGCAAATCCCAGCGCCACCAGGACAACATTTGCCAAACGGTCGCCAGTTCAATGCCGTAACTGTTTACTTTATGTTCATTGACAAAAATTAATGGCTGTTCAGCATAAGTTGTAATCACCGGTGTCAATGCCCTTGCCGAGCGTAAATCCCAATAATGATTGTAAAAAGCCGTTAAATCGACCGGAACATTCGAAATAGCGGTGGTGCGATAACCTATCTCGTAACTGATAACTTTTTCGGCATTAAAATCTTTATTGCCATTAATGCTAATAACAGTTTTCAATGGCGCTGATTCAATAACCGCCGCATTAAGTTTGAGGTCTTGTTCAGCACGGCTGGGCGTTCGGACCGCCCGGGAAACAGCCGCCCACAAACGATGCCGTGGATGAAAAGCCCATAACGCCCGTATGCTGGGCTGGTATTCAAAACCGCTGTAATCGTTATGTTCAAACTTGCTGCCAAAGGTCAACCATAGCTCATTGTTGATCAGCGTCATTTCATCTTGAACAAAACCGCTAACCAACTGGTCATTGCGATTGTCTGGCTGAATCGTTGCAAACCCTTGTAAAACCTTGAAATCATCCCGTCGATAGCGATAACGCGCACCCCAAACAAAATCGTGCCAATCCCACAGTGAAAAACGGTGCTGAAAATCAACATCGATGGCATGGCGGTTTTCTGTCCGTTCAATATCCTTAATCTGATAGAAATCGTAATAGGCCTGGATTTGATAATTCGAGGTAGTCGAAAAAACATGCTTATGTTTGATCAACAAATTACCACCAAAATTTTCTTCCTGGTCATTGACATTAAGTGTGTTAGCCGTGGTATTGACTACTGGCACTCGTTGCTGAATTTTCGCCCAATTATAATAGGCATCCCCCTGAATGGAGTATGAATCCTGATCTGAATACTGTGAATCGATTCTAAACCCGGTCTGAACCTTCTCCGAATTATCACCAGCATCCTTACCATTCGCCAGGCTGTTTTCATTACGCGCATTGCCTTTGACATACACTCGCCCGGTGGTTTGTGGATCAAGCTTGAAACCATAGCGTAACGCACCAAATCCTAATTCCTGTTTGCCGCCGCCGGCCGCCAACAAACCCTTCTGGTTTTTTTGAGATTTTTTAGTGATGATATTGATCACGCCGTTAACGGCATTCGCGCCCCAAAGAGTCGCCCCCGGCCCCCTGATCACTTCGATATGTTCGACATCTTCCAACATCACATCCTGTTGTCCCCAATAAGTGCCGGAAAAGGCGCGGGTATAGAGATTGCGTCCATCGATCAAAATCAATAATTTATTCGCCAGCCGGTTATTGAATCCACGAATGGAAACCGCCCATTTATTGGAGCTGATTTTGGCGACATCGACGCCAGGCGCCAGTCTCAACGCTTCGGGAATAGAACGAGCGCCGATACGCCTGATATCATCCTGGGTGATGACAAATACAGCGGCGGCGGAATTGTTCAGGCTCTGAGCTTTTCTGGACACACTGGTGACTTCGACATTCAGCAGTTCTTCTACCGAAAGATCGGCCGGAAGCTTTTCCGCGCCCTGGAGCGTCAATGGCGCAATGACAGCGGCGGTGAGAAAATTTTTTAACGTTTTTCTCTGTACATGACAAAAATTAACTTATGACAAATGAGTCTCATGTATTCCAGTGACAAAAGGTATGGGTTGCAAAAGAGCAATCACTTTTCTAATCATCCTTTTTGATTGAGATAAGACATTAAACAACGTTGAGCGGATACAATCTAATCCATATCGAAACAGGCTTTGCGCGAGCCGCTGATGTGTTTTGGTTTTTATTGGTAACTCGCAATCATGTTTCCATTCGCCTGCTTTATGTGACCAACAGAAAGCAATAACGGGAAGTACTAACAATTTTTTGATCCGAAGATAACCGACTACACGCGTTTCCTCAAGTTTGAATCCCCGTCCTTTTAAACAGCCGAAAAGCGTTTCGATATCCCAACGCAAGCCATAAATTTTAATCGCATCAGGGTTCAAATGCTGACAGACGATGATTAATAACTCACCATCACTCAGCCGTAACCCACTGAGATAAATTGAACAATTTCCCAAATAGCGCGCTGTTGAGAGGTGTCGTGTGCTACCCGGCTTAAGCCCATAAAACAAACGCTCTACGCGTATTCGCTGGCCTTGGGCATTGGTTGTCCAGGCGTTGTTGCGAATACGGATATAAAAGGGAATCTCTTGCTCAAACAACCAGCCCATCCATTCGTCTCCAATAAACTCCCGATCAGCCAAAAGACCTTTGATGTGATGTCGGCCAAACTGCGCAATAAAGCGTTTCATCAGCGCTATACGTTCCTTCGTATTAGAGTTGCCCCGCTTGTTTAAAGGCAACCAATACACAGGAATGGCGGCACCCCGATAAACCACGGCAAGCACCAGCAGATTAATATTGGTTTTACCCCACTTCCAATTCGTCCTGTCTAACGTCAGATAGTAATCCTGATCAGTGAAACCAAACAGTTTCATGATGAAATGAGCGACTTCATTGTAATCCAGCCAATGGTCACTGAAAAATCGTTGCATCCGTCGATATCGTGAGGAAATTTTTGCCCGACTGGGAAAGAATACGGTGAGCTGGGCCAGATTGACCGTGCTAACTGCTATCAAAGCAATTAACATACCCACAAAACAAACGATTCTTGCCTTGTTCCATTGAAAGTGCTCAGTTAATATGACGGTCAGCTCGTTGATTTGTAATGTCCCGTTATTCATATTCGCTAAAACAAAATGCGGTATTTAATTACATTTCAACGAGCTACGCTAGCTTTTAATATTTTTTGTCATGTACAGAGAACGTTTTTATTATCATTGTAAAAATGGCCACACCATTAAGGAAAGGCTGATGGCTTAATCGAAGCGTTTGGCATTCTCCGGCAATTTGTCAAATATCGCATGTTTTCGGACTTTATAGCAAGAAGGATATAATACTCCGCCAAAATACAAGCCTTCAGCTGGTGCCGTCATACCGGCCTGAGTGCGGTCTTTTACCATTAACAAATGCTTTATCCACTCCACCGGCTGTTTACCAAGCCCGACTTCCATCAGACTGCCGGCGATATTCCTGACCATATGATGAACAAAGGCGTTGGCGGCAATATCAATAATGACGCAATCTGTTTGCCGATAGACATCGATAAAATAAACCTGTCGGGATGGGCTGACCGACTGGCAACTATGCGCCCGAAAGGATGAAAAATCATGTTCGCCACTCAGGTATTGGCCTGCCTGGTGCATTTTGTCGGCATCCAGGGTTTTGTAACACCAGGTCACCTGATTGCGCCGCAAGGCGGATTTGACCTTGCGATTGAGAATAATATAACGGTAGAAACGGGCGATCGCGCTGAAGCGGGCATGAAAATCCGCAATGGCGGGCTGCGCCCAGATGATGCGCACATCGTCTGATAACTGGCTGTTGCCCCCCATCAGCCAAGCATGCATGGGACGCATGACATCGCAATCAAAATGCGCCACCTGCTCCAGTGCATGTACACCAGTATCGGTACGGCCTGCACACATTACCGACACAGTCTGATTGGCAATTTTACTCAACGCGTCCTCCAGTTCCTGCTGAACCGTGCGTTGCCCGGCCTGGCGTTGCCAGCCACAGAAATTCTGGCCATCGTATTCTATGCCTAAAACGATACGCGTCATATCAATGAATCAACACTTTGCAGCCCGGCTCCACTCGCTCGAACAACTGAACGATATCTGCATTTCTCATACGGATGCAGCCATGAGATCGAGGGCGGCCATCGATTAAATGATCCGGTGCGCCATGCAGATAAATATAGCGCCAGGCGCTATCGATCTGGCCATAACGATTGCGCCCCGGCTCTAATCCAGAAAGCCAGAGTATGCGGCTTAAAATCCAGTCACGTTCAGGAAATTTTTCCGCCAGTTCCGGCGTATAAACTTCACCGGTCGGCCTGCGGCCAACAAACACGCTGTAAATTGGCAAGCCTGCGCCAATTTTGACTCGAATATGGTGCCAGCCAGTCGGCGTACATTCACTGCCCATTTGCTGACCCGGGCCATTTTTTGCCGTGGACACAGGAAAACTCAGCAGAATCTTTTTATGCTCAAGCAAAACCAGCCGTTGCTTAAGTATGTCGATATCGAGATGCATGTTCAATGCCTGACAAACAAGGCAATAGATTCCACGTGCGCGGTTTGTGGAAACATATCCATGACGCCCGCTTTGACAAGTTTGTAACCCAGCTCATTGACCAGAATCCCGGCATCACGCGCAAGGGTTGAAGGATTGCACGACACATAGACGATACGCTCTGGCTGCCATTGCTTAAAATTTGGCAACACATCTGAAGCACCCGCGCGGGAAGGGTCCAGCAGGACTTTATCAAATTTCTGCTTCGCCCAGGCATAATCACTGACATCCTTGCTTAAATCAGCGACATGAAAATCGACATTGTCGATATTATTCAAGCGGGCATTTTCCCGGGCATGTTTCACCAAGGGCAAATCCCCTTCCACACCGGTGACATGACCGGCTTGCGTCGCCAATGGCAGAGTAAAATTACCCAGGCCACAGAACAAATCCAGCACTTTGTCATCTTTGCCAAGTTCCAGCGCCTCAAGAGCCTGGTTGACCATTTTACGGTTGATATCGTAATTGACCTGGGTAAACATGGCCGGCCGAAACCTGAATTCGATGCTCTGATCCGGCAGGGCGTAGCGTGGCAATATTTCAGGCTCACCCGGTAATGGCATAATGGTATCCGGCCCTTTCGGTTGCAAACAAACGCTGATTTTGTGCATTTTGCCAAACTCACGCATGATGGCCTTGTCTTCCTCTGTCGGCGGCTCCAGCACACGAAAAGCCAGCACACAGTCATCATCGCCAATGGCGACTTCTATCTGCGGGATTTTATCCTTGATGGTCAACTGGCCAATCATGGCGGATAAATCCATCAGTTTTTCACCGACTATCGGGTGCATCACCTTACAGCTTTCGATCTCGGCCAGAAACGGATTGCGCCGTTCGCGAAAACCGACCAGCACCCGGCCTTTTTTGGCGACATATTTCACCCCCATGCGGGCTTTACGACGATAACCCCAATGCGGGCCTGTCAATGGCTCCCAAATCTCCGGAATATCCACTTTTCCAAGATGCCGGAACTGTTCTTGCAACAAATCCTGTTTGAAATGAATCTGCTCGGCATCATCGACATGCTGAAAACTGCAACCGCCACAAACGCCAAAATGCGGACATTCAGGATCGACCCGATGCTCGGAACGCGTGATTAATGCAGCGACTTTACCTTCGGCGTAATCACGGCGGCTGTCGGTGTAGATAAAATCCAGTTCTTCACCCGGCAAGGCTTCATCGATAAAAACCACTTTACCATCCACATGCGCGACACCGCGGCCATCATGGGATAAAGATTCAATTGTGACGCGAACAGGCTGTTCAGGCAGTTTTTTCTTTTTAAACCGTCTACGCGCCATTATTTACGCACCCACTGGCCATTGGCTTGTTGAATCCACCAGCCACGATGCGCATGACTGATCCAGCGCTTGGCGAAGGTTTGTTGAATTTGCCTTTCCCATTCAGGATGGCCATTGGCATTGGCGATGGCCCGATACAAACGCTGGCGATCATTGTTTTCTGCCGCCACCAGTTTATTGACCCGATTCCGTTCGCTCAAAGGCACGTCACCTCTGACAGTGACGAAACCATCGGCTTTCAAACCTATCCAGCCGTTGATATAAGCCTTCGCTAAAGATGGAAAGCGTCGTTTCATGCTGGCTTTGATACGTTGAATTTCAGGACTGCTGATATCCAGATTCGCCGCCGCCTGAGCAGGACTGATGAAAAAATTCAGTGCATTATCCAGCAATAGCAATGAAATATTTTGCCCTTCCTGAAGTTCAATACTGGATTGAGGCTCTGTTGCATCACTATCGGATGCATCAGGTTTTTCTTGCTGAATTTCCTGAATAATCTGATCAGCCACTTTTTCAGCCGCAGCCGCCGGAAAGTAAATGTTTATCGTCACGCAAGCCGTTAAAAACAATGCTGTGCTAAAGGTAAGTATTCTCATAATAAATCCAATGTTATGGGTGGGTTTCGCTTACGCTATAACAGCCCTGCCCGATTTGAAAAAAAATAGCGGTAAAAATCTGACTTATTGCACAATGACTTCATCTGTCGCCCCAATCCGTTTCAGTCGCTGAATCAACACATCCCAATCCAAACGCGGATTATAGCCGATTACATCGATTCTGGGCAGGCCGCCACCCTTGATTAAATAATAGCCATTACTCGCCGCTTCCACACCCATCATCTGACAAACACCATTATGCAAATAACAACCAAAGCCCAATTTGTCATAACCGTAGGTATCAAAAAAACGTAAAAACCCGCGGGAAATCACATCAGCTGCCCCGCCACCGCCAATACTGGCGATATTTTCCACAGCATTCTGACTGATTACATGCCGGGAATCATCATCGTCCGGTGTTCCCAGCCAGGCGTAAAAAGTAACCGGTTTCCAGTTTTCAAGATAAACATTATGGGCAAAGCCGGATAACCTGCCTTCAATACGGCCAATTTTGAACTTCTGAGTAATTTGTTTTAAATCCAGATTATTAAACTCAATATCGGTATGTAACCGGGGTGAAAAACCAAATAACCCCGAAGAAGACAATTCCTTGATGATGATTTCTCCACCAAACACCTGTATTGCTAACTGTCCATCCAGTCTGAGGGTTTTATCCTGATAATGTACGGCTGGAATATAACCGCTGATTGTTCCTGACAAGGGTGTCCAATCCAAGGCCTGAGTCAATTTCTCCAGTGACAGATTTTTAACTCCGCCTTCAAAAAACACCTTGGCGTCATCATTTTTGATCGCCTGAAATCGGAATGCCCTGATGGAGAAAACGCCATCCAGCATGGACAATCGAGTCGGTTTCAACAACGCCATCTGTTTGTCAAACAACTTGAAATCCAACCGCCCCGCCTCTATCGGAATTTTTTTGATAATCATCTTTTTCCATTGCAGAAAAGAAGGCTGGTCATGTTCTTGTTGCCGCCAGGCCAGTTGTCCATCGAGCTGTTTGATATCGATATAGTTACCCGGCTGCTGTATATCCACTGCACTCAGCTTAGTGTTAACACTATCAAGTTTATTTTGTTTGATGAGCACATCGGCGTGCATCTGTCCAAATAACACCAAATCCGCCAATGGTCCTGTTTCAAGAAATGGAGATAAGAATATTTTGCCTGCTTCATTCAGGTTGTTGACGATAATTTGTAAATCTGCATCAAATGACTGTTTGAAGTTGGCAGAACCTGTGATTTGAACATTATCACCTTGTGTAAGGAGTAACTTTCTAAGCCAAAGCGCTTTATTTGTTGCCCGCAATGTTCCAGAAGCCGCCAAAGTCAAAGGCTGTTGTTTACTGAATGTTACAAAAACGGGGTCATAAAAAACCGCCCCCTCATCCAGTGTCAGCCGGGTTTTCCAATACCATTGTGCTGGCTTTCTACTGAGATTAATCTGAACAGAGACATGGTTCTTTTCGGTCAGCAATGATTCTTTAAATGCTTTGAGTTTCAATGCATAAATCTGGCTGGAAATTTCACCTCGTTGAAAACCTTTTTCACCTCCTCTCAACTGTGCTTTGAACGATAATTTTCCGGAGATTTTTTCAATCTCACTGATTTTTAAAAAACGTTGAATTTTAGCCAAATCCAAATGCGTTGCCTGAACATTTGCCCACCATTGCCATTGGTGTTCAGTTAATGTGATATTGATACTTCCTGCAAAAATTTTCAGTTTTGTTATTTCAAGTAAACCGCCTTGCTCGGTCACATCTAATCGAAAATCGAATGTGGGCGATCCCAAAGCCGGCCAATGCAATCTGCCTCGACCTTGCCGACAAGCCATTTTTCCAGACTGCATGACAAAATCGGAACAGTGAATGGAGAATTGTTGAAAATTTCTAAGAACCTGTTCAAAATCTACTACGCCATTGCCATTTGCGTTTGGGCAGTGCTCGAAATCCTCATTTACTCTGTGTAAACTCCGGTTTCTGCGCTCCGTCCGCACACAACTGTCAGCGGCTCGCAACGATTTTGAACAGGTTCTAAGTGGAACGGGAAGTTTTAGTATTCCGGCGTGAATTTGTAGTGATGGCTTGTCGCCGCCAATTGTATCAAGCCGTAGTTCAGCCTGTTTTATCAGCCAGTTTTGAGCCTTGATTTCATCGATGTGAAGATTTATCCGTTCAATGGCGGAAGCTTGAAAAGCGGCAATCAATAAAACAGGTAAATATATTTTTAAAAGACAGCGCCACATCAGGATAAATCTGATATTCCGTTTTTTATCCCGGCCTTGCCATTGTAGTGTCATACGGCTACAAGTTAATGACGACAAAGCTGGATAAAGACTTGTCATCGCCGGAAATCAACATGCCAGAATACCATGGATGGTTTCTGGCTGAATTTTCATATCAGCTCGGAAAAACACCGGTGGACAGATAGCGATCGCCGCGATCACAGATAATGGCGACGATGATGGCGTTGTCAACATGTTTGGACAGTTGCAATGCCGCATAAACCGCCCCGCCTGAAGAAACGCCGGCAAAAATGCCTTCTTTGGCCGCCAGATCCCGCGTGGTTTGCTCGGCAGAGAGTTGATCCACTTCAATAATACGATCAACCCGTGAGGGGTCAAAAATTTTCGGCAGATATTCTTTTGGCCAACGGCGAATCCCCGGAATTTTTGAGGCGCCTTCTGGCTGCACACCGACAATCTGAATCACAGGATTTTGTTCCTTGAGGAATTTTGATGTGCCCATAATAGTGCCGGTAGTGCCCATGGCGCTGACAAAATGCGTGATTTTCCCTTGCGTATCACGCCATATCTCGGGGCCTGTGCCTTCATAATGGGCGCGAGGATTATCCGGATTGGAGAATTGATCCAGAATCCTGCCTTCACCTTTTGCCTGCATTTCACGCGCCAGATCAATAGCCCCTTCCATGCTTTTCTCAGCTGGCGTCAGAATAATTTCGGCGCCATAAGCCTTCATCGAGGCAATCCGCTCGGCACTCATATTATCCGGCATGATCAAGGTCATTTTATAGCCTTTGATAGCCGCCGCCATGGCTAACGCAATACCGGTATTACCGCTGGTCGCCTCGATCAGCCTGTCGCCAGGCTTGATTTCGCCTCTGTCCTCGGCATGTTTAATCATGCTTAAGGCGGGCCGGTCTTTGACTGATCCGGCCGGGTTGTTACCTTCCAGCTTGACCAGAATGGTATTGCTGCTTTCCCCCGCCAGCCGCTGCAAACGCACTAACGGGGTATTGCCGACAAACTGTTCAATGGTCGGGAATGTCATGACTCAATCTGCTCGAGAACGACGCTTTCCGCTTCTTTTTGATAGCTTTCGATCTGGTCAAAATTCAAATAGCGATAGGTGTCTTCCTTGCTGGCTTGCAGGCTGTCCATATATTGTTGGTATTCCTCAAATGTTGGTATACGGCCTAACAATGAAGCAACCGCCGCCAGTTCAGCAGATGCCAGATAAACATTAGCGCCATTACCCAGCCGGTAAGGGAAATTTCGTGTCGAGGTCGATACCACGGTGGCATTATCCGCGACCCGCGCCTGATTGCCCATGCACAATGAACAGCCCGGCATTTCGACGCGCGCACCGGCCTTGCCAAAGATACTGTAATAGCCTTCTTCGGTAAGTTCAGCCTGATCCATTTTAGTGGGAGGCGCAATCCATAAA
Source organism: Methylomarinum sp. (assembly GCA_965277025.1). Taxonomy (GTDB): domain Bacteria; phylum Pseudomonadota; class Gammaproteobacteria; order Methylococcales; family Methylomonadaceae; genus Methylomarinum. The sequence continues at coordinate 2,951,064 of OZ255706.1, forward strand.
CGAGTCGACAGGGCCTTGTCTTGTTGCTGCAGTAATTTTCCTGCCGCCCGGAAATGGCCAATATTAGTCATACAGGAGCCGATAAAGACCTCATCAATATGGGTTCCGGCGACATCTGATAAGGTCTTGACATCATCAGGGTCGTTCGGGCAAGCCAGAATAGGCTCTTTGATTTCCGACATATTGATTTCGATTACCTCGGCGTATTCGGCATCGGCATCCGGTTCCATCAATACCGGATTATCCAACCAGGCCTGCATGGCATTGATACGACGCTGTAAGGTACGAGCGCTCTGGTAGCCTTCGGCAATCATCCATTTCAACAAAGTGATATTGGAACGCAGATATTCGGCAATTGGTTCTTTGTTCAAACGAATCGTGCAACCACCCGCCGAGCGCTCGGCCGACGCATCGGATAACTCAAACGCCTGCTCGACTTTCAAATCCGGCAAGCCTTCGATTTCCAGAATACGACCGGAAAAAACGTTTTTCTTGTTCTGTTTTTCCACCGTCAGCAAACCACGCTGAATGGCTACATAAGGAATGGCGTTGACCAGATCGCGTAAGGTAATGCAGGGCTGCATTTCGCCGGTAAACCGCACCAGTACCGATTCCGGCATATCCAGCGGCATCACGCCAGTAGCTGCGGCAAAGGCGACCAGGCCGGATCCTGCCGGAAAAGAAATGCCAATCGGAAAACGGGTATGCGAATCTCCGCCGGTGCCAACGGTATCCGGTAATAACATGCGGTTCAGCCAGGAATGAATAATGCCATCACCCGGCCTTAACGAAACACCGCCCCGATTGATAATGAATTCCGGCAGGGTATACTGCATTTCCACATCGACGGGTTTTGGGTATGCGGCGGTATGACAAAACGATTGCAGAACAAGATCGGCTGAAAAACCCAGACAGGCCAAGTCTTTCAACTCATCACGCGTCATCGGGCCAGTGGTATCTTGCGAGCCGACTGTGGTTATATGAGGTTCACAATAGGTACCCGGGCGCACACCTTCCACACCACAGGCTTTGCCAACCATTTTCTGAGCCAGAGTATACCCTTTGCCACTATCTTCTTTGTTTTCAGGGCGACGAAATACGTCAGAAGGCCCCAAACCCAATGCCTTGCGCGCCCGATCAGTTAGGCCCCGGCCAATAATCAATGGAATGCGGCCACCGGCGCGCACTTCATCCAGAATCACGTCAGTTTTCAACGCAAAGGTTGCCAAAACCTCATCCGTATCATGACGCTTGATGACGCCTTCATAGGGATAAATGTCGATAACATCGCCCATTTGCAATTTAGACACATCACATTCGATTGGCAATGCACCGGAGTCTTCCAGTGTGTTGAAAAAAATTGGCGCAATTTTACCGCCTATGCATACGCCGCCCGCCCGTTTGTTGGGAATATGCGGAATATCTTCGCCCATATGCCACAGCAGCGAGTTAGTCGCCGATTTCCGCGAGGAACCGGTTCCTACTACATCGCCCACATAGGCGACGGTAAAGCCTTTTTGCTTTAATTCCTTGATTTGTTCTTCGGCATTGCTGATGCCTTCACGCGGCATTTTCAGCATGGATTTGGCATGGAGCGGAATATCTGGCCGCGACCAGGCATCTTGTGCAGGTGACAAATCATCGGTATTGGTTTCACCTGGTACTTTAAAGACGGTAACGGTCAGCTTTTCGGGTACTGGAGGTTTTGAGGTAAACCATTCTGCATCGGCCCAGGACTGCATGACCAGTTTGGCATATTGATTGCCGGCCTCGGCTTTTTCCTGAACATCATGAAAAGCATCAAAAATCAATAAGGTATGGGAGAGTGCTTTAGCCGCAATTGGCGCCAGTTTTTCATCGTCCAAAAGATCGATCAAAGGCACAATATTGAAACCACCCAACATGGTGCCTAACAGTTCCGTTGCCCGCTCAGGCGTAATAATCGGCGATGTCGCTTCACCTTTGGCGATCGCGGCCAAAAATCCAGCCTTGACATAGGCCGCGTCATCGACACCGGCAGGCACCCGGTTTTCCAACAAATCCAGTAGAAATTCTTCCTCGCCCGCGGGTGGATTTTTAATCAGCTCCACCAGTTCAGCAACTTGTTTGGCATCCAGTGGTTTAGGCGGAATGCCAAGTTCAGCACGTTCTTTAACGTGTTGACGATATTCTTCTAACATACTCATCAAGGTAACCTTCAATTATTCGTGTTTTGCCCTGACATGATCAGGAAACAGACAGTGCTGTAGGATGGCTAGGTTGGGTCAGGTGCGAGGCAACAAAGACGTATGACATTTGACAAACCTGAAGGAGCACCGTCACCCAACATCAGTGTTCGCAATAAAGTTATCGCCTATTGAGTTACGGCTCCCGACCAACCCACTCTCTCGTGTTTGATTTTATCCGGCGATGGCGTCGATAATCGCCTGCCCCATTTCAACGGTGCCACAACCTGAGTCTTTATTCAGGTCAGGTGTGACATATTTGCCTTCGTTGATGACTTTTTCAATGGCAGTCTGCATTTTATCGGCTGCCTCATCCTGTTTTAGATGTCTTAACATCATCACACCCGCCATCAATACGGCTGTCGGGTTGGCCAGATTTTTACCGGCGATATCCGGCGCACTGCCATGAACGGCTTCAAAAAGGGCTGCATCTTCACCAATATTGGCGCCCGGTATCAAGCCAAGGCCGCCCACCAGTCCCGCAGTCAAATCCGATAAAATATCACCAAACATATTGGTGCAAACCACAACATCAAATTGTGATGGATCCATCACCATATGCATGCAACTGGCGTCGATAATTTTTTCATCAAATTGAATATCGGAATAATTTGCAGCGATTTCCCGCGCCACCTCCAAAAACAAGCCCTGGGTATATTTCAGGATATTGGCTTTGTGACAAACGGTGACTTTCTGACGATTATTTTTACGTGCATATTGAAAAGCATAATCGATAATTCTTTCCGAAGCCGACCGGGTGACTACCGCCAAGCTCTCGGCTACATCATGCTTGCGCGTCAAATAATGTTCCAGACCACAATACAGACCTTCGGTATTTTCCCGCACCACGACAATATCGACATCGTCAAAACGGGTCTTGACACCAGGCCAGCTTTTGGCCGGACGTACATTGGCGTACAAATCATAGCGCTGTCTCAATTCGACATTGATACTTCTAAAACCACTGCCAACCTGTGTCGTTAACGGGCCTTTGAATGCAACACGTGTTTTTTCGATGGACGCCAGCGTCGCTTCTGGCAATGGGGTGCCATATTTTTCAAAAGCACCCATGCCCGCTTCAGCTTCTTCCCACTGAATTTGAGCGCCTGCTGCCTCGATAACCTGTACCGCGACCTCCATAATAGAAGGACCAATTCCATCACCTTTAATCAACGTGACGCTTTGCATTCAACTCTCCTAAACTTAGTAAACAATAACCGTTTATGATACACATTTTTGGCCTTTTTTTATAGCGTGGAGCTAGGTTTCATTTACTGAAATCCTTTCTGAACCACGCCTTCCATATAATATTTTTTCGCATCGATATGAAAGTCCTTTGGCTCTATTATCGCCCTGATAGTCATATCCTGATCAATTGCAAGATCAACCAGTCGCTCTTCACAAGGTGCTTTTTCTTCATCTCGAATCAATACAATTTTTGGCCGTAATTTAAATTGCTGATGCTCTTCAACAACCACTGCAATTGCACCTGTATTCAGTTCGACAAAACAACCAGGTGGATAAATACCCAGGCTTTCTATAAATTTAACAGGCTGTTGATTTAATCCAACATGGAGGCCGCATTGTTTCGTTGCCATAATTGGCGTTTAATCACATAACTAATTGTTATTTATGGTAAAATGATTCAATCCATTTGATATTCCTCGATTTTTTATTTGTTATGCGCGGCATTGATTATACCCAAAACGAATTATTCAGTTATCGGACGCTGGAATCTAGAATTCCGAGTGATCATCCTTTACGCAAACTACGATATTTGGTCGATATTCTATTGACTACTTTGGATGAGGAGTTCGATGACCTGTATTCCCGACGGGGCCGGGCGTCAATTCCTCCCGAGCGTTTACTCCGTGCCAGTTTGTTGCAAATCCTGTTTTCCATTCGTTCGGAGCGGCAACTGATCGAACACATTGATTTCAATCTGCTGTATCGTTGGTTTGTCGGCTTATCAATGGATGATGAGGTTTGGGATCATTCAACGTTCAGCGCCAATCGTGACCGTCTATTGAATGAGCGCGTGAGTCGTTTGTTTTTTGATCGTGTGCTGTGCCTGGCCGAATGGCAGGATTTAGTCTCAGACGAACACTTTTCGGTTGATGGCACGCTAATCAAGGCCTGGGCTTCTGTGAAAAGCGTCAAGGCCAAAGACGGTTCGAGCCGGCCGCCGGAGGATTCCACCCGCAATCCGAGTGTCAACTTCAAAGGCGAGAAACGCTGTAACGACACGCATGAATCGACAACGGACCCGGAAGCAAGGATATATAAAAAAAGTCAGGGCGATAAAGCCCAACTCGCTTTTCCGGGCCATGCACTCATGGAAAATCGCCATGGTTTGGTCATCGATGTTGAAGTGACCCAGGCGACAGGAACGGCCGAGCGGGAGGCGGCGACAAAAATGATCAAACGCAGTGTCAAAAAAGCGGGTGCCACAGTGGGTGGTGACAAAAACTATGATACCCGGAACTTCGTTGCCGAACTACGTGCCATGAAGGTGACCCCGCATGTGACTCAAAAAGCGAAAGGTTCGGCGATTGACAAGCGGACGACCCGACACCCAGGCTATACCAGCAGTCTCAAAATCCGTAAACGGATCGAAGAAGTCTAGAAGTTACGCATTGACAACAGATCGAAATTTTGGGTTTAAATGATTCATATTTGGCATAAAGGTGTCGATAAACGAAGCCATAACATCGTTGAATAAATTCCGCTGTACGCTATAGCAATTATTAATCACGTCTGCAAAGCTCAATTTTTGTAATTGAACAAAGCCACAAATTGCAGAAAAAATATGATTATTTATTGCTCTTTTATTGCGAACCTGGAACCGCTCAATATTACACACCTGCTTTATTGCCCGATGATATTGCTCAATCTGCCAATGCCTGTCATGTTGTTCGGTAAATGCTTTCTTGTCAAAAACAGCGGTTTTTTCTTCATCAGGTAGTGAACTTATGTAATGGCGAACTTGTTCTTTCAAGGTCGTCCGAAATAATTTCACATACCCAAAATTTTTGAGCCAAACCATTAAGCCGTCTTCCGGGATTTCTAATTGCCTGACTTGAACCCATGAACCTTTTTCAACAGAGACTAATCGATTACCTTCCACTGCAAAGAATAATCCTGTCTGATGATTTCTTATCAATTTAAGATTATCCACGCAACTGTACCAGCTATCTCCTGTTACAAAACCAGGTTCTAGTCCCCAAGCTAATACTTCGGTCAGCATGTCTTGAAAATAGTCATTTTTTGTCTTTCCTTCCGCCTTATCGACCACCCGGAAATTCAGTGGTTGGTGTTTTCCTTGAATGTCTGTGTAGTACAACGTGACAAGATTGATTCCCTTGACTGCTCTATGATGTTTTCCCGACCAAAAATAACTGACATATGCCATATATTGGCTATAAGGTTTATCAAGAACACTATCGTCAACACTCAAGGTTCCGCCCTTTAAATTCAGGCTTGCGCTGGCTTCATTGTATAAATCTCGCCCAGTGTAATGCTCCCGATTTAGAAATCGATTTACGCTATCATGTGATATTGACATGACTTCTCCTAATCGTCGACAACTAGCTTGTTTCGGCTCACTTAATAAAAAACCAATATACATGGGTAATGTACAGCAGGCTGTTGAGGGGCGTGTTATTTCTCTTATCAAGGTTTGCCTTGCATTGACTTTGGGATTTTTTAAACCCATAGTTTAACATTGCCTGTCAATGCGTAACTTCTATGGTCGTAAAAAACGCTCAAAAAGTTTTTTACGAGCTTCTTCATCAGGCAGTCCATAATCAATAACTGCATCGAAGCGCCTCCAAATAGCACTGTCGAGCATATTCTGATGATTAGTGGCTGCAAACATGATGCTATCGCCTTTGAAGTTATCCAGCATTTGCAAAAAACTATTGACCACCCGTTTGATTTCACCATGTTCATGAGCATCATCACGGTTTTTGCCGATAATATCAAATTCATCAAAAAGTACTACCCAAGTATCATTTTCAATAAAATCAAATACTTTTCGTAGATTTCCTGCTGTTTCTCCTAGATAGGATGAGATAATCGCATCAAACCGGATATAAACTAAGGGGATGTTAAGCATAGAACTGATAACTTGCGCCGAAAATGTTTTGCCTGTTCCTGGCTCTCCACAGAGAAGAATTTTCTTTTTATAGCTTAGGTTATAGGTCGCTAAAATATCTGCATCCTTAAATTCACGGACAATGCGTTCTAGCTGGTCTTTGGTGTAACTGGATAAAATAAGGCTGTCGAAATCCTGTTCAAAATGCTGTATTTCCAACAAAGGAAAGCCTTTCTCCGTATCTCTTGGAATCGGAAGGCTTTGTTTGAAGCGTTTTGCATTGTTCGAAACGCACGCAGATTGATACAGTGCTTTTTCAAGCTCCTTGGCAACAATTGTATGTTTCTTGCGTTTTTCCCTTTCAATATATTCTCTTGCTGTCTGTATAAAGGCTTCGTTATCCTTGTTATTAAATGACAAGAAGAGTTGTTTTATTAGTTCTGAATTCGTCATGTTTTTAACTCCTTGTCATATTGTATCCGAACTTCACCGCTCATCAGTTTGGGTAATAGGGTATCACGGAGTTTTTCCAGTGTTTGGATTTGTTCTTGATTTTTGTAAATTTTGCTCTGTACATGACAAAAAATATTAAAAGCTGGCGTAGCTCGTTGAAATGTAATTAAATACCGCATTTTGTTTTAGCGAATATGAATAACGGGACATTACAAATCAACGAGCTGACCGTCATATTAACTGAGCACTTTCAATGGAACAAGGCAAGAATCGTTTGTTTTGTGGGTATGTTAATTGCTTTGATGGCAGTTAGCACGGTCAATCTGGCCCAGCTCGCCGTATTCTTTCCCCGTCGGGCAAAAATTTCCTCACGATATCGACGGATGCAACGATTTTTCAGTGACCATTGGCTGGATTACAATGAAGTCGCTCATTTCATCATGAAACTGTTTGGTTTCACTGATCAGGATTACTATCTGACGTTAGACAGGACGAATTGGAAGTGGGGTAAAACCAATATTAATCTGCTGGTGCTTGCCGTGGTTTATCGGGGTGCCGCCATTCCGGTGTATTGGTTGCCTTTAAACAAGCGGGGCAACTCTAATACGAAGGAACGTATAGCGCTGATGAAACGCTTTATTGCGCAGTTTGGCCGACATCACATCAAAGGTCTTTTGGCTGATCGGGAGTTTATTGGAGACGAATGGATGGGCTGGTTGTTTGAGCAAGAGATTCCCTTTTATATCCGTATTCGCAACAACGCCTGGACAACCAATGCCCAAGGCCAGCGAATACGCGTAGAGCGTTTGTTTTATGGGCTTAAGCCGGGTAGCACACGACACCTCTCAACAGCGCGCTATTTGGGAAATTGTTCAATTTATCTCAGTGGGTTACGGCTGAGTGATGGTGAGTTATTAATCATCGTCTGTCAGCATTTGAACCCTGATGCGATTAAAATTTATGGCTTGCGTTGGGAAATCGAAACGCTTTTCGGCGGTTTAAAAGGACGGGGATTCAAACTTGAGGAAACGCGTGTAGTCGGTTATCTTCGGATCAAAAAATTGTTAGTACTTCCCGTTATTGCTTTCTGTTGGTCACATAAAGCAGGCGAATGGAAACATGATTGCGAGTTACCAATAAAAACCAAAACACATCAGCGGCTCGCGCAAAGCCTGTTTCGATATGGATTAGATTGTATCCGCTCAACGTTGTTTAATGTCTTATCTCAATCAAAAAGGATGATTAGAAAAGTGATTGCTCTTTTGCAACCCATACCTTTTGTCACTGGAATACATGAGACTCATTTGTCATAAGTTAATTTTTGTCATGTACAGAGTAAATTTTGTTAAAAAGAGGCTCAACTTGATTGTTGAATTTTCTTAATATGTCATCTCCTGAGAAGGGCACCATAATTTTTGCAAAATTACCAGCTGATGTTACGCGCTACGCCGGATAATTGATAAAATCTGAGGATGAACAAAGAGAAATTAGACCTGTACACAGACTATTTAATCAGCAATACGAGCTATGCGACAGCAACGGGTTTGTCGTCGATGTTAGGTGGAGAAATTAGCCATGATAGTGTCACGCGTTTTTTATCGTCCAGGACGTACACATCAAAAGACCTCTGGCTGGAGGTTAAACGAACAGTCCGGAAGATTGAAGAAGAATCAGGGTGTTTGATTTTTGACGATACAATCCAGGAGAAGCAATGGACAGACGAGAATGAAGTCATTTGTTGGCATTATGACCATTGCCAGGGGCGGTCAGTCAAAGGCATCAATCTATTGAATGCCTTGTATCATACGGGTGATGTTTCGATACCCGTAGCCTTTGAAGTGGTCAAAAAACCGATTCAGTTTTGTGATATCAAAACAAAGCAGGTTAAACGAATGGCTACGGTGACCAAAAATGAGCTGATGCGTGCGATGATTCAACAGTGTTTGAACAATCGGCTTCAATTTCGCTATGTGTTGATGGATAGCTGGTTTACGGCTAAAGAGAATCAGGAGTTTATTGTTGACAAAGACAAACATTTCATTGGGGCTTTAAAGGATAATCGTTTGGTGGCGTTGAGCGTAGACGACAAGAAACAAGGAAAATTTACCCGTGTCAGTGACATTGCATTAGAGGATAAACAAGCAGTACGCGGCTGGCTAAAAGGCTACCCACATGAAGTCCTGATTGTCCGGCGAATCTTTACAAACAAAGACGGCAGTACGGCAACCGTTAATCTGGTGTGCAGTGATTTAACATTAACGGGTAAAAAGGTTGCGGCAATCTATCAGAAACGATGGAAAGTCGAAGAATTTCATAAATCATTGAAATCCAATGCCGGGTTGGCAAAGTCGCCTACTCGTACCCCAACAACACAAAACAATCATATTTTTATGGCCATTATGGCGGTCTTTAAACTGGAGTGTCTCAAAATAAAACACCAAACCAATCATTTTGCTTTGAAGGCAAAATTATATATCAAGGCTATTCGGCAGGCTTTTGCTGAATTGCAACAATTCAAGACCGCGTAACATCAGTAATGAAGAATAGTCATTGCTCATGTGAATTTTTATAGCCCCAAATGCCGGTAAACAGCTAAGTCATAAAACCGGACTTTCAACTTTCAATGCCTGGTTGGGTTTTGCTTCTACCTGTTTGGCTTTTTCTGTCATCACTTGCTTGTGAATCTGATCTTCTTTGGTCAGCCAAACCAATAAATCATAATAGCTGCGGATATTTTCCACATAGCGCACGGGCTCGCGTCCTCTGGCATAACCGTGCCGGGTTTTTTTGTACCAACGGCGTTTGCTCAGAAGCGGCAAGGTCTTTTTCACGTCAATCCATTTATCCGGGTTTTTGCCCATTCCCTGGGTTAATCTTCTGGCGTCTTCCAGATGACCGAAACCGACATTATACGAGGCCAGCGCAAACCATATACGATCGGGTTTCGGTATTCTGGCGGGTATTTTTTTCAAGCGTTGTTTGAAATAGCGTGCGCCGCCATCGATGCTCTGGGCTGGATCAAGCCGGTTTTTAACGCCCAGTTGTTTAGCCGTCGCCTGGGTCAGCATCATCAGGCCCTTGACGCCCGTAGGGGATTTTGCTTTTGGATTCCAGTGGGATTCCTGATAACTGATTGAGGCTAAAAATCGCCAATCCAGGCCATATTTCTCGGCTGCTTTTTTGAACAGGTGTTCATACCTGGGCAAGCGTTCTTTAACATGTTTACGAAAAGTACAGTTACCCACATAATTGAGATTATCGACATGGCCATAATGTTTTTCCAACAATGCCTTTAATGTGCCATCTTTTTTGATCTGCAGAAAAAAGCGAATCACCTCGTTAAACAAACTGTCATCATCCGATAAGGGCAAAGCCCAGGCCAATGATTGAGGTTTGGTCAGGTCAAAGGCAATATTGAGTTTTGGATAATAGCTACGAATAATGGCAACATGGTGAGAGTCAGCAATGGTATAGTCAATCAGGCCGGCATTGACTAAATACAAAAGGCTGTCTCTATCTAATTCATTATTTTCAATCCATTCAAGCTGTGGATATTGTTGTTTCAGTTTGTTCAGTGTAGCAATGTGGCTGGTGCCTTTGACCACTTCTAAAATGCCATTACTTAAATCAGCGATATTCTTGGGGCGTTTAAAGCGGTAAATAACCTGTTCGGTAATTTGTTGATAGGGGGGAGCAAAGCGCATGAGTTTTTTGCGTTCATCGGTTACAGTCAGTCCTGCTGCTGCGATATCGGCTTTGCCAGCAGCGATATCCTGCAAGATGGCGTCAAAGGTATCTGGAAAAATGAATTCAACACGCACATTGAGCTGTTTTGCAAACAGCTGGACAAGGTCATACTCCAGTCCGGTAAACCCATCCGGGCCTTCGTAATAGGTGGTGGGGCTCTGGCGGGTGATAACTTTTAAAACGCCGGCGGAACGGATTTGCTCCAGTTTGGTAAAACCAAGATGATTTTTGGAATAATCATCGCAACTGCTCAGCAGAAAACTGCTGAACAGAAAAAAAACTATACGATGAATGGTATTAGGCAAATGTTTACCTGAGCTGTTTGTAGGTGTTAATCAAGCCATTGGTGGAGCTGTCATGAGTTGAGATAACATCATCATTCTTAAGTTCCGGTAAAATGGCTTTTGCCAGTATTTTGCCTAATTCTACACCCATTTGGTCAAAAGAATTTATGTGCCATATCACACCTTGAACAAAAATTTTATGTTCATAAAAGGCAATCAACGTTCCCAGGGTTTTGGGCGTGAGTTTTTGAAATAAAAATGAATTAGTGGGTTTATTACCTGGGAAAATTTTGGAATTGACGAGTACTTCATCCTGGCGTTCTTCCTCGTTCAGGTCTTGCAGCACTTCTTCCCGGGTTTTACCCCGCATCAATGCTTGTGGTTGAGCCAGATAATTGGAAATCAGAACATCATGATGTTCTGGCAGGTCGTAATGACTCTGGGCCGGTGCAAGAAAATCGCAGGGGATCAGCTTGGTTCCTTGGTGCATTAACTGGTAGAAGGCATGCTGACCATTAGTGCCTGGCTGGCCCCAGATAATCGGGCCCGTTTGATAATCAACTTGCTTACCTTCCATGTTGATGCTTTTTCCATTACTTTCCATGTCGCCTTGTTGAAAATATTCGCTAAAACGGTGCATGGACTGATCGTAAGGTAAAATGGCATGAGATTCAGTCTTGAAAAAATTGTTATACCAGATACCCAACAATGCCATGATGACAGGAATATTCTCTGCAAACGGCGTATGGCGGAAATGCTGATCGGCTTCAAATGCGCCTTCAAGTAGTTGTTCAAATCTATCCATACCGACATAAAGGGCAATGGATAAACCAACGGCCGACCAGAGGGAATAGCGCCCCCCGACCCAATCCCAGAACTGAAACATATTGGCCGTATCAATACCGAATATGGCGACATTTTCAGGATGAGTGGAAACCGCGACAAAATGTTTTTTGATGGCTTCTTCGTCCTTGGCTGATTGGAGAAACCAGCGCCGGGCAGATTTGGCATTGGTCATCGTCTCCAGGGTGTTGAACATTTTGGAAGCGACAATAAATAAAGTTGTTTCAGGGTCAATTTTTTCCAACACGCCGACAAGATGAGCCTGGTCGACATTGGAAACAAAATGAATGTCCAAATCAGGGCGGGCATACGGCTTAAGGGCTGTACAGACCATTTTTGGCCCTAAATCAGATCCGCCGATACCGATATTGACAATAGTCTGGATTCTTTTACCCGTATAACCTAGCCATTTACCCGAGCGGACTTTTTCACTGAAAACTCTGACTTTATCCAGTTCACGGTTGATTTTTGGCATGACATCTTCGCCATCCACATAAACAGGGGTATTGTCCCTGTTGCGTAGAGCGGTATGCAGTACGGCGCGTTTCTCGGTGATATTGATTTTTTCACCGCTAAACATTTTTTCAATGTAATCTTTCAGTTCTGCCTGATCTGTCAGGGCTAATAATAATTTGAGCGTTTCTTCGGTAATTCGGTTTTTGGAGTAATCAAACAGAATATCGTTAAAGCGTAACGAAAACTTGTCAAAGCGTTCGGGATCGGCCTCAAACGCTTCTTTCATGGAAAAACTAGCGGAGATTTTATCGAAATGTTCTTGTACAGCGTTCCATTCGGCAGAGCTAGTAAGTTTTGACATATTCTTTTTATTCTCTTTTAAAAAGTTCAATTATCTTGGCGCATTTTTTAAGCTCATTATAAGGGACTGGAGAGTATTGCACCATACTGAGCCTTTCACCCTAATCCCCAGATAGAAAGCTCTAAAAATGGAAAGAGCCCTGGTTGTATAATGGTTTGCGACGAAACAATCCATCACCCAATGGGTGCACCTGATGCTTATGAACATCTTACCGTATAAACTGAGCAAAACAAACGATCAACTGACCTCGCGCGCCGGTTTACTCACCATCGCGCACTTGATGCAATCGCTGCAGCTGGGTGAACATATTGATCAGGTATTCCCACTGCCCAAAAGCAATCGGGGAATCAAGCCATCGGCTTATCTTGAAACTCTGATTCTGATGCAGCATGAGGGCAGTTTTCACCTGGATGATGTGCGTCACCTCCATGACGAAAGCGCGTTGCTTTCGGTGTTGGGGATGAAACAAATGCCAAGGTCCAGTGCGCTGGGCGATTGGTTGCGATGCATGGGGCGCCAGTCAATCGCTTTCAGCGGCTGGAAAGTGGTGAACCGGCGCATTCTGGCAGCCGCTTTGCAGCGTAAAAAAAGCATTACGCTGGATATTGATGCCACCGAAATCATCGCCAATAAGCGTGGGGCGCAATGGACCTATAAGAAAAACCGCGGTTATATGCCAATGGTCGGCCATATCGCTGAGACCGGTCAGGTTGTGGCGTGCGATTTCAGGGCGGGTAATGATTCGCCAGCGAAAGAAAACCCGGAATTCATCCAACATTGCCAAGACAATTTGCCGAAAGGTGTTCATATTAAAAAACTACGCATCGATGCGGCAGGCTATCAACAAAAAATTATCGAATACGTCGACCAACAGCCCATTCAATACGGCATTCGGGCAAAAATGAGCCGGGCGGTTAAAGAACACATTGAACAGTTGAGCGAAACCAATTGGCGGCCCATGATTCACCGCAATGGCGAGGTTAGCCAAAGCCGGCAAACGTATCGCATGCTGCATTGTATCGGCGATTATGATCAGCCGTTTACCCTGGTCATTCAGCGAATCCCCCTGAAAGGTCTGGCCTCACTGGACCTGGATGATGCGGATGGTCAGGAACAACTGGAAGACAGTCGCTACATATATCGCGCCATCGCCACCAATCGGGATGATCTGTCAGACAGCGACATCATCCACTGGTACAACCAGCGCGGCGAAGACAGTGAAAACCGCATCAAGGAACTGAAACACGACTTTGGTGGCGACACGCTGCCTTGTACAGATTTTGACGCGAATGCACTTTATTTTCATATCTGCGCACTCTCCTACAACCTGTTTGCGCTGATGCGGCAACTCTTGCCGGAAAAGTTGGCGCACCATCGCGCTATCACTCTGCGCTGGCGTCTTTATGGCATCGCCGCCAAAATCACCCGAACCGCGCGTCAACTGATCATCAAGGTCAAAGACTGCCATCGACGCCTGTTTGAGCAGGTACTGACTGCACTTGGGTCGATAGAATCACCGCCGATATAGAACATAAACAATAATAAACAGCATTCACGCACGTCGTCCCCAGGACAGGTGCGCTTTTAATCCAGCGCATTCGCCGAAAATAGCGAATTCGGCTGCGATAACACGAGGATTTGACGAAAATTGAACGAATAATCGTTGCAAACATCCCGATTATCGCCCCGGCGCAGGCTGATATCAGCTTTTTTGCGGCTGAGAGCCGAGGTTGATGGGTCTATTTGGGGATTTGGGTATATCTCTACGCATGCTTTTTTCTCCACAATACAGATAGTTTTTTCTGCTCTCTTTTAAATTTAAAAAAATCTATCAGCAATTCACTACAGGCTGTTTCCAGAACACCGCCCTGCCAGATTATCTTATGATTCAAAAAACCTGCTTCAGGCAATTGCAAGGCATTGCAGACCGCTCCACGCTGCGGATCATAAGCGCCAAAAACCAAACGGTTTATGCGGGCATGCATAATTGCCCCCATGCACATCACACAAGGCTCCAGCGTCACATACAGCGTGGTATCGACCAAACGATAGTTTTCCAGCTTGGCCCCTCCTCTGCGAATCGCCATCATCTCCGCATGGCAACTGGGGTCATGGTGCAAAATAGGACTATTCCACCCTTCTGCAAGACATTCTCCAGCCGCGCTAACCAAAACCGCACCAACCGGCACTTCACCACGCTGCTCGGCGCGTTCAGCCAAACGTATGGCGTAACGCATCCAGGCCTCATCATCAGCGGTAGTTATTCCCATTCAATCGTCGCAGGCGGCTTTCCTGAGATGTCATAGGTTACCCGGGAAATACCATCGACTTCATTGATAATGCGACGTGACACCAAATCCAGAAAATCATAGGGCAGATGAGCCCAACGAGCCGTCATAAAATCAATGGTTTCTACCACCCGTAATGCAATGACATAATCATAACGACGGCCATCTCCCATCACCCCAACGGATTTAACCGGCAAAAATACCGCAAATGCCTGACTGACTTTGTCGTACAGATCATGATTGTATAATTCTTCGATAAAAATAGCGTCTGCCTGACGGAGTAAATCGGCATAGGTCTTTTTGACTTCCCCCAGAATCCGAACCCCAAGCCCCGGCCCCGGAAAAGGATGGCGATAAACCATATCTGCTGGCAGACCCAGTTCAACCCCAATTTTACGCACTTCATCCTTGAACAGTTCGCGTAATGGCTCAACCAGTTTCAGCTTCATGTTTTCCGGCAGGCCGCCGACATTGTGGTGCGATTTAATCAAATGCGCCTTGCCGCTTTTCGCCCCGGCCGATTCGATAACATCGGGATAAATCGTACCCTGCGCCAGCCATTTGGCGTCGGTGAGTTTGCTGGCTTCATCATCGAAAATTTCGACAAACAAATTACCAATGATTTTTCGTTTGGCTTCAGGGTCTGTAACACCCGCCAATGCATCGAGGTAACGTTTTTCCGCATCGACCCGAATCACCTTGACGCCCATATGCTTGGCAAATGTCGCCATGACATGGTCGCCTTCATGCAGGCGCAACAGACCGGTATCGACAAAAACGCAAGTCAGCTGATCACCAATTGCCTCATGCAGCAACGCGGCAACGACTGATGAATCGACACCACCTGACAAGCCCAAAATCACTTGATCATTACCCACCTGTTGACGCACGGCGGCTATGCTGTCTTCGATAATATTACTGGCGGTCCACAAGGCATCACAGCCACAAATATCAATAACAAAACGTTGTAAAATTCGTCCGCCTTGCTTGGTGTGTGTCACTTCCGGGTGAAATTGCAAACCATAAAAACCTTTTTCTTCATTGGCAATGCCGGCAATTGGCGCACCATCACTACTGGCAATCATTTTGAAGCCTTGCGGTAATTCGATAACCCGATCGCCATGGCTCATCCAGACATCCAGCAAGCCATAGCCTTCTTCAGAAGTATGGTCTTCGATATTTTTCAATAAACGAGAATGCCCACGCGCCCGAACCTGCGCATAACCGAATTCCCGATGATCCGAGGCTTCGACTTTACCGCCGCATTGTTCTGTCATGGTCTGCATGCCATAACAGATACCCAGAACAGGCACACCCAGTTCAAAAACTATTTGTGGTGCGCGTGGCGTTTCATCGCTGGTTACGGTTTCAGGGCCACCGGACAAGATGATGCCTTTAGGGGCAAAACGGGCAATTTCATCATCTGAACAATCACAGGAATAGATTTCACAATAAACGCCAATTTCACGAATCCGACGCGCGATTAACTGGGTGTATTGTGAGCCAAAATCCAGAATTAAAATTTTGTCAGAATGAATATTGTTTGCTTGCGTCACTGAACAGTCTCTTCTAAGTTAATCAAATAAAAAAAGGACTCAGCCGAGTCCTTTTGTTTAGCCGGCCGATCAGGACAGCCGATAATTTGGTGCTTCCTTGGTAATCGTCACATCATGAACATGACTTTCCCGCATCCCGGCACTGGTGACCCGGACAAACTGGGCCTTGTCGTGCATGGCTTCGATGTTTTCACTACCGGTATAGCCCATGCTCGCGCGTATGCCGCCAAGTAATTGATGAATGATCGCCAATAATGACCCTTTATAAGGCACCCGTCCTTCGATGCCTTCCGGCACCAGTTTTTCCACGCTGTCGGCGTCTTCCTGAAAATAACGATCGCTGGATCCTTGCTGCTGGGACATGGCCCCCAAAGACCCCATGCCGCGATAAGACTTATAGGAACGACCCTGATATAGCTCAACCTCGCCCGGCGCATCTTCGGTGCCGGCGAACATGCTGCCCAGCATCACCGCATGAGCACCTGCCGCCAGCGCTTTGGCGACATCTCCAGAAAAACGGATACCGCCATCGGCAATCAATGGCACATCGGTATCTTTCAACGCGCCAGCGACATTGCTGACGGCAGTGATTTGCGGCACACCTACGCCGGCGACAATTCGAGTCGTACAGATCGAACCCGGACCAATGCCGACTTTCACCCCATCGGCCCCGGCTTCAACCAAGGCTAAAGCGGCTTCCGCGGTGGCAATATTACCACCAATCACTTGTACATCGGGATAATGTTGTTTAACCCAGCGAACGCGGTCTAACACGCCTTGAGAGTGACCATGCGCAGTATCGACCACAATCACATCGACACCTGCGTCAACCAGGGCATGTACTCGTTCTTCAGTGCCTTCGCCGGTACCCACTGCAGCGCCTACCCGCAAGTGTTCCTGGCTGTCTTTGCAAGCTTGCGGATAATCCTTGGCTTTTTGAATATCTTTCACCGTGATCATACCGCGCAGATGAAAATCATCATTGATAACCAACACTTTTTCAATACGGTGTTGATGCAACAAAGCGATAACTTCTTTGGGATCAGTTCCTTCCTTGACAGTCACCAGTTTTTCCTTGGGCTTCATCACAGAGGTCACTGGTTCGTCCAGCCGGGTCTCAAAACGTAGATCGCGACTGGTGACTATACCGACCAATGCTTCACCATCGACAACCGGTACACCGGAAATATTTTTTTCCCGTGTCAGCTCAATCACTTCTCTGACTGTTTTTCGGGGCGTTACAGTAATGGGTTCTTTAATCACCCCGCTTTCATATTTTTTGACCTGACTGACTTCGCGGGCCTGCTGCTCGGCCGTCATGTTTTTATGAATGATACCAATACCACCTTCCTGGGCGATGGCGATGGCGAGTCTGGCTTCTGTTACGGTATCCATAGCGGCGGATACCAATGGAATATTTAATTTAATCCCCCGGGTCAGACGGGTCGTCATCTTAACTTCCCGCGGCAACACCGTCGAATGCGCAGGCACCAGCAAAACATCGTCAAATGTGAGCGCTTCCTGAATCACTTGCATAGTTAAACCTAAAATAACGTAGTTAACCCGTTATTATACACCCGTCTTATAAAATAGAAAAAACAGCTTCGCCGTAAAAGCCAGATTTCAAAAAAAACTTATGGGGGGATGATTATTACTTTTTTTCATCGCGCTCATGCTCCTGCATGGGCGTGTCAAATCACTTCGCTCTGTGTTCTTAACCTGGAAAATCCTATCCAGTTAGTTTGATCCTGCATTGTTGAATGCGGAGCTTCTGGATCAGGGTTCCCAAGCAGGGCCAGCGCATAAAAACTCACCCAAATATCACTTGAGCCCTGAAGTCATCGCTGAGGGCTGCCTTGAAGCGCTTGCGCTTAATGCTCAGGCGCGACGGTTCGCGCTTGAGCCAATTGAGCGCCAATTGGCGGATGATAGTGAAGTTGCCCGGTGATTCGCCCTTGCGAATTCGTGACTCGTCTTCACGAAACGTGACATCCAATACCCAATGCAGGCTGTTCTCCACGCCCCAGTGGGAGCGCACAGCGTTGGCGAAGGTTTCAACACTATCAAGCGTGGTGATGTAGTAGCGACGCTCAATGGTTTGTCGTTCGCCGATCTGGCGTTCACACTCCACCATGCCAATGCCCTTGAGTCCTTGCCAGCGCCGGGGCGAAGGCAAGGTGTCCAGACAATCAGCCAGGTAGTAGCGGCGCTGTTCAATCCGGCCGTGTCCGACATCGACCTGTTCGTGGTGGCCCAGTAGCGCCTGACCGTCCTCAACACCGCCATCCACCGCCACGGCAAAGTAATCCACGATCGCTTCATGCAAGGACTTCTGGTTGCCCTTGACCGCCAGGGCGTAATCAGCCCCTTTCTCGACGATCTTGCCAGCAATCTTTTCCTGGCATCCCATCGCGTCAATGGTCACGATGCAGCCTTTAATTTCCAGCATGGCCAACAGTCGGGGAATGGCGGTAATTTCATTGGACTTCTCCTGTGTTTTGACCTGACCCAGGGAGAGCCCCGTCTGGCTTGCCCAGGCGCTGACCATGTGGATCGCGCCCATCTTGTCCTCCTGATCAAAGGACCGGCGCGCCGTTTTGCCGTCAATGGCAACCACTTCCCCCTCGGTCAGTCTGGCGACACTTTGCACCCAGCGACTGAAACAGGCGCTGACTTCCTCGGCCGGCAACCGTGACATCAGGCGGGCAATGCAGTCGTGCGAGGGGATTCCGTTTTCCAACGCTATCCATTGCCGCAGCCAGTCTTGTTTCTCTTTGCCGAAGGCTTCTATGGCCTCCCGGCCTTCAGCGCCACTGACCACCGCGCAGATGGTCAGTACGATAATATCCAGCAGTTGATGACGCTTGTGGCGTTCAATTCGCGGGTCTTCCAGGCTTGAAAAGGCTTCTTGCAGGCTCAGGGACATTTTGATTCCTCATACAGTTTTGCATGAATGATACTGAACTCGCTGTTTTAATAGGATCTTTTTATGCGCTGGCCCTGGGTTCCCAGGCGGGAGCTTGGGAACCAGCAAAAAAGATGTGTAGAATAGTTATGTTTATATCCCTTGACCTCAGACCCGGTTTTTTGAGAAAGAAGTTTGGGGGATAAGTGTTTAGCAAGAAGTTTTACTGTATTAAAAAGCTTATCAAAATATTCTTTAATAGCCGCCAAAATCGCAGAATTACACAGATATAAGTTATTGAAACTCTGTATTTTCTGTGGCTTGTTATCTAAGTGCGTAGCAATAAATATGGGCTGGAGCTATAAAAATACCGCTGGTGGCAGACATGATTACAATAAGGTTTTTTCTACTCACTTAACAATAGAAAATGGCGGAGAGAGAGGGATTCGAACCCTCGATACGTTGCCGTATACACACTTTCCAGGCGTGCGCCTTCGACCACTCGGCCATCTCTCCAAAGAATAGCCGGCCATTATAATTTAATTAGTTAAAAATGCAATTTAAAAATTATCCCCTAATCCCCAGATAGAAAGCTCTAAAAATGGAAAGAGCCCTGGTTGTATAATGGTTTGCGACGAAACAATCCATCACCCAATGGGTGCACCTGATGCTTATGAACATCTTACCGTATAAACTGAGCAAAACAAACGATCAACTGACCTCGCGCGCCGGTTTACTCACCATCGCGCACTTGATGCAATCGCTGCAGCTGGGTGAACATATTGATCAGGTATTCCCACTGCCCAAAAGCAATCGGGGAATCAAGCCATCGGCTTATCTTGAAACTCTGATTCTGATGCAGCATGAGGGCAGTTTTCACCTGGATGATGTGCGTCACCTCCATGACGAAAGCGCGTTGCTTTCGGTGTTGGGGATGAAACAAATGCCAAGGTCCAGTGCGCTGGGCGATTGGTTGCGATGCATGGGGCGCCAGTCAATCGCTTTCAGCGGCTGGAAAGCGGTGAACCGGCGCATTCTGGCAGCCGCTTTGCAGCGTAAAAAAAGCATTACGCTGGATATTGATGCCACCGAAATCATCGCCAATAAGCGTGGGGCGCAATGGACCTATAAGAAAAACCGCGGTTATATGCCAATGGTCGGCCATATCGCTGAGACCGGTCAGGTTGTGGCGTGCGATTTCAGGGCGGGTAATGATTCGCCAGCGAAAGAAAACCTGGAATTCATCCAACATTGCCAAGACAGTTTGCCGAAAGGTGTTCATATTAAAAAACTACGCATCGATGCGGCAGGCTATCAACAAAAAATTATCGAATACGTCGACCAACAGCACATTCAATACGGCATTCGGGCAAAAATGAGCCGGGCGGTTAAAGAACACATTGAACAGTTGAGCGAAACCAATTGGCGGCCCATGACTCACCGCAATGGCGAGGTTAGCCAAAGCCGGCAAACGTATCGCATGCTGCATTGTATCGGCGATTATGATCAGCCGTTTACCCTGGTCATTCAGCGAATCCCCCTGAAAGGTCAGGCCTCACTGGACCTGGATGATGCGGATGGTCAGGAACAACTGGAAGACAGTCGCTACATATATCGCGCCATCGCCACCAATCGGGATGATCTGTCAGACAGCGACATCATCCACTGGTACAACCAGCGCGGCGAAGACAGTGAAAACCGCATCAAGGAACTGAAACACGACTTTGGTGGCGACACGCTGCCTTGTACAGATTTTGACGCGAATGCACTTTATTTTCATATCTGCGCACTCTCCTACAACCTGTTTGCGCTGATGCGGCAACTCTTGCCGGAAAAGTTGGCGCACCATCGCGCTATCACTCTGCGCTGGCGTCTTTATGGCATCGCCGCCAAAATCACCCGAACCGCGCGTCAACTGATCATCAAGGTCAAAGACTGCCATCGATGCCTGTTTGAGCAGGTACTAACTGCACTTGGGTCGATAGAATCACCGCCGATATAGAACATAAACAATAATAAACAGCATTCACGCACGTCGTCCCCAGGACAGGTGCGCTTTTAATCCAGCGCATTCGCCGAAAATAGCGAATTCGGCTGCGATAACACGAGGATTTGACGAAAATTGAACGAATAATCGTTGCAAACATCCCGATTATCGCCCCGGCGCAGGCTGATATCAGCTTTTTTGTGGCTGAGAGCCGAGGTTGATGGGTCTATTTGGGGATTTGGGTTATCTTCCTATTGCATGGCCCGTATTGAAATTGTCTGTCAACAAAAATGCCATATTTTATTTAACAGGCTGTTGATTTAATCCAACATGGAGGCCGCATTGTTTCGTTGCCATAATTGGCATTTGATTACATAACTAATTGTTATTTATGGTAAAATGATTCAATCCATTTGATATTCCCCGATTTTTTATTTGTTATGCGCGGCATTGATTATACCCAAAACGAATTATTCAGTTATCGGACACTGGAATCTAGAATTCCGAGTGATCATCCTTTACGCAAACTACGATATTTGGTCGATATTCTATTGACTACTTTGGATGAGGAGTTCGATGACCTGTATTCCCGACGGGGCCGGGCGTCAATTCCTCCCGAGCGTTTACTCCGTGCCAGTTTGTTGCAAATCCTGTTTTCCATTCGTTCGGAGCGGCAACTGATCGAACACATTGATTTCAATCTGCTGTATCGTTGGTTTGTCGGCTTATCAATGGATGATGAGGTTTGGGATCATTCAACGTTCAGCGCCAATCGTGACCGTCTATTGAATGAGCGCGTGAGTCGTTTGTTTTTTGATCGTGTGCTGTGCCTGGCCGAATGGCAGGATTTAGTTTCAGATGAACACTTTTCGGTTGATGGCACGCTAATCAAGGCCTGGGCTTCTATGAAAAGCATCAAGGCCAAAGACGGTTCGAGCCGGCCGCCGGAGGATTCCACCCGCAATCCGAGTGTCAACTTCAAAGGCGAGAAACGCTGTAACGACACGCATGAATCGACAACGGACCCGGAAGCAAGGATGTATAAAAAAGTCAGGGCGATAAAGCCCAACTCGCTTTTCCGGGCCATGCACTCATGGAAAATCGCCATGGTTTGGTCATCGATGTTGAAGTGACCCAGGCGACAGGAACGGCCGAGCGGGAGGCGGCGACAAAAATGATCAAACGCAGTGTCAAAAAAGCGGGTGCCACAGTGGGTGGTGACAAAAACTATGATACCCGGAACTTCGTTGCCGAGCTTCGCGCAATGAAGGTGACCCCGCATGTGACTCAAAAAGCGAAAGGTTCGGCGATTGACAAGCGGACGACCCGACACCCAGGCTATACCAGCAGTCTCAAAATCCGTAAACGGATCGAAGAAGTCTTTGGCTGGAGCAAAACTGTTGGGGGATTACGTCAAACCCGATTTCGCGGAGTGAAAAAAGTGACTGCCCAAACCGTATTCACCTTCGCAGCGTATAATCTGACCCGCCTGATGACCTTGTTACAATGGCGTTATTCAACTGCGTAGGCACCGTTGTGCCTGAAATCCGCCAAAAGGCGGAAATAAAGCCTCGAAAGGGCAATATAAACCGGCTGATACCGGAAAACCTGGCTAATCAGGCCATCCAGAGGTAAATTTAACCCAAAATGGAGGGTTGGAGCCGGAGGCATAGGGGTGTTTTTCAACAGCCTGTTAAGGGAGTGTTGTTATAATTAAACGGTACTAAAAGCTTATTTACTTTTCTGATAGGTCATAAAATGAACAATAATAAAATTGTTGGCCGTTCCCCTGCCCATTTAATTATCACATTATCTTTTTTTGTTTTGTTAGTTGCAGGCTCTGCATATGCAGGTGAATCTGACCACCACAACAAGAAACATAACGACAGTACCATGATGAATTTTGGTCCTGGCGATCATTATTTACACAAGATGGCGGTAAAATTGTCAGATTATCGACATCTCAAGGATATCAGTCACCGGGCAAACAATCTCCCCAGCCCGATAACACGTTCTACAGTAAAAACGCATCATATCAAACTGCGTGCCACCGAAGTGATTGCCCCGATAGCCAAAGGCATTCCTTATCATTATTGGACATTCAACGACACCGTGCCAGGGCCTATGTTACGCGTCAGGCAAGGAGATACAGTTGAGTTGACGCTACACAATGAAGATTCCAGCAGCCATAGCCATTCTATTGATTTACATGCTGTAACAGGCCCAGGTGGCGGCGCTGCAATCACTGAGGTTGATCCGGGTGAAACCCGTACCATGTCTTTCACGGCAAAACAGCCTGGCTTGTATATTTACCATTGTGCATCGGGTAATGCGCCTACTCATATCGCCAATGGCATGTATGGACTGATTCTTGTCGAGCCAAAAGCTGGTTTGCCTATAGTGGATAAGGAATTTTATATTGTTCAGGGAGAACTCTATACGCATGGAAGAATTGGCCGGACTGGCTTTCAGGCATTCTCACCAGAAAAAATGATCGATGAGCGGCCAGAGTATATTGTATTTAATGGCCGCCCAGGCGCCTTGACTGGTTCTGATGCATTAAACGCCAAAGTTGGTGAAAAAGTACGGCTTTATATCGGTAATTCGGGTGTCGCCAAAATTTCATCTTTCCATATTATCGGTGAGATTTTTGATAAGGTCTATGCTGAAGCTTCTACCGGTACACCTTTGCTCAATGTTCAAACGACATTGGTTCCAGCCGGTGGCGCCAGCATGATTGAATTTACGGTCGATTATCCTGGTAAATACGCTTTGGTTGATCATGCTTTGACAAGAGTTGACCGAGGCGCCTGGGGGATTTTATCGGTAACAGGCCATAAGAATGACAGCCTGTATCAAAGCCTGTCACCAGAAAAAAGCAATCATTCAACTTCAACACATCACGATTAGATTATTTTAGGAGTTTACTATGCATGAAATGGATGGGGTGACCAAATCCCAGCAGACACGAAGCCTTATCGTCAGCACGGTTGCTTTTACTGTTTGTTTCGCCGTCTGGACAATTTTCTCCATCATCGGCATCAAAATCAAACAAAACCTGGGTCTCAATGACAGTGAGTTTGGTTTGTTAATCGCAACCCCGGTACTGACAGGTTCACTGAGCCGGATATTTTTAGGTATCTGGACCGATCAGTTTGGCGGCAGAATTGTTTATTTTCTGTTGATGATCACCACATCGATTGCCGTCTGGTTGCTTTCGACCGTTTCAACTTACCCGATGTACTTGTTAGCCGCTTTAGGTGTTGGCTTGGCCGGTGGTTCCTTTGCTGTTGGTATCGCCTATGTATCGCGCTGGTTTGAGGCGTCTCAACAAGGCACCGCATTAGGTATTTTCGGCATGGGTAACGTGGGAGCTGCAATAACCAACTTTGGTGCGCCATTTTTATTGGTTGCCTATGGCTGGGAAAATGTGGCCAGAATCTATGCGGTTATTTTATTTGCCATGGCGCTGATATTCTGGTTTACCACGGATGAAGACCCGGTTACCAAGTCCCGCAAAGAACGGGGCGAGAAAGTCCGCCCGGCTTTAATGCAATTATCGCCTTTAAAGCATTCGCGTGTCTGGCGCTTCGCCACCTATTATTTCTTTGTTTTCGGCGGCTATGTTGCACTGGCCTTGTGGTTACCGCGCTATTACATGGGCGCTTATGGCCTGGAAATTGGTACAGCTGGCATGCTGGCTGCAACCTACGCCTTGCCAGGTAGTGTTTTCAGAGCACTGGGCGGCTGGATGTCCGATAAAATCGGTGCGCGCCGGGTGATGTATATCACTTTTATCGGTTCTTTGGTGTGTTTGTTCTTCATGTCTTATCCTGCAACAGATTATATTGTTCATGGAATTGAAGGCCCCCCCATTAAATTCACCCTGGCCATCGGTTTGATCCCTTTCGTTATTCTAACCATTATCCTTGGTTTTCTGATGTCATTGGGGAAAGCGGCCGTGTACAAACATATCCCCGTTTATTATCCGGATCATGTCGGTTCAGTCGGTGGATTAGTGGGAATGATTGGCGGATTGGGCGGTTTTGTTTTGCCGGTTTGTTTTGGCGTGATGAATGACCTGATCGGCGTCTGGACCAGTTGTTTTATGCTGCTGTTCGCTATTGTCGCTATCTCATTGGTATGGATGCATGTCTCCATTGTCATGGCGACCCGAAAAGCCCATCCTGAGTTAACTTCCGCATCGCAGGATTTACCAGAAATAATGAATCCAGAGGATGAGGAAAAAATCTATCCTTGATTTGATTAAGCATCATTGTAGCACTGAAAAATAACCACCTTCATGGTGGTTATTTTTTATCCGTAACTAATCCTGATAATGGATGTTCGCTAATGACCTATGACCTGATGGAAATCCAAAGGCTCGTCCATTCTGATGAGCCGCTTGACCAAGCGCAGCGATTATTTCACGGCCGTGGACATGCTTATCCTGGGCTTGAACACATAACCATAGACTGGCTCCCGCCGGTACTGCTGATTACCTTGTTTTCCGAGCAACCGGCAAAGATCATTGAAAAACTGGCAGAAAAATTATTAGCAAAATTCCCGTCATGTAAAAGCGTGCAAGTGCAATATCGCTATGTCGCCAGCGGGCCAGTCGATATTATTTATGGCGAAAAGATAGATGATTTAATTGTGAAGGAAAACATGCTGAAATTTTGTCTGCGCTTAGGCAAAAATAAAAACTGCGGCTTGTTTTTGGATATGCGTAATGGCCGTTCCTGGGTGATGAAGAACAGCCAACACAAACGAGTGCTGAATTTATTCTCTTATACTTGCGGTTTTTCGGTGGCGGCAATCGCAGGTGACGCACAAAGTGTCGTCAATGTGGATATGAGCAGTAGTGCGCTAAAAACAGGCAGGGAAAATCATCGAATCAATCAGCAAGACCTGAGAAAAGTTCGCTTTGAAAAGCTGGATATTTTTAAATCCTTTGGCCGACTGAAAAAAAGAGGTCCTTTTGATTTACTGGTCTGTGACCCACCGACTTTTCAACAAGGCAGTGTCGATATAAAACGGGATTATGCAAAAATCCTTCGTCGACTGGATGATTTTATGGCCAAAGACAGCCAAATCATGCTGTGTTTGAATGCCCCCTGAATTAAACCGCAATTTTCTGCTTGAAAATATGGCCACCTGTGCACCTGATTATCAGCTCACCGAGGACGTTTACCCACCCCGTGTCTTTAAAGAAGCCGAAGGAAAAGGTTTGAAAGTCTTGTGTTTTAAGCGCAAATCATCAAGCTGACTGTGTAGCATCAGATAAAAAGCTTTGCACTTCCTGGCAGAAAGTCTGGGGGGCTTGTACATGCAGCCAATGGGCGGCATTGGGCAAATACTTGATAATGGCATTCGGGAAAAAACGGTAGACATCTTCCTTTCTGATGTAATCTGAATTCTCACCTCCTAAAAACAAAACCGGCTCCAAATAGGTTTTTCCCGCTTCAACTTCCGGAAAGCCCACAATGTTATTGGCATAGCGTTGAAAAATATCCAGATCGACCTGCCAATGATATTGGCCATTATCTAAACTCAGGTTTTGCAGTAAAAACTGTCGATAAGTCGGCTCGTCAATGGCTTCTGCCAAATATTGATCGGCTTGCTTTCGGTTTTGAATCTGTTCAAGCGGAATGTTTTTCAATGCCTGGATGGTGTGATCAAAACTGTGCTGATAGTTGCTCGGGGAAATATCAGCGACTATCAGTTTATCAATCACTTCCGGCTTGTTTAATGCCAGCAACATGGCGACTTTACCTCCCATGCTGTGCCCCAGAAAATGTGCCTTTTTTAAATTATGTTGCTGTAAAAAATGCACCATATCTTCCGCCATGGACGGGTAATCCATTGGCTGCGCATGAGGAGAAGCACCATGATTGCGTTGATCCGGCACGAAAATATGAAAATCCTGTTGTAGCTTTCGGGCAATACTCCGCCAATTTCGGGATGAAGCGAAAAAACCGTGCAGAATTATCAGCGCAGGTTTGTCATGATCGCCATATTCGTCATAAGCCAGTGTTAGTGTGTTCATAAAATAATTTTAAACGTAACTGAAAACAGCGCCCAACAAACCACCAAACACACCTCCCCAAACCACCAGCCAACCAAGATGTTCCCGGATGATGGCCTGCACCATTTCTTTGACTTGCTGTGGCGTCAATTCGTCCAGACGTTTGTCGATGACACTTTCAATACGGCTGGTGATATCTTCTGATATTTTTTCAGCGTTCAGGCTGTGCTGCAAGGCACTGGCAAAACGTTCAGATTCGACCATTTCCGTCAAAATTGTCTGTATCTTGTTTTTAAAAGGTTCTTTCAATGGTTGCAACGACTCGACTCCACCCATCATTTGCAACATGGCGCCAAAAGAAGACTCCATGATAGCGCTGACCAGTCCTTCATAGATTCGGTCATAATCCACAGCATTGAGTAATGGCTCGAGGTTTAATACCTGGCCGCCCTGCTGCTCTTCTTTTTCGATGAATTGCTCGATATTTTTTGACGTAAAAAACTGCTCCATCATCAATGCTTTGATCGAGGTTTTAAATTCTTCAAAACGATTGGGAATGACGCCAGAGCCATATAGCAAAGGTACTTTTTCAAACAGCATATACACTGCCAACCAGTTGGTGATAGCGCCTGACAAGGCGAAAAAACCAATGGATTTCAATAACTCCGCCTGATATGGACTGAAATAGGCTGCAACAACAATAGCCAAAGCGACCAGATTAGTGGCCAGACTTTTATTGATACGAATTTTCATCTTAATGAACTATATCTTTATTCAGAAGGTTTTATGGTTAATTGGTCAATACGTTGAAAACCTCGCGGTAAATGCAAACCCCGTTTAGCCCGGCTGGATAAATAATGTTCAATATCCGCTTGTTTCAGGGTTAAATGGCGTTTTCCGGCATGGATGAGCAACTGATCTTCCGGGCTGAATGGTAAAACAGCCATTACAGCATCTTTTTTGGCCTTTAAATCGGCCGGTGGAATTTGAATCAATTTATTGCCCTTGCCTTTTTTCAAAGCCGGTAATTCTTCCAGTGGAAAAATCAACAAGCGGCCTTGTTGGGTGATGACAGCCAGAAATTGTGCATTATCCGCAATCGGCGTAGGTTTTAAAACCGAGGCGCCCTCAGGCAAGGTCAATACCGCTTTCCCCGCCTTGTTTTTGGTCTGCAAATCTTTTAATTGTACTTTGAAGCCATAGCCAAAATCACTGGCGAAAACATACCAGTCTTCGTTATCACCACTTAACAGATGGCAAAACAATGAACCCGCCGGCGGTTTTAAACGACCGGTCAAGGGCTCTCCCTGACTGCGGGCGGAAGGCAAATCATGTGTGGTGGTCATATAGACCCGGCCGGTAGAATCCAGCACATAAACCGGCTGGGTTGTGCGGCCGCAAACGGCATCGAGCAAGCCATCTCCGGCACGATAATTAAGGCTTCTGGCGTCGATATCATGACCTTTGGCGGCACGAATCCAACCCTTTTGTGACAGGATGACAGTGACCGGCTCATTGCTGATTAGTGCGGTGGTATCCAGCGCTTGGGCGGCGATGCGTTCAACAATGAGCGAGCGCCTCTCATCGCCGTATTTTTCTGCATCTTGCTGGAGTTCTTTATAAATAAGGCGGTTGAGCAGGCGTTTGGAGCCCAGTGTTTTTTCTAATTGCTTGCGTTCTTGTTCCAGCTCGTCCTGCTCCCCGCGAATTTTCATTTCTTCGAGTTTGGCCAGGTGGCGCAGTTTTAATTCCAGTATGGCTTCAGCCTGCAGATCGGTAATGCCGAAGCGTTCCATCAGTACTGGTTTGGGCTTGTCTTCGGTACGGATAATATGAATGACTTCGTCGATATTCAGATAAGTGATCAACAGGCCTTCCAGAATATGCAAGCGGGCCAGCACCTTGTCCAGGCGATGTTGCAGCCGTCTGCGCACCGTTTCTGTCCGAAACTTGAGCCATTCGTCAAGAATCTGTTTCAGGTTTTTAACCTGCGGTTTGCCGTCCAGGCCAATCATGTTCAGATTGACCCGGTAGTTTTTTTCCAGATCGGTGGTGGCGAACAAATGCGACATCAGCGCTTCGACATCAACGCGCCGGGATTTGGGAATGATAACCAGCCGGGTTGGATTTTCATGATCGGATTCGTCGCGCAAATCTTCGATCATCGGCAGTTTTTTGGCCAGCATCTGGGCGGCTATCTGTTCCATCAATTTGGAACCGGAAACCTGATGAGGCAAGGCGGTAATGATGATATTACGCTCTTCCTGCTCAAATTTGGCGCGCATTTTGATCGAACCATTACCGGTCTGGTATATTTTTTCGATTTCAGATCGTGAACTGATAATTTCCGCTTCCGTGGGATAATCCGGGCCTTTCACTGACTCCATCAGCTTTTCCAATGGCGTGTCGGAATCATCCAGTAATTGCAGGCAGGCAGCGGCGATTTCTTTTAAATTATGCGGTGGAATATCAGTGGCCATGCCGACGGCAATGCCCATCGTGCCATTCAGCAAAACGTTCGGCAGACGTGCTGGCAACAATTCCGGCTCTTTCATGGTGCCGTCGAAGTTATCCACCCATTCCACCGTCCCCTGACCCAATTCACTGAGCAGGGTTTGCGCATAAGGCGTCAGGCGGGATTCGGTATAACGCATGGCGGCAAAGGATTTGGGATCGTCTGTCGAGCCCCAGTTACCCTGTCCATCAATCAATGGATAACGATAGGAGAATGGCTGCGCCATAATGACCATCGCTTCATAACAGGCCGAATCACCATGCGGGTGATATTTACCCAGTACGTCACCCACGGTACGGGCAGATTTTTTGTACTTCGCCAGCGCCGTCAACCCCAGTTCCGACATGGCGTAAACAATACGCCGTTGTACTGGCTTCAGGCCATCACCAATATGCGGTAAAGCCCTGTCCAGAATGACATACATGGAATAATCCAGATAGGCTTTTTCGGTAAAGTCTTTTAAGGGCAGTTTTTCGAAATTTTCTTGTAAACCCATGACAATGGTAATGTTGATTAGTAGATAATGAGGGAGTTGTCAGATTATGAATGATTTGTTTAGGATGAATGCAACCGGTAAATAGTTATGGCCGAATCACCAAAAATTAAGGATTACACCCGCCGGATTCCTTGGTCGGTAATCTCTATCTGGCGTTGTTTGTACAACCGGCCAATGGCTTGTTTAAATATTTTTTTGCTGACAGCAAACTGCCGGTAAATATCATCTGGCGAGCTTTTATCATTAAGTGGTAATTCAGGCTTTTGCTGTAGCAAATCAAGAATTTTTCCGCAGACCTGATCGACTTTGTCGACGTATTTATCCCGGTTCAAAATCAAGTCGATGCGTTTATCATCACGAATCTTTTTAATATATCCCCGACAAGATTGTCCGATTTTCAGTGTTTGAAAGTTTTCATTGTCATACAGCAAGCCCCAAAAAGTATGATTGACCACCGCCTTGAAGCCCAAATCGGTTTTATCGGCAATGATAAGATCGACGGCATCACCTTCTTTCAAGTAAATCGCTTCATCCTGAATAAAATCATCTAGTATTGCCGAGCCGGTGATGCGATTGTCCTCATCCAGAAACAGCCTGACCAGATAGGAACGTCCCAGTTGCATTTTTTGTTTCTGCTCGCTGAAAGGAACCAGTAAATCTTTTGCTAAACCCCAATCAAGAAAAGCACCAACCTTACTGGTTGAAACAACTTTTAAAAACGCCACTTCGCCAATTTGTGCCTTGGGCGTCAACAAGGTGGGTATCAGCTGTTCTTTGCCATCGGTATAGATAAAAACCTGAATGACATCACCAACCTGGTGCTGCTGAAGATTTTTATCTTGTAAAACCAGCTCACCATGTTTTTCACCATCCAGCCAAATGGTATCATCCCGTTTTTTGAGAATTTTAAGCTGATTGAATCGTCCTATTTTAATCATATCAACCCGGAGGCCAGGTCATTTGCCGACCGCCCAGTAAATGCAGGTGAATATGATAGACTTCCTGACCACCCTGTTGGTTGCAATTAAACACGGTGCGATAGCCATCTTCGCTCAAGCCTTCCTGTTTGGCCAATTTTGCGGCCGTCAATAATAACTGACCGGCCAGCATGGGATCATCCAGATCATTTAAAGTAGCAATATGTTGTTTGGGAATAATCAGTATGTGCACCGGCGCTTGTGGATTAATATCCCGAAAGGCGAGAAGCGTTTCGTCTTCATAAACGATATCGGGCTTGATTTCGCCATTCGCCATTTTGCAAAACAGGCAATCTGTCATGTTGTTTTCCTCTTTGTCCTCAAATTTCACGGCGGCCTTTGAATGCATGCATCAAGGTGCTGCTGTCAAGATATTCCAATTCGCCCCCCATCGGTACGCCATGAGCAATTCTGGATGCCTTGATTTGGTGTTTTCTGGCCATATCACCGATCAAATATGCGGTGGCTTCACTTTCCACGGTGGAGTTGGTCGCCAGAATCACCTCTTGTAACGGCTGTTCGGCCAGTTTTTGTTCCAGCAAATCAAATCCCAGCTCATCCGGGCCAATACCATCAATAGGTGACAAGCGGCCATGCAAAACAAAATAATAACCCTTAAAGGCTGTGGCTTGCTCGATGAACCAGACATCGGCGGGGCTTTCTACCACGCATAACAAGGTTTCATCCCGGCCTGGACTCTGACATAACTCACAGCAGTTTTGTTCAGTCAATGTGCGACAATTTTCACAATGATGGATATTCGCCATGGCAAGCTGTAAAACCTGACTTAAATGTTGACCGCCCTTCCGGTCCCGTTCCAACAGATGGAAAGCCATACGCTGGGCGGATTTCGGGCCAACACCGGGCAAACAAGTCAGGCTGCGAATCAATTCTTTGACTAAGCCATTTTCAGACATACGCGCAGCATTTTGATAGTGCGTAAATGATCAATTAAAACGGCATCTGGAAGCCAGGAGGCAATGGAATCCCGGAAGTGACTTCCGCCATTTTTTCCTTTTTGGCTTTATTGACTTTATGTACGGCATCATTGATTGCGGCGGCAACCAAATCTTCCAGCATATCTTTGTCGTCACCGACCAGAGAATCATCAATGCTCACTTTTCTGACTTCACGTTTGCCGGTCATCAGGATTTTTACCAGTCCACCACCAGACTCACCGGTGATTTCCATCGCCTCCAGCTCATCCTGAGCTTTTTTCATGTCTTCCTGCATTTTTTGGGCTTGTTGCATAATATTGCCCAGTGGATTTTTCATACGCTTCTCCTAATTGTTCGGTTCAATACTGTCAGACATTACTCTGGCATCAAATTCTGTTTTCAGCGCCTTGATGTTTTCATCGTTTTCAATGGCCTCGACTGCCGCTTGTTGGCGCGCCTGCTGATTGAGCTGCAATCGTCGGGCTGGCGTTATTTTATCAGTTTTTTCGATTCTGATTTTAAGCTTCAGCGGTTTAGCAAAATACTCTTGTAAGGCTTTTTGCAGTTTTTCTTCACTTTTACTGCCAGCCAAATTTTTATGTGAAGGTTCCAGAATCAAATAACAATAATTATCTTCGACTTTTTCGAAATGACAGTTATTGGCTAATTCCCGGGTCAAGCCTCTCAGCTTCATTGACTCTATCATAGCTTGCCAATCGGTGGCTTCATGGTTTTTATCGCTATGTTGCTCTACCGTTGGCGGCTGAATTTGATCTGTCACCTGCTGTTTTGCAGGCGCTGTTTTTTGGCTACCAGCAGGATTTTTGGAAACAGCCGGTTGGCTTGCTGTGGAATTATTCGGGCTGCCTCTCAAGGTAAAAGCCAACATGCGTAACAGGATCATTTCAAAACCGGTGCGTGGATCAGGCGCCAAGTCCAATTCTGGCTGCCCCTTCAAACCGATTTGATAATATAACTGCACATCTTCCATTGGCATGCTTTCAGCCATTGCCACGATAAAATCAGGATCAAATTCATATTCAACCCGCTCAGGTATTTGCTGAGTCAGCGCAATACGATGCAGCATTCTGAGCAATTGTTGCAGACATTCGGCAAAATCGATGCTCAGATCCGCCATTTCCGCAATTTTATTCAATACCTTAAGCCCGTTATTTTCCGCCAATGCTTGAAGCAATTCATTCAATGACTGCCCGGAAACCGTTCCCATCATGGATAAAACAGACTGATAAAGCACTTCGCCATTGCCATAGACGATGGCCTGATCCAGCAAGCTCAAGCCATCACGCATACTGCCATCGGCTGCTCTTGCCAGTAATTTCAAGGCATTGTCTTCGTATTGGATAGCTTCTTGTTGCAAAATAAAGGCCATTTGCCGCTCGATCTGCTCTGGCAACAAGCGCTTTAAGTTAAATTGCAAACAACGGGATAATATGGTGACCGGAATTTTTTGCGGATCAGTGGTGGCCAGCAAAAACTTGACATGGGGCGGTGGTTCTTCCAATGTTTTTAACAAGGCGTTAAAGCTATGCCCAGACAGCATATGCACTTCGTCGATCAAATACACCTTATAACGGCCCAGCGTAGGCGCATATTGCACGTTATCCAGCAGATCGCGAGTGTCCTCAACCTTGGTGCGCGAGGCCGCATCGACTTCGATCAAATCCATAAAACGACCTTGGTCGAATGCCTGACAGACATTACATTGCCCGCAAGGATTGTAATCGACAGGATTTTCGCAGTTGATCGCTTTGGCCAGAATTCTGGCGATGGTTGTTTTGCCTACGCCCCGCGTACCGGTAAACAAATAAGCATGATGAAGCCGGTCATGCTCAAGCGCATGGATCAACGACTGGCTGACATGCTCTTGTCCGACAATTTCTGAAAAATTCTGAGGGCGCCATTTTCTGGCGAGAACCTGGTAAGCCATAGAGACTCGGTAAGGAAGTATTTGGGTGGTTGCCGCACCAGCCACATCCCGGCACACGAATCCGCTGCTACCGTTGCTCCCTTCCGGGCCTGGCGGGGTTTACAGCGTATCGTTGCGAGAGGACCGATACGGCAACCATAATATTTCAGGAATTACGAATTTACTCATGCTTCCTGTGGTGCAAGATAAGCACCGGCAAAACCCATGGTTTATAGCCAGAGATCTTACCTACCCTGAGAATTTAGAGAAATTACTCAGCGTTTCTTCCAGGGTCAAACATGAAAGAGCGCGTATTATGCGTGAATCAGAAAAAATTAGCAATAGCCGAGAGTGAATTATTTTAAAGTTCGAAAAAGAGGTTTGACAGGGTGGTAAATAAAGCCATGGAAGGCTATTTCATCCATCCTGGTTAAGCATATATCCACCCATCTTTATTTTGCTGGTTCCCAAGCTCCCGCTTGGGAACCTTTGATCCAGAAGCTCCGCTTCAACAAAGCAGGAGCTTGGATTTTAAGCAAAAAATTCTTTGTTTTGGCGCTTTAAGGCAAATAAACCCGCCACAACATGCCTCCCAATTTCTGGCTTTTGCCCGTCGCCAGCTTACCATGCAATAAAGCAACCAATTCGTTGACTACCGCCATGCCAATACCATGACCATCGATATTTTCATCGGCGCGAACACCGCGTTGTAAAATCTGCTGTATTTTATCCTCTGCAATGCCAGGGCCATCATCTTCAATAATCAATACTTTGTTAAAATTGACATCATCTGACTCGTGCAAAGAAACCATAAAACGCTTATTCGACCATTTTGCTGCATTATCAAGCAAATTACCGACAATTTCATAGGCATCCCCTTCCTCGCAATAAAGCGTAGCGGATTCAGGCAGGTCAACGATAAATTCAAGTTGTTTTGCTTGATAGACTTTTTCCAATGAGGTGACAATTTTTTTTATCACCCCAATAAAGTCTACCCGACCAGTCAGTTGTCTTTGTCCTTTCGCCGCGGCTTTTTGTAGCTGATATTCAACAATTTCATTCATTCGGCTGATTTGCGTTTGAATCAAGGCCGAATCAATGCTTTTTTGCCCCAGACAGCCGCGTAAAATCGCTAATGGCGTTTTCAGACTATGGGCCAGATCGGCCAAGGTGTTGCGGTAGCGTTCCATATGGGCTCGCTCACTACTGACCAGGCCATTCATGTTATTTACCAGACTCTCAAGTTCAGCCGGATAAACACCATCGAGATGAGTCTTCTTGCCTTGTTCAATCAATGCCAGATCTTTGCCAATCTGTCGTAATGGCCTCATGCCCCAGCGTAATAGTAAAAACTGAATCAGCATCAACAAAAATGCAGCCCCGGATAACCAGCGCATTAAAATCATGCGAAAATGGACAACTTGCTGATCGACGACCGGTGCATCCTCGGCTACGGTAAAATAATAAGCCCGCTGAAATTTATCCTGACTTTCCCATAAAACGGCATAGTGCAGAATATAGAAATTCTGCTGTTTGATAAAGGCGAACTCACCTTGTTGCAAGTGTTCAGGAGCGGGTAGATCAATACCCACCGCCGATGGCGAACGCCAGGCCAGAGATTGATCCGACAACCGAATAACAGCATACAACCCAGAGCCAGGATTGTTAAATCGCGGTTCACGCAAAGCCTTGGGCATTTTCAGGCGTAAACTGCTATCCATTTCGGCAACGGATAACAATGCGTATATCTGAATGCGAAGCTTTTCTTTAAGCGCTTGTTCTGCACTATGTTCAAAAGCCTGCTCAAGCACAAAACCAACAACGGCAAAAAAGATAATCAAAACCAGACCCGCTGAAACCACGAGCCGGACACTGAGAGAATTGAATCGCACTATGAACAAATAACCAAAGTGAAGGATATTTTCGTTTTCAAACTGCCAGTAACGGGAATGATTTGCCCGGTATTAGTTTTGGCTGCCGACATCTTCCTGCACCGGAATACGGTAGCCACGGCCACGCAGGGTTTCAATCGGTTTTGTGATACCTTGTGGATCCAGCTTTTTCCGCAGGCGTCCAATAAATACTTCGATGACATTACTATCCCGATCAAAGTCTTCGTTATAGATATGCTCGGTCAACACTGATTTAGAAACCACTTCACCCTGACGAAACATCAAATATTCCAATACTTTATATTCAAAAGCGGTGAGTTCAATCTTTTCCTCATCAACAAAAACATCCTGCGAAATGGTGTCCAGTTTGATGTTGGCGAAAGTCAGAATGGGGTGGGCATTGCCTTGAGAACGTCTAAGCAAGGCATTGACTCTCGCCATCAGTTCTTCAAAATGAAAAGGTTTGACCAGATAATCATCGGCCCCAACCTCCAGGCCCTCTACCTTATCCTGCCACCGATTCCGTGCAGTCAATAACAAGACTGGCAAGGTGTTTTCTTGCTGCCGAAGTTTTTTTATTAATTCAATACCGGAAAAATCAGGTAAACCAATATCAATAATAGCGACATCGATTGGGTATTCACTGGCCAGATAAAAACCATCTTCTCCGCAGTCAGCTGAATCGACAGCAAAGCCCTTGTCTAAAAAAAACTGGCATAATTGTTGGCGCAGTACCGGTTCATCTTCAACAATTAAAACACGCATCACTCGACCACTTTACCGGATTGCACATCGATTTTGATGTATTGAATAATGCCTTCGCCCTTTAAAATTTTGATCAGATAAAACTCTTTGCCATCAATGGTTTCAGTTTTGGTTGATAACACCTTCCCCATTTTTTCATTATTTAATTGTTTGACGGCATCATCCAGACTGACGCCTGCAGGAAATTCCAGCGTTTTTGCAGCTGAAGCAAATGTAAACAGGCTGAAAAAAAATATAACAAGAAGCTTTTGCATAAGACTCTGGATGAAAGAATTGGTCATTATAGTAAATTATTGCAACTGAACTCGGACTGAATATTAAAAAACCTTAGGAATCGCTGATTTATTCACGATTCTTTGCGGCGTAGGGATACGCCGCCAAAATCGATGGCAACAAGCCATTGATTTTGTGAGCAAAGCGGAAATAGTTGTCCGCTTTGCTGACGCTGACAGTATGGATGATTTGTTCAACATTTCCTTAGCGCAACAGCATGGCGTCAAAATGACTGGACAGCGCCTGACCAAAGGCGGCGCCAAATTTACCTGACAAGCGGTCCAGCAAATTTTCCTGTGGCGTGAAATTCACTTTTTGTTCAGTACCAATAATGTTTCGGGCAACCGAATCAACACTGCCAAAATCATCGGCCAAGCCTAATTTGACGCCATCAGCCCCTGTCCATACCAACCCAGTAAATAAATCAGGATTTTCTTTTAAACGGTCTCCCCGGCCTTTCTTAACCGCATCGATAAACTGCTGATGAACCTCGTTCAATAAGCCTTGCATATGTTGTACTTCATCCGGCTTGACTGGCGAAAAAGTGTCCAGCAAAGCTTTATGTTTGCCAGCAGTAAACAAACGACGCTCTACGCCCACTTTTTTAAGCACATCGACAAAGCCGAAACCATTCATGATTACGCCAATAGAACCAATGATACTGCCCTGATTGACAAAAATCTTATCGGCTGCCGCCGCTATATAATAACCACCTGAGGCACAGACATCACTGACAACTGCGTAGATTGGGATTTTCGGGTATTTCTTCCTCAAACGCAGTATTTCCTGATAAACATAATGGGCTTGAACCGGACTGCCGCCAGGAGAATTGATATTTAAAATGACCCCTTTGGTATCTTTATCTTTTACCGCATCTCGAAGCCCTTCGATAATATTATCTGCACTGGCCGCTTTACCCTCGGCAATAATACCCAGCACATCCACAACAGCAGCATGCTGTTTTTTTCCGACGCTCATCTCGGATTTCAGCTTCGGATACATGGCAATTACCAATATACCAATCAAATAAGCAAAAAGTAAAATCTTGAAGAATATGCCCCAACGCCGTGTTTTCCGCTGCTCCTCCAGGGAGGCAAAGACCAGTTTCTCAATAATACCTTTTTCCCAATCGGTTGAATGATTTTCCTTTTGCGGAGAAGGTTCGGGAGAATTTTCCATGTTTGCTAGTTACCTGTTAATTGCATTTCAAGAAAGGATAGTTTGTAAATCACGTGTTTGCGGCAGACAAACAAGCGGCTTATATTGTTTTAATACTGTTTCAGGATGGGCTCCGCAGCTGACAGCTACGGCATCGACATCCGCATTTTGCGCCATTTTAAGGTCATGAATCGAATCTCCCACCATAAGGGTGTGCAGTTTATCAACCTGCAACTTTTCAATAATTCGATGAATCATCAATGGATTCGGTTTGGATGCGGCTTGATCAACCCCACAAGTCGTATCAAAAAAATCCTCCAGCCCAGTACCTTTCATTGCCTTGGAAAGGCCGGTACTGCGTTTTCCTGTAGCAACAGCCAACAAAAACCCTTGTTTTTTCAAGTGATCCAACATTTCAGGCACGCCCTCAAAAACATCATCAGGGCAGACATCCTTGGCAAAAAAGTACTGACTGTAGGACTTAATAAAATGTTCCCGCTGCGTTTTATCCAGATCAATCTCTGTACATGACAAAAATTAACTTATGACAAATGAGTCTCATGTA
Organism: Methylomarinum sp.; assembly: GCA_965277025.1. Taxonomy (GTDB): domain Bacteria; phylum Pseudomonadota; class Gammaproteobacteria; order Methylococcales; family Methylomonadaceae; genus Methylomarinum. The sequence continues at coordinate 2,989,799 of OZ255706.1, forward strand.
TTCCAGTGACAAAAGGTATGGGTTGCAAAAGAGCAATCACTTTTCTAATCATCCTTTTTGATTGAGATAAGACATTAAACAACGTTGAGCGGATACAATCTAATCCATATCGAAACAGGCTTTGCGCGAGCCGCTGATGTGTTTTGGTTTTTATTGGTAACTCGCAATCATGTTTCCATTCGCCTGCTTTATGTGACCAACAGAAAGCAATAACGGGAAGTACTAACAATTTTTTGATCCGAAGATAACCGACTACACGCGTTTCCTCAAGTTTGAATCCCCGTCCTTTTAAACAGCCGAAAAGCGTTTCGATTTCCCAACGCAAGCCATAAATTTTAATCGCATCAGGATTCAAATGCTGACAGACGATGATTAATAACTCACCATCACTCAGCCGTAACCCACTGAGATAAATTGAACAATTTCCCAAATAGCGCGCTGTTGAGAGGTGTCGTGTGCTACCCGGCTTAAGCCCATAAAACAAACGCTCTACGCGTATTCGCTGGCCTTGGGCATTGGTTGTCCTGGCGTTGTTGCGAATACGGATATAAAAGGGAATCTCTTGCTCAAACAACCAGCCCATCCATTCGTCTCCAATAAACTCCCGATCAGCCAAAAGACCTTTGATGTGATGTCGGCCAAACTGCGCAATAAAGCGTTTCATCAGCGCTATACGTTCCTTCGTATTAGAGTTGCCCCGCTTGTTTAAAGGCAACCAATACACAGGAATGGCGGCACCCCGATAAACCACGGCAAGCACCAGCAGATTAATATTGGTTTTACCCCACTTCCAATTCGTCCTGTCTAACGTCAGATAGTAATCCTGATCAGTGAAACCAAACAGTTTCATGATGAAATGAGCGACTTCATTGTAATCCAGCCAATGGTCACTGAAAAATCGTTACATCCGTCGATATCGTGAGGAAATTTTTGCCCGACTGGGAAAGAATACGGCGAGCTGGGCCAGATTGACCGTGCTAACTGCCATCAAAGCAATTAACATACCCACAAAACAAACGATTCTTGCCTTGTTCCATTGAAAGTGCTCAGTTAATATGACGGTCAGCTCGTTGATTTGTAATGTCCCGTTATTCATATTCGCTAAAACAAAATGCAGTATTTAATTACATTTCAACGAGCTACGCCAGCTTTTAATATTTTTTGTCATGTACAGAGCAGATCAATAAATAATTCTTCCAGTGCCCGTTCAATGCTCAGGCCAATGACATTTCGCACAGCATTTTCTGTTGGTACCGGAAATCCATTGGCATCTGCCGCTTGCTGCATGCATTGGACAATCCAACCAATCGAATCGACAATCGTACCATCCCAATCAAAGATAATCAGTTCGATATTTTTATTCTTCATGATCAATTAATTTTTGTAAATCATCTGGCAATGGTGCGGTAAATTTCATCAATTCACCGGTTGCCGGATGTTTGAATTTTAATTGATGCGCATGTAAAACTAGGCGTTTATAACCTTTTTTGCGAAAAAACCGATTACGCTCGAAATCGCCATAACGCTCATCGCCCACCAATGCATGTCCAAGCCAGGCAGCATGCACCCTGATCTGGTGCGTTCGGCCTGTTTTAGGTTCACATCTGACAAGCGTGCAGTGTTGATACTTTTGTAATCGGGTAAAAAGTGTTTCAGCAGACTTTCCCGCCTTGCTTACCACTACCATGCGCTCTCCACCCTGACTGATATTTTTTAGCAAGGGCGCATCAACCCATTGTTTTTTACGTTGCCATTGCCCATTCATTAAAGCTAAATAATTTTTTTCAATACCCTCGCCTCTAAACATTTCATGCAATTGCTTCAAGACACTTCTTTTTTTAGCAACCAACAGGCAACCAGAGGTTTCTTTATCTATTCGGTGAACCAATTCCAAAAAGTGTAATTTAGGGCGCAAATGGCGCAATGCTTCAATAACACCGGACTGAATACCACTGCCCCCATGAACCGCAAAACCAGATGGCTTGTTCAACACAATAAAACTGTCATCTTCATAAAGGATATGATTTTCCAGTGCATTTCTAAGAACGGCCGGTATCCTCACAATATCATCACGTTGAGCTACACGAATGGGCGGTATTCTGACAACATCATCAAGCTGTAAACGATAATTGATCGACACACGGCCTTTATTTACCCTGACTTCACCTTTCCTGACAATACGGTAAATGCGCGTTTTGGGCACACCTTTAAGTAAAGTGATTAAAAAATTATCAAGCCTTTGTCCAGCATTATCTTCAGTTATGGTTAGCAATCGAACTTTTAGCAGCTTTTCGGTATCAACATTTTTCATTGTAATAATGATACCAACTATCGAGGGAAGCTGACAGGGCCACGTCATCTAATCCGCTAACCCACTGACAAGCCTGCACTATTGGATAAGTGCTGGACATTCACTTCAGATCATGCTTGAATTCAATCACCATGATCGAAGTGGATTTACCATGATCCCTGCCGCTGTCCGACGTCATCGTGCGGCCGATACAGCGCCATGAGCGGGCGCGCCACTGGCTGCGCCACCCGATCCCTCACCCCGATTGGAGCACCCCGATGCAGAAGATCGATCTGAGCGACCTGGAGATGGCCCAGTTGCGCGAACAGCTGGGCCGCTTACCCGAACCCCGCGGTGGACGCCGTCAGCTGCACCCCCCTGCCGACGGTGCTGACCATCGCCCTGGCGGCCACCCTGGCCGGCGCCCGGGGCTATCTGGCCATCAGTGAGTACGCCGCCCGCCTGACCCAGACGCAGCTCAAGCGCCTGCGGGCCTATTTCGATCGCAGACAGCAACGCTTCGTCGCCCCCTCCGAGCCCACCTTCCGCCGCGTGCTCCAGCAGGTGGAGCCGGTGGCGCTGGAGCAGGCCTTTTCCGCCTGGGTCCAGGCCAGCGCCCCGGCCGACGAACCCCTGGCCATCGACGGCAAGACCCTCAAGGGCGCTCGCCGGGGCGATGGCCGCCAGACGCACCTGCTCGCCGCCCTGTTCCCTCGGCAGGGCACCGTCCTGGCACAGCGCGCGGTCGAGACCAAGAGTAATGAGATCCCGGCCCTGCGGGAGCTGCTCGATCCCCTCTCCATCGAGGGGCGTGTGGTCACCGCCGATGCGCTCCACACCCAACGCGAGACCGCCCGCTTCCTGGTCGAGGAAAAGGGCGCGCACTACCTGTTCACGGTCAAGGACAACCAGAAAACCCTGGCCAACGATCTCAAGGCTTTCGACCGGGAATCCATTCCCCCCTGAGCACACCACGGTGGACAAGGGACACGGTCGGATCGAGCAGCGCACCCTTCGCACCACCGTTGCGCTCAATGCCTATCTCGATTTCCCCCATGTGGGCCAGGTCTGCCGGATCGAACGCCAGGTCACCGTGTCCAAGACCGGCAGGACACGCACAGAACAGATCTTCTGCATCACTGATCTCACCCCGGAACAGGCCGACCCCGGGCAACTGCTGGCCCTCAACCGGGGGCACTGGAGTATCGAGAACCGCCTCCATTGGGTCCGCGATGTCACGTTCGATGAGGACCGCTGCCAGGTTCGAAAGGGCCATGGCCCCCAGGTGCTCGCCTGCCTGCGAAACGCCGTCATCGGCCTGCTGCGTCGCCTGATCCGTCAGCCGCGGCAATCCATCGCCAGCATGATCCGCCATTTTGCGGCCCATCCTGCGCAGGCGCTCGCTGTCTTCCTGCGCTGACACGGCCGGCCCAGGTCGTCATCGGGGCCGACGGTGATCGGCCAGGCCCCGGTATGGCCAATGACCATGGCAAACCGCCATTCGGCGGCTTTTTGCAGCCCAATCGACCGAATATCCCGCTTCAAGCCGGGAAACCTCACTACGCCAAGGCCTTGGAGATCAGGCTGGTTAAGGTGTGGCCGGGGGAGAGGCGATTTAGATGACGTCGTCCTGGGGAAGCTGATGATAAAATTGCTGAAAACATAAAAAATTGTTATATTGGGAGAGTTTAGGTTGACAATTAATCTAAAACACTGGCAGGCACACATAGAATGACAAAAAGTGCATGTCCCCGCCGACAATTAAGAAATACGCTGCTGTCGGTGCTAAATAACGCGATCTTGAATCGTACTAATAGAATTTTGGGTTTTATCGCTCAACCCACTCTGGGCGATGTTGCTTCTATCAAAAAACAGATTTGGATGTGGACATGATCATAGCTGAATGCTGCCGATATTACTGATGACATCAAATGCTTTTACTTGGCTTGTTCATAATGATTGTCTTTTTTAGGCAATCCATTCATCAAATAACGATAACAGATTATTCCACAAGCGTAATCAGACATCTTATCTGTTGACATGAACCTCCAAAACCATGGTTAGACCTGCAGCTGACAGAAAAAGCTTACTGAAAAACGTAAGCCATTTTGGAATGTCAGTCACTGCAAATGATGGAGCACTATAAAAAAGGATGACAGAATGAAAAGAATGCTTATCAACGCCACCCAACCGGAAGAGTTGCGTGTTGCTTTGGTAGACGGTCAAAAACTATATGATTTTGACATTGAAGTACCCTCTAAAGAACAAAAGAAATCAAACGTTTACAAAGGTATTATCACCCGGGTTGAACCCAGTCTGGAAGCCGCTTTTGTCAATTACGGCGCAGAAAAGCACGGTTTTCTTCCCTTTAAGGAAATATCCCGTCAATACAGCCAGGATGACGGTCAGGACGGCGACAGCAAAAAACCAATCAAGGAAGGCCAGGAAGTCATTATTCAGGTTGAAAAAGAAGAGCGCGGTAATAAAGGCGCTGCCTTGACAACTTATATCAGCCTGGCCGGCACCTATCTGGTTCTTATGCCTAACAACCCCAAGGCAGGCGGAATTTCTCGTCGTATTGAAGGTGATACACGTGCGGAGCTTAAAGCGACACTTGCGACATTAAATGTTCCTGAAAGTATGGGGCTGATTGTCAGGACAGCAGGTTGCGGAAAAAGCGCCGAAGAGCTGCAATGGGATCTCGATTATTTGTTACAGCTTTGGAATGCAATCGACCGCTCCAGCCATGAAAAATCTGCACCTTTCCTGATTTTCCAGGAAAGCAATGTCATGATTCGTGCATTGAGAGATCATTTGCGCGGTGAAATTGATGAAATTTTAATTGACGATGCAGAAGCTTTTGATCTGGTGCAAAAATTTCTACAGCAAGTCATGCCGCATTATTTAAGCAAGGCCAAGCTTTACCAGGACAAAGTTCCGTTATTCAGCCGCTATCAAATTGAAAGCCAGATAGAAATGGCTTACAACCGTGAGGTCTCATTACCCTCGGGCGGTGCTATTGTTATCGATCATACCGAAGCTTTGACTTCTATCGATATCAACTCCGCTCGCTCCACCAAAGGCGCTGATATTGAAGATACCGCATTAAATACCAACCTGGAAGCGGCCGATGAAATTGCCAGACAACTTCGTCTAAGAGATTTAGGCGGGCTGTTTGTCATCGATTTTATCGACATGATGGCCAATAAAAATCAACGCCTGGTTGAAAACCGGCTGAAAGAAGCATTGAAAATTGATCGTGCCCGCATCCAAACCGGCCGAATTTCCCGTTTTGGTCTGCTAGAGATGTCTCGCCAGAGAATCCGTCCTTCCTTAGGGGATTCCACACAACTGACGTGCCCCCGATGCAAAGGACAAGGATCAATTCGAAATGTCGAATCCGTTACGCTTTCCGTTCTTCGTATTATTGAAGAAGAGGCAATGAAAAAAGGCACAGAAAAAGTCATCGCTCACCTGCCAATCGACTGCGCGACATTTTTATTGAATGAAAAGCGTTCCATGCTGCAGGATATTGAAAACCGCTTGCATGTCGCCATTATTATTTTGCCCAGTAAACATCTTGAAACACCGGCTTATGATATTGAACGCATTAAAGCCATTGAGGCCGAAGATGAAAAAGCCAGCCATGAAAAAATCAAGGAAGAAGACATTCCTGCGCCGGAATTTGCCAAACAAACCCGAGCCAGGTTTGAACAGCCAGCGATTAAAGAATTTCTGCCTGATTCACCTGCTCCGGTACAAAACAAGAAAACCTCAGCCAGCCTGATCCAGCGTTTCTGGTTAAAACTGGTCGGAAGCACGGAAAAAGTTGAAGAGGAATCAAAACCGGCGGCAAAACCGCGCAAAACTCCTCGACATCGTAATGCGGGCAATCGCCCGGCAGATAAAAACAAACCACCGCAAAACAAACGCAGTAACAACCGTCGTCCTCAAAAGGGATCGGCTGTAAAGGAAAGCGACAACCAGGCCGAGCAAAAAACTGAACCATCTGGAAATGCCAGTGAATCAGAAACGACAACGCGCAAACCGAGAAACCGGCGTAACCCAAACCGTAGACGGAGAAATCCAAATTACAATAAACCTGATAACAAACAGGTAACTGAAAACAATGCTGATTCTTCAACGCCTTCAGTAAAGGAAAACAAAACAACTGAGAGCGACAATTACGCTAATGACTTTAGCGCCCGAAAAGAATTGGCAATTAAAGAAAATAAACCACCTGTGCCAGTAGTGACACCTAAGCCTCAAGAAAAAATTGAGACAAAGCCTATAGCTGAAGAACGCCCTAAAACGGACGAGAATAAAGAATAAACTGAAAACGTACCACCCTGATTGCGACAAATAACAATCAGGGTGGTCAGTTATCAAGCAATCCAACAATGAAAAATGGTTGCTGTACCAGCCTGGCTAAGGCTAACATCGGCAGCGATCAGAGCTGTTACTTTCCACAAGGAATCGCTGATTTGTTCGGTATTTCCATACAGACTTCTCACCAAATAGATACCCTTAAGGTAAACAACCTGGTGAGAAATACTTATAGTGGGTAAGACGGTTTACCCTTCATAACGCTGAAAAATCAACGTTGCGTTGGTGCCGCCGAAGCCAAAACTATTGGACATGATTGTGTTCAACGTGACATTGTCTTGCCGTTCGGTGACAATCGGAACACCTTCAGCGTTAGGGTCGAGCTGTGTAATATTGGCCGAAGCGCTTAAAAAACCCTCTTCCATCATCAGCAGCGAATAAATCGCCTCGTTAACGCCAGCCGCACCCAAGGCGTGACCAGTCAGCGATTTAGTCGAACTGACAGCAGGAACATTACCTTCGCCAAAAACTTCCTTCAGCGCTTCCAGTTCTTTCATATCACCAACAGGCGTACTGGTGCCATGCGCATTGATATAGTCGATTGGCGCATCGACCGTCGCCATGGCCTGCTGCATACAACGCACCGCACCTTCTCCCGAAGGCTGCACCATGTCATAGCCATCTGAAGTTGCACCATAGCCGGTCAGTTCGGCATAAATTTTAGCGCCGCGCGCCTTGGCGTGCTCCAGTTCTTCGATAACCAACACACCACCGCCACCGGAGATGACAAAACCATCACGGCTTTCGTCATACGGCCTGGAAGCAGTTTCCGGCGTGTCATTGTATTTGGATGAAAGCGCGCCCATCGCATCGAATAATACTGACATGGTCCAATGGACTTCCTCGCCACCGCCAGCAAAAACAACATCCTGTTTACCCAGCTGAATCAGCTCCATAGCATGACCAATACAATGCGCACTGGTCGCACAGGCAGAACTGATAGTGTAATTGACACCTTTGATTTTAAACGGCGTCGCCAAACAGGCGGTATTGGTGCTGGACATCGTTCTCGGCACCATATAAGGCCCGACTCGCTTGACACCTTTTGCACGGAGAATATCCGCCGCTTCGACCAAATTTGAGGTAGACGGCCCGCCAGAGCCCATCACCAGCCCGGTTCTCACATTGGAAATTTCGTTTTCTTCCAGGCCGGAATCGGCAATCGCCTGCTGCATGGCGATATAGTTGAATGCCGCCCCATCTCCCATGAATCGCTTGACCTTACGATCAATGAACTCATTGACATCGATATCGATTGCGCCGCGCACATGGCTTCTGAAACCCAACTCCTGGTAATCTTCAGCAAAACTGATGCCTGAGCGTCCATTCTTTAGGGAATCAACCACTTCATCCCGGTTATTTCCAATACTGGAGACAATACCTAAACCTGTTACGACGATTCTTTTCATAGAGAAGCCCTTAGAAGTTACGCATTGACAACAGATCGAAATTTTGGGTTTAAATGATTCATATTTGGCATAAAGGTGTCGATAAACGAAGCCATAACATCGTTGAATAAATTCCGCTGTACGCTATAGCAATTATTAATCACGTCTGCAAAGCTCAATTTTTGTAATTGAACAAAGCCACAAATTGCAGAAAAAATATGATTATTTATTGCTCTTTTATTGCGAACCTGGAACCGCTCAATATTACACACCTGCTTTATTGCCCGATGATATTGCTCAATCTGCCAATGCCTATCATGTTGTTCGGTAAATGCTTTCTTGTCAAAAACAGCAGTTTTTTCTTCATCAGGTAGTGAACTTATGTAATGGCGAACTTGTTCTTTCAAGGTCGTCCGAAATAATTTCACATACCCAAAATTTTTGAGCCAAACCATTAAGCCGTCTTCCGGGATTTCTAATTGCCTGACTTGAACCCATGAACCTTTTTCAACAGAGACTAATCGATTACCTTCCACTGCAAAGAATAATCCTGTCTGATGATTTCTTATCAATTTAAGATTATCCACGCAACTGTACCAGCTATCTCCTGTTATAAAACCAGGTTCTAGTCCCCAAGCTAATACTTCGGTCAGCATGTCTTGAAAATAGTCATTTTTTGTCTTTCCTTCCGCCTTATCGACCACCCGGAAATTCAGTGGTTGGTGTTTTCCTTGAATGTCTGTGTAGTACAACGTGACAAGATTGATTCCCTTGACTGCTCTATGATGTTTTCCCGACCAAAAATAACTGACAAATGCCATATATTGGCTATAAGGTTTATCAAGAACACTATCGTCAACACTCAAGGTTCCGCCCTTTAAATTCAGGCTTGCGCTGGCTTCATTGTATAAATCTCGCCCAGTGTAATGCTCCCGATTTAGAAATCGATTTACGCTATCATGTGATATTGACATGACTTCTCCTAATCGTCGACAACTAGCTTGTTTCGGCTCACTTAATAAAAAACCAATATACATGGGTAATGTACAGCAGGCTGTTGAGGGGCGTGTTATTTCTCTTATCAAGGTTTGCCTTGCATTGACTTTGGGATTTTTTAAACCCATAGTTTAACATTGCCTGTCAATGCGTAACTTCTAGCCCTTTAAAAATCTTTTGTTGAAGTAAATAGCCCAACGCGCAAATCCTTGGCTTCATAAATGGTTTTACCGTCGACATCCATGCTGGCATCACCAATCCCCATCACTAGCTTACGCAAAATAACGCGTTTAAGATCGATATGATAAGTGACTTTTTTGGCAGTAGGTAAAACCTGGCCAAAAAACTTGACCTCTCCACAACCCAATGCCCGACCTTTACCTGGCCCGCCAAGCCAACATAAATAAAAGCCAATCAACTGCCACATGGCGTCCAAGCCCAAGCAGCCCGGCATCACCGGATCGCCTTGAAAATGACAGTCGAAAAACCAAAGGTCAGGATGAATATCCAGTTCGGCGATAATTTCACCTTTGCCATATTTTCCGCCTTCATCGGAAATATGGGTAATTCGATCCATCATGAGCATATTGGGAAGCGGTAATTGCGCATTTTCCGGCCCATACAACTCCCCCCGACCGGATTTTAATAGTTCTTCGCGCGTAAAACTGTGCTGTTTCTCCATTGAGTACTTACCCGAGTAAAATTTTTATCAACTGCTTATTATCGCCCAACCAGATAAAAAAATCAGCTCAAATTTCACTGAGGCATCACATCTCGGATAAAGTCTTTTATTTTCAACACACTGCGTTTCATACGCTGTTGATAAATCAGCGCATAGGTCAGCACAGCCCCGACATAGGCTCGGGTTTCTTTGAAAGGAATGGTTTCTATCCAGATATCCGCCGACATCGGTATTTTAGGCAACCATTTGATCACACGATGTGGCCCAGCATTATAAGCTGCCGCGGCCAACGCATAATGTCCGTTAAAGCGATCCAACAGTTGTTTATAATAACTGATGTTACGCGCTACGCCGGATAATTGATAAAATTTGAGGATGAACAAAGAGAAATTAGACCTGTACACAGACTATTTAATCAGCAATACGAGCTATGCGACGGCGACGGGTTTGTCGTCAATGTTAGATGGAGAAGTTAGCCATGATAGTATCACGCGTTTTTTATCGTCCAGGACGTACACATCAAAAGACCTCTGGCTGGAGGTTAAACGAACAGTCCGGAAGATTGAAGAAGAATCAGGGTGTTTGATTTTTGACGATACCATCCAGGAGAAGCAATGGACAGACGAGAATGAAGTCATTTGTTGGCATTATGACCATTGCCAGGGGCGGTCAGTCAAAGGCATCAATCTATTGAATGCCTTGTATCATACGGGCAATGTTTCGATACCCGTAGCCTTTGAAGTGGTCAAAAAACCGATTCAGTTTTGTGATATCAAAACAAAGCAGGTTAAACGAATGGCTACGGTGACCAAAAATGAGCTGATGCGTGCGATGATTCAACAGTGTTTGAACAATCGGCTTCAATTTCGCTATGTGTTGATGGATAGCTGGTTTACGGCTAAAGAGAATCTGGAGTTTATTGTTGACAAAGACAAACATTTCATTGGGGCTTTAAAGGATAATCGTTTGGTGGCGTTGAGCGTAGACGACAAGAAACAAGGAAAATTTACCCGTGTCAGTGACATTGCATTAGAGGATAAACAAGCAGTACGCGGCTGGCTAAAAGGCTACCCACATGAAGTCCTGATTGTCCGGCGAATCTTTACAAACAAAGACGGCAGTACGGCAACCGTTAATCTGGTGTGCAGTGATTTAACATTAGCGGGTGAAAAAGTTGCGGCAATCTATCAGAAACGCTGGAAAGTCGAAGAATTTCATAAATCATTGAAATCCAATGCCGGGTTGGCAAAGTCGCCTACTCGTACCCCAACAACACAAAACAATCATATTTTTATGGCCATTATGGCGGTCTTTAAACTGGAGTGTCTCAAAATAAAACACCAAACCAATCATTTTGCTTTGAAGGCTAAATTATATATCAAGGCTATTCGGCAGGCTTTTGCTGAATTGCAACAATTCAAGACCGCGTAACATCAGATAATAAAAAGAACCAAACCGTACATTTACATCAGGATCATACAAAACTTTTTCGCTGCGCCATTTTTCTTTTAATGACTTGGCGATTTGTCGTCCTGTTTTAGGCATAATCTGCATCAGCCCACGCGCACCAACCGGCGATCTGGCTTTTTCATCAAAAGCGCTTTCCCGCCTGATCAAGCCGAGCACTATCGCAGGGTCTAACTGATTTTCGCGGGCGTGTTGATGAATGGACTCGGCATACTTGATCGGAAAACGCAAGCCCACATCGTCCCAGTATTTGGCCCGGGCAATAGTGAAAATCGCCACCTGATTCCAGCCCCATTGCTCGGCCAGTTTCGCCGCGTTCATGATTTCAGTTTTTTTCAAATGCCGGACTTCATACCACCATTGTCTTTTTGCTTCTTCTGGCCGGTCGATGGCAATCAGTTCAGCAATCAATTGGAATGGAGGACGTTTTTTGAGAGATTCAATCGCTTGTTTTGTGATAAGCAAAGGTTTATCACCAACATGGATAGATTTTTGCAGGTGATTTGCCGCCAGAAAGCCATAAAAACTACGATCCCTGGCTAAAGATTGATAAATCTTCTGCGCCTGTTTCTTCTCACCTTTTTGTTCCAGTACACGCGCCTGCCAATAACGCCAGTTTATTTTATTTTTTTCTTTTTTGCTTAAATAGGATAATGCTTGTTCGACCTTTTTCCAGTCCATCTCCCGCAATGCTGTCCGAATCATCCACTCCTTGACAGCAAGGTCTTTATATTTCAACCGGCTGAGTTTATCCCAGACGTCATCTTCACCCCGAAAGGCCAGACCTAAAGCTAAACGGCGTTCTATTTGCCTGCGCCTTGGGTCTGGAATCACATAGTGCTTACTTTCTTTAAACCAGATATCGGCGGCTTTTCTGGAATTTTCCTCGCGATACGATCGATGGCATGGGCAAACATTAATCCGGCTTGTTTATACCCCTTATGCCAGTTTTTGGTTTTGATGATTTTTTCTGGCTGTTGATGCACTTTGAGCCACAATGCAGCAGCTTGAGCATCTTTTTTGCCCATCAACCGTTTAACATACTTCGCCAGGGAAACCTTGCGGTTTTTCAAGGCGGCCTGAAAACGCTGCCATAGCAGTTCACGGGTAAAAAATTTCGACGCTTGCAGCTTTTTAAATAAGGGATTACAAATCGCGGGCTGGGACTTACCCACTACCCATAATTTACGCGCCGCAGATAACGCCATTTTTTTGTAGCCAGATTGATATTTAGTCCAATAATAAGCGCATTACAGATCCGCCCGGCTGCTGCTGCGATAATGCCGGATCAGGTTTTCCCAGTCTTTTTGTTTGGCCAGATATTTTAACCATTTCCCTTGCAACAACCATGCATATCGGCTTTTAGGGTAATCAAGCAAGTATTTTTGTACCGCCTTACTGTCTTCGGGATGCCCAGTAAGCCATTGATATTGCAGATAGGGGTACAGCGGATAATTTTTTAAACTTTCCGCAAGGGTTTGATATCTGTTTGCATCGTTTTGTTTTATCGCCTGTTCAGCCTGCAAAAATTGCTGCCTCTGCCTTATTAATGAATCTGATTCATTAGCGAAGACAGCTGTAAAACTGAACAGAAAGATAAAGAAAAAACAAATATATCGATGCATAAGTTAAGGTTGTTTGCTATTTCAACCTCAACTATAGCAAAAAGCGGGTGACTTAGCTGGCTTGCAGCATATTTTCCAATGCCAGCCTGGCCGGCTTGGCGACGTCCTCTGGAACTGAAATCTGATTGACGACATGTCCTGCCGCCAGGTTTTCCAGAATCCAGGCCAGATGCTGGGTATCTGTTCTGAACATGGTGGAGCACATGCTCAAGGTTGGCGCCATAAAATGAACATTTTTACCTTGCGCCTGACATTCTTCATGCAAGCGATTGACCAGGTTCAATTCAGTTGCTACCAACCAGCGGGTATTCGGCTCGGCTTCACGAATGATTTTCAAGATGGCTTCAGTCGAACCAATGTAATCGGCCTTTTGACAGACTTCAAAACACGCTTCTGGATGCGCAACCACTTTTGTTTCAGGATATTTTTCCAAAAATGCATCGATATGTTCCGGCTTGAAGGCCTGATGTACCGAACAATAACCTTTCCACAAAATAATTTTTGCCTCCCTGATCTGTTGCTCGCTCAGACCGCCCATCGGCTGGGTAAAGTCCCAGGTCACCATTTGTTCCAGCGGAATGTCCATGCGGTAGCCGGTGTTTCGTCCCAAGTGTTGATCAGGAAAGAACAACACTTTTTCCTTTTGGGCAAAACTCCAGTTGAGGATTTTTTCCGCATTGGAAGAGGTGCAGACGATACCATCGTGTCGCCCACAAAAGGCTTTAAGATCGGCCGCTGAATTGATGTAGGTGACAGGCGTAACGGTGTTTTCCACATCGATTACCTTGGCCAGTTCATCCCAGCATTGCTGAACTTTCATCTGATTGGCCATATCTGCCATAGAGCAGCCTGCCGCCATATCCGGCAAAATGGCAATCTGCTCCGGTCTGGACAAAATATCAGCCACTTCCGCCATAAAATGCACGCCACAAAACACAATGTATTCAGCTTCCGATTCAGCGGCCTCACGAGACAGCTTCAGCGAATCACCGGAAATATCAGCATGTTTGAACACTTCATTGCGTTGATAATGATGCCCCAGCACAATGCAGCGTTTGCCCAGCTTTTGCTTGGCAGCTTCAATACGCGCTTCACATTCGTTATCATCCAATAATGCATAATCTTGAATCGGAAACGGCCCTTTGCTCATATCAGCCTCACTCTTGCTCGGTTTTTTGTGGCGATTTGCGTAACTTAATGCCCAATTCCTTTAGCTGCTCCTCATTGACCATCGCAGGCGCATCGATCAGTGGACAAGCCGCTGTTTGTGTTTTAGGGAAGGCGATGACATCACGGATTGAACTGGCGCCGGTCATCAACATGACCAGTCGATCCAGACCAAAAGCCACGCCACCATGAGGAGGGCAACCGTATTTCAAGGCTTCCAGCAGAAAGCCGAATTTTTCTTTGGCCTCTTCCTCGCCAATGCCTAAAATTCTGAATACTGTTTGCTGCATTTCGGTGTTGTTGATCCGGATCGAACCACCGCCGACTTCCATACCATTCAATACCAAATCATAGGCGCGTGACAAGGCAGAACCGGGATCTTTCTCCAATTCTTCTATTGTGCAGCTAGGTGCGGTAAATGGATGGTGTATGGCATTCCAGCGCTGATTTTTCTCATCCCAGTCAAACATGGGGAAATCCACTACCCACAATGGTTTCCATTCACCTTCCAAAAGGCCTCGATCCAGCCCCAGTTTGACCCGCAATGCGCCCATCGCTTCATTGACGACATTGGCTTTATCGGCGCCAAAGAAAATCAGATCGCCCGTTTGTGCACCGGTTTTTTCCAGCACTTTTTCCCATACATCAGCTGGCGCGAATTTAACAATCGGTGATTGCAGACCATCGATACCCGCATCACGATCATTGACCTTGATATAAGCCAGGCCTTTAGCGCCATAAATACCGACAAATTTGGTCAATTCATCGATTTCCTTACGCGTCAGATCTGAACCGTTTGGCAAACGCAAGGCGACAACACGACCATCAGGATCATTAGCAGGACCTGAGAAAACCTTGAAATCGACATTTTTCATTTCATCGGCAATATCGACCAGTTCCAAAGGAATTCTAAGATCTGGACGATCAGACCCATAGCGCGCCATTGCTTCCTGGTAACTCATTACCGGGAATTCAGCGTCCAGTTCGACATCAAGTACATCTTTAAATAGTTGACGAATCATTTCCTCCATCAAGGCCATGATTTCATCTTCATTCATGAACGAGGTTTCGATATCCAATTGGGTGAACTCAGGCTGACGATCAGCTCTGAGATCCTCGTCCCGAAAACAACGAACGACCTGATAATAACGATCCATGCCGGAAATCATCAACAGCTGCTTGTAAAGCTGAGGTGACTGTGGCAACGCGAAAAAGGCATTTTCATGAGTACGGCTGGGAACAATGTAATCCCTTGCACCTTCTGGCGTGGCTTTAGTCAGGTAAGGCGTTTCGATTTCATAAAAATCATGCGCATCCAGAAAATTACGCAAATGCCGAGTGACATTTCGCCGAACCAGCATTCTTTTTTGCATTTCTTCCCTACGCAAATCGATATAACGATAGCGCAAACGCGTTTCTTCATTGACCTCGATATCGCTTTCTATCGGAAATGGGGGTGTTTCCGATTTGTTCAATACCACAACTTTGTTCACCAACACTTCAATTTCGCCGGTGTCCATATTTTCATTGACAGTGCCTTCAGGCCGCTCTCTGACAATGCCTTCGATTTGTAAAACGTATTCACTGCGCACACTTTCGGCGATTTTAAAGGTATCGGGCGAATCAGGGTCGAATACTACCTGCGTCAAACCGGTGCGGTCACGAAGATCGATAAATATGACACCGCCATGATCGCGGCGACGGTGAACCCAACCGCATAATGAAACCTGTTCACCCAAATGTTGCTTGTTCAATTCTCCACACTTGTGTGTGCGCATACGTTTTTTATCTGTCATTGATGTTCTATGTTGTTGCATTAAGTTTTATCCGGTCAACCCTGACCGGATAACAGGAAAGAATAATTTAATGAGCCGAGCAGCTGCCGCCTTTGCAGCAACTGCCGCCAGAAGAGGACTTGCTGGTATCTGATTTTTCACCGGCAATATTTTTTTTCTTGCCGCTTTTAAAATCAGTTTCATACCAGCCGCCGCCTTTTAAACGAAAACCGGCGGCCGAAATTTTCTTTTTCAATGCAGGTTCATTGCAGCTAGGACAAACCTCCAACGGCTTGTCGCTTAATTTCTGCAATGCTTCGTGTTCTTTTCCACAAGCATCACATTGATATTCATATATTGGCATAGCTACTCCCAAACAAATAAAAAGATAAATAAGGGCAAAATTTCTGTTTTCAAGTCCATTCCCATAGAATAAGCGCCATACCCAACAAGGGCATTTGACTGCTGAATTCGAATGAACTTTCAGGAAACCCAGTATTTTAATCGAAATTGAAACAAAAATGGATAATTTAACACTGATTCAACCTGATGATTGGCATTTGCATGTCAGAAATGGCGAAATGCTCAGGCTCGTCATGCCTCATACCGCCAGACAATTTGCCCGCGCCATCATCATGCCCAACCTGAGGCCGCCTGTTAGCACTGTCCAACAAGCGCTGAATTATCGAGAGAAAATAATCGCCGCATTGCCTGAAAATTCTTCCTTTACTCCATTGATGACACTTTATTTGACCGATAACACCACTAAAGAAGAAGTCATCGCCATCAGTAAATGTGATGAAACTGTCGCATTCAAACTTTATCCTGCCGGCGCGACAACCAATTCGGATTCAGGCATTTCCAATCTTAAAAAGATATACCCCATTCTGGAAACCATGCAAAAACATGACGTGCCTTTATTGATTCATGGCGAAGTCACTGCTGACCAATACGATATTTTTGATCGTGAACGTGTGTTTGTTGAGCAAACACTCACAAATTTAGCCAAACAATTTCCACAACTTCGTATTGTATTGGAACATGTCACTACCGAAGAAGCTGTGCAATTTGTTGAATCTACCTCAAGCAATGTCGCCGCAACCATTACGCCACAACATCTTCTGTATAATCGCAACGCCATTTTAGCCGGCGGCATTCGACCCCATTATTATTGTTTGCCGGTCTTGAAACGGGAAAAACACCGCCAGGCGTTGATCAAAGCAGCAACCAGTGACAACCCTAAATTCTTTCTGGGTACCGATAGTGCGCCCCACCCCACTCAGCTGAAGGAAAGTGCTTGCGGCTGCGCGGGATGCTATAGCGCCCATGCTGCAATAGAGCTTTATGCCGAAGCGTTCGAGCAGGAAAACGCACTGGACAAACTGGAAGGCTTTGCTTCATTTCACGGGCCGGATTTTTATCGCTTGCCCCGTAATCGGTCGACAATCACTTTACAGAAAACCCCTTGGACGGTTCCTGAACGCTATCAACAAAATGATATTGTCGTAACACCTTTAAAAGCTGCTGAAACGATAAGCTGGCAACTGGTAACTATCTGAAATGAAAAACCATTCCCATATTGAAAACGCACATTGTGATTGGCTTAATTTACCCAGCCTCAATCTCAGTGTAAAAGCACTGTTCACCAGCTATTTACTGGTGACTGGATTAGGCTCTATGCTGGCCATGGCGCAAATCCTGATGACGCATGGCATGGCTGACGGTAAATTTGGTTTGTCAATCGATGATATTGTCTATAGTTATCATGGCGACCCGAAAAACAGCAAGATCGAAATCAAGCTGAATGGCTCCATGCGGGATAAAGCGCCCCCAGAAGAACGTCTGGAAATTATAAAATGGGTTAGAAAAGGCGCCACCAAAGAAGGTTGGGATAATAAAATCCGGGATATCGTTTATAAAAACTGTATCTCCTGTCATAGTGTCATTCCAGGATTACCCGATTTTACAAGCTACGAGGGAATCAAATCAGTCGCTCAGCGAAAAAACCGTGGCGCTTCGGTCAATCTGCTGACACGCATTTCGCATATTCATATTTTCGCCATCTCCTTCATTTTTTTCTTTAACGGCCTTATTTTCAGTTTCGCCGTTCGGGTCAGGCAGGGAGTGAAAATTCTCCTGATCACCGCCCCTTTTTTCTTTTTGGCCATC
This sequence comes from Methylomarinum sp., assembly GCA_965277025.1. Classification (GTDB taxonomy): domain Bacteria; phylum Pseudomonadota; class Gammaproteobacteria; order Methylococcales; family Methylomonadaceae; genus Methylomarinum. The sequence goes on from OZ255706.1 coordinate 3,007,744, forward strand.
GATGTTTTTTCCTGGTGGCTGACCAAAATCAATCAGGGGTTTGCCTGGGCGACCATTATCGCCGGCATTGGTTATGGTGTATGTTCTGCAATTGTCTGGCTTGTTTCCATGTATCAAATGTGGATTCTGCCGACTAAAGAACACGGCATTTCAATGAACACCTGGCGATAGTTTATGCGCTTGGTTTTTGTTCAAATCGATTCAGTCCTTTCACAATCACGTTAATATTGCTATCAGGCGCGTAAACAATGAAGTCCTCAATAGTTTCAAGAATATCCTGATCAATAAACTGCGCCTTGGTCGCATCGATATAGACAGTGCCGTTCTCCTCGATTTGCAATAACAGGTTTCTCAACAATGGTGCGCCGGAAGCCATAGCGATGCCAAGACATAGAGGCAAGGCGACCAGAAAAACAACGATACCAGCTGGGATATCTTGTTTTAAATGCTTTAGATAATAATCAAGATGTTTATGGATCATTTTAGCCCCCCAGGCTAATAACAATTAAAATGTATTCGTTCAGACCTGGTCTGACTAATTTCAGCGTCAATCCAAGCAATTAACGATGTAATTTGCTTGCTCCTAGTGTCACCAGAATCGTTGAAACCAGCGATTCCTTAATCTTTCTCATACTGGTAAATGGGCGGAATAGGTTCACCCGGGTTAATTGTCAATAAATTATTAATTATTCCATCCGACAGGCAATAAACCCAACCATGTAAACTCGGTGCCTGCTCCTTAAAGTGGACCCCATTGTCCAGACAAATTATTAGAGAATTTAAGATAGAACCCTCATAACAGTCAGGCTCAATGGCTCTGGCCCATATTTTCACCCGGCGTCTGCTTGGCAGTGCCGGCATTATATTTATCCACGATTTTAGCGCCACCCCCCGTGGCGAATTGATAAACCCTGTCTGGCGTTTCATAGCCTAACGACTGATGCGGTCGTTCGCTGTTGTAAAAGGCAAAGTAGTCCGTCAACCCCGCTGACAGTGCTTGCAGGTTGCCGTATTGCTTCAAATAAACTTCTTCATATTTCACTGTGCGCCAGAGTCGTTCAACAAAGATATTGTCCAAGGCCCGTCCCCGGCCATCCATGCTGATGGTCACGCCATGCTGACTCAATACCCCGGTGAAGTCCGCGCTGGTGAACTGTGCGCCCTGGTCGGTATTAAATATCTCCGGTGTGCCATAGGTCTTGATGGCCTGCTCCAGACAATTTACGCAAAACGCGCTGTCCATGGTATTGGAAAGTTGCCATGCCAATACTTTTCGGCTGTACCAATCCATGATGGCCACCAGATAAACAAATCCTTGCGGCAGCCGGATATAGGTGATGTCGGTACTCCAAACCTGGTTGGGGCGTGTCACCTCGACGCCTCTTAACAGATAGGGATAGACTTTATGCTCAGGATGCGGCTTACTGGTGTTCGGGCCCGGCGCCATGCCGACCAGCCCCAGTATGCGCATCAGCCGCTGAACCCGTTTGCGGTTGACCTGATGGTTAAGGCCGCGTAAATACTTTGTCATACGGCGTGAGCCATAAAAAGGATGCCGGCTATATTCTTCGTCGAGCAACCGCAACAGTTGCTGATCTTCAGCAGACACCGGCTGTTGTTGGCGTTTTTTCTGTTCATGGATTACTGAGCGGGTAACGTTCAATAACTGGCATTGCCGACTTAACGCCAACTCATCTTTTTGATCCACCCAGCTTTGACGCGTGATCATAGGCTGATCCCGGACTTTTTTTTAAGCCAATCCAGTTCCATATTCAACTGCCCGATTTTGGCGTACAGACGGTCCGGATTGTCTTGCGCCTTCACCGCTTTCGGCCCGCGTTTGCCTTCAAACAGGCTTCCCGCATTGGCCAACAGTTCCTTTTTCCATTGGCTTACCTGAGATGGATGGACTTCATTCTCTTGAGCAATCTCATTGATCGTTTTGATGTTCTTAACCGCTTCCAGCGCGATTTTGGCCTTTTGCGCCCCGCTAAAGGTTTTCCGTTTTTTTTCGCTCATTTTTTGTACCTCTTTTTTCAATAGTCATAGTTTAAACTATTGTCCGGATTACGGGGTCCACTATACTATTTGTCTGATTGTAAGCGTTTAAGCGGAATATAACGTTAGAAGTTACGCATTGACAACAGATCGAAATTTTGGGTTTAAATGATTCATATTTGGCATAAAGGTGTCGATAAACGAAGCCATAACATCGTTGAATAAATTCCGCTGTACGCTATAGCAATTATTAATCACGTCTGCAAAGCTCAATTTTTGTAATTGAACAAAGCCACAAATTGCAGAAAAAATATGATTATTTATTGCTCTTTTATTGCGAACCTGGAACCGCTCAATATTACACACCTGCTTTATTGCCCGATGATATTGCTCAATCTGCCAATGCCTATCATGTTGTTCGGTAAATGCTTTCTTGTCAAAAACAGCGGTTTTTTCTTCATCAGGTAGTGAACTTATGTAATGGCGAACTTGTTCTTTCAAGGTCGTCCGAAATAATTTCACATACCCAAAATTTTTGAGCCAAACCATTAAGCCGTCTTCCGGGATTTCTAATTGCCTGACTTGAACCCATGAACCTTTTTCAACAGAGACTAATCGATTACCTTCCACTGCAAAGAATAATCCTGTCTGATGATTTCTTATCAATTTAAGATTATCCACGCAACTGTACCAGCTATCTCCTGTTACAAAACCAGGTTCTAGTCCCCAAGCTAATACTTCGGTCAGCATGTCTTGAAAATAGTCATTTTTTGTCTTTCCTTCCGCCTTATCGACCACCCGGAAATTCAGTGGTTGGTGTTTTCCTTGAATGTCTGTGTAGTACAACGTGATAAGATTGATTCCCTTGACTGCTCTATGATGTTTTCCCGACCAAAAATAACTGACATATGCCATATATTGGCTATAAGGTTTATCAAGAACACTATCGTCAACACTCAAGGTTCCGCCCTTTAAATTCAGGCTTGCGCTGGCTTCATTGTATAAATCTCGCCCAGTGTAATGCTCCCGATTTAGAAATTGATTTACGCTATCATGTGATATTGACATGACTTCTCCTAATCGTCGACAACTAGCTTGTTTCGGCTCACTTAATAAAAAACCAATATACATGGGTAATGTACAGCAGGCTGTTGAGGGGCGTGTTATTTCTCTTATCAAGGTTTGCCTTGCATTGACTTTGGGATTTTTTAAACCCATAGTTTAACATTGCCTGTCAATGCGTAACTTCTATTATATTGTTGGCAGATGAAGGCATTAGTGTACATGAAACCATGCGCCAGTTAAAAATTGGACGGACAACTGTTCAAAATTGGCGAAAACGCTGGTTACAGAACAGTGAACAAGAAAATCCTTTAGCCCGGCTTCAAGATGCACCGCGAAGCGGTGCGCCTGCTATCTATACGGCGGAGCAAATTTGCAGCATTATCGCGATAGCCTGCGAACGCCCAGAGGATAGTCAACGCCCGATCACTCATTGGACGCAACAAGAAATAGCCGATGAAGCGATAAAACGGGGCATTGTTGATTATATTTCACAGCGCTCTGTTGGGCGCTTTTTAAAAAGAAGCGGACCTGCAACCCCACCGGATGAAAGGCTGGTTGACGGCAAAAAAAGATGAATACTTCGACGAGAGGTGTCAAGATATTTGCGAAACCTACCAACGGGCTTTGGAGCGGGAAGAGCAAGGCATCAAAACGATTTCGATTGATGAAATGACAGGGATTCAAGCTTTAGAGCGAGCAGCGCAGATATTGCCGATGAAGAAAGGAAAAATTGAGCGACAAGAATTTGAATATATTCGACATGGTACCCAGACCTTGATTGCAGGTTTTGATGTGGCCACGGGTGAAGTAATGGGAAGTATAGGAGAAACTCGAACAGAGCAAGATTTTGCCGGGTTTTTGAACCTGCTTTTTCATCAACAACCCAAACAAACCCATTGGCATTTAGTCATGGATAATCTCAATACACATTGTTCAGAATCGGTGGTTCGATTAATTGCCGAAAAAATTTCGTATTCAGGAGAATCAGGGGTTAAAGGAAAAGAGGGTATTTTGAAATCAATGGAAAGTCGTACTGCTTTTTTGACTAACTCAAACCATCCGGTTGTTTTTCATTTTACCCCTAAGCATTGTTCATGGCTTAATCAGATAAAGATTTGGTTTTCTATTTTAATGCGTAAAGTAATCCGGCGCGGCAACTTTAAATCTAAAGAGGATTTAAACAAAAAAATAGCGGATTTCATAAAATATTTCAATGAAACCATGGCTAAGCCTTTTCGTTGGACGTATCAGGCTAAGCCACTTACTCAATAGAGTGAGAACTTGCGCTTGTTTGCACTAGTCCCCAAGCTAATACTTCGGTCAGCATGTCTTGAAAATAGTCATTTTTTGTCTTTCCTTCCGCCTTATCGACCACCCGGAAATTCAGTGGTTGGTGTTTTCCTTGAATGTCTGTGTAGTACAACGTGACAAGATTGATTCCCTTGACTGCTCTATGATGTTTTCCCGACCAAAAATAACTGACATATGCCATATATTGGCTATAAGGTTTATCAAGAACACTATCGTCAACACTCAAGGTTCCGCCCTTTAAATTCAGGCTTGCGCTGGCTTCATTGTATAAATCTCGCCCAGTGTAATGCTCCCGATTTAGAAATCGATTTACGCTATCATGTGATATTGACATGACTTCTCCTAATCGTCGACAACTAGCTTGTTTCGGCTCACTTAATAAAAAACCAATATACATGGGTAATGTACAGCAGGCTGTTGAGGGGCGTGTTATTTCTCTTATCAAGGTTTGCCTTGCATTGACTTTGGGATTTTTTAAACCCATAGTTTAACATTGCCTGTCAATGCGTAACTTCTAACCTATATCATCTATCTGGTAAGACAAGGTTTACGCCTGAATCTGTTGGAAAACCTGGTAGGTCCATTAAGCCCAATTGAACTGGCCAGTTTTAGCTTGTTCGCTCCTGAACAAAAAGGAAAAGCCTGGAAGAAATAGAACCGATCTATCCTGTTTGTAAAAAATAGACGAGCAAATTCAAAAATAATCATTGCCGAACGCTTGAGCTAACTCGACGCAAAAAGCAATAAAATGGCCTAACATTTCAATAATTTGCCGGTTTTACACAGAGCAGAGCGATAGCGGCGCAGCGTGTAAAACACGCTCAATGTTAATTGACTTATTAGGGCTTTTTTACTAATATGTACGGAATTACCGTACTTAAATAGGTGGCCAAAATGGATAGCATTAGTGTAAATAAATTTCGAGAAAACTTGAAAACCTTTGTAGAAAAAGTAGTTACCGAGCACTTGCCTCTTAAGGTTACCCGCAGAAATGGCGACGATTTTGTCGTTTTAAGTGCCGATGATTGGGAGCGCGGGCAGGAAACATTGTATGTATTACAAAACAATGACTTAATGAAGCAAATTATCGCCTCAACCGCAACACATGCTAAAAACAAAGGATATAAGCCTACTCCCGGGGAGCTAGATGAGATCACTGGTATTTGAGGGTGATACCTGGGCTGCATATGAGGCACTTAGGCAAAAAGACAAAAAGCTACACAAGGCGCTCTGCCGTTTATTAAAGGAAATGCTTCGTGATGATCCAACCAAGGGTACGGGAAAGCCTGAACCATTAAAACATAACCTCTCTGGCTTATGGTCTCGCCGCATCAGCCAGAAAGACCGTGTTATTTATAAGTACGATAATACTTATATCTATATCTTTGCTATCGGCGGGCATTATGATCAATTTTATTTGCCTTGTTAGGCAATATTTCATAGGACTTTAAAATGGATTGTATTTCATTAAGAAGTGCATGAATATTCTTATTAGTATCAATGTAGTAAACATCTCCTAAAATAGCTAAATTGTAAAATTTAACCCAATAATTGCTGTTTTTTTGGCTCAAAGAATCAATATCATACTTATCTATATATTGCTTACTAAAAATACGATTCCTTCTAATGTTTTCTTTAACAGACAAAACAAATGTTACATCTGCCGGTTGATATCTCTCCTCAAGAGAGATAATTTCTCTTATAGTTGGTTCTCTATTTGTTCGCAGGCAGTAATATCCTAGAGCTGATAATAAGCACCTATCATATACCATGATGTCAGAGTGGCATTCATTAGTATTTGATGAAATATTATCTAGATAGTAACCAAATGATAATGAGGCTACATGCTCGTCTCGTTTAGTAATAGTCTTATAGCTATCTATTGCTGAATACGAAGTATCGTAAATATATCCGATAGATTCAACAAGGAGCTTCGATATTGTGGTTTTCCCAACACCATCTATTCCTTCAAAAGCAACAATGAATTTGTCTTTCACAAATATGACCTCTGCTTGTTTTCTAATACCGCTAAAAGCAGACCAGTATTCCATATTTTTTCGGATACAATATCATGATTTTCTTCTATATTTGAAACAATCATATTGTTTATACGAATATCGCCATTTACCGATATCAATACACAATTCCCCTCTCCATACTTAAAAACAGTATTTGAATGTAAAGATAGGATTCTTTTCTCCAAATCGTGCATATCAGATGCTGGAATCGAGAAATGATTTTTCGTCAAAATAGAGCGAAAATTATTTGATGTAAATTGATAAATTTTCCATTTATCGAATGGTACTTTTTTAACATGAAGAAGAATGGATAACTCCTCAATATTTTTAATATTAATTGACGTCGCTAATGTTGCTAACAGAATTTTAACTTGAGGGTAGCTGTTTTTTATAACAAATATATTATTTATTGGAATGTCAAATTTATCTTGCTTTGTAATCCTAAAGTCTCTATTATTAGGCCTCATTTTATGATTGACATCTACAGTTCCATCTAATGAAATACTAACCCAGTCAAAACTATCTATAATATCTAGATGTTCCTCAAGCAAAATGCCATTTGTATGCAGATGAAGATTAACTTCTTTTCTTTTGGCTTTACTAACAAAAGAATGCAACTTTGGATGTAAGAGCGGCTCACCGCCTGTGAAACTTACGTCAGCCCCAATATATTTCGCATAACTTAGTACTTTTTCGTAAATGACCTCACTCATATAAAAGTGGTCTGTGCTTTCCCCATAACAATAGGGACATTTATAATTACATTGCCCTGTGAGATACACATCTATAATAGGGATCATTTAAATTCTGCTTTTTCCAGTAAAATTGGTAATTCAGCTTTTCCAGTATCCAAAATTTGTTTAATTTCAGAGTCCCCTAGATTGAATATTGAATACAACGACAATCCTATTTTGTTATATTCTCCTATAGCATCATCTTCTTTTCTACTGAAAAGAACATACACATCCGTTGAAATAAACCCGTACTCACCAAGCACACTACAAGACTCCTTTAGTATAGTCCCATCAGAGACTGCATCATCAACCAAGAAAACTTTTTTCTCGTTTGGATTCACATCCTTCCCAATCCCATCTACTTTTACTCTTTTCCCATCCAACACCCAACGACTATCGTAATTAACTATTAGTAATGGGATTGATAAAAAATTAGAAATAAGATAGCCGAGAATCGAATTTCCATTTCTATTCACTGCCACATAATCGTAGTGTAAATTATGCTCTTCGATCATATCATATATGAAACCCGACAGAACGTAACTCAACTGAGTTGCATCATTGCTGCTAGGTAATATGCTCCTGAGGTTTACATAGTATTTATATGTTGATATTATGTTTTTTCCAACCTCTGACGTGACATATGACGAAAACTCGTATACAGATTTTTGTGTTTCCTCTGATAAGAATATCTTTTTTTTCTCGAAGTCTACGAAATATTCATCCCATGCATTTGCGGCCTTATCCAGTCTTTCTTTTGCTGGAGGCTTTTCTCTACCAATTTCATCTGGTTGTATTGCCCACCGGCATTCTAGCCAAGCATTAGCTAACAACTGATAATTACTTACTATTGCCGACATTCTTTCCTGGTTTATTGAATTAAGCCTTTGTTGTAAAATGTTAACTTGAATACTTAATTCAGCTGTAACTACTCAGCGTAAATAAGTAAAAAAACTGCTTGACACGATTTTAGCGTTATTTTTGATTTTCTAACGGCAACACCTGGCGCAAGAGGTTTACTGTATTAGCCTGCGTTAGTTGAGGCGTGTTGCCTTATAAGCACTGCCCGATAGCCCTGCTGCCGTGCATTTCTAAAATACGATGACGGGCAACACAGAGGCAAAAATTCGTATTTCAAAAGCCATGAGACAAGAGTCCTGTACTTAAACCCACAGGCCGTTTCATTGAAGATTGATTCCATTGATGTAGAGGCTGCCATTACCAATGCCCGGCAGCTGATTGAAGATGAAGCCGATTTATCTCCGGCGCTGCGGTCTTCGCTGGAGATATTGTTGTTGCTGGTCACGCTCTTGATGCATCGGCTCGGACTTAACAGCAGTAACAGTTCCAGGCCGCCATCAAGTGATCCTGATCGTAAAAGGAAAGCACGGGCTGGATCAAAAAAACCAGGTGGTGGACAGAAAGGGCATATTGGCACCACGCTGGTTAAAGTCGATGATCCCGATGACGTTATCTCCATCAAGATTGATCGCCGTACCTTGCCAGCCGGAAGCTACACGGCAGATGGCTTTGAAACCCGGCAGGTATTTGATATTGATATTTCACGGATTGTGACGGAATATCGTGCGCAAAGGCTTATCGATGAACAAGGTCGTCGGTTTGTTGCTCCTTTTCCCGAGGGCGTAACAAAAGCCGTGCAATATGGTGACCAACTCAAGGCGCACGCCGTGTATCTTTCGCAGTACCAATTATTGCCCTGCCAGCGCATCAAGGATTATTTTTCCGATCAATTACAGATCCCCATCAGTGAAGGTTCGCTGGTTAATTTCAATCAACCAGCCTTTGAGAAGCTGGCATCCTTTGAGCCGATTTGCAAGCAAAGACTGGCGGCAGCTTCTGTTGTACATGCCGATGAAACGGGCATTAACATCAATGGCGCCAGGTACTGGTTGCATTGTGCTTCTAATGATTTATGGACACATTATTTTCCCCATGTAAAACGGGGCAAGGAAGCGATGGATGTCATTGGCATCCTGCCTGACTTTCATGGCATTTTATGCCACGATCACTGGAAGCCTTACTACAAGTCCCCCTTCACTCATGCCTTGTGCAATGCGCATCATCTGCGTGAACTGACCCGTGCCTGGGAGCAGGATGGACAGCAGTGGGCCAAAGAAATGGAAACCCTGTTAAAAAAGATCAATCAGGTCGTCGATGATGCAGGGGGGAAGCTTGAAGCAAGAAAAGCGGCCTGTTATCGACGACGATATCGAGATTTATTAGAGAAAGCACAAATTGAATGTCCGCCACCAACCCCGTTGCCCGGTAAACCCAAACGTGGGCGCCTCAAGCGCAGTAAATCCAGAAACTTACTGGAACGGCTGATCAATTACCAGGATGATGTCTTACGCTTTATGAGAGAAATAGATGTGCCATTTACTAATAATCCCGGTGAGAATGATATCCGCATGACCAAGGTGCAGCAAATAATATCGGGGTGTTTCAGGGTAACCGTTCACGCCCCCACAGTCACAATTTCCAGCTTTTGTTCTGAAACAGGCAGCCTGTAAGTCACTTCCCCTTCAAAAAGTCCTTGAGTACAAATTGTTCTCAGCGTTTGATACAGGTTAATATTTAAGCGTCTGCAGGTCTCAATCACAGACAATATCATGGCTCGGAACTGGGTGCCGCGATGCGATTGACTGAAAAAACTGATTTTTCGCCAAATTACATAAGGGCGTAATGATCTCTCCGCGGCATTATTAGTTAAGGGGGTCAGGGCCACGTCATCTAATCCGATAACCCACTGACAAACATGCACTATTGGATAATTGCTGGACGTTCACCTCAGATCATGCTTGAATTCAATCACCATGATCGAAGTGGATTTACCATGACCCCTACCGCTGTCCGATGTCATCGTGCGACCGATACAGCGCCATGAGCGGGCGCGCCACTGGCTGCGCCACCCGATCCCTCATCCCGATTGGAGCACACCGATGCAGAAGATCAATCTGAGCGACCTGGAGATGGCCCAATTGCGCGAATAGCTGGGCCACTTACCCGAACCCCGCGGTGGACGCCGTCAGCTGCACCCCCTGCCGACGGTGCTGACCATCGCCCTGGCGGCCACCCTGGCCGGCGCCCGGGGCTATCTGGCCATCAGTGAGTACGCCGCCCGCCTGACCCAGACGCAGCTCAAGCGCCTGCGGGCCTATTTCGATCGCAGACAGCAACGCTTCGTGGCCCCCTCCGAGCCCACCTTCCGCCGCGTGCTCCAGCAGGTGGATCCGGTGGCGCTGGAGCAGGCCTTTTCCGCCTGGGTCCAGGCTAGCGCCCCGGCCGACGAACCCCTGGCCATCGACGGCAAGACCCTCAAGGGCGCTCGCCGGGGCGATGGCCGCCAGACGCATCTGCTCGCCGCCCTGTTCCCTCGGCAGGGCACCGTCCTGGCACAGCGCGCGGTCGAGACCAAGAGTAATGAGATCCCGGCCCTGCGGAAGCTGCTCGATCCCCTCTCCATCGAGGGGCGTGTGGTCACCGCCGATGCGCTCCACACCCAACGCGAGACCGCCCGCTTCCTGGTCGAGGAAAAGGGCGCGCACTACCTGTTCACGGTCAAGGACAACCAGAAAACCCTGGCCAACGATCTCAAGGCTTTCGACCGGGAATCCATTCCCCCCTGAGCACACCACGGTGGACAAGGAACACGGTCGGATCGAGCAGCGCACCCTTCGCACCACCGTTGCGCTCAATGCCTATCTCGATTTCCCCCATGTGGGCCAGGTCTGCCGGATCGAATGCCAGGTCACCGTGTCCAAGACCGGCAGGACACGCATAGAACAGATCTTCTGCATCACTGATCTCACCCCGGAACAGGCCGACCCCGGGCAACTGCTGGCCCTCAACCGGGGGCACTGGAGTATCGAGAACCGCCTCCATTGGGTCCGCGATGTCACGTTCGATGAGGACCGCTGCCAGGTTCGAAAGGGCCATGGCCCCCAGGTGCTCGCCTGCCTGCGAAACGCCGTCATCGGCCTGCTGCGTCGCCTGATCCGTCAGCCGCGGCAATCCATCGCCAGCATGATCCGCCATTTTGCGGCCCATCCTGCGCAGCCGCTCGCTGTCTTCCTGCGCTGACACGGCCGGCCCAGGTCGTCATCGGGGCCGACGGTGATCGGCCAGGCCCCGGTATGGCCAATGACCATGGCGAACTGCCATTCGGCGGCTTTTTGCAGCCCAATCGACCGAATATCCCGCTTCAAGCCGGGAAACCTCACTACGCCAAGGCCCTGGATCAGGCTGGTTAAGGTGTGGCCGGGGGAGAGGCGATTTAGATGACGTCGTCCTGTTAAGGGGGTACCCTGATGTGTCATAAATGTCCAGAGTTTGGCATAATCCTTGAGCAGTTTTCGGCAGGTGTTGCCGGTTTTGTTTTTGCCATGGATTAACGCCGTCTGTTGTAGCTGGCTTTCGAGACTTTCTCGAAGTCGGTCGAGCCCCTGTCGATAGTGCTGGCTTTGATATTGGCTTTGTTGCCAGCGTTTGGCGCATCGCACCACCAGACGGGCTATTCTCAGCAGTTTTTGACCATCTTCGCCTGCCCGCCTTGTCGTTGGGCGATTTTTTCGAGATTTCGGATGATGTGCGCCCAGCAGTATTGGTGTTTGTCTGTTGTATAGTCATTGTAGGCACCATGACGATCGGTGACCAGCACGCCGTTAAATGTACCCGGCAGTTCTTTGGCCGCCCCTTTGCCACGGGAGTAGTGAATCAGGAAATAAGCTGCCTGAGTAGTCGAGAGGGACCATAGCCAGTAAACACTGCGATTCCTGTAATGCCGGGTTTCATCGGCATAGCCAGGATCTGCATTGCGGACGCTTTCACCAATCTGATGATAAACCGGAACCAGCCAGTTGTTGAGTTTTTCCTGGCTTTGACTGATCGCCCCCAGACTGAATTCAAGTCCCCACTGTTCCTGCAGCAAACTTTCTATTTGTCTCAAGGTCAAATGGTAACGCCCATTCATCAGACTGATCCAGGCGATAAGCCCAGGCCCCATTTGACCTGTGGGCACCGATTGTGGAAAATGCGCGGTCCGCCGTTCTCCGCAGCGTTGACAGCATCCGGTATAGCGCTGATGTTCGGTGATTTCATAGCGGACTTCAGGCACATCGAAAACCTGATGACGCTGATAGCTGTCGATGTGAATCAATCCCCCACATTCACAGCGTGTGTCCGGGTAGTAACGCTTGATCGTATCGACCTGGTCTTCAGGCAGTAAGGCCCGCTCATACTTTTTGTGTCCGGTCTGCGCGCCTTTCTGGCGACCTGTCGCCGCTTTTCTTTTGCGTTCCGCCCGTTTTTTGGGGCTGTCTTGAGAGGGTGGGGAAGATGAGTTGTCGGAACCGGTATTCAATTGTTCTTCCAGTTCGTCTTTCCAGGCCTGTAATTCGGCGACGACTTCCCATAGCGCCAAAATCACCTGATGAGATTCTTCCAATGTGGTCAGGTAACGGTGGGGCTTTCGTTAAATCCAGATGCCTTTTATTCATAAGGGGGGATTTTCTGACTTTTTTTGATGTTTGGCAAGGCCTGTGAACGGTTACGTTTCAGGAGTGAGCAGGGTGCCATCACCTTCTGCCGTATTCGGGGATATCTATCCACTTGTCGTAAACATCATGTCAGTGCCTCTGAAGCGTTGGTACTGGTATTTAAGGGGAAATTACCGGAATTTACTCAGTGACCTGATGCTTTTGGTAAAATACGCTGAGTAGTTACATTCAGCTTTTGTTTTTTCAATATTAGATTGAAGGATTGCCTTTGTTCTCTCTAATTCCTCATCTAGTTTATATTTCTCTAATTGAATAATCCTTTTTGACCATATCCCACCAAACCACCGAGACAAACCGATAATAATTACACCCACACCTCCTAGTGATGCTAGAAAATTATATTCCATAGCTAGATACTCCATAGCTAGATACTCCATAGCTAGTCAAAGCATAACGACCAAGCTCAGATGCCGTAAAAAGCAGAGCGACGATAGGAGCGAAGCTTTTTACGGTCAGCTGGAGCGCCTGGTTATGTGTTCTATACTTATACATCAACTCTTAACACACCACAGGTGATTTAAGATAAGCTATTGAATCAACGAAATGTAGTTTATCTGAAAAAACAAATATTTCGTCGCCAACTCTATTTGAGGCAGACTGAGAAAGTTTGTGCAAAATTTTACGTTTCTCAATGTAAAGATTTAAAATAAATTCATGGCTATCATACGAAACCATCCATCGCTTACGTAGATTATTTACCTTCTTAGACAGTTTTTTATGATCTTGCCGCGCATAATAATTCATGTACAAATCAGCACCTTTGTGTAGATAAGGTGGATCTAAATAAATAAAAATATCCTCCTTCTTTTTATCAAGCATACTGACGAACTGGATGCCATCATAGTTTGAAATTGTAACCCGCTTTCTGGCGGTACTTATTTTTTGTATCCTTTCAATTAAATCACGCTTGTTAAATCTTGCATCTATTTTATATTTACCTTGTTGCTTTATACCTCCGATTACACCACCTTTTATTACTCCAGAAACATTTGTTCTATTTAAAAAGAAAGTTGACTTGGCCAAATCAAGATGGTTTACATTTTTCGATTTCTTTTGTATTTCTTTATATTTCATCCAGTTTTCTATGGACACCTCAACATTCTCTATCCAATCACAAAATTCGTTGGGGCTTTCAGTGATAACTTTCCAAAATGCATAAATAGATATATCGAGATCATTAATATAAATGTGATCAACATATCCCTCAAATAGAAGCCGAAGTGCCAAACCAGCACCACCAGCATATGGCTCTGCATACCTGACTCCAATCATCTGATTCTCATAAAACAGACGAGACACGAAAGGAAATATACAGTTTTTTCCGCCAGGGTATCTTAGTGGAGAATAAAAAGTCCCCACGCTATTCGTCCTTACCATGGGTTAAGGCAATAATTTTCCCGACAATAATTGATAATGCGATGGTCTGTTCTATATTGCTTGAGGATTGATAACTATGTGCCCCTGTATGAAGCAATTGAATTATGCTAGATTTTGAGATGTTTTGATTTGCTAAAGTTGTTTTTTTATCCTGGTTCAGTTGATTTTTTGCTTCATCAAAGTTGTTTTGTATGTAATTGTCAAGCTTCATTCTCTTGTCTTTGGCAGCTGTTTCACACAACAATCTTAAACCCATCCTTATTAAGCTGGGAAAAGTGTTTGATAACCTGCGCCTCCCATCAATATAAAACTGATACAAATCTACTAAGTCCCTATATAGATTACTCACTTCCCCAATATTCAGATACAACTTCCCTCCGAACAAGTCTAAATTCTTCTTGGGTGTACGCCTTGATTGCCGTTGTTTTTTTGATTTATTTGTAGACTCGCTAAATACTATATTATGTTTTTTTGGAATGTTGTCTTTATTCTGTTCAATCAACTTTTGCGATGCCGGATCAAGAACTTCAATTACTTTCCCCCTATTTTTCCTTGTCGTGATTTCCTTCTTCTTAATTTTTCTTGAAATATCTGAAAGAATTACTTTGCTATCGTCACTATTGTGAACGCTATACAAATTACCATTCTTTATGTAGAAACCCATTCTCTTTAAAGCATCCTCCTTAAATATTTCATCTTTTACGAAACGTTGATTAAGATGGGGATTGGCGCTAATAATTCTTGTTTCTTCATCCAAAATAAGAAATGAGCTTTTCTCTTTACCCATGAATTTATAAAGAAAGATATCTCTTTTCAAGGGCAGCCAAGACCCGGTGTCGGCATGCTTCCGATAAACATTATTTAAGGCTATCTTTTCTTTACATACGTTACACGGAATTTCATTTGGGAAATCTGGTAATTGTATGTTTGATTTATCTGGAACCTTAACAAAACCATGTTTGATTTTTGCAAGAATTATTCTTCTATTACCATCATATACAACTGGTTTTTTATTATGGTAAACCACTGTTGGAAGCTCACTGAAATCGTAATAGCTTCCCATTTCCTTAGCTAATTTTGAAAGTGACCATTTGGATTGTCCATCTTCAAACGCTATATCAGCTATATCTTGGTCTGTAGCATCCGCATCTATCGGGTCTCGTGGATTTTCTGTCCATAAGACTAAATCGCGAATGTCTATCATTTTCACTTCTTGATCCAATCTTATCCTCTATTATAAAGTGATATATAAACTTCTAAGACACATAACGACCAAGCTGTGCGGCGCAAACGAAGCGCAGCGTAGTTTGCGTCCGAACGAGCGCATTGTTATGCATTTTCCCGATTCCAATCAGCCTCTGTATGGGAAGATATAAGTTCTTCCTCTGCCCAGTTTCTGAGAGACTCTGGATTAATTAAAACCCATGAAATCTTAACTGAGCCACCAGATTTAACATGTGTCTTCACCTTCTCTAGCTTGGCTCCTGTGCCATCATGCTTCTTAAATAGATGATTTCTTAACCTCTGTCTTGCTAGTTTTCTTGTTGTCTTGCCTATATAACGAAGCTTATAGTCTGAGCTTCCCTTTATTGCCGTGAACAGCATATACACATTTACTTTTTCAGACACATTTGACAAAAGGGTTTCGTTTTCTCCTGCTAATTTGTCACCATCCCATGAGTCTATGTATTTTTTCGAGTAGACTACGTCTCTTTTGTTGTTATCTTCGGTTAGATTACGGTCAATCTCCCTAAAAAACTTATCTAATTCATCTTTATGTTCATAATTCATAGTGTATTTGTCATTCATCTTTAAAAGTTTCTTTGTTTATCCGCCTTTTTTTCTTTGATTTTTTCTGCCTTTATTTTCTCGGATGATTCAAGCATTAACATCCCTTCATTTACTTTAGTTGCTAAATTTGAAATCGTGAGTTTATTGCCTTTTTTATCTATCCAAACAACAACAATTCTCTCAAATTCATTCCCAAGGGCATTTGTTACAGTATCATTATCAATAGCTGTTGGTTTTCCGTACTTTTTCTTAAATCCATTAAATAATACTTTGAACACTTCTGTATTTGATGCCACGCGATAGGAATCGCTAGTTGTATCTTGTGTGTAATAGTCCTCACCAAACAAGCATATGAATTGCGACAAAACTCCACTCATATATTCAGGGATACAGATCAACCTATACCCCCCCAATGTCAAAACCAACATCACCTTTTACCTTTTTCACATCTGCTTCGGTTGACTTACCGGGAACAAGGCCAATAACGTCCAATTGGGATGGGCCAGCAAAAGCATTTTGTGCTATAGCTAGCAAACATGCGATAACAAGCATCTTAATCATTTTCAATTCTCCTCTAGTCTATTTTTTGCATAACAGTTAACTATACCGAATAGAATCATAATGCACTAGACGGAATCCACCTAGTTGCATAATTTATGACTATTACGGAATATTATTTAATCTTTAAGTTACCGCACAAGCTCATCCCGCATCTATTAGTTTCTTTCTGATTGATTTGGCCAGGGCATTGACATAATCATCAATATTTTCATATTCCTGGCGTTGGGCAAAATCCACGCAGGCCATGACCAGTTTTTTCATTTCGGCGATTTCTTCATGTGATCGTCCGCAGCCTTCACAATGTGTGCCTTCATAAGTACAAGCCGAGTTACAAGGAACAAATTTCATAATGTCTCCAATGTTGCAGTAAATTGTTGAGGCCAATCATGGTAATTAAATACCTGGCCATTTTCTCTGACCTGGGTCATTTTTTCCATATCCAGTTCGGCGTATAGCCATTGAGCTTTATTATATTCTCCAATCACCAGCACACCATTATCGGGAAAACCTTTATCGACGGGTGTATAAACTGCAGCTGCTCCGCAATTTATATCCACCGCTTCCGACCAGGGCGCTTCACCCACCAAGGGGTATTGAACAACATAACATTGATTTTCCAAAGCCCGCGCCTGGCAACCGATTTTAACCCGATAATAGCCTGCACGTGTATCGGTACAACTTGGCACCAGAATAATCAGTGCGCCCTGCTCTGCCATTTGACGGGCATAATGGGGAAATTCACTGTCGTAACATACGGCAATAGCCATCTTGCCGATTTTGGTGTCAGAAATTTTGATCGTATCACCGGCTTCAATACGCCATTGCTCGTTTTCAAAGCGGGTCATCATCAATTTTTCCTGAAAATCAAACGATCCATCAGGATTGAACAGATAGGCCCGGTTTCTGAACTTTCCTGAATCGACTTTGACCGGAAAAGTACCCGCCTGCATATACACCTGATGCTTTATGGCCAGTTTTCGATACAAGTCCAAAAACGGCTCCAGCAAGGTCTGCATGGCTTCCAGCTGCTTATCTAAAGAGCGATAAACCGGCTCATCAAACAAAGACGCCAGTTCCATGCTGAAATATTCAGGAAACAGCAGTAATTGCGCATTCTGCTTAACAGCTTGATCTACCCAACTGTTGATTTTATGCTGGTATTGCTGCCAGCTTTGATGAAAGCCGACATCATATTGGGCTACGGCGACCTTAATCATGGTTTTCCTTTAACCAAAAGGTCATCGGTTTCGGGGTTTCTTCATTATCATCCAGATCTTTCCAACTGTAAGTAGTGGTCAGTTCTGGATGTTTGACATAACCGCGCTTGTTCCAGAATTTATCCAGCGGGACGTAATCAGCCGGACGACGCGGGTGACCCTGTGGGCGTTCCACACAGCAAAAGGTGATATGTTTGAAGCCGCCCAAATCTTCAGCATGGGCTTCACGTTCTTCAAAAAAACGCACCCCGATTCCCAGCCCCCGATAACGTTTATCCAGCACTGATTCGCCGCAATAAAAAATCTCATCGGGATCATATCCGTGTTCGATGAAGGGCTTTTTGACTTCATCGGTTTCATATTTCATCGGGATCGCCGTCGAAGCGCCGATGATTTTGTCGCCATCCAAAGCCAGGACGATAACGCTTTCGGGACAATCAATATAGGTTTTCAGATATTTTTCTTCGTAATGATAATCACCGTCATACAAATAAGGAAAATCCCGAAATACTTCGATGCGTAAACGCGCCAAATCGGGAATATATTGCACCAGGGCTTCACCACTTAAACGCAGAATTTTAATATCCTGGGTCATCTTATAAATCTACCTCCTGTTTTTTAACGTATTTTTTACCTTCTTCACAAACGGCACGGCTGGTGGGGGATTCACAATGAATATCGCTGAATTCCGCTTTCAGTTCACCTTTTCCTTGTGGAATGAAGTAAAAACGAAAATTAGGATCCTGACTGATGGCAATATCGGTTTTGGCAATCAATACCGGCTTGCCATTATAAGTAACTGTCAACGTATCCATAAAATGCGGTTTTCTGACAAATCGTGTAACTTGATCCATCTGCATACCGGTAATATTGGGATGACTTATCAATAATTGCGCTTCGGCTAATTTATCATTCGCAGGTTTCAGCCGGAACTTCATTTTTCCCAGCCGTTTCATCGCCGCATCCAGATCGGTGCCGATGGGTGCGGAACAACCACCACTGGCTTTGACGAATTTTTTCGCCATCACCATCTCCCCTGTATTCAGCTCGGCAACGGCACGCACATAGCTGTAGGTGTTAACCCGAATGCGCATGGCCAGATCTGCCTTGCCGCTTTCTGGGAAAAAAGTAAACTCGCCAACAAACGGATATGGATTTTTATCCACAAACACCCATAATTTTCTAATATATTTCTCAGCTGTTTGTGGAGTTTTGCTGATAATTCTGATTGGCACCAACGCGGGGTCTTCCGCCCGATAAGGGGCTTCGATACGGATAATATCCGACTCTTTAATGGATTTATCAGGGAAATATTGTGGTTTTATATCATTCAGCCAGCGAGACTCGTCTTTTGACGCTACAGCCAGCATTGGCGCTAACAACATTATTAACAAAAGTGTTTTAATCATTCGCATGGTTTTTTCCTCGTGTTTATAGTAAACAGCGGGCGCGTCAGCAATCTACGGTTTGCGTTGCGTAAGCGCCCCAAAAATTTTTTGTCATCTGATGA
This sequence comes from Methylomarinum sp., assembly GCA_965277025.1. Classification (GTDB taxonomy): domain Bacteria; phylum Pseudomonadota; class Gammaproteobacteria; order Methylococcales; family Methylomonadaceae; genus Methylomarinum. The sequence continues at coordinate 3,026,902 of OZ255706.1, forward strand.
AATATATGAACTAATCTTCCCATTCCAATTCGGCAAAAGCGTTCGCGACATTACGACGGTGATAACGGTCAAACAGTTGCCATTTTGGTTTTTCAGACAGCCCCACCGTATCCATTGCTTGTTCAAGATAGCGTCCTTGTTTGATTTGCTGACGAATTTCTGCCAACAAGGTTTGAAAATAACGTTTTTCCGCTTGAATAGCATCAGGCCATTTTGTCGCTAATGGTCCATGTCCCGGGATTGCATAATGATAGGGTTGTTTTTCCAACCTTGAGATTTCCACCAGCCAGCCTTTCAGGCTGCCATCTAATGTTGGAATATGCTGAATGAACAATAAGTCCGCCAACCAGGCTGTATTGGTTTTTTTATCCCAAACGGATAAATCATTATCGGTATGAGCAGTCGGGTGAGCGGTTAAAATCAATGGCCGGTTGCCTAAATCAATGCGCATCGTTTTATTGATGTTAAAATCTGGCGGTACGATATCTTTCTCGCTCAGTTCTATCCCCCATTGTTGTTTGGCGCGTTCAATATCAAAAGGGGCTCTCGCTGCCATCGCCCGCGACAATTTATAGTGGCCGATAAATTTGACACCAGCTTGTTTGAAAGCCCCGTTGCCATAAATATGGTCTGGATGAACATGGGTGTTGATCACATAACAAATTGGCTTGTCGGTTGTTTGTTCGATCGCTCGCTTCAATGCCTGGCCCTGCTCGGGGCTGCCTCCCGTATCGATAACGGCAACACAGTTATCGCCGACAATAAAGCCAATATTGGCGATATGGTCGTGATTTTCCGTATTGGGAAATTCCATTTTGGCGAAATGGACATAAATGCCCGGAGCCACCTGCTCCAAGCTAAAATCGGTTTGAGCATGAACAGAGAATGTCAAAAATCCTATTAACCAGGCTACTATTTTCATCATTTAATTGTTTTTCCGTTCCAGTTTTTCAATCACTTTAGGTAATTTTTTAGGAGCTTTTATGCGTAATTGTTTATTTACATTCATGCGCCCAAAAACCACCTCGATATCGTTTTTATTAACGCCAAATTCTTTAGCTAACCACTTTACCATATAATCGGTGGCCCGCCCGCCAACCGGCGCAGCCGTAACGCTGATTTTTAACTGATTGGCTTTGGGCTTGCCGATAACATCCTTTTTGGCACTTGGCGTTCCCAACACATTCAATACCAAAACATCGCCATCCCAAGCGTAAAAGCGCTTCATATCGCGTGGATGAGATGAAACCGTCCGCGCTTCGTCCGCCAATGTTTCCGCCGTCATCCCGGATTTTCTTTTTTTCGCCATTATTTTTAATACACTAATTCTAAAGAAACGCTGAATAAATCATCCATGATTTATTCAGCAACCGCAAAGTGGAAACACAACCTCCACTTTACTTATAAAATCAATAGCATGTTGCCATCGATTTTGGCTGCGCATTCGTGTACAGCTTGAATCTCTGGATAAATCAGCGATTTCCTAACAACACAAGGCAAGAAACGCCTTTGCCACACGAGATTGAATCACTGTTTTGGGTGCCACTATATTCAATTCCCAGAGTACTCCCTCGGGTGGATTGATACGTCTGGACACCAGCCCTACCCCTTCATGCCGCATAGCCCTGCCGGACACAAAACCGATACCCAACCCCGCCCTGACCGATTCAATCACCGCTGTCACACCCATTACCTCGATGGTAACCGGCGCATCCAACCCCTGCCTGACGTAATGCATTTTCCACCGCCTGTCGTGCGCCAGACTCGGGTTCGCGCCAAATTACCTGATGTTCCATGAAAACCGATAATGGAACAGCTTCAGAGTATTGCGCCACCAACGGATGAAACTCGGGCAAAATCAACACGATTTCATCGGTTTTCCAGTTGATAACTTCATAATTGATAGGTAATTCTTCCTTGGAGACAGGGCCTTCAACAAAACCCAGATCATAATCAGGCATTTTATCCAGAATTTCCTGTGTATCGCCGGTTTCCATAAAAACCTGCACACCGGGATATTCTGTTTGTAATTGAACCAGATAATTCGGTAGAAAATAACTGGTCATGGTCATCGTTGCGCCGATTCTTAAATTGCCGGTATTGACCTGTTTCAAACAACGAATATATTCCTTGGCCTGCTTGAAATCCCGTTCCATTTTTTCCGCGTATTCAAGCAGCCCTTGTCCGGCGGAGGTTAATACTAATTTATGCCCTCTTCTTTCATACAGCGGCTCGCCGACAGCCGTTTGCAATAATTTCAATTGGCCGGATACGGCCGGCTGTCCCAGATTGAGGTATTGAGCTGCCCTTGTGATGCTTTCAAAGCGCGCCACTATGGCAAAGGTCAATAAATGAGTTGGATTCATCCACAATACCTGATATTTTTACACAGTTAAGGAAAAGCTGAATAACATCATGAAAAATGATGGATAGTCTTCAAAAGATGATTTGAATTATATATTACAATTGGCTAAAGTGTGACATCAATACTCATTCGCTTAAAGCTATTGAAAACCTGGAGGAAATACGTGTGGCGGTCATAAAAATATCACCGGAACAGATAAAAACGAAAAAACGTCGAGGCCCCAAAGGTCATGCAGTGGACTTATCTGCTCTGGAAGAGGTTAAAAATCTTTTAGGCGATGAATCTCGCCAACGGCATTTACTCATCGAGCATCTGCACAAAATTCAGGATCAATATCAGCATATCTCATCCAAACATCTTGTCGCTTTAGCCCATGAGATGAATTTATCGCCTGCTGAAGTTTACGAAGTCGCCTCCTTTTATCATCATTTCGATGTCGTCCCCGAAGGACAAACCCCACCTCCTGCCCTAACTGTCCGTGTTTGTGAATCATTAAGCTGCAGTATGGCGGGAGCCGAAGATTTGATTGATTCTTTGGAGCAGGGTTTAGCCGGAAAAGTCAGGGTACAACGTGTTCCTTGTGTCGGACGCTGCCAGCATGCGCCAGTCGCTGTTGTTGGCCAAAATCCAATTGATCAGGCCAGCAGCGACAATGTTGTCCAGGCAATCAACGATAATGCCACTAGCGCTCCGGTTGCTGATTACATCGGCCTCGACCAATATAAAGCCGATGGCGGTTATCAAACCTTAAAGAAACTGCTGGAAGGTAAAATTTCTGAAGAATCCATCATCAAGAAAATGGAAGATTCGGGGCTTCGTGGTTTAGGTGGCGCAGGTTTCCCGGCAGGACGAAAATGGCGCATTGTCAAGGGTTTTGCCGCTCCTCGTCTAATGGCGGTCAACATCGATGAAGGCGAGCCTGGCACCTTTAAAGACCGTCATTATCTTGAACGTGATCCACACCGCTTCCTGGAAGGTATGTTAATTGCTGCATTGACGGTTGGCTGTGAAGCAGTCTATATATATTTGCGTGATGAGTATGCCGGCTGCCGTGAAATTTTAAAAAGAGAACTTGCCGTACTGGAAAGTAATCCTCCTTCCAGTCAATATCGCCTGCCACCGATTTATTTACGCCGCGGCGCCGGTGCTTATATATGTGGCGAAGAATCAGCGATGGTTGAATCGATTGAAGGTAAACGTGGCATGCCACGCTTGCGTCCACCTTTTCTGGCTGAAGTTGGCCTGTTTGGCCGCCCTACTCTGGAACATAATATGGAATCGGTATACTGGGTGCGCGATATTGTCGAAAAAGGCCCGGACTGGTTTTCATCACATGGTCGTCATGATCGTAAGGGCTTGCGTTCCTTTTCCGTTTCGGGCCGGGTAAAAAAACCAGGTGTCCATTTGGCTCCTGCCGGCATCACGGTCAAGGAATTGATTGAAGAATATTGTGGCGGCATGCTGGATGGTCATGAATTTTACGGCTATTTCCCAGGCGGCGCTTCGGGCGGTATTTTACCGGCCTCTATGGGCGATATTCCGCTGGATTTCGATACGCTGAATCAATATGGCTGCTTTATCGGCTCGGCTGCGGTGGTTATTTTTTCTGATAAAGACAAAGCCCGTGACCTGGCCTTGAATGCAATGAAGTTTTTTGAAGAAGAATCCTGCGGACAATGTACGCCTTGTCGTGTCGGTACCGCAAAAGCTGCGGACTTGATGCAGGAAAAACAATGGAATCAGGATTTACTGGAAGAGCTCGCCGGCGTAATGGTCGATGCCTCGATTTGTGGTCTGGGTCAGGCCGCGCCGAATCCATTACGTTGCGTAATCAAATATTTCCCAGAAGAATTGAACTAACACCGGACAGAGAGTAATCATGGCTGCAAATCCAGAATTTATGAACGAAGCAACCGTCAGTTTTACCCTAGACGGTGAAGCAGTAGAAGCCCGCCAGGGAGAAACCATCCTGAAGGCGGCGCAACGTTTGGGAAAAGAAATCCCTCATCTTTGCTACAAAGACGGCTTGAGAGCCGATGGTAACTGTCGTGCTTGCGTCGTTGAAATCGACGGCGAACGTACTCTGGCTCCTTCCTGTTGCCGTATGCCAACCGATGGCATGAAAATCCAGACACAGAGTGAACGTGCGGTTAAATCGCAGAAAATGGTATTGGAACTGCTCAAATCAGATATGCCGGAACAAGGGAAATCACCTTATAAACGTGATTCCGAGCTGGATATCTGGGCGGACAAACTGGAAGTGGGTTCGCCCCTGTTCAAACCACGCAAGCAACCTGAAGCTGATTTATCTCATCCTGCCATCGCCGTCAATCTCGACGCCTGTATTCAATGCACCCGTTGTTTACGAGCGTGCCGGGAAGAACAGATGAATGATGTCATCGGCTACGCCAATCGTGGCGCACATTCTGAAATCGTTTTCGATATGGGCGACCCGATGGGCGCCAGCAGCTGCGTCGCCTGTGGTGAATGTGTCCAGGCCTGCCCTACCGGTGCCTTGATGCCTTCGGGTAATGTTGGACTTGAAATCCCTGAAAAAACTGTTGACTCGACCTGCCCTTATTGTGGTGTTGGTTGCTTGATTCGTTACCATGTCAAAGATAATAAAATCCTTTACACTGAAGGCCGCGATGGTGATACCAACCACTTCCGAATGTGTGTCAAAGGTCGTTATGGCTTCAATTATATCCATAATCCATTACGTTTGACCAAACCCTTAATTCGCAGGGAAGGCGTCGCCAAAACCACCGAATTACTCGATCCAAATGATCTGGACAAAGTGTTCCGTGAAGCGAGCTGGGAAGAAGCGTTGGATTTCGCCGCAAACGGGCTGAAAAGAATTCGTGACACTAAAGGCAAAAAAGCGTTGGCAGGGCTGGGTTCTGCCAAAGGCAGCAACGAAGAGGCCTATTTGTTCCAAAAACTGATTCGCACCGGCTTTGGCTCCAACAACGTCGACCATTGCACCCGTTTGTGTCATGCATCATCCGTCGTTGCCCTGCTGGAATGCCTGGGTTCCGGTGCGGTTTCCAACCCGGTGGAAGATGTCAAAAAAGCTGAAGTCATCATCATTATTGGCTCCAACCCAACTGTCAATCATCCGGTAGCCGCCACCTTCATGAAAAATGCAGCGGCTAACGGCGCCAAAATCATCCTGATGGATCCAAACCGGACGGCAATAGCCAAATACGCTAGCCATGTATTGCAATTTCGACCGGATACCGATGTTGCCTTACTCAATGGCATTATGCATGTCATTCTGGATGAAAACCTGCAAAACGATGATTATATAAAACGTCATACTGAAGATTTCGATACAATGCGCTTGCATCTGAAACAATACAGCCCGGAGAAAGTCGCGCCGATTTGCGGCATTGATGCCGATACCATTCGTGAAGTAGCTCGTCTATATGCGACATCCAAGGCTTCTATGATTTTATGGGGTATGGGGGTTTCCCAGCATATTCATGGTACTGACAATGCCCGTTGCTTGATAGCTCTGGCCCTGATGACAGGCCAGATTGGACGGCCCGGTACAGGACTTCATCCTTTACGTGGCCAAAACAACGTACAAGGCGCATCTGATGTTGGCTTGATTCCAATGGTTTACCCTGACTACGAGCCGGTCGATAATCCTGATTTTCAGGCAAAGTACGAAAAACTGTGGAATACAAAGCTCGAGCCAGAGCGCGGCCTGACCACTGTGGAAATGATTCATGCCATTCTGGATGGTGAAGTATTCGGCATGTATGTTGAAGGGGAAAACCCGGCGATGTCAGACCCGAACCAGAATCATGTCCGTGAAGCCTTTTCCAAACTGGAACACTTGGTTGTACAAGACATATTCCTTACTGAAACTGCCGGTTCCGCCGATGTTATTCTGCCAGCCTCAGCCTTTTACGAGAAAACGGGAACATTCTCCAATACCGACCGCCGCGTACAAATGGGACGCCAGGCTGTCACACCACCCGGTGATGCCAAGCAAGATCTGTGGATTATTCAGGAAATTGCCAAGCGTTTAGGTTGCAACTGGAATTACCAAAGTCCTGAAGATGTCTTCAACGAAATGCGTCAAGCCATGACCAGTATTGCCGGCATGACCTGGGATCGACTGGAACGTGAAGACTCTTTGACTTATCCACTGGTTGAAGAAGGAGCCCCAGGAGAGCCCATCATTTTTACCGATGGCTTCCCCACTGCAACAGGCCGTGGAAAATTCGTTCCCGCTGACTATATTCATGCAGATGAATTACCGGATAACGAATTCCCATGGGTTTTCATTACCGGCCGTCAATTGGAGCACTGGCATACTGGCAGCATGACGCGCCACTCACCTACCCTGGATGCAATCGAGCCAGATCCAGTCGTAACGATACACCCTGAAGATTTACAAAAAATGGGTGTGGAGCCAGGCGAGTTGATCACCATCGAATCCCGCCGCGGTAAAATCTCAGCTTACGCCAGAGCCGACCTGGGCATCCAACGCGGCTGCCTGTTCATGGCTTTTTGCTACAACGAAGCCAGCGCCAACCTGATCACCAATGAAGCACTGGACCCTGCGGCAAAAATCCCTGAATTTAAATTCTGTGCGGTCAAGACCTGGCCGGGAGGTCAATTGCCGCCGCGGATAAATTAGGGTATCGATGAACGCATACTGGCGTTTAACACGGGTTCCCACGCAGGAGCGTGGGAACCATCAAAATAGTTGCAAACGATGGGTTTCGCTAACGCTCTACCCATCCTACGCTAGATAGTTAATGATTTACTGATGTTACGCATTGAACAGGAAAATTGATTGCGTTTACAAATAACTTTTCAGGTAGGGTGGATTTGCCGTCAGGCAATCCACCGTTTTAAGGAGAGAGATAGAAGTTACGCATTGACAGGCAATGTTAAACTATGGGTTTAAAAAATCCCAAAGTCAATGCAAGGCAAATCTTGATAAGAGAAATAACACGCCCCTCAACAGCCTGCTGTACATTACCCATGTATATTGGTTTTTTATTAAGTGAGCCGAAACAAGCTAGTTGTCGACGATTAGGAGAAGTCATGTCAATATCACATGATAGCGTAAATCGATTTCTAAATCGGGAGCATTACACTGGGCGAGATTTATACAATGAAGCCAGCGCAAGCCTGAATTTAAAGGGCGGAACCTTGAGTGTTGACGATAGTGTTCTTGATAAACCTTATAGCCAATATATGGCATATGTCAGTTATTTTTGGTCGGGAAAACATCATAGAGCAGTCAAGGGAATCAATCTTATCACGTTGTACTACACAGACATTCAAGGAAAACACCAACCACTGAATTTCCGGGTGGTCGATAAGGCGGAAGGAAAGACAAAAAATGACTATTTTCAAGACATGCTGACCGAAGTATTAGCTTGGGGACTAGAACCTGGTTTTGTAACAGGAGATAGCTGGTACAGTTGCGTGGATAATCTTAAATTGATAAGAAATCATCAGACAGGATTATTCTTTGCAGTGGAAGGTAATCGATTAGTCTCTGTTGAAAAAGGTTCATGGGTTCAAGTCAGGCAATTAGAAATCCCGGAAGACGGCTTAATGGTTTGGCTCAAAAATTTTGGGTATGTGAAATTATTTCGGACGACCTTGAAAGAACAAGTTCGCCATTACATAAGTTCACTACCTGATGAAGAAAAAACCGCTGTTTTTGACAAGAAAGCATTTACCGAACAACATGACAGGCATTGGCAGATTGAGCAATATCATCGGGCAATAAAGCAGGTGTGTAATATTGAGCGGTTCCAGGTTCGCAATAAAAGAGCAATAAATAATCATATTTTTTCTGCAATTTGTGGCTTTGTTCAATTACAAAAATTGAGCTTTGCAGACGTGATTAATAATTGCTATGACGTACAGCGGAATTTATTCAACGATGTTATGGCTTCGTTTATCGACACCTTTATGCCAAATATGAATCATTTAATCCCAAAATTTCGATCTGTTGTCAATGCGTAACTTCTAAGAGAGTGTTTCTTACCACTTTATGACGGTTTTGGCGTGAAACCGCCCTACACAAATACCTTGTCTTTTGTAATCGAGTGTCGCTTGTCCTGGGACATGAAAATTTTTCCCTCTTCAATTAATCTGAGCCAGTAGCCCGGATGAAGTGAAACGGAATCCGGGATAATCGGAGCCCACAGCTTCCCGTATTCCGCGTTGCTTCATACGGGCAACCGGATATGTTTTCAAAGAGAAACTCGGGATCAGCTCTTGCAATAACGCATGCTGACCAGCGATTGCCTTCCTGCGTTTATGATAATAGTTGTCCACGACAATTGCACCGCGAACAAACCCGAATACTCGATTCTGAGTGGTCTGGCTATCTCATGGTGTACCAAGCTGTATGCTTGATTACAAGACCTGGCTCTGATCCTTGATTGCTTCTTGAAATTTATCAATTATCCAGCTCAATGCGTAACATCAGTGATTTAAATAGATTTAACTTAATGGCAGTGATGCTCCTGCGTGGGAACACATATCGCCGTTTAATAAGGCTTTCCCACAAATGAGCGCCACAGCCGAACGATAGCACTTAAACCAAACTGAGGTTATTATAAGGCGCACAATCTGGCCATTAAGAGATTACGAAGAAACAAAACGTTCGCTATAAATTTGATTTTCCTGAATCCCAGCTAGCCGTGCAATGTCTGTCGTTTTCTCAATCAATATCGGTGGGCCACACAAATAAATATCCGGTTTGATGGTGTTTTGCTCAAGATAGACCTGTAAGGCGTCGGCTGGTGTACCAATAAAACCATGCCAGTTATCAACCGGCTTCCAGACACAGACTTGTACTGTTAATTGGGACAGGCTTTGTTGCAATGTGTTTAACTCTTCCAAACACATGATTTCCGCTTCATGGTTAACGCCAAAAAACAAATGTGTCGGATAATCTTCTCCCCATTCCGCCATGCGACGCAACATAGACATAAAAGGCGCAAGACCAGTACCACCGGCAACAAAACAGCGGTGATTGAGACTTTGCGGCTGTAGGCCGAATACACCGGATGGACCATGTACCAGCAAGCGTTCTCCAGGATTTACCTGTTGCAAGAATTGTGAAAATTGGCCATTTTTCTGTAAGCGAATTAAAAATTCCAGCTTTCCTTCCCAATTCGGTGTGTTAGCAATAGAGTACGCGCGTTTCAGATTCCGACCCGGCACTTCTAGTTCTACATATTGCCCGGGGTCAAACTCAAATGCCAGCCCGAGTTCCGGGTCTTCCTGCAATTGCAGTACTAATGATATAGTTCGGTCGGCTATGGTTTCAATATGGATAATTTCAGCTTCACGAGGTGGATTCACGCTATGTTGAATCCGCTCCGCATCGTAAGGAACGGATACCTGTAGTGGTCCTTTAGGTACGGTTCGGCACAGCAAGATGTCTCCCCGTGCAGCTGCCTCACTAGAAAGGGCGGATTGACTGTAATTGTCAAGGCTATAGTCGCCATCATGACAGGTCGCCAGGCACGTTCCACACCCCCCTTCTTTACAAATGGCCGGTAGCAAAAAACCAGCCGCTTCAGCTGCATCTTGCACAGTTTGCTCACTGTCGCAATCAAAAATCCCTGAATTTAAATTCTGTGCGGTCAAGACCTGGCCGGGAGGTCAATTGCCGCCGCGGATAAATTAGGGTATCGTTGAGCGCATACTGGCGTTTAACACGTGTTCCCACGCAGGAGCGTGGGAACAATCAAAACGGCTGCAGGCTAATTTTTTAATTGGCTTTTGTCAAGGGTTTTTGCTTTGAATGGATAATGCTCGACAAGTGCATTAGCTCCAGTGCGAAAGCCACCGTCTTTGGATAGGCGTAATTGAATATGCCCCATCTTATCATTAACGACAAGCCGCGGCGATTGAACCATGCTCCGCAGGGTTTTTTCAACTAGGTTATCGCGTTTGATTTTGCTTTTTGTCAGCGGTGCGCGGGTAATCAATACATCAGATGACAGTGCGCTGAGTGTGGCGATGTTGTCTGGTGTTGGCAAACCGCACCGGTTGAAAGGCGTGGTAATGGCTAATGGGAGGTTGGTTAACAGGTTTTGCCAGACCTGTTCGTCATGTCCGGTTTGGCTGCCGTGATGAGCCACTTTAAACACAGCGGATTTAGATAAGCTGAGTTCAGCATAAATATTATTATTTAAAATCGCGCTCCATCCTGTTTGCGGATTGGCACTTTTTTCAATATCAGAACCCAGCAAAACCGAACAACTGCCAAACGAAAAATACATAGCGATAGCATTTAAGTTGGGGCTACATGGAACAATATTTCGTGTGCGTGGTTGGCCTGTTTGTGGTGTTGATTCTACAATATTTGCAATAGCTTGATGATAAGCAGCATCGCTTGGTGATAATGCAACCAGCCGGGCTGGGATGATATCCCGATAATCAAAAAAGGTATGCCGGGTTTTAACAGAGATTAATCGTTCTTTTTCTTTTCGACTATAAATAAAATCGATAATCTCTTTATATTCTGCAATATCTTCACCGATTTCATTAAATGAAGTTTTATTATAAACGGACGCCAAACGGAATGCTTCTTGGTTATTTAAAGCCACAGACAAATATAATTTTGCCTGATGACATGATTTTATCAAGGTTGCGGCACCTTCAATATGGTCTTTATGCCAATGCGTGATAATAATCCCTTCAACTTGCCTGGCAACATCAACCCCAATCCCCTGTAAATATTCAAGCGCAATAGGTTTTTTGGTTGTTGGCGATAAGCAACTGTCAATGATAAACCATCTGTCATGCCCGAAATGAAGCACGATACATTCACCAATGCCCGGCCCAAACAGTGAAATTTCGGCACAATCTGGATCGGGCGCTGTATTTTTAATCGGCAAGCAGGTAATTGGCGTATTTTTCAGCTTGTTGTTGGGCACGTTGAATCTCAGGCTCGGTCCATTTAGGCAGTCGGCGGAAACGAATGATCGAAAACTTTTCCCTATTCTTATGTGGAGCCTGCTGGTATCCAATATACCAGTTAAATAATGCGCCAGTACGAATCAATGGTTGATCGCCCTTATCAACTGCATCGCGTGGCAAAACAACAATTTCATCGGGATTTTCCGGCTGTGTCTCATCTGTTAATCGAACCGTCATTTGCGTGTTATTACATGAGATAACAACACCACGCCATTGTTGACGAATATCTTGTTTTTTGACTGAACCGTCATTGCTGACAGGTTTTATATGCGTGAGAGCCGGCTTGATGCGTTGTTTTATTGAATAGCCATCTGTCCCTTCTTCCCCTTCGCGATAAGGTTGATATAACGACTCGTTCTTTATGTCTTGAGTATCTAATACCGAGTTGTTAGCACTTATTGTTGTCATTGAATATTCTCCAGTTGTTCCGCCATCACCCTGTTGCGAATCATCTGTGCAATCCTGATGGACTCTTCCCATTTGTCTTTAATAATATTGATTGCGTCAACAGCGGATTGTGTTTCAATATCAACGTGGTTATTAATGCTAAATTCTAAAATGTATTCACCACCTGATGATGATTTTGCCATTATTCTTGGCCGGATAAACCCGTTTAAATTATCAGGTCGCGGTAAATTCATTGTTAAATCCAAAAGACCTAACTGGAGCTGTTTTTCTTCTTCCAGATCATCCCAATAATCAAGCGCCGCAATCCAGCCAGATTGAGGGGCTAACTTTTTACCAAACTGTAACCAGTTTTCTTTATCTGTCAGCTTGATTGTTGAGATAAGGTTCATCCCCAATTGATTGAGTGGCGTTTCATTCAAACGATTAAATGTATTGATAACAATATCTTTAATCGTTAAATATTCACTTGCAAGCGATGTATGAATGCTGAATTTATTGGGGAAAACAGTTAACTGGCACTCATTTGGCATGCCTATTCTGGCAAAATCAGGTGCTATTAAAAAGTCTTTGTCCTGACGATAATCCCACTCAGAAATAATCTCTTTACGAATAAACCATTCAGGATGAAAAATTTTTGGATTGATATCACCAACCAAAACAATGCTAGCTTGTTCGCCTGTAATTTCCCAGTTTTTTGGCGGCATCATGGTTATCTCACAACGTTATTCACTAAAAAAGCCATCGTTTAGATGACTTGATTTTCTTATTTGCGTAAAAATTATCGCCCTGTAAGGACCAAACAACACAAGGTTATCATATCCAGCTGTTTTGATTTATGTCCAACGAAGTGCTAATGTTGCATTAAGTTTTTAACTTAATATTATAGCACAGATGAAACACATGGAGCACAATGCGCGATTTTCGGCTTCCCGCCTGAACGATCGCGATATGGATGAGTTTATCGGCATCTGCAAAGGGAGTATTTTACATCGTTTCCACGCAGGAGCGAGGCAACGGTCAATGCAAACCACTTGCAGATTTATAATTCTTCTTTTTCCCTGATCATCAATGCCTGTTCGATACTCGCCAAATCTTCCAGTTTAGGCCGATGCAAAGCGGTTCCAAGCAACGCTAAAATACTAAAAATATACAAGGTGTTGTAACCATCGCCCAATACAAACATGACTACACCAAAGCTGGCGATTATTTCGACTAACATTTGGGTGATTAAAATCGTCGTAAAATACCGGTCTTCGGCAGATTTATCGCCTGGCATGGTTTGATTAAGGCGAATCAGGATAAAGCGAATCAGGTTGGCCAGCGGCAATAATAAAATGGCGATAATATATAACACGGTGCGAAGCAAAGCCCGTTGATCTTCTGGCCACAGGAGTTGCATGTCAACACCATAATAATGGCAAACCAAATTATAAACCACCACAGTGGCAATCACGGTATATACAACCCACCAGTGTTTTTTTAACTGTTCAGCCTTCGCCACTTATCCCTCCAATTGTTTTTTTGTAAGCCCGTATGATGACCATAAACGCCAGAAAATCATATAAGCTATGAATGATAATGGGAATAAGGAGATTCCTCTCGCCACCATAACCCAGACTCAACCCTAAATAAATACCCACTAGCGTGGCAATAAAAAAATACAGCGGCGTAACTTCATGTACTGCGCCAAACACCAGATTGCTCAGTATCAGCCCAATATTCAATCCCCAATGATTTTCCAACCACGGTTGTAATACACCACGAAACAGGATTTCTTCGGCAATTCCTGCAATACTGGCCAGCACCATCAGATCCGCCCAATTGCAGTTTTTTAACGAAGGCCCCAAGGTTTCCATCAGCATCCGGCGAATTTTTTGTATCTCCTCGATATGAAGATATTGCATGGCTTGAAACAAAATAAACAGCGGCATTGTACCGAACATCCCCACAAGAACAGCCGTTTCAGAAAAATGAATAGTCGCAAAAGGATTAATGCCGGCAATCCAGCCAAGAAACATGGCGAGTAGAATTAACGATACTTCAAACAGACAGGCGGTTCTAAAAAAATTTTCAGGGTGTTTATCGTTCATCCCAGGACAAAAATTTCAAAAAAGCGTATTTTACCTTAAGCTGATAGAATACGCTTTTTTTAAAACCCTTGATATTAGCGTTATGCAGTGTTTTATATACAAAAGCCTGAAAAAAAATGAGCTATACCTTTATCTAAAAAATAAAGGTAACTACTCAGCGTAAATAAGTAAAAAAACTGCTTGACACGATTTTAGCGTTATTTTTGATTTTCTAACGGCAACACCTGGCGCAAGAGGTTTACTGTATTAGCCTGCGTTAGTTGAGGCGTGTTGCCTTATAAGCACTGCCCGATAGCCCTGCTGCCGTGCATTTCTAAAATACGATGACTGGCAACACAGAGGCAAAAATTCGTATTTCAAAAGCCATGAGACAAGAGTCCTGTACTTAAACCCACAGGCCGTTTCATTGAAGATTGATTCCATTGATGTAGAGGCTGCCATTACCCATGCCCGGCAGCTGATTGAAGATGAAGCCGATTTATCTCCGGCGCTGCGGTCTTCGCTGGAGATATTGTTGTTGCTGGTCACGCTCTTGATGCATCGGCTCGGACTTAACAGCAGTAACAGTTCCAGGCCGCCATCAAGTGATCCTGATCGTAAAAGGAAAGCACGGGCTGGATCAAAAAAACCAGGTGGTGGACAGAAAGGGCATATTGGCACCACGCTGGTTAAAGTCGATGATCCCGATGACGTTATCTCCATCAAGATTGATCGCCGTACCTTGCCAGCCGGAAGCTACACGGCAGATGGCTTTGAAACCCGGCAGGTATTTGATATTGATATTTCACGGATTGTGACGGAATATCGTGCGCAAAGGCTTATCGATGAACAAGGTCGTCGGTTTGTTGCTCCTTTTCCCGAGGGCGTAACAAAAGCCGTGCAATATGGTGACCAACTCAAGGCGCACGCCGTGTATCTTTCGCAGTACCAATTATTGCCCTGCCAGCGCATCAAGGATTATTTTTCCGATCAATTACAGATCCCCATCAGTGAAGGTTCGTTGGTTAATTTCAATCAACTAGTGCACATAAGCGAAAACACCAATGCTATTTATGAGGAATATATTGTAATATGCTGAATAATACTATATTAAATTCAGCAGGTGATATCATGCCACGTCTAACAGCAGCCCCAATCAGTTTAACAGAAAAACAACGCACGTTATTGCAAGGCACAGTGCGTAAACATACAAGTCCTCAGAATTTGGTGACACGTTGCCGTATTATATTGTTGGCAGATGAGGGCATCAGTGTACATGAAACCATGCGCCAGCTAAAAATTGGACGGACAACTGTTCAAAATTGGCGAAAACGCTGGTTACAGAACAGTGAGCAAGAAAACCCTTTAGCCCGGCTTCAAGATGCACCGCGATGCGGTGCGCCTGCTATCTATACGGCGGAGCAAATTTGCAGCATTATCGCGATAGCCTGCGAACGCCCAGAGGATAGTCAACGCCCGATCACTCATTGGACGCAACAAGAAATAGCCGATGAAGCGATAAAACGGGGCATTGTTGATTATATTTCACAGCGCTCTGTTGGGCGCTTTTTAAAAAGAAGCGGACCTGCAACCCCACCGGATGAAAGGCTGGTTGACGGCAAAAAAAGATGAATACTTCGACGAGAGGTGTCAAGATATTTGCGAAACCTGCCAACGGGCTTTGGAGCGGGAAGAGCAAGGCATCAAAACGATTTCGATTGATGAAATGACAGGGATTCAAGCTTTAGAGCGAGCAGCGCAGACATTGCCGATGAAGAAAGGAAAAATTGAGCGACAAGAATTTGAATATATTCGACATGGTACCCAGACCTTGATTGCAGGTTTTGATGTGGCCACGGGTGAAGTAATGGGAAGTATAGGAGAAACTCGAACAGAGCAAGATTTTGCCGGGTTTTTGAACCTGCTTTTTCATCAACAACCCAAACAAACCCATTGGCATTTAGTCATGGATAATCTCAATACACATTGTTCAGAATCGGTGGTTCGATTAATTGCCGAAAAAATTTCGTATTCAGGAGAATCAGGGGTTAAAGGAAAAGAGGGTATTTTGAAATCAATGGAAAGTCGTACTGCTTTTTTGACTAACCCAAACCATCCGGTTGTTTTTCATTTTACCCCTAAGCATTGTTCATGGCTTAATCAGATAGAGATCTGGTTTTCTATTTTAATGCGTAAAGTAATCCGGCGCGGCAACTTTAAATCTAAAGAGGATTTAAACAAAAAAATAGCGGATTTCATAAAATATTTCAATGAAACCATGGCTAAGCCTTTTCGGTGGACGTATCAGGCTAAGCCACTTACTCAATAGAGTGAGAACTTGCGCTTGTTTGCACTAGCCTTTGAGAAGCTGGCATCCTTTGAGCCGATTTGCAAGCAAAGACTGGCGGCAGCTTCTGTTGTACATGCCGATGAAACGGGCATTAACATCAATGGCGCCAAGTACTGGTTGCATTGTGCTTCTAATGATTTATGGACACATTATTTTCCCCATGTAAAACGGGGCAAGGAAGCGATGGATGTCATTGGCATCCTGCCTGACTTTCATGGCATTTTATGCCACGATCACTGGAAGCCTTACTACAAGTCCCCCTTCACTCATGCCTTGTGCAATGCGCATCATCTGCGTGAACTGACCCGTGCCTGGGAGCAGGATGGACAGCAGTGGGCCAAAGAAATGGAAACCCTGTTAAAAAAGATCAATCAGGTCGTCGATGATGCAGGGGGAAGCTTGAAGCAAGAAAAGCGGCCTATTATCGACGACGATATCGAGATTTATTAACATGAAATGATCCATATCGAATGCGCAAGGAGTTCTCAGCCGTGAAAAGGCTGCTTATCCATATTCAATGAAGTAAGCTGGCTTAACCCGGTTGTGTTATATAACCGAATTTTATCAGCGCTCTGATCCAGCGTGGTGCATTGCGTTTGACAGCCATTTCTTCGTAGTCGATGGTCGAATCCCGGAAATACTCGCCGCGACTAATCATGAAGTAACATGTCCGCAAAAGTTTGTGAGCCAGCGCAATGATGGCGCGTTGGTGACCTCGCCTAATCGCCAGTGATGTATATTTTGCCTGGAAAACCGATCGGGTTCGGCTGGCGGCATGGGCGCATTCGCAAAGCAGGCGACGCACATATGGGTTTCCTTTTCGCGTTCGTCCTGATTTGCGTTTGCCGGCAGACTCGTTGTTGCCGGGGCATATGCCCACCCATGACGCCAGCCGATCCGCACTGCCAAAGACAGTCATATCCGTTCCGATCTCAACAAGTAGCATGGCTGCTCCAATCAAATCAACACCGGGAATAGTCTGGAGCAATTGCAAAACCGTTTTCTCCTTCTCCAGTCCGGCCAGCAGTTGTGCATCGAATCTGGCTATGCGTGCTTCCAAATCCTGAATATGCTGCATCAGTTCATTCAGTACGAAGCGATGGTGCTCGCTCAACTCACCTTGCAGCGCCCCCAGTATATCGGCGCGCGGCGCTTTGAGACGATTGCTGGCCAGCTTCAACACATCATGCGCAGGCTGTCCTTCAATCAGCGCGTTAACCATGGCGCGCGCGGATTGCCCATGTACATCGCTGACCACCACGCCAAGCCGGATGCCGCCGTCGGTTAATACCTTGTGCAGTCTGTTCTTCTCAGCAGACAGCATCGACACCAACTTCTGTCGTTGACGTGAAATCAGGCGTAACTGCCGCATCTTTTCCGGTGGCACGAATGAACCGCGCAGCAGTCCGGCACGGGAAAGCATCGCCAGCCATTGCGCGTCGCCGATGTCCGTCTTGCGTCCCGGCACATTCTTCACATGCCGGGCATTGACGACCCTGGCGTAAATACCCACATGTTCCAAAGCTGCATATGGGCTTTTCCAGTAGATGCCGGTGCGTTCCATCACCACCTCATCCGGTGCGACAGACTGCACCCAATCGGCTAATGCACGTCGATCACGTTTGAATGCGCCAAACTGCCGATGCTCTGTCTGAATACCACCATCGGCCTGTTCAACCATGGCGCAGGCGGTAATCTGCTTTTGGTGAACATCCAACCCGATGACTCGCTTGTGTATTGCAGTGAGTTCCATTTTTTCCTCCTTTACTCTATGATTGAGCCTGGAAGGTGGCGGTTGCCTGGATGATCTGCCTGAGGGCGATGTAAATCGTCAACGGCCCTTTTAACATTCGCTCTTAAAGAAGCAATCCGGGGTTCGAGTCATCCATGGCAGGCTACGTTAGCAGTCGGGCTCTAAGGCTCCAAAGTAAAGCGCAGTCTTTAACCGCCATCTTCCACAAGGAACTCTACAACATTTCATCATGCGGGGTGGTAATTCTTGCGATGATCGTTAGAGAAAGCACAAATTGAATGTCCGCCACCAACCCCGTTGCCCGGTAAACCCAAACGTGGGCGCCTCAAGCGCAGTAAATCCAGAAACTTACTGGAACGGCTGATCAATTACCAGGATGATGTCTTACGCTTTATGAGAGAAATAGATGTGCCATTTACTAATAATCTCGGTGAGAATGATATCCGCATGACCAAGGTGCAGCAAAAAATATCGGGGTGTTTCAGGAGTGGGCAGGGTGCCATCACCTTCTGCCGTATTCGGGGATATCTATCCACTTGTCGTAAACATCATGTCAGTGCCTCTGAAGCGTTGGTACTGGTATTTAAGGGGAAATTACCGGAATTTACTCAGTGACCTGATGCTTTTGGTAAAATACGCTGAGTAGTTACAAATAAAGATGATTTTTCTGATTTGCCGGAAAGTTTACTATCCAGCCTTAGGAAATTGGAATTTGTCATGGAACTTGAGTTAACGCAAGATCGTAAACTAGCCCGGGAAGATGTTAATATAGTTATGGACAGCCTGAACGAGAAAGGTTTTTTCATCCAAATGCCGCCGACCAATTTGACAGCCGCTATCAATCTTAAAAACAGCAAGTTACATTGATCATCCCGGGGATAACACGCTTGGTTAAATTCTCATCCTGCTATTATTCCATGAAGGAATCATAAATGATACTTTGATACCAGTTTTTAGCGTATCCGGCTTCTTTTTGTAACGCCGCAACATTGGTTTTTGCTGAAACACCACCAGCATCTTTGACTTTAATAATCTGGTTGTTGTTGTCAAGTTTGTAAACCATACTGACAGAAATAGCTTGGTCTGCCGAAAGCAAACTGTAACAGGTATTCATCCAAAGTGGATGAGTAAATTCTTCCCCCTTAAGAAGAGAGGAAACAGCAAAAGCGCAAGCCTTGGCTTCAGAATTTGCGGCGAATGCGGATTTGGGAATACCCGGATAAATAGCCGCATCCCCTATCACATGAATATTGGGGATCAGACGGGATTCACTGTTAACGGGATTGACCGGACACCAGCCTCTTTGATCGGTCAACCCGGCTATTTGAGCGATCTTACCGGCTTTTTGCCGGGGAATGATATTCATGACATCGGCTTTGAAATGATCGCCAAAATCAGTTTCCAATTGCCGTTTTCCAATCAAGGCGGTTACCGGGTTATCGGCAATGCTGAGCCACTCGATCATCGAGCGGCTGGAGCCATATCCATATAATCGCCGCCAGCCTTGCATAAACAGAACTTGTTTGGAAAAACCGCGTTTGTGATCCAGAATTAGAATTTTCGCTTTTGGTTTATAGCGCTGGCAGTACCAGGCCATCAGACTGGCGCGTTCATAAGGCCCGGGTGGACAACGAAACGGGTTTTTCGGCGCGACGATGATCACCCGACCATTTTCCGGCATGCTCACCAATTGCCGCCGAAGTATCTCTGTTTGTTTGCCTGCTTTCCAGGCATGGGGAACTTGTTCGGCAGCTTCGGCATTGAAACCGGCAATATCGTCCCAGATAAAATCGATACCCGGCGCGACGATCAGACGATCGTAGTACAAACGATTTCCTTGTTGCAAGGAAACTGTCTTATTATCAGGATCGATGCCTGTGACACGATCGATGATGACATCGACCTGATGATTGGCCAGTGCCTGATAATCCAGTTGCAAATCATGAATTTTTTTCAAGCCCGCCACTACCCAATTACTGGTTGGACAAGTCGTATAAACCGGATTTTGTTCGATCAGCGAAACTTTAATGTCGGGCGCTAACAGGCGCAGGGTTTTCGCTGCCGTAGCGCCAGCAAAGCCGCCACCAATAACCACCACATGCGCTGAATAGTGTTTTTTTACCGGAAAAACGGTGCAAGCCGTTGCGGGCAATAGAGCCGAGGCCGAACTTAAACGGAGAAATTGCCGCCTATTGATCGCCATATCTCCGCCCTATCATTGTCGCCACCTGCTTCAACTCTTTATCAGTCAGCCCTTTGACAAGACGATGCATTATCAAAGATGCTCGTTTACCCGTCTTGAACTGTTGTAAATCTGACAGGACTTGTCGAGGGGATTTTTTTTCAAGACTTGTTGAAACCACTGCAGGATGATGACAAATCTGGCAATTCAGTTTGATCAGCAGTGGATCAACTTCCGCCCGAACAGTCACTACCATCATTGACAAACACAAGATGAAAGATAGCGCCGTTTTCATTACAGCCCTCGTTGCCGCATCACCTCATACATCATCACGCCGGCTGCAACCGATACATTGAGGCTTTCCACCGTTCCTTTCATGGGAATTCGCACCAGAAAATCACATTGCTTTGCGGTCAACTGCCGCATGCCCGTCCCTTCTGTCCCCATCACTAACGCCACAGGCATATTTAAGTCCATTTCAAACAAGGTTTGTTCGGTATGTTCACTGCTACCGACCAGCCAGATCTGTTGTTGCTTCATCCAGCGTAATGTTCGCGCCAGGTTGACAACTTGATAGACTGGCACCGTCTCGGCTGCGCCACTGGCCACTTTGCAAACTGTG
The DNA here is from genome assembly GCA_965277025.1 of Methylomarinum sp. Classification (GTDB taxonomy): domain Bacteria; phylum Pseudomonadota; class Gammaproteobacteria; order Methylococcales; family Methylomonadaceae; genus Methylomarinum. Next base: position 3,047,630 of record OZ255706.1, read on the forward strand.
GGGGTAATACTGGCGGCATTATCTTTGGGAATAATGATGCCATGTACGCCAGTTGCATCGGCGGTCCTAAGACAAGCGCCGAGATTGTGCGGGTCCTGAACCTGGTCCAATACCAGAAAGAAAGCCATTTCATCCAGGGATTGAATCTTTTGTTTCAAATCAGATTCAGACAAGACTGAAGGTAATTGAATGGCAATGACAATACCTTGATGATTTTTCCCGTCACTCAGCTTATCGAGCTTTTTTCGTTCAGTTTGATGAATCTCAACTTTATAACGCCGCAACCCCTCCAGCACGCCATGTAAGCGCTGATCCTGACGCTGAGAATCAACCCATGCCTGAAGGATTTTATCGGCCGAGTAATCTAACGCTGCCTGTACCGCATGAATACCGAAGATTTTTGTCTGGCTCATTTAGCGTTTTTTCTTCCCGGCGGCCTGCTTATTTACTGGCTTTTTTCCACTGCCTTTGGTGTTTTTTTGACTTTTCTCTGTTTTGCGTCTCGGTTTACGCCGCTTTTTTTCAACACCGATTAATTCGAAATCGATCTTCTTGTCATCCAGACTGACTCCGACAACTTTAACCCTGACGGTATCGCCCAAACGATATCGCATACCGGTATTTTCACCAACCAACTGATGATTGCCTGAATCAAAATGAAAATAATCCTGTGGCAAGGTGGAAATATGCACCAGTCCCTCGACGTAAATTTCCTTCAGTTCGACAAAGAAGCCGAAACCAGTAACTGCCGTAATCAAGCCGCTGAACTCTTCCCCGACTTTATCCTGCATATACTCGCATTTGAGCCAACTTACCACATCGCGAGTCGCTTCATCGGCGCGGCGCTCATTAGCGGAACAATGCTCCCCCAGTACAGCCATGTCAGGGAAACCATAAAAGAAACTTTCCGCTCTTTTTCCCAGTAAGGTATGTCTAATACCACGATGAATCAACAGGTCGGGATAACGCCGAATGGGGGAGGTAAAATGTGTATAGGTATCCAGCGCCAACCCAAAATGACCCTTGTTTTCTGGGCTGTAAACCGCTTGAGACATCGAACGCAGCATCACTGTCTGAATCAAGTGATAATCATCCCGTCCTTTGGCTGACTCCAGCAACTTCATATAATCATGCGGCGTAGGTTCATCCCCTCCACCTAATGACAATCCTAACCCGCCAAGAAATTCCCGTAACGCCTGGACCTTTTCCTTAGTGGGCGGCTCATGGATTCTAAGTAAACGAGGTATTTTTTTACGATTGAGAAAACGGGCCGTCGTGGTATTGGCCGTAATCATAAATTCTTCAATCAATTTATGCGCATCATTGCGTTCTACTGGCACAATTTTTTCGATCTTGCGATCATCCCCAAAAACGATCCGGGTTTCCTGGGTATCAAAGTCCATCGCACCACGTTTTTCCCGAGCAACGCGCAGAACCTTGTATAAATCATATAATTGATTGAGATGCGGCATTAATGACTGGTATTTCTTTTGCAAGCGCTTGTTGCCATTAACCAGCATTTTAGCCACTTCATCATAAGTCAGCCGGGCATGAGATTTCATCACCGCATCATAAAAACGGGAGCGAATCACCTTGCCTTCCATATTGATCTGCATCTCGCAGACCATACAGAGCCGGTCGACATGAGGATTTAATGAACATAAGCCATTCGACAAAATTTCCGGCAACATCGGAATGACTTTTTCCGGAAAATAAACCGAAGTACTACGATTTTTGGCTTCTTCATCCAGCGCCGTGTTAATTTGCACATAATGGGAAACATCGGCGATTGCCACCAGCAACTTCCAACCCTTAGGGGTTTTCTGGCAAAAGACTGCATCATCAAAATCCCGGGCATCCTCGCCATCGATCGTCACCAGTGGCAAATGACGAATATCTACTCTTCCCTGTTTATCAGTTTCTGATACCTCTGCCGATAGTCGTGAAATTTCTGCCTCTACCTCTTTCGGCCAGATATGGGGCAATTCATAATTATGAATGGCGACATCGATCTCCATACCTGGCGCCAAATGTTCACCAAGCACTTCCACCACACGGCCAACCGATTGCCGGCGTTGCGTTGGCTGTTCAATGATTTCGGCAACGACAATCTGGCCGGGTTTGGCGCCATTCAAAGAATCAGATGGAATCAAAACCTCTTGGGTGATGCGTTTGTTGTCAGGTACGACAAATAAAACACCGTGGTCATCAAACAACCGCCCAACGACCTGTTGCGTGTTGCGTTCCAGGATATCCACCAGACCGCCTTCCCTGCGTCCCCGGCGGTCAACCCCCTGAACCCGGGCGACAATCCGGTCATTGTGAAACAGCGACCGCATTTCCCGGGGCGACAGAAATAAATCGTCCGAGCCATCATCTGGTTTCAAAAACCCAAACCCATCTGGATGAGCAATAACCCGACCGGCAATCAAATCCCGATTATTGACCAGGCAATATTTTTGCCGGCGGTTAAACACTAATTGCCCATCGCGCTCCATTGCCCGGAGTCTGCGGCGCAATGCTTCTAAATCTTCTTCACTTTCCAAACCGAACTTCTGGGCGATCTGCTGGCGCCTTAATGGTTTACCGACATCTTTAATCAATTGCAGAATCAATTCCCGACTGGGAATAGGTTTGTCATACTTCTTGGCTTCCCGCTCAAAATACGGGTCTTTATAATTTTTATCAGTTCCCTGATTTTTTTTATCACTCATTGATACTTTTACTCTACTATAAATCTTGACTACTCAACAAAATGAGTTTCCAGACTTTTCTTAACATCGCCACTTTTTCTTTGTGACACAATTTAACCTGTTAATATACCTTATATAGCGACTAAATAGCGATTTAACAAGTTTTTATCTTCGAAGAGACCAATAAAGTTGACAGCCTACCCTCTTACCACTAAAATACGCGCTTCACTTAACTTGATTGCTCAATCAAGTCTCTTAGCCGAGGTGGTGAAATTGGTAGACACGCTAGCTTCAGGTGCTAGTGGGGGTAACCCCGTGGAGGTTCAAGTCCTCTCCTCGGCACCAAATATAAAACATTCGTTTTGTTAATTGGAAATCTCACTTAACCAATAATTGTCAGATAGCTTAGCTATAGGACATTATTCCCAGTATCTGCAAACCTTGAATTACGCCTTCCAGAAATATCGTTATTTGGAATTGAAAGCGTAAATTGCCATCAATGAAGGCGTAATGACCATAAGCAAGCCATAATCGAAAACTAGAAACTGGCGGTTTTGTGAGTAAAACGAAAACCGTACTCACAAAACCGGAATTGAAACAATAAGCTTAAATAAAGTACTGAGCAAGATCAGGCAGTAGGATCTTACTCAATACCATGAAACTCAAACGCTGTACAATAAATCAACCTCGTTGACGCAATCTTACAGCCAAACCGGCAATTGCTGTGCCAAACAACCAAACAGCAGCGGGAAGAGGAACAGCCGATACCGTTACATTTGCTTCGCCAGCGCCATGACGAATTTCATTACCGTAGAAGTTACGCATTGACAGGCAATGTTAAACTATGGGTTTAAAAAATCCCAAAGTCAATGCAAGGCAAACCTTGATAAGAGAAATAACACGCCCCTCAACAGCCTGCTGTACATTACCCATGTATATTGGTTTTTTATTAACTGATGTTACGCGGTCTTGAATTGTTGCAATTCAGCAAAAGCCTGCCGAATAGCCTTGATATATAATTTAGCCTTCAAAGCAAAATGATTGGTTTGGTGTTTTATTTTGAGACACTCCAGTTTAAAGACCGCCATAATGGCCATAAAAATATGATTGTTTTGTGTTGTTGGGGTACGAGTAGGCGACTTTGCCAACCCGGCATTGGATTTCAATGATTTATGAAATTCTTCGACTTTCCAGCGTTTCTGATAGATTGCCGCAACCTTTTTACCCGTTAATGTTAAATCACTGCACACCAGATTAACGGTTGCCGTACTGCCGTCTTTGTTTGTAAAGATTCGCCGGACAATCAGGACTTCATGTGGGTAGCCTTTTAGCCAGCCGCGTACTGCTTGTTTATCCTCTAATGCAATGTCACTGACACGGGTAAATTTTCCTTGTTTCTTGTCGTCTACGCTCAACGCCACCAAACGATTATCCTTTAAAGCCCCAATGAAATGTTTGTCTTTGTCAACAATAAACTCCAGATTCTCTTTAACATGAAATGATCCATATCGAATGCGCAAGGAGTTCTCAGCCGTGAAAAGGCTGCTTATCCATATTCAATGAAGTAAGCTGGCTTAACCCGGTTGTGTTATATAACCGAATTTTATCAGCGCTCTGATCCAGCGTGGTGCATTGCGTTTGACAGCCATTTCTTCGTAGTCGATGGTCGAATCCCGGAAATACTCGCCGCGACTAATCATGAAGTAACATGTCCGCAAAAGTTTGTGAGCCAGCGCAATGATGGCGCGTTGGTGACCTCGCCTAATCGCCAGTGATGTATATTTTGCCTGGAAAACCGATCGGGTTCGGCTGGCGGCATGGGCGCATTCGCAAAGCAGGCGACGCACATATGGGTTTCCTTTTCGCGTTCGTCCTGATTTGCGTTTGCCGGCAGACTCGTTGTTGCCGGGGCATATGCCCACCCATGACGCCAGCCGATCCGCACTGCCAAAGACAGTCATATCCGTTCCGATCTCAACAAGTAGCATGGCTGCTCCAATCAAATCAACACCGGGAATAGTCTGGAGCAATTGCAAAACCGTTTTCTCCTTCTCCAGTCCGGCCAGCAGTTGTGCATCGAATCTGGCTATGCGTGCTTCCAAATCCTGAATATGCTGCATCAGTTCATTCAGTACGAAGCGATGGTGCTCGCTCAACTCACCTTGCAGCGCCTCCAGTATATCGGCGCGCGGCGCTTTGAGACGATTGCTGGCCAGCTTCAACACATCATGCGCAGGCTGTCCTTCAATCAGCGCGTTAACCATGGCGCGCGCGGATTGCCCATGTACATCGCTGACCACCACGCCAAGCCGGATGCCGCCGTCGGTTAATACCTTGTGCAGTCTGTTCTTCTCAGCAGACAGCATCGACACCAACTTCTGTCGTTGACGTGAAATCAGGCGTAACTGCCGCATCTTTTCCGGTGGCACGAATGAACCGCGCAGCAGTCCGGCACGGGAAAGCATCGCCAGCCATTGCGCGTCGCCGATGTCCGTCTTGCGTCCCGGCACATTCTTCACATGCCGGGCATTGACGACCCTGGCGTAAATACCCACATGTTCCAAAGCTGCATATGGGCTTTTCCAGTAGATGCCGGTGCTTTCCATCACCACCTCATCCGGTGCGACAGACTGCACCCAATCGGCTAATGCACGCCGATCACGTTTGAATGCGCCAAACTGCCGATGCTCTGTCTGAATACCACCATCGGCCTGTTCAACCATGGCGCAGGCGGTAATCTGCTTTTGGTGAACATCCAACCCGATGACTCGCTTGTGTATTGCAGTGAGTTCCATTTTTTCCTCCTTTACTCTATGATTGAGCCTGGAAGGTGGCGGTTGCCTGGATGATCTGCCTGAGGGCGATGTAAATCGTCAACGGCCCTTTTAACATTCGCTCTTAAAGAAGCAATCCGGGGTTCGAGTCATCCATGGCAGGCTACGTTAGCAGTCGGGCTCTAAGGCTCCAAAGTAAAGCGCAGTCTTTAACCGCCATCTTCCACAAGGAACTCTACAACATTTCATCATGCGGGGTGGCAATTCTTGCGATGATCGTTAGCCGTAAACCAGCTATCCATCAACACATAGCGAAATTGAAGCCGATTGTTCAAACACTGTTGAATCATCGCACGCATCAGCTCATTTTTGGTCACCGTAGCCATTCGTTTAACCTGCTTTGTTTTGATATCACAAAACTGAATCGGTTTTTTGACCACTTCAAAGGCTACGGGTATCGAAACATTGCCCGTATGATACAAGGCATTCAATAGATTGATGCCTTTGACTGACCGCCCCTGGCAATGGTCATAATGCCAACAAATGACTTCATTCTCGTCTGTCCATTGCTTCTCCTGGATTGTATCGTCAAAAATCAAACACCCTGATTCTTCTTCAATCTTCCGGACTGTTCGTTTAACCTCCAGCCAGAGGTCTTTTGATGTGTACGTCCTGGACGATAAAAAACGCGTGATACTATCATGGCTAACTTCTCCATCTAACATTGACGACAAACCCGTCGCCGTCGCATAGCTCGTATTGCTGATTAAATAGTCTGTGTACAGGTCTAATTTCTCTTTGTTCATCCTCAAATTTTATCAATTATCCGGCGTAGCGCGTAACATCAGTTATTAAGTGAGCCGAAACAAGCTAGTTGTCGACGATTAGGAGAAGTCATGTCAATATCACATGATAGCGTAAATCGATTTCTAAATCGGGAGCATTACACTGGGCGAGATTTATACAATGAAGCCAGCGCAAGCCTGAATTTAAAGGGCGGAACCTTGAGTGTTGACGATAGTGTTCTTGATAAACCTTATAGCCAATATATGGCATATGTCAGTTATTTTTGGTCGGGAAAACATCATAGAGCAGTCAAGGGAATCAATCTTGTCACGTTGTACTACACAGACATTCAAGGAAAACACCAACCACTGAATTTCCGGGTGGTCGATAAGGCGGAAGGAAAGACAAAAAATGACTATTTTCAAGACATGCTGACCGAAGTATTAGCTTGGGGACTAGAACCTGGTTTTGTAACAGGAGATAGCTGGTACAGTTGCGTGGATAATCTTAAATTGATAAGAAATCATCAGACAGGATTATTCTTTGCAGTGGAAGGTAATCGGTAACTACTCAGCGTAAATAAGTAAAAAAACTGCTTGACACGATTTTAGCGTTATTTTTGATTTTCTAACGGCAACACCTGGCGCAAGAGGTTTACTGTATTAGCCTGCGTTAGTTGAGGCGTGTTGCCTTATAAGCACTGCCCGATAGCCCTGCTGCCGTGCATTTCTAAAATACGATGACGGGCAACACAGAGGCAAAAATTCGTATTTCAAAAGCCATGAGACAAGAGTCCTGTACTTAAACCCACAGGCCGTTTCATTGAAGATTGATTCCATTGATGTAGAGGCTGCCATTACCAATGCCCGGCAGCTGATTGAAGATGAAGCCGATTTATCTCCGGCGCTGCGGTCTTCGCTGGAGATATTGTTGTTGCTGGTCACGCTCTTGATGCATCGGCTCGGACTTAACAGCAGTAACAGTTCCAGGCCGCCATCAAGTGATCCTGATCGTAAAAGGAAAGCACGGGCTGGATCAAAAAAACCAGGTGGTGGACAGAAAGGGCATATTGGCACCACGCTGGTTAAAGTCGATGATCCCGATGACGTTATCTCCATCAAGATTGATCGCCGTACCTTGCCAGCCGGAAGCTACACGGCAGATGGCTTTGAAACCCGGCAGGTATTTGATATTGATATTTCACGGATTGTGACGGAATATCGTGCGCAAAGGCTTATCGATGAACAAGGTCGTCGGTTTGTTGCTCCTTTTCCCGAGGGCGTAACAAAAGCCGTGCAATATGGTGACCAACTCAAGGCGCACGCCGTGTATCTTTCGCAGTACCAATTATTGCCCTGCCAGCGCATCAAGGATTATTTTTCCGATCAATTACAGATCCCCATCAGTGAAGGTTCGTTGGTTAATTTCAATCAACTAGCGCAAACAAGCGCAAGTTCTCACTCTATTGAGTAAGTGGCTTAGCCTGATACGTCCAACGAAAAGGCTTAGCCATGGTTTCATTGAAATATTTTATGAAATCCGCTATTTTTTTGTTTAAATCCTCTTTAGATTTAAAGTTGCCGCGCCGGATTACTTTACGCATTAAAATAGAAAACCAGATCTCTATCTGATTAAGCCATGAACAATGCTTAGGGGTAAAATGAAAAACAACCGGATGGTTTGGGTTAGTCAAAAAAGCAGTACGACTTTCCATTGATTTCAAAATACCCTCTTTTCCTTTAACCCCTGATTCTCCTGAATACGAAATTTTTTCGGCAATTAATCGAACCACCGATTCTGAATAATGTGTATTGAGATTATCCATGACTAAATGCCAATGGGTTTGTTTGGGTTGTTGATGAAAAAGCAGGTTCAAAAACTCGGCAAAATCTTGCTCTGTTCGAGTTTCTCCTATACTTCCCATTACTTCACCCGTGGCCACATCAAAACCTGCAATCAAGGTCTGGGTACCATGTCGAATATATTCAAATTCTTGTCGTTCAACTTTTCCTTTCTTCATCGGCAATGTCTGCGCTGCTCGCTCTAAAGCTTGAATCCCTGTCATTTCATCAATCGAAATCGTTTTGATGCCTTGCTCTTCCCGCTCCAAAGCCCGTTGGTAGGTTTCGCAAATATCTTGACACCTCTCGTCGAAGTATTCATCTTTTTTTGCCGTCAACCAGCCTTTCATCCGGTGGGGTTGCAGGTCCGCTTCTTTTTAAAAAGCGCCCAACAGAGCGCTGTGAAATATAATCAACAATGCCCCGTTTTATCGCTTCATCGGCTATTTCTTGTTGCGTCCAATGAGTGATCGGGCGTTGACTATCCTCTGGGCGTTCGCAGGCTATCGCGATAATGCTGCAAATTTGCTCCGCCGTATAGATAGCAGGCGCACCGCTTCGCGGTGCATCTTGAAGCCGGGCTAAAGGATTTTCTTGTTCACTGTTCTGTAACCAGCGTTTTCGCCAATTTTGAACAGTTGTCCGTCCAATTTTTAACTGGCGCATGGTTTCATGTACACTGATGCCTTCATCTGCCAACAATATAATACGGCAACGTGTCACCAAATTCTGAGGACTTGTATGTTTACGCACTGTGCCTTGCAATAACGTGCGTTGTTCTTCTGTTAAACTGATTGGGGCTGCTGTTAGACGTGGCATGATATCACCTGCTGAATTTAATATAGTATTATTCAGCATATTACAATATATTCCTCATAAATAGCATTGGTGTTTTCGCTTATGTGCACTAGCCTTTGAGAAGCTGGCATCCTTTGAGCCGATTTGCAAGCAAAGACTGGCGGCAGCTTCTGTTGTACATGCCGATGAAACGGGCATTAACATCAATGGCGCCAGGTACTGGTTGCATTGTGCTTCTAATGATTTATGGACACATTATTTTCCCCATGTAAAACGGGGCAAGGAAGCGATGGATGTCATTGGCATCCTGCCTGACTTTCATGGCATTTTATGCCACGATCACTGGAAGCCTTACTACAAGTCCCCCTTCACTCATGCCTTGTGCAATGCGCATCATCTGCGTGAACTGACCCGTGCCCGGGAGCAGGATGGACAGCAGTGGGCCAAAGAAATGGAAACCCGGTTAAAAAAGATCAATCAGGTCGTCGATGATGCCGGGGGGAAGCTTGAAGCAAGAAAAGCGGCCTGTTATCGACGACGATATCGAGATTTATTAGAGAAAGCACAAATTGAATGTCCGCCACCAACCCCGTTGCCCGGTAAACCCAAACGTGGGCGCCTCAAGCGCAGTAAATCCAGAAACTTACTGGAACGGCTGATCAATTACCAGGATGATGTCTTACGCTTTATGAGAGAAATAGATGTGCCATTTACTAATAATCTCGGTGAGAATGATATCCGCATGACCAAGGTGCAGCAAAAAATATCGGGGTGTTTCAGGAGTGAGCAGGGTGCCATCACCTTCTGCCGTATTCGGGGATATCTATCCACTTGTCGTAAACATCATGTCAGTGCCTCTGAAGCGTTGGTACTGGTATTTAAGGGGAAATTACCGGAATTTACTCAGTGACCTGATGCTTTTGGTAAAATACGCTGAGTAGTTACGAGCATTGTTGAAATAATCAAAATCTAAAGACGAAGTACCGCCATGTGAAAAATCAGGATTCTGTGAATTAAAAACAAACTGACCAGAAAATGCATCTCCAGCTGAAATAGAGCCGCTGCCGAAATAAAACGAACCTGAAAAGTCCACTTGAGTTGCATTAGCCGTGATTGAAATAATCGCAAGGGTTAATATTCCAATTAATTTTTTCATTATTCTTTCCTTTATTATTTTTTCAGTAAAAGCCGGTTGGTTATTCTAAATGATATAGTGGACTATAGTGGACCCCGTAATCCGGACAATAGTTTAAACTATGACTATTGAAAAAAGAGGTACAAAAAATGAGCGAAAAAAAACGGAAAACCTTTAGCGGGGCACAAAAGGCCAAAATCGCGCTGGAAGCGGTTAAGAACATCAAAACGATCAATGAGATTGCTCAAGAGAATGAAGTCCATCCATCTCAGGTAAGCCAATGGAAAAAGGAACTGTTGGCCAATGCGGGAAGCCTGTTTGAAGGCAAACGCGGGCCGAAAGCGGTGAAGGCGCAAGACAATCCGGACCGTCTGTACGCCAAAATCGGGCAGTTGAATATGGAACTGGATTGGCTTAAAAAAAAGTCCGGGATCAGCCTATGATCACGCGTCAAAGCTGGGTGGATCAAAAAGATGAGTTGGCGTTAAGTCGGCAATGCCAGTTATTGAACGTTACCCGCTCAGTAATCTATGAACAGAAAAAACGCCAACAACAGCCGGTGTCTGCTGAAGATCAGCAACTGTTGCGGTTGCTCGACGAAGAATATACCCGGCATCCTTTTTATGGCTCACGCCGTATGACAAAGTATTTACGCGGCCTTAACCATCAGGTCAACCGCAAACGGGTTCAGCGGCTGATGCGCATACTGGGGCTGGTCGGCATGGCGCCGGGCCCGAACACCAGTAAGCCGCATCCTGAGCATAAAGTCTATCCCTATCTGTTAAGAGGCGTCGAGGTGACACGCCCCAACCAGGTTTGGAGTACCGACATCACCTATATCCGGCTGCCGCAAGGATTTGTTTATCTGGTGGCCATCATGGATTGGTACAGCCGAAAAGTATTGGCATGGCAACTTTCCAATACCATGGACAGCGCGTTTTGCGTAAATTGTCTGGAGCAGGCCATCAAGACCTATGGCACACCGGAGATATTTAATACCGACCAGGGCGCACAGTTCACCAGCGCGGACTTCACCGGGGTATTGAGTCAGCATGGCGTGACCATCAGCATGGATGGCCGGGGACGGGCCTTGGACAATATCTTTGTTGAACGACTCTGGCGCACAGTGAAATATGAAGAAGTTTATTTGAAGCAATACGGCAACCTGCAAGCACTGTCAGCGGGGTTGACGGACTACTTTGCCTTTTACAACAGCGAACGACCGCATCAGTCGTTAGGCTATGAAACGCCAGACAGGGTTTATCAATTCGCCACGGGAGGTGGCGCTAAAATCGTGGATAAATATAATGCCGGCACTGCCAAGCAGACGCCGGGTGAAAATATGGGCCAGAGCCATTGAGCCTGACTGTTATGAGGGTTCTATCTTAAATTCTCTAATAATTTGTCTGGACAATGGGGTCCACTTTATGATCCGAAAATACTCGTACTTATGATGCCAAAAATCAACTTAACAGGCTGTTGAAAAACGCCCCTATGCCTCCGGCTCCAACCCTCCATTTTGGGTTAAATTTACCTCCGGAGGGCCTGATTAGCCAGGTTTTCCGGTATCAGCCGGTTTATATTGCCCTTTCGAGGCTTTATTTCCACCTTTTGGCGGATTTCAGGCACAACGGTGCCTACGCAGTTGAATAACGCCATTGTAACAGGGTCATCAGGCGGGTCAGACTATACGCTGCGAAGGTGAATACGGTTTGGGCAGTCACTTTTTTCACTCCGCGAAACCGGGTTTGACGTAATCCCCCCAACAGTTTTGCTCCAGCCAAAGACTTCTTCGATCCGTTTACGGATTTTGAGACTGCTGGTATAGCCTGGGTGTCGGGTCGTCCGCTTGTCAATCGCCGAACCTTTCGCTTTTTGAGTCACATGCGGGGTCACCTTCATTGCGCGAAGCTCGGCAACGAAGTTCCGGGTATCATAGTTTTTGTCACCACCCACTGTGGCACCCGCTTTTTTGACACTGCGTTTGATCATTTTTGTCGCCGCCTCCCGCCCGGCCGTTCCTGTCGCCCGGGTCACTTCAACATCGATGACCAAACCATGGCGATTTTCCATGAGTGCATGGCCCGGAAAAGCGAGTTGGGCTTTATCGCCCTGACTTTTTTATACATCCTTGCTTCCGGGTCCGTTGTCGATTCATGCGTGTCGTTACAGCGTTTCTCGCCTTTGAAGTTGACACTCGGATTGCGGGTGGAATCCTCCGGCGGCCGGCTCGAACCGTCTTTGGCCTTGATGCTTTTCATAGAAGCCCAGGCCTTGATTAGCGTGCCATCAACCGAAAAGTGTTCGTCGGAGACTAAATCCTGCCATTCGGCCAGGCACAGCACACGATCAAAAAACAAACGACTCACGCGCTCATTCAATAGACGGTCACGATTGGCGCTGAACGTTGAATGATCCCAAACCTCATCATCCATTGATAAGCCGACAAACCAACGATACAGCAGATTGAAATCAATGTGTTCGATCAGTTGCCGCTCCGAACGAATGGAAAACAGGATTTGCAACAAACTGGCACGGAGTAAACGCTCGGGAGGAATTGACGCCCGGCCCCGTCGGGAATACAGGTCATCGAACTCCTCATCCAAAGTAGTCAATAGAATATCGACCAAATATCGTAGTTTGCGTAAAGGATGATCACTCGGAATTCTAGATTCCAGTGTCCGATAACTGAATAATTCGTTTTGGGTATAATCAATGCCGCGCACAACAAATAAAAAATCGAGGAATATCAAATGGATTGAATCAACAGCCTGATAACAGGCTGTTACTTTTTACAACAATTGAAAACTTGAATATCACATATAGTGTTTTATTTTTATCTGGCACTATATGTTATGCAGTTCTATTCAGTTTTTCAGAGACCTGTTAAAATTAAATTGTATCAACATCTATTGATACAAAGGGCTTATTAGTAAGCCCCGCATTTATTAAGCAATATTCATGCCGACGGAAAGGTAAAAATACAAAATATACCTCATCCCTAAATTTATTATGTTTAAACAAATGGTTACAAAAGGCATCACAACAAAAACATTTTTTAGCATGTGTGGAATGTTAATTATTTTTTTACATGCAACTATTGCGTAAAAAAAACTGACACTTTGAAGTTATCGACACCATACACAAAAATAGCGCTAATGTATTGTTTTTAATATAACTTTCTAACTTAATGGTGATAAGAATAAGAGCGAAAAATAAGGGGGCTGATATTTAAGGACTTTTGCACGCCTCTCAATCTTTACAAAGCGCAGCCATCTTTACAAAAATCTCTCTGTACATGACAAAAAATATTAAAAGCTAGCGTAGCTCGTTGAAATGTAATTAAATACCGCATTTTGTTTTAGCGAATATGAATAACGGGACATTACAAATCAACGAGCTGACCGTCATATTAACTGAGCACTTTCAATGGAACAAGGCAAGAATCGTTTGTTTTGTGGGTATGTTAATTGCTTTGATGGCAGTTAGCACGGTCAATCTGGCCCAGCTCGCCGTATTCTTTCCCAGTCGGGCAAAAATTTCCTCACGATATCGACGGATGCAACGATTTTTCAGTGACCATTGGCTGGATTACAATGAAGTCGCTCATTTCATCATGAAACTGTTTGGTTTCACTGATCAGGATTACTATCTGACGTTAGACAGGACGAATTGGAAGTGGGGTAAAACCAATATTAATCTGCTGGTGCTTGCCGTGGTTTATCGGGGTGCCGCCATTCCTGTGTATTGGTTGCCTTTAAACAAGCGGGGCAACTCTAATACGAAGGAACGTATAGCGCTGATGAAACGCTTTATTGCGCAGTTTGGCCGACATCACATCAAAGGTCTTTTGGCTGATCGGGAGTTTATTGGAGACGAATGGATGGGCTGGTTGTTTGAGCAAGAGATTCCCTTTTATATCCGTATTCGCAACAACGCCTGGACAACCAATGCCCAAGGCCAGCGAATACGCGTAGAGCGTTTGTTTTATGGGCTTAAGCCGGGTAGCACACGACACCTCTCAACAGCGCGCTATTTGGGAAATTGTTCAATTTATCTCAGTGGGTTACGGCTGAGTGATGGTGAGTTATTAATCATCGTCTGTCAGCATTTGAACCCTGATGCGATTAAAATTTATGGCTTGCGTTGGGAAATCGAAACGCTTTTCGGCTGTTTAAAAGGACGGGGATTCAAACTTGAGGAAACGCGTGTAGTCGGTTATCTTCGGATCAAAAAATTGTTAGTACTTCCCGTTATTGCTTTCTGTTGGTCACATAAAGCAGGCGAATGGAAACATGATTGCGAGTTACCAATAAAAACCAAAACACATCAGCGGCTCGCGCAAAGCCTGTTTCGATATGGATTAGATTGTATCCGCTCAACGTTGTTTAATGTCTTATCTCAATCAAAAAGGATGATTAGAAAAGTGATTGCTCTTTTGTAACCCATACCTTTTGTCACTGGAATACATGAGACTCATTTGTCATAAGTTAATTTTTGTCATGTACAGAGCAAAAATCTACACACGCGCATTAAAGTTGTTTTTCATAAAAAAGTTACAAAAACCCCGCAACCAATTGATATTTAAAACATAATTTATAACCATAGCACCACTCAACTCAAAAGACTGAGAGAAAATAAAATCATTAGCAGATTTTTGCGTTAAAGAAGATACAAGCTGCATTACAATCCAGTTGAATTTAAGTGTAAAAGAAACTGACACAAATGAATCTATTTTTTGTATCGTTCCCATGCTCTGCGTGGGAACGTGCGCGGTGACGCTGTGCGTCACAGAACACAGGAGCGCTCCTGAATGGATTCTCACAGAGACCGTGGGAACCATCTTCCCTGAGAAACGTGAGCGGGAATAGACACTGTAACCTTGGCAACGATTGTCTATCATCTATCTGCGTCTATCTGTACCATCTATGGTTTCTTTTCTGAATGTTACAGATGATGCATTTTCACCACATACGGTGCTTGTCTGCGTAACATCAGTCACATAAAAAGAAGATAGGCTTAATTGTTTAGGCTTTAAATATCCTGGAATGGTTTTTGTGATCTCTATCAGGCTTTAGGCAGTGTAACGCCCGTTTGACCCTGGTATTTTCCTCCACGGTCTCGATAGGATGTCTCGCACACTTCATCACCGGTAAAAAACAGCATTTGGGCGACGCCTTCATTGGCGTATATTTTGGCGGGTAACGGCGTCGTATTGGAGAATTCCAGCGTGACATGCCCTTCCCATTCAGGTTCCAATGGCGTGACGTTGACGATGATGCCGCAGCGTGCATAGGTTGATTTACCCAAGCAGATAGTCAGCACATCTCGGGGAATGCGAAAATATTCGACAGTCCTGGCCAGGGCGAATGAATTGGGTGGAATGATGCAGACGTCAGATTTGACGTCGACAAAGCTGTCTTCGGCAAAGTTTTTGGGGTCGACGATAGCCGAGTTAATGTTAGTGAAAATCTTGAATTCATCAGAACAGCGAACATCATAGCCATAGCTGGATGTGCCATACGAGATGATTCGACCTTGTTCAGATTCCCTGATCTGCGTGGCCTCAAACGGCTCTATCATGCCGTGTTGCGCGGCCATGCGCCGAATCCATTTATCTGCTTTTATACCCATGATTTACCCAAAATGATCAAGCGGGTGATTCCCCGCTTGATTCAGTAAGATTTAAAGTTTGTGATAGATGTCAGCCCCTTCTTTGAGGAACTGTTCAGATTTTTCGTCCATACCTTTCTTTAGCGCTTCTTCCTCGTCCAGTCCTTTTTCGGCGGCGTATTCCCTGACATCCTGTGAGATTTTCATCGAGCAGAAATGTGGGCCACACATGGAACAGAAATGCGCCACTTTGGCGGAATCTTTAGGCAGGGTTTCATCATGAAAAGAACGCGCTTTTTCAGGATCCAGCGCGATATTGAACTGGTCTTCCCAGCGGAATTCGAAACGCGCCTTGGACATGGCGTTATCGCGTGCTTGCGCCGCTGGATGGCCTTTGGCCAGATCGGCGGCATGAGCGGCGATTTTATAAGTGACAATACCTTCGCGCACATCTTCCTTATTCGGCAGCCCTAAATGTTCTTTTTGGGTGACGTAACAGAGCATGGCGCAGCCATACCAGCCGATATTGGCAGCACCAATAGCCGAGGTAATATGATCATAGCCTGGCGCGATATCGGTGGTCAGCGGTCCTAATGTGTAAAAAGGCGCTTCATCGCAGTCTTCCAGTTGCTTTTCCATGTTGATTTTGATCATGTGCAACGGCACATGCCCAGGTCCTTCAATCATGGTTTGTATATCATGTTTCCAGGCAATCTGGGTTAATTCCCCCAGGGTTTCCAGCTCACCAAACTGGGCTTCGTCATTGGCGTCGTATATCGAGCCGGGGCGCAAACCATCGCCCAGCGAGAATGCGACATCATAGGCTTTCATGATTTCACAGATTTCTTTGAAATTAGTGTAGAGAAAGCTTTCAGTATGATGCGCCAGACACCACTTGGCCATGATGGAACCACCACGCGAAACAATTCCGGTCAGGCGCTTGGCCGTCAATGGCACATGATGCAATCTAACGCCAGCATGAATAGTGAAATAATCCACGCCCTGTTCTGCCTGCTCGATCAAGGTATCACGGAATATTTCCCAGGTCAGTTCTTCCGCCTTGCCATCGACCTTTTCCAGGGCCTGGTAAATCGGTACTGTTCCAATCGGTACTGGAGAATTGCGCAGAATCCATTCGCGGGTTTCATGGATATTTTTTCCAGTGGATAAATCCATGATGGTATCCGCTCCCCAGCGAATGCCCCAAAGCATTTTTTCCACTTCCTCTTCAATAGAAGACGTGACGGCCGAATTACCCAGATTGCCGTTAATCTTGACCAGAAAGTTGCGGCCAATGATCATTGGCTCTGATTCAGGGTGATTGATGTTCGATGGTATGATTGCCCTGCCCCGCGCCACTTCATCCCGGACAAATTCCGGGGTGATTACGTCGGGAATATTGGCGCCCAATGGTTGCCCTGGATGACGCCCTTTCAAATACTCGCTCATTTCCTCCATGTTCTGATTCTCACGGATGGCGATGTATTCCATTTCAGGCGTGATGATGCCTTTCCGGGCGTAATGCATTTGTGTGACATTGGCGCCGGCTTTGGCCCGTCTGGGTTTACGCGTCAGCTCAAAACGCAAGCTGGCCGTTTCAGGATCAGTCAGACGCTCCTGACCAAATTTTGAGCTGGGGCCATCGAGTAATTCAGTATCACCGCGTTCTTCTATCCAGTTTTGACGAATCGCCGCAAGGCCCTTATGCAGATCGACAGGCACCTCAGGATCCGTATAAACACCCGAGGTGTCATAAACATACAAGGGCGGATTTTTTTCGGCGCCAAAATGAACAGGCGTATCCGACAAGGTGATTTTACGCATCGGCACGCGAATATCGGGCCGACTGCCTTGTACATAGATTTTTTCAGAAGCCGGATAGGAATCAATTTTTATACTACTTCCGGAATCGGTGGTAATGTCATTACGGACAGCGCTCATGCTTATCTCCAAAATTCAATAGTCTTTAAGGAATCGCTAATATTTTCACGATTCCCTGCGGCACAAGGGTGTGTCGCCAAAACCAATGGTGCAATCCACGGGTTTTGTAAGCAAAGCGAAATTTACATTTTTTGCTTTGCAGGCGCTGACAGCAGGGATCGATTTGTCAGCATTTCATTAAGCGCAGGGAGAGAGGGCTTTCCTACGCCGGTATTAACCGGGTCAGGTTCAAAGGGTTCGTCTCAGCTTTAAAAGCACCCCTAGCCATGCGAGTAACCCGCTAAGTTAATGGATAACGCCCAAAAAAGCAAGCCCACAATCAATAGGTTCAGGGCCACGTCATCTAATCCGATAACCCACTGACAAACCTGCACTATTGGATAATTGCTGGACGTTCACCTCAGATCATGCTTGAATTCAATCACCATGATCGAAGTGGATTTACCATGATCCCTGCCGCTGTCCGACGTCATCGTGCGGCCGATACAGCGCCATGAGCGGGCGCGCCACTGGCTGCGCCACCCGATCCCTCACCCCGATTGGAGCACCCTGATGCAGAAGATCGATCTGAGCGACCTGGAGATGGCCCAGTTGCGCGAACAGCTGGGCCACTTACCCGAACCCCGCGGTGGACGCCGTCAGCTGCACCCCCTGCCGACGGTGCTGACCATCGCCCTGGCGGCCACCCTGGCCGGCGCCCGGGGCTATCTGGCCATCAGTGAGTACGCCGCCCGCCTGACCCAGACGCAGCTCAAGCGCCTGCGGGCCTGTTTCGATCGCAGACAGCAACGCTTCGTCGCCCCCTCCGAGCCCACCTTCCGCCGCGTGCTCCAGCAGGTGGAGCCGGTGGCGCTGGAGCAGGCCTTTTCCGCCTGGGTCCAGGCCAGCGCCCCGGCCGACGAACCCCTGGCCATCGACGGCAAGACCCTCAAGGGCGCTCGCCGGGGCGATGGCCGCCAGACGCACCTGCTCGCCGCCCTGTTCCCTCGGCAGGGCACCGTCCTGGCACAGCGCGCGGCGAGACCAAGAGTAATGAGATCCCGGCCCTGCGGGAGCTGCTCGATCCCCTCTCCATCGAGGGGCGTGTGGTCACCGCCGATGCGCTCCACACCCAACGCGAGACCGCCCGCTTCCTGGTCGAGGAAAAGGGCGCGCACTACCTGTTCACGGTCAAGGACAACCAGAAAACCCTGGCCAACGATCTCAAGGCTTTCGACCGGGAATCCATTCCCCCCCTGAGCACACCACGGTGGACAAGGGACACGGTCGGATCGAGCAGCGCACCCTTCGCACCACCGTTGCGCTCAATGCCTATCTCGATTTCCCCCATGTGGGCCAGGTCTGCCGGATCGAACGCCAGGTCACCGTGTCCAAGACCGGCAGGACACGCACAGAACAGATCTTCTGCATCACTGATCTCACCCCGGAACAGGCCGACCCCGGGCAACTGCTGGCCCTCAACCGGGGGCACTGGAGTATCGAGAACCGCCTCCATTGGGTCCGCGATGTCACGTTCGATGAGGACCGCTGCCAGGTTCGAAAGGGCCATGGCCCCCAGGTGCTCGCCTGCCTGCGAAACGCCGTCATCGGCCTGCTGCGTCGCCTGATCCGTCAGCCGCGGCAATCCATCGCCAGCATGATCCGCCATTTTGCGGCCCATCCTGCGCAGGCGCTCGCTGTCTTCCTGCGCTGACACGGCCGGCCCAGGTCGTCATCGGGGCCGACGGTGATCGGCCAGGCCCCGGTATGGCCAATGACCATGGCAAACCGCCATTCGGCGGCTTTTTGCAGCCCAATCGACCGAATATCCCGCTTCAAGCCGGGAAACCTCACTACGCCAAGGCCTTGGATCAGGCTGGTTAAGGTGTGGCCGGGGGAGAGGCGATTTAGATGACGTCGTCCTGTCAATAGGTTATTTAAGACTGTCATAATGTTGTAATTTTTTAGATAATAGCGCCATAAATCAACTACCTTAAACATAACCATGACTCTTCAAAAAGGCAATTATTTGTTTGAAAACAACTATTTAAAAGCCGGATTAGCTTTTCTGTTCATTTTGCTGGTTGGTTTTTTTATCTCGACCGTTATCGATCCGAATGGCGCACATCCTTTATTGATAACTGCCGCTATTATTGGCGCCTACATGGCATTGAACATTGGCGCCAATGATGTCGCCAATAATGTTGGCCCCACAGTTGGTGCAAAAGCGATTTCGATGCTGGGAGCTATTGTTATTGCCGCTGTTTTTGAATCAATGGGCGCCATTATTGCTGGCGGAGATGTAGTCAGTACGATTAAAAAGGGCATCATTGACCCTGCCCTCATTCCTGATGCCAATACATTTATCTGGTTGATGATGGCCGCTTTATTGGCAGCCGCTATCTGGTTGAATATCGCCACCGCAATGAATGCGCCGGTATCAACCACACATTCCATCGTTGGGGGTGTTTTAGGAGCAGGACTCACTGCTGGCGGCATGGAAATCGCCAACTGGGCTGTTTTCGGCAAAATAGCCGCCAGCTGGGTCATTTCACCCGTTTTTGGTGGTGTTATCGCCGCTTTTTTTCTATATCTAATCAAGCGAACCATCACCTATCAAAAGGATATGGTCGAGGCTGCGAAAAAAATTGTCCCACTGTTAATCAGTGTAATGGTCTGGGCATTTTCAACTTATTTGATCCTGAAAGGGCTGAAAAAAATATGGAAAGTTGATTTTATTACCGCGGGTGGAATCGGTCTGGCCATCGCTATTGCCGGTTTCTTCATCGTTTCTCCATTGACCAAAAAAACGGCCGCTACCTTGTCAAACACCAAACAAAGCATCAACACCTTGTTTACCATTCCGTTGATCTGTTCTGCCGCACTGTTAAGTTTTGCCCATGGCGCCAATGATGTTGCCAATGCAGTTAGTCCGTTGGCGGCCATTAACGATGCATTATTTCATGCTGAAGTCGCCAAAAAGGCCGCGATTCCTTTATGGGTCATGCTTATCGGTGCGTTAGGTATTGTGGTCGGCCTGATGCTGTATGGACCGAAACTGATCAAAACAGTAGGCTCGGAAATTACCGAACTGGATAAAATGCGGGCTTTCTGTGTGGCTATGGCAGCCTCGATTACCGTTATTATTGCCAGCCAATTAGGGTTACCGGTAAGTTCTACCCATATTGCAGTTGGTGCAGTTTTTGGGGTGGGGTTTTTAAGAGAATATTTAAAATCCAGCAACCTGAAAGCTATTGCTAAAATTCGAGAGCATCATAAAGATGAAGATCCAGAAAAACTTGAAGAAATCTTAAGAAATTACGAACAAGCCAGTCTCCAAGAGAAAGCGGAAATCCTGAAACAACTCAAACAACAGAAAAAATCTACTCGCCCAATCAGCAACAAAGAACGAAAACAACTGAAAAAGAGCTATCGGCAGGAGCTGGTAAAGCGCTCACAGCTTTATAAAATAGCCGCCGCCTGGGTAATCACTGTTCCGTTATCGGGTTTATTAGCTGCATTTTTGTACTTCACAATCCGTGGATACATGCTGCCTTAAGCTGACGTTAATCAGTTGCTGTCAACATATTGGCTCTCACAATCAGTGTGGGAGCCTCCTGGCCTGACTTTAGACAATTACTACAAGCACTTGCCTTGAATTTATTTCAAAAACATCTATAGAAGTTACGCATTGACAGGCAATGTTAAACTATGGGTTTAAAAAATCCCAAAGTCAATGCAAGGCAAACCTTGATAAGAGAAATAACACGCCCCTCAACAGCCTGCTGTACATTACCCATGTTATATTGGTTTTTTATTAAGTGAGCCGAAACAAGCTAGTGCAAACAAGCGTAAGTTCTCACTCTATTGAGTAAGTGGCTTAGCCTGATACGTCCACCGAAAAGGCTTAGCCATGGTTTCATTGAAATATTTTATGAAATCCGCTATTTTTTTGTTTAAATCCTCTTTAGATTTAAAGTTGCCGCGCCGGATTACTTTACGCATTAAAATAGAAAACCAGATCTCTATCTGATTAAGCCATGAACAATGCTTAGGGGTAAAATGAAAAACAACCGGATGGTTTGGGTTAGTCAAAAAAGCAGTACGACTTTCCATTGATTTCAAAATACCCTCTTTTCCTTTAACCCCTGATTCTCCTGAATACGAAATTTTTTCGGCAATTAATCGAACCACCGATTCTGAATAATGTGTATTGAGATTATCCATGACTAAATGCCAATGGGTTTGTTTGGGTTGTTGATGAAAAAGCAGGTTCAAAAACTCGGCAAAATCTTGCTCTGTTCGAGTTTCTCCTATACTTCCCATTACTTCACCCGTGGCCACATCAAAACCTGCAATCAAGGTCTGGGTACCATGTCGAATATATTCAAATTCTTGTCGTTCAACTTTTCCTTTCTTCATCGGCAATGTCTGCGCTGCTCGCTCTAAAGCTTGAATCCCTGTCATTTCATCAATCGAAATCGTTTTGATGCCTTGCGCTTCCCGCTCCAAAGCCCGTTGGCAGGTTTCGCAAATATCTTGACACCTCTCGTCGAAGTATTCATCTTTTTTTGCCGTCAACCAGCCTTTCATCCGGTGGGGTTGCAGGTCCGCTTCTTTTTAAAAAGCGCCCAACAGAGCGCTGTGAAATATAATCAACAATGCCCCGTTTTATCGCTTCATCGGCTATTTCTTGTTGCGTCCAATGAGTGATCGGGCGTTGACTATCCTCTGGGCGTTCGCAGGCTATCGCGATAATGCTGCAAATTTGCTCCGCCGTATAGATAGCAGGCGCACCGCTTCGCGGTGCATCTTGAAGCCGGGCTAAAGGATTTTCTTGTTCACTGTTCTGTAACCGGCGTTTTCGCCAATTTTGAACAGTTGTCCGTCCAATTTTTAACTGGCGCATGGTTTCATGTACACTGATGCCTTCATCTGCCAACAATATAATACGGCAACGTGTCACCAAATTCTGAGGACTTGTATGTTTACGCACTGTGCCTTGCAATAACGTGCGTTGTTTTTCTGTTAAACTGATTGGGGCTGCTGTTAGACGTGGCATGATATCACCTGCTGAATTTAATATAGTATAGACGTTACGCATTGACAGGCAATGTTAAACTATGGGTTTAAAAAATTCCAAAGTCAATGCAAGGCAAACCTTGATAAGAGAAATAACACGCCCCTCAACAGCCTGCTGTACATTACCCATGTATATTGGTTTTTTATTAAGTGAGCCGAAACAAGCTAGTTGTCGACGATTAGGAGAAGTCATGTCAATATCACATGATAGCGTAAATCGATTTCTAAATCGGGAGCATTACACTGGGCGAGATTTATACAATGAAGCCAGCGCAAGCCTGAATTTAAAGGGCGGAACCTTGAGTGTTGACGATAGTGTTCTTGATAAACCTTATAGCCAATATATGGCATATGTCAGTTATTTTTGGTCGGGAAAACATCATAGAGCAGTCAAGGGAATCAATCTTGTCACGTTGTACTACACAGACATTCAAGGAAAACACCAACCACTGAATTTCCGGGTGGTCGATAAGGCGGAAGGAAAGACAAAAAATGACTATTTTCAAGACATGCTGACCGAAGTATTAGCTTGGGGACTAGAACCTGGTTTTATAACAGGAGATAGCTGGTACAGTTGCGTGGATAATCTTAAATTGATAAGAAATCATCAGACAGGATTATTCTTTGCAGTGGAAGGTAATCGATTAGTCTCTGTTGAAAAAGGTTCATGGGTTCAAGTCAGGCAATTAGAAATCCCGGAAGACGGCTTAATGGTTTGGCTCAAAAATTTTGGGTATGTGAAATTATTTCGGACGACCTTGAAAGAACAAGTTCCCCATTACATAAGTTCACTACCTGATGAAGAAAAAACCGCTGTTTTTGACAAGAAAGCATTTACCGAACAACATGACAGGCATTGGCAGATTGAGCAATATCATCGGGCAATAAAGCAGGTGTGTAATATTGAGCGGTTCCAGGTTCGCAATAAAAGAGCAATAAATAATCATATTTTTTCTGCAATTTGTGGCTTTGTTCAATTACAAAAATTGAGCTTTGCAGACGTGATTAATAATTGCTATAGCGTACAGCGGAATTTATTCAACGATGTTATGGCTTCGTTTATCGACACCTTTATGCCAAATATGAATCATTTAAACCCAAAATTTCGATCTGTTGTCAATGCGTAACTTCTATAGTATTATTCAACATATTACAATATATTCCTCATACATAGCATCAGTTTTTTCGCTTCTGCGCACTAGTTGTCGACGATTAGGAGAAGTCATGTCAATATCACATGATAGCGTAAATCGATTTCTAAATCGGGAGCATTACACTGGGCGAGATTTATACAATGAAGCCAGCGCAAGCCTGAATTTAAAGGGCGGAACCTTGAGTGTTGACGATAGTGTTCTTGATAAACCTTATAGCCAATATATGGCATATGTCAGTTATTTTTGGTCGGGAAAACATCATAGAGCAGTCAAGGGAATCAATCTTGTCACGTTGTACTACACAGACATTCAAGGAAAACACCAACCACTGAATTTCCGGGTGGTCGATAAGGCGGAAGGAAAGACAAAAAATGACTATTTTCAAGACATGCTGACCGAAGTATTAACATGAAATGATCCATATCGAATGCGCAAGGAGTTCTCAGCCGTGAAAAGGCTGCTTATCCATATTCAATGAAGTAAGCTGGCTTACCCCGGTTGTGTTATATAACCGAATTTTATCAGCGCTCTGATCCAGCGTGGTGCATTGCGTTTGACAGCCATTTCTTCGTAGTCGATGGTCGAATCCCGGAAATACTCGCCGCGACTAATCATGAAGTAACATGTCCGCAAAAGTTTGTGAGCCAGCGCAATGATGGCGCGTTGGTGACCTCGCCTAATCGCCAGTGATGTATATTTTGCCTGGAAAACCGATCGGGTTCGGCTGGCGGCATGGGCGCATTCGCAAAGCAGGCGACGCACATATGGGTTTCCTTTTCGCGTTCGTCCTGATTTGCGTTTGCCGGCAGACTCGTTGTTGCCGGGGCATATGCCCACCCATGACGCCAGCCGATCCGCACTGCCAAAGACAGTCATATCCGTTCCGATCTCAACAAGTAGCATGGCTGCTCCAATCAAATCAACACCGGGAATAGTCTGGAGCAATTGCAAAACCGTTTTCTCCTTCTCCAGTCCGGCCAGCAGTTGTGCATCAAATCTGGCTATGCGTGCTTCCAAATCCTGAATATGCTGCATCAGTTCATTCAGTACGAAGCGATGGTGCTCGCTCAACTCACCTTGCAGCGCCTCCAGTATATCGGCGCGCGGCGCTTTGAGACGATTGCTGGCCAGCTTCAACACATCATGCGCAGGCTGTCCTTCAATCAGCGCGTTAACCATGGCGCGCGCGGATTGCCCATGTACATCGCTGACCACCACGCCAAGCCGGATGCCGCCGTCGGTTAATACCTTGTGCAGTCTGTTCTTCTCAGCAGACAGCATCGACACCAACTTCTGTCGTTGACGTGAAATCAGGCGTAACTGCCGCATCTTTTCCGGTGGCACGAATGAACCGCGCAGCAGTCCGGCACGGGAAAGCATCGCCAGCCATTGCGCGTCGCCGATGTCCGTCTTGCGTCCCGGCACATTCTTCACATGCCGGGCATTGACGACCCTGGCGTAAATACCCACATGTTCCAAAGCTGCATATGGGCTTTTCCAGTAGATGCCGGTGCGTTCCATCACCACCTCATCCGGTGCGACAGACTGCACCCAATCGGCTAATGCACGTCGATCACGTTTGAATGCGCCAAACTGCCGATGCTCTGTCTGAATACCACCCTCGGCCTGTTCAACCATGGCGCAGGCGGTAATCTGCTTTTGGTGAACATCCAACCCGATGACTCGCTTGTGTATTGCAGTGAGTTCCATTTTTTCCTCCTTTACTCTATGATTGAGCCTGGAAGGTGGCGGTTGCCTGGATGATCTGCCTGAGGGCGATGTAAATCGTCAACGGCCCTTTTAACATTCGCTCTTAAAGAAGCAATCCGGGGTTCGAGTCATCCATGGCAGGCTACGTTAGCAGTCGGGTTCTAAGGCTCCAAAGTAAAGCGCAGTCTTTAACCGCCATCTTCCACAAGGAACTCTACAACATTTCATCATGCGGGGTGGCAATTCTTGCGATGATCGTTAGGATCAAATTTTGAATGGGGACGAGTATTACAAACTGGTATTCAAGCGACAGCATTTTATCGTTTTAATGAACAATGGAATTTATATGGAAATATCAATGCTGCCTGGTTGCATGGACAGAACGTTGCGGATAACTCAATGATTGCCATTTCAATGGCTCTGGGAAGAAGCCTGAAAATTTCAGGGTTTGATTATTTTTCCATTGGTCCTTCATTCAATTATCAGCATTTTGATAAAAATCTGAGTCATTTTACTTTCGGACATGGAGGGTATTTCAGTCCTGAACATTATTACAACATAGGGGCCGGCATTAATTTTTTAACCGAGGAAGGGCAAAGTTTTATTGTCAGAGGACGCTTTACTGCTGGTTTTCAGGGTATAAAAGAAGCCGCCAGTCCATGGTTTCCCCTGATCAATAAAAAGCTTGGTTCTTATGCCGCAACCCATAGCAGTGGTGAGGCGCTTGATTTTGAGCTGAAAGGCGCTTGGTTAATGACGCCAAATATTCAGTTAGGATCAGGTGTGGCGTTCCGAAAAACCAATGGTTATCAGGATTATACGGCAGGATTGTTTATTCGCTACACACTGGAAAAAAGAAAAGCTGTCTACAGTACCGATATTCCATCCTCATTGTTTAGCGGGTTTTATTAATTCGTTATCCATTCGCATCCGGCTGTTTTAACATGAAATGATCCATATCGAATGCGCAAGGAGTTCTCAGCCGTGAAAAGGCTGCTTATCCATATTCAATGAAGTAAGCTGGCTTACCCCGGTTGTGTTATATAACCGAATTTTATCAGCGCTCTGATCCAGCGTGGTGCATTGCGTTTGACAGCCATTTCTTCGTAGTCGATGGTCGAATCCCGGAAATACTCGCCGCGACTAATCATGAAGTAACATGTCCGCAAAAGTTTGTGAGCCAGCGCAATGATGGCGCGTTGGTGACCTCGCCTAATCGCCAGTGATGTATATTTTGCCTGGAAAACCGATCGGGTTCGGCTGGCGGCATGGGCGCATTCGCAAAGCAGGCGACGCACATATGGGTTTCCTTTTCGCGTTCGTCCTGATTTGCGTTTGCCGGCAGACTCGTTGTTGCCGGGGCATATGCCCACCCATGACGCCAGCCGATCCGCACTGCCAAAGACAGTCATATCCGTTCCGATCTCAACAAGTAGCATGGCTGCTCCAATCAAATCAACACCGGGAATAGTCTGGAGCAATTGCAAAACCGTTTTCTCCTTCTCCAGTCCGGCCAGCAGTTGTGCATCGAATCTGGCTATGCGTGCTTCCAAATCCTGAATATGCTGCATCAGTTCATTCAGTACGAAGCGATGGTGCTCGCTCAACTCACCTTGCAGCGCCT
This sequence comes from Methylomarinum sp., assembly GCA_965277025.1. Taxonomy (GTDB): domain Bacteria; phylum Pseudomonadota; class Gammaproteobacteria; order Methylococcales; family Methylomonadaceae; genus Methylomarinum. The sequence goes on from OZ255706.1 coordinate 3,074,760, forward strand.
CCAGTATATCGGCGCGCGGCGCTTTGAGACGATTGCTGGCCAGCTTCAACACATCATGCGCAGGCTGTCCTTCAATCAGCGCGTTAACCATGGCGCGCGCGGATTGCCCATGTACATCGCTGACCACCACGCCAAGCCGGATGCCGCCGTCGGTTAATACCTTGTGCAGTCTGTTCTTCTCAGCAGACAGCATCGACACCAACTTCTGTCGTTGACGTGAAATCAGGCGTAACTGCCGCATCTTTTCCGGTGGCACGAATGAACCGCGCAGCAGTCCGGCACGGGAAAGCATCGCCAGCCATTGCGCGTCGCCGATGTCCGTCTTGCGTCCCGGCACATTCTTCACATGCCGGGCATTGACGACCCTGGCGTAAATACCCACATGTTCCAAAGCTGCATATGGGCTTTTCCAGTAGATGCCGGTGCTTTCCATCACCACCTCATCCGGTGCGACAGACTGCACCCAATCGGCTAATGCACGTCGATCACGTTTGAATGCGCCAAACTGCCGATGCTCTGTCTGAATACCACCATCGGCCTGTTCAACCATGGCGCAGGCGGTAATCTGCTTTTGGTGAACATCCAACCCGATGACTCGCTTGTGTATTGCAGTGAGTTCCATTTTTTCCTCCTTTACTCTATGATTGAGCCTGGAAGGTGGCGGTTGCCTGGATGATCTGCCTGAGGGCGATGTAAATCGTCAACGGCCCTTTTAACATTCGCTCTTAAAGAAGCAATCCGGGGTTCGAGTCATCCATGGCAGGCTACGTTAGCAGTCGGGCTCTAAGGCTCCAAAGTAAAGCGCAGTCTTTAACCGCCATCTTCCACAAGGAACTCTACAACATTTCATCATGCGGGGTGGCAATTCTTGCGATGATCGTTAGCTTAACATGAAATGATCCATATCGAATGCGCAAGGAGTTCTCAGCCGTGAAAAGGCTGCTTATCCATATTCAATGAAGTAAGCTGGCTTACCCCGGTTGTGTTATATAACCGAATTTTATCAGCGCTCTGATCCAGCGTGGTGCATTGCGTTTGACAGCCATTTCTTCGTAGTCGATGGTCGAATCCCGGAAATACTCGCCGCGACTAATCATGAAGTAACATGTCCGCAAAAGTTTGTGAGCCAGCGCAATGATGGCGCGTTGGTGACCTCGCCTAATCGCCAGTGATGTATATTTTGCCTGGAAAACCGATCGGGTTCGGCTGGCGGCATGGGCGCATTCGCAAAGCAGGCGACGCACATATGGGTTTCCTTTTCGCGTTCGTCCTGATTTGCGTTTGCCGGCAGACTCGTTGTTGCCGGGGCATATGCCCACCCATGACGCCAGCCGATCCGCACTGCCAAAGACAGTCATATCCGTTCCGATCTCAACAAGTAGCATGGCTGCTCCAATCAAATCAACACCGGGAATAGTCTGGAGCAATTGCAAAACCGTTTTCTCCTTCTCCAGTCCGGCCAGCAGTTGTGCATCGAATCTGGCTATGCGTGCTTCCAAATCCTGAATATGCTGCATCAGTTCATTCAGTACGAAGCGATGGTGCTCGCTCAACTCACCTTGCAGCGCCTCCAGTATATCGGCGCGCGGCGCTTTGAGACGATTGCTGGCCAGCTTCAACACATCATGCGCAGGCTGTCCTTCAATCAGCGCGTTAACCATGGCGCGCGCGGATTGCCCATGTACATCGCTGACCACCACGCCAAGCCGGATGCCGCCGTCGGTTAATACCTTGTGCAGTCTGTTCTTCTCAGCAGACAGCATCGACACCAACTTCTGTCGTTGACGTGAAATCAGGCGTAACTGCCGCATCTTTTCCGGTGGCACGAATGAACCGCGCAGCAGTCCGGCACGGGAAAGCATCGCCAGCCATTGCGCGTCGCCGATGTCCGTCTTGCGTCCCGGCACATTCTTCACATGCCGGGCATTGACGACCCTGGCGTAAATACCCACATGTTCCAAAGCTGCATATGGGCTTTTCCAGTAGATGCCGGTGCTTTCCATCACCACCTCATCCGGTGCGACAGACTGCACCCAATCGGCTAATGCACGTCGATCACGTTTGAATGCGCCAAACTGCCGATGCTCTGTCTGAATACCACCATCGGCCTGTTCAACCATGGCGCAGGCGGTAATCTGCTTTTGGTGAACATCCAACCCGATGACTCGCTTGTGTATTGCAGTGAGTTCCATTTTTTCCTCCTTTACTCTATGATTGAGCCTGGAAGGTGGCGGTTGCCTGGATGATCTGCCTGAGGGCGATGTAAATCGTCAACGGCCCTTTTAACATTCGCTCTTAAAGAAGCAATCCGGGGTTCGAGTCATCCATGGCAGGCTACGTTAGCAGTCGGGCTCTAAGGCTCCAAAGTAAAGCGCAGTCTTTAACCGCCATCTTCCACAAGGAACTCTACAACATTTCATCATGCGGGGTGGCAATTCTTGCGATGATCGTTAGCTTGGGGACTAGAACCTGGTTTTGTAACAGGAGATAGCTGGTACAGTTGCGTGGATAATCTTAAATTGACAAGAAATCATCAGACAGGATTATTCTTTGCAGTGGAAGGTAATCGATTAGTCTCTGTTGAAAAAGGTTCATGGGTTCAAGTCAGGCAATTAGAAATCCCGGAAGACGGCTTAATGGTTTGACTCAAAAATTTTGGGTATGTGAAATTATTTCGGACGACCTTGAAAGAACAAGTTCGCCATTACATAAGTTCACTACCTGATGAAGAAAAAACCGCTGTTTTTGACAAGAAAGCATTTACCGAACAACATGATAGGCATTGGCAGATTGAGCAATATCATCGGGCAATAAAGCAGGTGTGTAATATTGAGCGGTTCCAGGTTCGCAATAAAAGAGCAATAAATAATCATATTTTTTCTGCAATTTGTGGCTTTGTTCAATTACAAAAATTGAGCTTTGCAGACGTGATTAATAATTGCTATAGCGTACAGCGGAATTTATTCAACGATGTTATGGCTTCGTTTATCGACACCTTTATGCCAAATATGAATCATTTAAACCCAAAATTTCGATCTGTTGTCAATGCGTAACTTCTAATCTATTAAATAACTGAAATATTTCACAGACTATGCTTTTTAACTCGACTAGTGGTATTATTTTCAAATATTTAGCAACTGCAATCTTGTAAACACCAATGTCAATCGACGTGCCTGAATCTGTTAAAACCGCTTTGGAGTTTAAAAACGCCACGTTAAATGTGCCGTCGCTCTTATTGCACAACGATAACCTGAATCAAATTGCTCATCAATTGCAGGCGAAGGTCAGCCAGGCACCTGATTTTTTCAAGAACTCCCCTATTCTGATTGATTTACACAGCATTAATCAGAATGGGTTGACATTAGATCTTGCCGCATTAATACAATTATTAAGAGACAATCAGTTTATGCCAGTTGGCATTCGCGGTGGTTCTGAACAACAAAACCAACAAGCTTTGGCGTTAGGCATACCTTATCATTCCTCACGCCAGACAAGCGCGCCGGTCAGTAAAAAAGAACCTGAAAAGCTTAAAACAGCTGAACAGCCTGTTATATCCCAGCCTGAAAACTCAGTTGAAAATATATTCGTCAATACGCCTGTGCGTTCAGGGCAGCGAATCTACGCACGTGGTGACTTGATTGTCGCAGCAACCGTCAGTGCGGGTGCTGAAATTATGGCCGAAGGCAATATTCATGTTTATGGAACTCTTAGAGGTCGGGCGCTGGCCGGTGTGCAAGGCGATACTGACAGCCGGATTTTTTGTTCCAACTTACAAGCTGAATTGATTTCAATTGCCGGTAACTACAAAATAAGCGATGAAATTGATTCATCATCTTTTCAACACCCGGTACAAATTTATTTACAAGATCGCGCTCTTATCATAGCGTCTATTTAACATTTTCGGAGGAAAAGCATTGGCTAGAGTTATTGTCGTAACATCAGGAAAAGGCGGTGTTGGAAAAACAACAACCAGTGCGGCGATAGCCATGGGTCTGGCCAAAAAAGGCCATAAAACAGCTGTGATCGATTTTGATGTAGGCTTAAGAAACCTGGACTTGATCATGGGCTGTGAACGCCGGGTTGTTTATGATTTCATCAATGTCATCAATGGTGAAGCGACGTTGAACCAGGCATTGATTAAAGACAAACGTTGTAATCAGTTATTTATTTTACCGGCCTCCCAAACGCGGGATAAGGATGCCCTGACGAAAGAAGGTGTTGGTAAAGTACTCGATGAACTGAAAAAAGAGTTTAAATACATAGTTTGCGATTCACCCGCCGGTATCGAACGAGGCGCGAATCTCGCCATGTATTATGCGGATGATGCATTTGTCGTCACCAACCCCGAAATTGCCTCTGTCAGGGATTCGGACAGAATGCTGGGTATTCTGGCCAGTAAATCGCGTCGTGCTGAACTTGGTGAAGAACCGATCAAGGAATATTTGTTGTTAACCCGTTACTCACCTAACCGGGTCAAATTGGGTGAAATGCTAAGCTTCGAGGATGTACAGGATATTTTGTCATTGCATCTGCTCGGCGTCATTCCAGAATCGCAATCTGTCTTGAATGCATCGAATTCAGGCACCCCGGTCATTCTCGATGAAGATAGCGACGCAGGACAAGCCTATATGGATATCGTAGCACGCTATTTAGGTGAAGAACGTCCCCATCGATTTATAGACGTGGAAAAGAAAAACTTATTCGGCAAGCTGTTCAGGAGTAAAAAATGAGTCTGTTAGATTATTTCAGATCCACAAAACCTAAATCGGCATCAGTCGCGAAAGAACGATTGCAGATCCTGATTGCACATGAAAGAACGGTTCGAAACCAACCATCCTATCTTCCTGAGTTACAAAAAGAACTGCTTGCCGTCGTGCAAAAATATGTTGACGTTGACCAAGACGCCATTTCCGTTAATTTTGAGCAGGATGAAAACCAGGAAACCTTGGAGTTGAATATTGTGTTTCCCGAAGAATCTGTTAAAAAATCCTAACTTATTTACATTTTATTAAGGAGTCATTATGGCTACAACGACTATTGGTACCGCCGCCGGTAAAATTTGGGAATATCTGAATGAAAACGGTGAAGCCAGCGTAAATAAAATCATCAAAGAAACCGGCTTGAACCGTAATGAAGTGCAACGCGCCATTGGCTGGTTGGCGAAAGAAGACAAATTAGATTTTGAAACGCAGGGAAGAACTGAGTTGCTGTCTTTGAAATAAAAAACTGACAGGAATATAAAAAGGGCAAGTATTACTTGCCCTTTTTTTGTTTCTAGGGAATCGCTGTGCAACTGGAATCGCGAATAAAGCCGCAATTCCAGGGCTACATTAAAAAGATCGTCGCCAAACCCAGGAAAGACATAAAACCGATCACATCGGTTACGGTTGTCAGCAACACGCCGCCCGCCAGTGCCGGATCAATACCAATTTTATCCAGAACCACCGGAATGGTAGCACCTGCCAATGCCGCGCAGATCAAGTTGATAATCATCGCCGCGCCTAACAGCAGTCCTAAATTCATACTTTGGAACCACAGCCCACCAATTGTGGCGACGACCACAGCCCAAAGCACGCCATTTATGGCGCCTACTGCCAGTTCTTTTATGAACAGTCTTGGCGCATTGGCATGACTGATTTGTCGCAACGCCAAGCCTCTGACTACCAGTGTCAATGTCTGCGTTCCGGCGATCCCCCCCATACTGGCGACGATCGGCATTAACACGGCAAGGGCAGCAATTTGTTCCAGAGTGGCTTCAAACAGCCCAATAACCCAAGAAGCCAAAAAGGCAGTGAACAGATTGATCCCCAGCCAATGTGCGCGGCGCTTGGCACTGACCGTGATAGGCGCGAACATATCCTGTTCTTCATCCAGCCCCGCCATACTCATGATGTTATGATCGGCTTCTTCACGAATGATATCGACAACATCATCAATCGTTATGCGCCCTAAAACACGACGATCATCAGAAATTACCGGTGCAGAAAGCATGTCTCGCTGTTCAAATAAAACCGCAACATCATGAGCTGACATGGAATATGGAATCGCCGCTGCATTGCTGTCCATTACTTCTGCAACCTTGGTACTGCCATCATGAGTCAACAGCCCTTCCAGATACAACAAACCTTTAAAGTGGTCTTTTCTGTCCACCACTACCAGGTTATCGGTATGGGGGGGCATCTCTCCGCGCTGCCGCAAATAACGCAACACAACATCTAACGTAACATCAGAACGAATAGTAATGACATCCATGGACATCAAACCACCCGCAGAATGTTCATCAAAAGCAAATGCAGATTCCAGGCGGTTACGTTCTTGTAAGCCTATTGCTTCCATGACTTGGGACAACAATGGCTCTGGCAACACCTGCAGCAGATCCACCATATCGTCTGATTCCATATGAGCGGTCGCTTTGATCAGGTCATTTCGATCCGTTATTTTCAATAATTCCTGACCGACTTCGGTATTCACTCTGATCAGGATTTCACCCATCACATTCGGTGGAATTACCGCCCATATTTTCGCCCGATATTCAGGCTCTAATGATTCGAGTATATGTGCTGTTTCGGCTGGATATAAGGAATGAACAAATTCCCTTATCTTGTATTGAGAACCGCTTTTGATAATCTCGTAAGCTTGATCCAGCAAAGTCTTGGTTGATTGATTATTGTCATTTTTTGGCATAAAAACCCAAGTTTGTTAGTTGGCTGACCATTGGTTCTTTCCAATGTTTTTAAGGAATCGTTGATTTATTCGCGATTCCTACGGCATAGGCATGTACCACCAATACAGATACGCAAGCCATTAATTTTGTAAACAAAGTGGAAATCGCATTTCCTCTTTGCATCCGCTGACAGTATGGAGGATTTGTTCAACGTTACTGATAAGCAGAAACCGCAGGCAAATCCATTCAAAAAAGCAATGAACTCAGCCAGCTAATTATCCTTGCAATTCACGGTGTCTGGCAATGACATTTTTATTATTTTGACGAAAATGCCTCTGCAATGATTCAGCCAGGTAGACGGAACGATGCCTGCCTCCTGTACATCCTATCGCAACCGTCAAATAACTACGGTTTTCGGCCTCGAATCTGGGCACCCAACGTTCAACAAAGTTGCGCACATCCAGAAAATATTGCCGAACTAAATCTTCTTTTTGTAAAAATTCGATAATTTTCGGGTCTTTGCCGGTAAATTCCCGTAATTCATTCACCCAAAACGGATTAGGTAAACAACGCGCATCAAAAACAAAGTCCGCTTCAAGAGGTAGGCCGTATTTAAAACCAAATGACAAAAACTGGATGATCATCTGTTTCTGCTCACCTTCACCCAGCTGAACTTTTAATATTTCCCGCAGTTGATGGTAATGGGTATGGCTGGTGTCGATAACGATATCAGCACATTTAGCCACAGGCCTGAGCATATCCTTTTCGATCCGCAAAGCTTCCAACAAGGGCGTATTCTCATCACTCAACAGATGTTTTCTACGCGTTTCACTATAGCGGGTCAGTAAAACATTTTCTTCAGCCTGCAAATACAAAACTTCGCAATCAATCCCTTGAGAACGAATATAGGCCAGACTTTCGGAGAATTTTTCCAGGGCATCAGTTTTATTTCGGGCATCGATACCAATTGCTGTTTTGTCATAGGTTTTTTTATCATCCAACATGACATGGCGGATAAAATCTTCCAACAAGGTAAACGGAAGATTATCGATGCAATAAAAACCACAATCCTCCAGGGTATCGAGGGCAATGCTTTTTCCGGAACCTGAAAGTCCACTGACAATGAGTAATTTCATTTATATGTTTGAAAGCGTTTGTGACAGATAAAGCCCATCACAAACGCTGCCATGCTCAATTAACGATGATTCTTGAGTTTTTCTTTATGCTTGATGATTTGACGATCCAGTTTATCAACCATGTTATCGATGGCTGTATACATATCATCCTGACTATCTTCCGCAAATAATGTTGCGCCGCTGATATGAACGGTGGCTTCTGCTTTCTGTACATGCTTTTCAACGGTCAAAATCACATGGACATCCACTACATTATCAAAATGCCGTTTCAACTTACTGATTTTTTCTTCGACATGATTTCTTAATGAATCGGTAATTTCTACGTGATGACCCGTTACGCTTATTTGCATGAATAGCTCCTGTTGTTAAAGATAATAAAATGTCAAAGGACTTTTTTCCTTTGACTGGATGGGGGAATTGACAGTGCTTCGCGGTATTTAGCCACCGTTCTGCGCGCCACATTGATTCCTTGATCCTTCAGTAGGTCAGCGATTTTACTATCACTCAAGGGTTTAGTCGGTTTTTCCGAGGCTATAAACTCCTTGATCAAAGATTTAATCGCCGTTGCCGAACATTCTCCGCCACTGCTGGTCGATACATGACTGGAGAAAAAATACTTAAATTCAATTATACTATTTGGCGTATGCATATACTTCCGAGTTGTCACTCTGGAAATAGTCGATTCATGCAATTCCAGCTCTTCAGCAACATCTCGAAGCACTAAAGGTTTCATCGCAATCGGTCCATTTTCGAAAAAACCGGTCTGATGGCGAACGATACTTTGTGCCACTTTCAGCAGCGTTTCATTGCGACTGAGCAGACTTTTTATAAACCAGCGCGCCTCCTGCAAATGGTCTTTCATAAATACATTGTCCTGACTGTTATCCGCCCGCTTGATCAAACCGGAATAAACAGGATTGATTCTAAGTTTTGGTGCGATTTCAGGATTCAGACTGACCTGCCATTCGCCATTACGTTTGCTGACATAAACATCCGGAACAATATATTCATTATCAGAGTTTTTAAAATAAGCACCTGGTCGAGGATCCAGACTTCGGATTAACGTCAACGCTCGAGTAAACTCAGTATCCGTCATCCCCAAGCGCCTGGCCAGCCTATTGCGTTGATGCTGAACCAGCTCATCCAGATAATCAGTCAGGACAATAGCTTGTTGCAATCCTGTAGTTTCGTCCGGTAATTGTTTTAACTGCAGACGTAAACATTCGGCAAGATCGCGACAAGCCACACCAACCGGATCAAAATTCTGAACTTGATGTAACACCGCAATAACTTCATCCAGTTCCAGATCTTCCAGTTGCAGGCTTAATCCCTGAAAAATATCTTCAATGGCCAGTGATAAATAACCATCATCACCAACTGCATCGATAATGGCGATCGCAATGGCATGATCCCGTTCATTGAATGGACTCATTTCAATCTGCCAGAGTAAATGATCATGAAGATTTTCGGCCTTGCTGCGATAACTTTCAAAATCAGCTAGATTACCTGCTTCTGCACCACTTGCGGTGCCGGGTGGTATTAATGAGTCAAAAACATCTTCCCAACTGCTATCTATAGGTAATTCATCAGGTATTTCAGATTGGGAACCTTCACTGGTGACCTGGTCTGTGGTATCTATTTTTTTTTCGATGGGGTCGACTCTTTCTTCCTCATCAATTTCCAACATCATATTCGAATCCAGGGCCTGTTGAATTTCCTGCTGTAAATCCAAGGTCGACAATTGCAGCAATTTAATCGCTTGCTGTAATTGTGGCGTCATGGTCAGGCTATGCCCGATTCGAAGTTGGAGAGATTGCTTCATGAATAATTATAAACTGAAATTTTCACCTAAATAGACTTGCTTGACCAGGTCATTGCTGACAATTTCCGCTGTCGTACCGGTGGCAATGACCTTACCTTCGTTAAGTATATAAGCCCGGTCACATATTTCCAGTGTTGCCCGAACCTTATGATCGGTAATTAAAATACCGATACCGCGCTGTTTTAGATGGGCAATGATTTTCTGCAGATCGATCACAGAAATAGGATCGACGCCGGCAAAAGGTTCATCCAGCAAAATAAATTGCGGGTCAGTCGCCAAAGCACGGGCAATTTCCACTCGCCGTCGCTCCCCCCCCGACAACCCCATGGCTTTTTGGTCACGCAAGTGAGCAATACCAAATTCTTCCAGTAATTCTTCAATTAACAATTCACCCTGGCCTTCGGTTAAATCTTCTCTGATTTGAATGACTGCACGCAAATTGTCGGCTACCGTCAATTTACGAAAAACCGAAGCCTCCTGAGCCAGATAACCAATCCCCATTCGTGCCCGGCTATGCATGGGGTGATGAGTGACATCGATATCATCGAGAGAGATTTCCCCGGCATCAGGCTTGATCAAACCGACAATCATGTAAAAACAAGTTGTTTTGCCGGCGCCATTTGGGCCTAGCAGTCCGACGACTTCACCGGTATGGACTTCCAGACTGACATGGTCGACAACAAAACGCTTATTGTAACTTTTTACCAAATCGACAGCCGACAACCGACTCATTCTTCATTACCTGTGCTTTTATGTGGAATAAAAACAGAATGTATGCGTTTTGAGTCGGACGACTTTTCACCCGCTTTTATTAACGAATTACGGCTGTCATAACGAATCAGCTCACTGACTGTTTTATGATCGCCTTGCTTGACCACTGCTTTCTTTTTCAGAATCAACAGATTCTTGTTCGGGTAATATTCACCAATGAGTGCTTCACCCCGGATTTTCTCCGCCCCTTTCGAAGGAATTTGCTCAAACTTAGCAGGGTTTCCGGTTGCCACCAGTTTGCGGATAGCGCCATTTTTCAAATAGACCACCAGCTTGTCAGACCAGACTTTGAGACTGCCCTGAACAGTGACGACATTACCGGTATAAGTACTGGTTTGCGCCCTGTCGTTATAAGTTGCGGTATTGGAATCGATATATATGGGTTGCTCTGCATCACTTTCCAGCGCCATGGCCTCAAGCGAGAAAAACAGCAGTGCAAAAAGAAAATTAACGAACTTCATAACGGCCTTTCACATGTGAAAACAAAGATAATTTTATCGGTTTTTTAAATTTCAGCTTCATTCCAATACCCGTTGTCTGATTCTTTGAACTAATGATTTTTGCCCATTTTTTGGTTCTTGCAGCCGAGCTGGGCAAATGCACCTTCAGCTCCGAAGTTAAAATAGTCAACGGCGCTAGCTGAGCGTTTCCCTGGCGTTGTATTTTCACTTTTCCTTGTAACAATAAATTATCGCCATCCGCTTGTAACAAGCCTTTTTCTGCTTTGATTACCCAGTGAGGAATATTATTTTCATTGTATAACGTCATCACCGGCTGTTCTAAATGGGTTGTTCCATCACCTTTATAATGAGTCAGTTTGCTGGCTAAAAGCAGGCTTTTTAATTGCCCATGTTCATTCATTTCCTTTTTTTGATAAGCAATACTGAAATAATCCACCGGATTATCTCGCTGGGTCAATAACCTTTTCTCGTCAGGCTCTATTAAACGCGATAGCGCATACGATAACACCGCTAACACCAACAACAGCAAATAAAAGCGAAACGACTGCATGCTACCAGTATTGCCCGAGAACTTGCTCAAAATTGCCTTGCGCATGCATGATCATATCGCATACTTCCCTGACAGCACCAAGCCCTCCGGGGGTGTCCGTGCACCAATCCGCATAACGTTTGACGGCAAAATTGGCATCATTGACGGCGATAGCCAAGCCTGCCCGTTTCATCAAAGGTAAATCCAACAGGTCATCACCGACATGAGCGGCCTGTTCAGGCTTTAGATTCAACTGCGCCAAAATTTCATGAAACGCCGAAATTTTGTTTTCATGGCCTTGATAAACCAGGTCAATACCCAGATTCTTCATGCGAATAGCGACAGAATTGGATTTTCGCCCTGAAATCACGGCGATTTCCACACCTGTTTGTCGAAGTAATTTGATGCCATGACCATCACGGGCATGAAAACATTTATACTCAACACCCGCATCATCAAAAAACAATCTGCCATCAGTCAATACGCCATCGACATCCAGAATCAACAATTTCAGTTTTTCGGCCTTTTTTAAAACTTTCTCAGGGAACATTCTTGATCCTTAAATAATTCCAGCATGTAACAAATCATGCGTATTGATCGCACCGACCAGTTTTTTATTTTCATCAGTCACCAGTAAAGCATTGATTTTTTTCTGCTCCATAATTCGCATAGCCTCTGCCGCTAATAAATCCGGCAAAACAGTCAGACACGGCGAGGTCATCACCTCTGCAACTATACTCTTATGTACATCATGCTTTTTCTCCAGGGTCCGGCGCAAATCGCCATCGGTAAAAATGCCGACAACTTGCTGCCTCTGATCAACGACAGCAGTCATTCCCAGTTTTTTTTCAGTCATTTCCAATAAGGCATCGGTAAGTTTAGTTTCCGGGGTAACCTGCGGCAAGGCGTCGCCCTGGTGCATCAAATCACTGACCCGCATAATCAATCGTCTTCCAAGACTGCCTCCAGGGTGCGAAAGCGCAAAATCATCGCGGGAAAAACCCCGAGTTTCCAGCAACGCTACCGCTAACGCATCCCCCATCACTAAAGCGGCAGTCGTGCTGGCGGTGGGCGCCAAACCTAAAGGGCAGGCTTCTTTTTCCACTTTAACATTGACATGCGCATCCGCCTGCATTGCCAAAGTTGAAAGCGGATTGCCCGTCATCGCGACCAGTGGCGTATTCAATCGTTTGATTATGGGCAAAATAGTCAATATCTCTTCAGTTTCACCCGAGTTTGACAATGCCAGCACGACGTCTGAACGAGTAATCATACCCAAATCTCCATGACTGGCTTCACCTGGGTGAACAAAAAAAGCCGGGGTCCCGGTACTGGCCAATGTGGCGGCGATTTTTCCTGCGATATGACCTGATTTTCCCATACCCGTCACAATAACCCGGCCTTGACAGTTCAGCATAAACAGACAAGCCTGAATGAATTGCTCATCAATTCTATCTGTCAATACAGCAACGGCTTCCAATTCAGTTTGTATTACCGCAATCGCCAATTGTTTAAATTTCTCTTCCATTTATCTCGTACTCACTCACCTGAACGCTAAGGAATCGCTGATTTATTCACGATTCTTCGCGGCGCAGGGATGCGCCGCCAAAATCGATGGCGTCAAGCCATTGATTTTGTGAGCAAAGTGAAAATCGCATTTCCACTTTGCATTCGCTGACTGTATGGCTGAATTGTTCAGTGTTTACCAAATAATTGCTCATGTCATAGCCTGCTGATAGACAGTCCATTGATATGCGCCATAAGCAGTCAATAGCACCATTCCTTCCAAACGATTAATGCGTCCGGCTTTTTTGTAACCATAGCCCATCAAAAACAACACTGCTGTCAAAGCCAGCATAACAGGAAAATCACGTACCAAAACCGTGTCGCCCAATCTAATCCCGGAAATAAAACCCGGTAAAGAATAGACAGCCAACAAATTATAGACATTGGAGCCAATAATATTACCTACCGCTAGATCATCTTCACCCTTAAGCACACTAGTCACCGAAGCGGCCAGTTCAGGCAGGCTGGTACCGACAGCGACAATCGTCAGACCGATTACCAGGTCACTGACGCCAAAAGCCTGGGCAATATTGACCGCCGCCCACACTAAAACCCTGGAACTGATCAATAAACCAACCAAGCCCAATAGAAAAAAAGCCGTTGCTTTCAAGGTACTCATTTCTTTGGGAATCTCGGCTTCCAGTTCTTTTGTCAGCACATCTTGCTGACCGGCCCTGGCCATACGTATCAGCCACAATACAAACAATATCAAAACCACTAACATCCAGAGGCTATCACCAATACTCAACCCATCAAGCGCCAGCAGATAACACATCACGCTGATCAAAGCCAAAACCGGCAATTCCCGTTTCAACAAACCAGAATGCACTGCCAAAGGCGATATGATTGCGGTAAGGCCCAAAATCAAACCGATGTTAGCAATATTTGAGCCCAGCGCATTACCCACTGCAAGTCCGCCATTCCCTTCTATTGAGGCGATAGCAGATACCAGAATTTCCGGAGCCGATGTGCCCAGGCCGACAATGGTCAAACCGATCAATAAGGTCGAAACCCCCATGTTGCGCGCAATTGAAGCTGTTCCAGCAACAAATTTGTCGGCAGAAATCACTAAAACCCCAATGCCACCAATTAAAGCAAGCAGATAGATAAGCATAATCCAGAATTCAGTTTAAAAGCATAATATTATTGCATGATAATGTTCATCGATGGAGATGATTTTAATCTAAAAACCAGGACGACGTCATCTAAATCGCCTCTCCCCCGGCCACACCTTAACCAGCCTGATCCAGGGCCTTGGCGTAGTGAGGTTTCCCGGCTTGAAGCGGGATATTCGGTCGATTGGGCTGCAAAAAGCCGCCGAATGGCGGTTTGCCATGGTCATTGGCCATACCGGGGCCTGGCCGATCACCGTCGGCCCCGATGACGACCTGGGCCGGCCGTGTCAGCGCAGGAAGACAGCGAGCGCCAGCGCAGGATGGGCCGCAAAATGGCGGATCATGCTGGCGATGGATTGCCGCGGCTGACGGATCAGGCGACGCAGCAGGCCGATGACGGCGTTTCGCAGGCAGGCGAGCACCTGGGGGCCATGGCCCTTTCGAACCTGGCAGCGGTCCTCATCGAACGTGACATCGCGGACCCAATGGAGGCGGTTCTCGATACTCCAGTGCCCCCGGTTGAGGGCCAGCAGTTGCCCGGGGTCGGCCTGTTCCGGGGTGAGATCAGTGATGCAGAAGATCTGTTCTGTGCGTGTCCTGCCGGTCTTGGACACGGTGACCTGGCGTTCGATCCGGCAGACCTGGCCCACATGGGGGAAATCGAGATAGGCATTGAGCGCAACGGTGGTGCGAAGGGTGCGCTGCTCGATCCGACCGTGTCCCTTGTCCACCGTGGTGTGCTCAGGGGGGAATGGATTCCCGGTCGAAAGCCTTGAGATCGTTGGCCAGGGTTTTCTGGTTGTCCTTGACCGTGAACAGGTAGTGCGCGCCCTTTTCCTCGACCAGGAAGCGGGCGGTCTCGCGTTGGGTGTGGAGTGCATCGGCGGTGACCACACGCCCCTCGATGGAAAGGGGATTGAGCAGCTCCCGCAGGGCCGGGATCTCATTACTCTTGGTCTCGACCGCGCGCTGTGCCAGGACGGTGCCCTGCCGAGGGAACAGGGCGGCGAGCAGGTGCGTCTGGCGGCCATCGCCCCGGCGAGCGCCCTTGAGGGTCTTGCCGTCGATGGCCAGGGGTTCGTCGGCCGGTGCGCTGGCCTGGACCCAGGCGGAAAAGGCCTGCTCCAGCGCCACCGGATCCACCTGCTGGAGCACGCGGCGGAAGGTGGGCTCGGAGGGGGCGACGAAGCGTTGCTGTCTGCGATCGAAATAGGCCCGCAGGCGCTTGAGCTGCGTCTGGGTCAGGCGGGCGGCGTACTCACTGATGGCCAGATAGCCCCGGGCGCCGGCCAGGGTGGCCGCCAGGGCGATGGTCAGCACCGTCGGCAGGGGGTGCAGCTGACGGCGTCCACCGCGGGGTTCGGGTAAGTGGCCCAGCTATTCGCGCAATTGGGCCATCTCCAGGTCGCTCAGATCGATCTTCTGCATCGGGGTGCTCCAATCGTGCATCGGGGTGCTCCAATCGGGGTGAGGGATCGGGTGGCGCAGCCAGTGGCGCGCCCGCTCATGGCGCTGTATCGGTCGCACGATGACATCGGACAGCGGTAGGGATCATGGTAAATCCACTTCGATCATGGTGATTGAATTCAAGCATGATCTGAGGTGAACGTCCAGCAATTATCCAATAGTGCAGGCTTGTCAGTGGGTTAGCGGATTAGATGACGTGGCCCTGATCTAAAAACTGGCATAGATTGACTTGGATGGCGGTTGTCATGGACAATAAGCGGTTTCGTTAACAGATGTTTGTGGCCAAAAGCCAACACAAAAATCTTTGTTCCTCTAAAATCAACCTCTTTATTCAGACATGGAAAATATTGTCAGCATCAGAAATCTGACCTTTATGCGAGGCCAACGCAAAATTTTTGACAATATTTCCATGGATATTCAACGGGGAAAAGTCACCGCTATCATGGGCCCCAGCGGCACAGGCAAAACAACCTTGTTGAAATTGATTGGCGGTCAGCTCACCCCTCAATCAGGTGATGTCTGGGTTAACAAACAAAATGTGCATCGTTTAAAAAGAGCCGAGTTATTCTCCTTGAGAAAACAAATGGGCATGTTGTTTCAGTCCGGCGCTTTATTGACAGACCTGGATGTCTATGAAAATGTCGCCTTTCCACTGCGCGAACATACCCATTTAACCGAATCCATGATTCGAACCGTGGTTCTGATGAAACTGCAAGCAGTAGGTCTGCGCGGCGCCCGACACTTGATGCCGGCCGAACTGTCTGGCGGCATGGCCAGACGCGTCGCATTGGCCCGGGCGATTGCGCTGGATCCGATGATGATCATGTATGATGAACCCTTTACCGGGCAAGACCCGATTTCGATGGGGGCATTAATTCATCTGATTAACTCGTTAAACAAAACACTGGAGCTGACCAGCATTATCGTTTCGCATGATGTACAGGAAACGGCGGCGATAGCCGATTATATTTATGTATTATCCGACGGCAAGATCGTCGGAGAAGGTACGCCCGAACAAATCGCCGACAGCCAATCAGAATGGGTGCAACAGTTCATGTTAGGCAAAGCCGATGGCCCGGTGCATTTTCATTACCCCGCGCCAGATTATTTTGATGACCTCATGGCGGATCAGGTAAATTAAACATGATGCAAATATTCCAGCAATTAGGCGTCAATACCCGCACCCGTTTTGCCAAATTAGGCCGGGCGACATTTTTTTTACTGCATAGCCTGCCGGGTATCATCGATATACTCGTTCGTCCACGCTTACTGATCAAGCAGATCTATTCTGTAGGGGTTTTATCCTTTCTGCTGATCACTGTCTCAGGCTTGTTCGTCGGTATGGTACTGGCGCTGCAAGGTTATTACACCTTATCTGATTTTGGTGCGGAATCCTCACTCGGCATCATGATCGCCGCTTCCCTGGTGCGTGAATTGGGCCCGGTCGTCACCGCCCTGTTATTTGCCGGACGCGCCGGATCGGCATTATCTGCCGAAATCGGCCTGATGAAAACGACAGAACAACTCTCCGGAATGGAAATGATGGCGGTCGATCCAATTCGACGGGTGATTTTTCCAAGATTCCTGGCGGGCATTATTTCCATGCCACTATTGTCGGCTTTATTCATCAGCATTGGCATCATCGGCGGGCATTTTGTCGGTGTCGGCATGCTTGGCGTCGATGAAGGTTCATTCTGGTCACAAATGCAAAGCGGCATTGATTTTTACGATGATGTCATCAACGGCATTATCAAAAGTCTGGTGTTTGGCTTTATCGTCACCTTGATCGCCTTGTTTGAAGGTTATGACGCCATTCCCACATCAGAAGGCGTCAGCCGCGCTACGACACGAACTGTGGTTAATTCCGCCTTTGCCGTATTAGCTCTGGATTTTATTCTCACCGCCCTCATGTTTGGAGACATTTGACATGCAGCATTCTTATACTCAGGATACATTAGTTGGATTTTTTGTCGCCTGTGGCATTGCCGCCTTGTTTTACATGGCGTTACAGATTAGCAACCTGACCACTTACACTGATACCCAGGATACTTACACCATTACCGCCAACTTTGAAAACTCCGGCGGATTGAAAGTGAAGTCTTTGGTCTCGGTCGCGGGCGTAAAGATTGGTCGGGTTTCCGCTATTCGCCTCGATAAAGAACGTTATGAATCCATCGTTGAAATGCGTATCGAAAAAAAATATGACACCTTGCCCAGCGACTCGACCGCCAGTATTTTTACCGCCGGATTGCTAGGCGAGCAATATGTCAGCATTGAACCCGGCGGCTCGGATGAGTATTTGCAGAATGGCGATTCCATAGACATCACCCAGTCGGCGATTATTCTGGAACAAGCCATTGGCCGTTTTCTGTTTCAAAAAGCTTCGGAATAAACGTGACTAATCTGACGTTGATCAAACAGGATTCCGGCGAATTTCTGCTTCAAGGGGAATTGACCTTCAGCAATATCAATAAGAAAACCGTCGAGATCATAAAAAACCATGCACAAATCCCGCATCTGATTATCGATCTGGTGCAGATTGACCGGGCCGACAGCGCCGGGCTGGCTTTTCTGATTGAATGGATTAAAAATGCGGTTAAAAACAAGCAGCAAATCTGTTTTAAAAACATACCAGAACAATTATTGGCCTTGGCAGCTTTAAGCGGCTTCGATCGCTCCGACTTCTTCATCAAACATTGTACAAATCATTCTTTACATGGATAAACTACTGATTACCGGGGGTAAACCACTCTCTGGAGAACTTAGAATATCGGGGGCAAAAAATGCCGCCTTACCAATTCTGGCGGCAACCCTGCTATCTGAAAAACCGGTTACTGTGGGCAATATCCCACATTTACACGATATCACCACGACCATGGAATTACTCGGTCGCATGGGCATTCAATTGACTGTCGATGAAAAAATGAATATCGAAGTCGACAGCAGCACCATTACCAAATATGAAGCGCCTTATGAACTGGTCAAAACCATGCGCGCCTCTATTCTTGTTTTAGGCCCCTTACTGAGCCGTTTTGGTGAAGCGCACGTTTCATTACCCGGTGGTTGTGCTATCGGCACGCGACCAGTCGATATCCATTTGACCGCACTGGAAAAAATGGGAGCAGAAATCATCGTCGAAAAAGGCTATATTCATGCCAAAGTCAAACGCCTGAAAGGCTGCCGACTAGTGCTGGATAAAATCACCGTAACCGGTACGGAAAACCTGTTGATGGCGGCTACTCTGGCAGAAGGAACAACTATTATCGAAAATGCCGCTAAAGAGCCTGAAGTAACTGATTTAGCTAATTTTCTGAACAAACTGGGCGCAAAAATCAGTGGTATCGGTAGCGATATCCTGACCATTGAAGGGGTTGAACGCCTGGATAAAGAAAATTTGTATTATTCGATTTTGCCGGACCGTATCGAAACCGGAACTTATCTGGTCGCAGCTGCAATCAGCAAGGGTTCGGTATTACTGAAAGATACAGATCCAAGCCTGCTTGATGCCGTGCTGGACAAACTGCGGGAAACAGGTGCTGACATCACAACCGGCGAGGACTGGATCAAACTGGACATGCAAGGCAGACGTCCCAAAGCGGTCAGCATCAGAACAGCCCCCTATCCTGCTTTTCCAACCGATATGCAAGCGCAATTCACGGCATTGAACTGCATTGCCGACGGCGTTGGCATCATTACCGAAACTGTGTTTGAAAACCGCTTCATGCATGTCCAGGAATTACAACGGATGGGTGCGGAAATCAAGCTGGAATCCAATACCGCTATTATCACAGGCATAGACAAGCTGACCGCAGCACCGATGATGGCGACCGATTTAAGAGCTTCCGCCAGCCTGGTATTGGCGGGTCTTGTCGCCGAAGGCAACACCCTGGTTGATCGCATTTATCATATCGATCGGGGTTATGTGCATATTGAAGAAAAACTGGCGCAACAGGGCGCCTCGATTCGTCGCATCCCAGGATAAAGGACAACTCCATGCTGACTATTGCTGTTTCAAAAGGCCGTATTTACGAAGATGCTCTACCATTATTGGAAGAAGCTGGTATTACCCCCATTGATGATCCCAAAAAAAGCCGCAAACTGATTCTGAACACCACCCGTGACGATGTGCAGCTGGTCATCATACGCGCTACCGACGTCCCTACTTTTGTTGAATATGGCGCAGCCGACATGGGTATTGCCGGTAAAGATGTGTTACTCGAACATGGTTCGGAAAATCTTTACGAACCGCTGGATCTAGGTATTGCCGGCTGCAGACTGATGACGGCCGCCCCGGTCGGCGCACCTGAAATTTCAGGACGAGTGCGGGTGGCGACCAAATATGTCAAAACCGTGCAACGCTATTTTGCCGACCGTGGTATTCAAGCCGATATCATCAAACTGTATGGCTCCATGGAACTGGCGCCACTGGTTGGTCTGGCCGATATCATCGTGGATCTGGTCGATACGGGCAACACATTGAAAGCCAATGGTCTTGAGCCTCGTGAGTTGATTATCGATATCACCTCCAGACTTGTGGTCAATAAAGCGGCAATGAAAATGAAACATGAGGCCATTCAAACCTTGCTGACCCAATTTGAGAATACCTTGAACAAGACAAGCAAATGAGCGATATCAATCTGTTTAGACTTAACGTCAATCAATCTGATTTCAAGCAACAGTTACAGGAACGTCTGGCATTTGATCAAGAGGATGACCTTGAAATTCATCAACGTGTCATGGACATTATCCGGCAAGTTCGTCAACAAGGCGATGCAGCGGTTATTGAACTGACTAATCGTTTCGATCAACGTGACATAAAAAAAGCCAGCGAACTGACTTTAGCCAACAGTGTGCTGAAACAAGCCTGGGACAGCCTGCCGGCAGCTCAGGCAGAAGCATTACAAACAGCGGCCAATCGTATTCGCGCCTATGCCGAGGAGCAAAAGCTTCAGTCCTGGCAATATACTGAAGAAGACGGCACCGTATTGGGACAAAAAATTACCGCCATGGACAAGGTTGGCCTCTATGTCCCTGGCGGTAAAGCCTCCTACCCTTCTTCAGTTTTAATGAATGCCATTCCAGCGAAAGTGGCTGGCGTTAAAGACCTGGTCATGGTTGTTCCAACGCCACGCAACGAAAGTAATTCAATGGTGCTGGCAGCGGCTTTTATTGCAGGCGTCGACCACGTTTTCACCATTGGTGGCGCACAAGCGGTTGCAGCTTTGGCTTATGGAACAAAAACCATTCCAGCGGTTGATAAAATAGTCGGTCCCGGCAATATTTATGTCGCTACCGCAAAAAAACTGGTTTTCGGCCAGGTCGGCATCGATATGATCGCAGGCCCTTCTGAAATCCTGATCGTTTGTGATGGAAAAACACCCGCCGACTGGATTGCGATGGATCTTTTTTCCCAGGCCGAACATGACGAAGATGCCCAGGCGATCCTGATCAGCACCGATGCTGAATTTCTAGATCAGGTTGAAGCCAGTATCAACCGACTGCTACCTGAAATGGAACGCACCGATATTATCCGTACCTCTTTACAAAAACGTGGCGCCTTGATCAAGGTTGACGACCTCGACCAGGCCGCCGAAGTGGTCAACAACATTGCCCCCGAACATTTGGAACTTTCGGTCGAAAACCCCGAAGAACTGTGCCAGAAAATCCGCCATGCCGGCGCTATTTTCATGGGCCGCTATACGGCTGAAGCATTGGGGGATTATTGCGCAGGACCCAACCATGTCCTGCCAACATCAGGTACAGCCCGTTTTTCCTCGCCACTGGGCGTTTATGACTTTCAAAAACGCAGCAGCCTGATTAACTGCTCACAAGCCGGCGCCAGTGAATTAGGTAAAACAGCATCCGTTCTTGCTCGTGGCGAAAGCCTGACCGCCCACGCCCGTTCAGCGGAATTTCGTATCAAATAACCTTAGCTTTTTCGGTGCATACCTATAGTATGCACCGAACTTCTCGCCATGCAACCAGCCAAAAAATTACTCACCGAAACCATCTTCCGCCCTGAGCTTCAGGCTATGAAAGCTTATAAAGTGGCGGACGCTAAAAACCTGATCAAACTCGATGCCATGGAAAACCCCTATCACTGGCCGGAATCGATTCAACGTGAATGGTTGAAACAACTTCAACATTGTCCCATCAATCGCTACCCTGACCCTGAAGCCAGACAACTGGCTGATGCATTACGGCAAACCAACCACATTCCTGATCAATCAGGTATTATGCTGGGTAATGGCTCGGATGAAATCATCCAGATTCTGTTAATGGCTTTAAATAGCAATGCGACCGTGCTGGCGCCTGAACCTGGCTTTGTTATATACAAACAGGTGGCGTTAAGCCTGGGGCTGAATTATCAAGGGATTTCGCTCAATAACGATTTTTCCCTGGATATGGCGGCTATGTTAAACGCTATTGGCCAACATCAGCCGGCCATTATTTTCCTTGCTTACCCCAATAACCCAACGGGTAATCTGTTTTCCAGGGAAGATATTTATAAAATTCTTGATGCTAGTTCCGGTCTAATTATTATCGATGAAGCCTATGCGCCTTTTACCCAGGCAAGCTTTATGGACGAATTGCCTCATCACGCCAATCTACTGGTAATGCGGACTGTATCCAAATTAGGCCTGGCTGGTTTACGTTTGGGATTTCTGGCAGGAAGCCCAAATATCATCAACGAATTGAACAAAATCAGGTTGCCTTATAATATTAACAGTCTGACACAAGTTACGGCTGAATTCGCTTTGAATCATATTGATTTTCTGCTGGAGCAAACCGAAAAAATATGCCAGCAACGCAGTTGGTTGTTTAATGAACTTGAAAAAACCGAAGGAGTGAAACCCTACCCTTCTGAAGCCAATTTTATTTTGTTTAAAACACAAAACAAATCGGCAGATGCCGTTTTTCAAGCATTGAAAGAACAGGGTGTTTTAATAAAGAACCTCTCGCCGCAGGGTGGATTATTGCAGCAATGTTTGCGTGTGACAGTCGGTAAAGACGAGGAAAATCAGCAATTTATTGAATATTTACACAAATCATTGTAAAAGCAGCGCTTAAAAAACGCACAACGCTTTGCAGTCGCTGACAATAGGGATGATTTGTTCAGCGCTTCCCGCGACACAGGGATGTGTCGTCAAAATCGATAACTGCAAGCTATTGATTTTGTGAGCAAAGCGGGAATCGTTGTCCGTTTTGCGGGCGTTGACAGTATGGATGATTTGTTCAACGCTTCTCTAAAAGTTAAACGCTAAATTAAGTTGAACGCCATGAAAAAACCTAAAGCGATCAAACAGCCCAGTCAGCAGGAATTACAGATTTTGCATCAACAATTTCAAGCAGGCCGTTTTGAGCTGGTGGAAATAGAGGCAAAAAAACTGCTCAAAACTTATAAACATTCCCCTGTTTTATACAACATCCTCGGCCTCAGCCAGCAACAGCAAGGCAAAAATGACGATGCCCTAAGCAGTTTCCGAAAACTACTGGCCATCAACCCGAAAATTCCTGAAGTACATTTTAATTTAGGCTTATTATTCGCCCAATCCAACAAAACAAAAGAAGCCGAAACTTGTTACCTAAAAGCAATCCAGCTGAATCCATCCATGGCGCCAGCTTTTTTTAATCTGGGCGCACTTTACCAGCAACAAGAGCTTCTGGAAAAGGCTACGAAAATGTATCGCAAATCCCTGGCAATAGAAGCTGAATACCCTGAGGCTCTGACTAACCTGGGAGCAGTCTGTCAATTACAAGGACAACTGGAAGAGGCGGAGAAATGTTATCGCAAGGCGCTGGCCACCCACCCGACTGCCCAGACCTGGCTTAATCTGGGTACCGTATTATATGGACTCGGGCAGCATCAAAATGCTATCGAGGCATTTCAAAAGTCCTTGGCGATTGGCCCCGAATTGGCCGATTGCTGGAATGATATGGGGGAAACCTGGCGAGATCAAGGAAATATGGATGAGGCGGTAAAATGTTACAAGAAAGCGCTAAACATAGAGCCGAATCATGGTCGGGCATTATATAACATGGGTGAATATCTGGCCTTGGCGGACAAACAGGATCAGGCTTTAGAATACTTTCAGGCATCCAATTTCGCTGATAGCCAGGACAGAGCCTTACAATGTTTATACAAAACAGGGCAATTTGAAGCGTTTTCTGAAAAACTGGCGGAGCAATGCCAGCAACAAACGCATGATTCGGTTCTGGTTGCTGCCTTGTCCTGTCATTATGCGGTTAATTTTCAACAGCAAAACGACTATCTGTTTTGTCGTGATCCTATGCAGTTTGTCCTGCACACGCATATTGATGAATTAAATACTGAAAACAGTCCACTGTTAAAAAGCCTGTTATACGATATCACGCACATGTCGATTGCGGAACGAAAACAGGGACGTCTGTATTATGGCATGCAATCGGCCGGCAACCTGCTGTTAAGACCTGAAGACTCCTTTCAACAACTGGCTGGCTTGATTCGTAATAAAGTGGCCGAATACCGACAAGCCTTTTCTCATCATCAAGACCACATCATCCAATACTTTCCTGAACATATTGAGTTCACCAGTTCCTGGTATTTGCGCATGAAGCAAGGCGGTTATTTAACCTCCCATATCCATGAAGAAGGCTGGATCAGCGGCTGCGTGTATTTACAATTACCTGAGCGGCTTGAAGACAAAGATGGATGTTTCAGTTACAGTCTGGATGGAGATGATTACCCCCGCCAACATGATGACTTCCCTGAACAGGTCGTCGATATCAAGGTAGGAGATTTAGTTATGTTTCCTTCATCTTTATTTCATCGCACATTGCCTTTCCAAACCGATCAGGAACGAGTGTGTATTGCATTTGATGTCCGCCCTCCTGGATCTGCTCAAGTTGAAAAAACTCCCGCTTCTTTTGCATCGGGTTGAACAGAAGAAATGCAAGTGTGTGACATATAAAAACGCGAAACCGCACCATTTAAAAGCATAATAAATACTTATTCTCATTTTTGGACCAGCATTTGCTCTATCTGTGTGCGATTTTTTCCACCACATAGAAAAAGGGAAATTTCTCTGTACATGACAAAAATTAACTTATGACAAATGAGTCTCATGTATTCCAGTGACAAAAGGTATGGGTTGCAAAAGAGCAATCACTTTTCTAATCATCCTTTTTGATTGAGATAAGACATTAAACAACGTTGAGCGGATACAATCTAATCCATATCGAAACAGGCTTTGCGCGAGCCGCTGATGTGTTTTGGTTTTTATTGGTAACTCGCAATCATGTTTCCATTCGCCTGCTTTATGTGACCAACAGAAAGCAATAACGGGAAGTACTAACAATTTTTTGATCCGAAGATAACCGACTACACGCGTTTCCTCAAGTTTGAATCCCCGTCCTTTTAAACCGCCAAAAAGCGTTTCGATTTCCCAACGCAAGCCATAAATTTTAATCGCATCAGGGTTCAAATGCTGACAGACGATGATTAATAACTCACCATCACTCAGCCGTAACCCACTGAGATAAATTGAACAATTTCCCAAATAGCGCGCTGTTGAGAGGTGTCGTGTGCTACCCGGCTTAAGCCCATAAAACAAACGCTCTACGCGTATTCGCTGGCCTTGGGCATTGGTTGTCCAGGCGTTGTTGCGAATACGGATATAAAAGGGAATCTCTTGCTCAAACAACCAGCCCATCCATTCGTCTCCAATAAACTCCCGATCAGCCAAAAGACCTTTGATGTGATGTCGGCCAAACTGCGCAATAAAGCGTTTCATCAGCGCTATACGTTCCTTCGTATTAGAGTTGCCCCGCTTGTTTAAAGGCAACCAATACACAGGAATGGCGGCACCCCGATAAACCACGGCAAGCACCAGCAGATTAATATTGGTTTTACCCCACTTCCAATTCGTCCTGTCTAACGTCAGATAGTAATCCTGATCAGTGAAACCAAACAGTTTCATGATGAAATGAGCGACTTCATTGTAATCCAGCCAATGGTCACTGAAAAATCGTTGCATCCGTCGATATCGTGAGGAAATTTTTGCCCGACGGGGAAAGAATACGGCGAGCTGGGCCAGATTGACCGTGCTAACTGCCATCAAAGCAATTAACATACCCACAAAACAAACGATTCTTGCCTTGTTCCATTGAAAGTGCTCAGTTAATATGACGGTCAGCTCATTGATTTGTAATGTCCCGTTATTCATATTCGCTAAAACAAAATGCGGTATTTAATTACATTTCAACGAGCTACGCTAGCTTTTAATATTTTTTGTCATGTACAGAGGGGAAATTTACACTTCAATAAAACTACGCACTACGGTATATTGAGCATGATAAACAAAAAAAGATGTGTTTTACGAGCACATCAAAAAAATAAAACACAGGAGCGTTACTCATGACTAACGAAGGCGTCAATAAATCAAAACGCCAGTTTCTGACTTCGGCTCTGACCGTTGTCGGAGCAGTCGGGGCTGGTTTTATCGCAGTGCCCTTCCTTTCGCAAATGCAACCCAGCGCCAAAGCCATGGCCGCTGGAGCCCCCGTTGATGTGGATTTAACCAAAATGGAACCCGGGCAATTAATTCGTGTCGCCTGGCGAGGGAAACCAGTCTGGGTGTTGAATAGAACCCCGGAAGTGCTGGAAACCTTATCCACTCTGACAGACAAGCTGGCTGACCCTTTATCCAACGAATCGATACAGCCTGAATACTGTAAAAATGAATTTCGCGCCATCAAGCCGGAAATTTTCCTGGCTGTTGGCCTCTGTACACACTTGGGCTGCTCGCCCACTTTCCGACCCGAAATCGCCCCCCCTGATTTAGGCGATGACTGGAAAGGTGGTTTTTTCTGTCCATGTCATGGATCTTGGTTTGACCTGGCTGGCCGTGTTTATCAGGGTGTTCCTGCGCCAACTAACCTGGAAATTCCTCCACATAAATACGTCAAAGACACCTTGATTACCGTTGGTGAAGATAACGAGGAGGCTAGCGCATGAAGAATAAAATGAGTCAATGCACAGACTGGTTTCTATGCCGGTTTCCACTGGTAAAACTGTGGAATGAACACATGGCGCATTATTACGCGCCAAAAAATTTCAATATCTGGTACTTCTTTGGCTCACTCGCCTTGTTTGTGCTGGTTAATCAGTTTATCACCGGCATTTTGCTGACGATGAACTACAAACCCGATGCTCAACTGGCTTTTGATTCAGTTGAATACATCATGCGGGATGTCAACTGGGGCTGGCTGGTGCGATATATGCATTCAACCGGTGCTTCCGCTTTTTTCATTATTGTCTATCTGCATATGTTCAGAGGATTGATTTACGGCTCTTACAGGCAGCCACGTGAATTGATCTGGATTTTTGGCATGCTGATTTTCGTTGCCTTGATGGCCGAAGCTTTCATGGGCTATTTATTGCCATGGGGTCAAATGTCCTATTGGGGTGCGCAGGTCATCATCTCCCTGTTCAGCGCCATCCCTGTAATTGGTGATGATTTATCCTTATGGATACGGGGCGACTATGTTATTTCGGACGCTACTTTGAACCGATTCTTTGCATTCCACGTTATCGCCGTACCTTTGGTGCTGCTGATCCTGGTATTCCTGCATATTGTCGCGCTGCACGAACTCGGATCGAATAACCCGGACGGTATTGAAATCAAGGAATCTAAAGATCCATTTGGCGTACCAGTCGATGGTATTCCATTCCATCCTTATTACACCGTTAAGGATATTGTTGGCATTGGTGTCTTTTTGTTCTTTTTCGCCACGGTCATCTTTTATATGCCCGAAATGGGTGGTTACTTTCTGGAGCATGCCAACTTTATCCCGGCTGATCCATTAAAAACCCCGGAACATATTGCACCTGTCTGGTATTTCACACCGTTCTACGCTATTTTGCGTGCGGTGCCGGATAAGTTTGCCGGTGTTATCGCCATGGGTGGCGCCATCGTTGTCTTGTTTTTACTGCCTTGGCTGGATCGTTGCAAGGTCAAGTCCATTCGTTATCGCGGCGGTATTTACAAAAAAGCAGTCTTGTTATTTGTCATCAGCTTCATCGGTTTGGGCTATCTGGGTACGCAACCTGCAACTCCAGGCGCAACGATGGTCGCCAGGGTATTGACTGTTATCTATTTTGGCTTTTTCTTGTTAATGCCTCTCTATACCCGCTGGGAAAAAACAAAACCACTACCCACCCGCCTCACCGAGCAACCCTCGATTGAGGATAGAATTCCTGGCTGGATTGCATTATTTAACGAGCTATTTCCAAAAGTCTCTGTTAAAGACAGCAACGGAAACACTGTTATGAAAAGAAGGCCGGATTGGCAAGCAATGAAAAATACGCTGATTCGATTGGTAAAAAAATTAAAAGAAAGCCTTGATTAACTATGAAAAAATTACTTTATATTCTGTTATTCGTTCTGCCTTTCAGTGTTTATTCTGCGGGAGCGGAAGTTGAACTTGAGGATGCCGATGTTGATCTGACTGATGTTCAATCACTGGAGCGTGGCGCCAAAAACTATGTAACTTATTGCCTGGGATGCCATTCGGCAAAATATATTCGCTATGAAAAAATAGCGATTGATTTTGGCATTGACGAGGATAAAGTTCTAAAAGATATTGCGCCATTAGGCGCGGGTATCTATGATCAGATGAACTCGGCTATGAATCATAAGGATTCCGAGAAGTGGTTCGGCACATATCCGCCTGATTTGTCCTTGATCGCCCGTGTACGAGGAGCCGACTGGTTATACACTTATCTGAAGAGTTTTTACAGCGATCCTGAGCGCCCCTATGGTGTCAATAACCTTGTATTTGAAGATGTTGGCATGCCAAATGTCTTATGGCAACTGCAAGGTGAACAAACTGCCGTGATTAAAAAAATTGACGGTAAAGACGTTATCACCAAACTGGTTTCCAAAGGTAATGGCAAAATGTCAGAAAAGGAGTTTGATCGTTTTGTAAACGACCTGGTCAACTTTCTGGTTTATATTGGTGAGCCTGTCCAACTGGAAAGAAAATCCATGGGCAAATATGTACTTTTCTACATCTTGCTGTTCACTGTTGTCGCTTATCTACTGAAACGTGAATACTGGAAAGATATTCATTAACCGATATTTATTCGTTGATTCCCACGCGAGAGCGTGGGAATCAAAGTATCCTCATTCAGTGCGGTTTTTTTAAAAAGAAAACGGCCTGACAATCAAAATTCAATACCTTGCTCCGCCTTAATACCTTGTTTATAAGCGTGTTTGATCATTTTCATTTCTGTCACCGTATGCGCCGCCTCAACAACCTCTGGCGCAGCATTTCTTCCCGTTAAAATCAGGTGTAACCATGATGGCTTGTCATGGATAATGAAATCGGCAATTTCCTGCCCGGATATCCACTGATAGCCACAGCAATAATTGATTTCATCCAGCAAAACAACATCGTACTTTTCAGAAAGAATTTTTTGTTTACTCAGCTCCCAGATTTCCCGACTGGTTTTGATATCCTGCTCAGGATTTTTGGTATCCCAGGTAAAGCCATCGCCCAAGGCATGCCATTCGATATTATCAAAACGTTCAGCCGCCTTTTGCTCGCCGGTTTGCCATTGCCCTTTGATAAATTGAATCACGCAAACCTTCATTCCCCAGCCGGCCGCACGAAATACCATACCAAATGCGCTGGAAGATTTCCCTTTGCCGTCACCGGTGTTGACGATAACGACACCCTGTCTTCTCTCTCTCGTTTTCATACACTAAACCATTGTGAAACATAATCTGGCTGACTGGCAAAATACCAGTGGATATAGGAGGCCCTGAGATTTTTATAACGAATCCCTGGATCCCCGCGATCAACCTCAAAAGCCGCTGAACACTGCTGAAACATTTCTCTTTTTGAATGATGAAATTCATGCCCACGGACGCCATTTTTGTCCTGACGATAGCCTAATGAGGCAAGTTTGTTTTGCATTCTGGAATCAAAAGGTAAAACACCCGCCATTGGCCATGAACAACCATCCTGGTTAATCAGGTTTCGCCCCAACAGCATTGCCCCACCGCATTCAGCCAATACAGGTTTACCACTTTCAATAAAATTACGCAGCGACACCAGACTGTCCGATCGAGCCAATTCATGCGCGTAGAGTTCAGGATACCCCCCCGGTAACCATAAGGCATCACTACCATCCGGTACCTTGTCACCATTCAACAGCGAAAAGAACACTACATTCGCGCCCTGCTCCCTCAGCCAGTCAATATTAGCCGGATAGATGAAACAACAGGCATCATCCCTGGCAACTGCGATCGTTTTTCCTGTTAGCCTATGATTGGTCTTCGCGTGCTGAGTAAAAATTGAACCTTGAAAAGTCTGTAAAGCCTGAGAAAAAACAGCTTCATCACAAAAAAAACTTTCAGAAAAATCCGGTAACACTGCCTCTTGTGGCCGCACCAGACCTAAATGGCGTTCAGCCAGGGGGGCTGCATCTTTAAGCATCCAGGCGATCAATGGTGGCATGTCATAATCTTCTAATAGCGCTTTCAATAATGCTGCATGATGAGGGCTTCCCACCCGGTTGGCGATAATGCCACTTATACAAACACCGTTGTTTGCTGCAAATTGATAAAATCCACTCACCAGCGGCACGATGGAACCACTCATACCCTTGGCATCTACCACTAAAATAACCGGACAGCCTAGGTGTTTCGAAAGATCCAGGCTGGAACCAGATTCACCAACACCCTCACGCCCATCAAACAATCCCATCACGCCTTCAATCAGACCTACCTCAGTTTGTTGACCTCGACTGCTTATTATCTGCCGTGATAATTCAATACCTATCATTCGCGTATCAAGATTATAGGATGGACTTTTCGTTACCGCTAGATGCCAAAGTGGATCAAGAAAATCTGGACCAGCTTTGTAGCTTGAAACCGATTGATAATGTTTTTTCAGGTACTGCAACAAAGCCAACATAATTGTCGTTTTACCACAGCCAGACTGAGTCCCAGCCAATAATGCAAGTTTCATTGATTGATGAACACCCAAAAAAACAGGCTATTTTACTCTGCTTGAGATATAACGTCCGATCTTATTTGCAAACAGCATGATATCCGGATTAAATGCTGTTTACGGTACAATTAAGGTTTGAAAATATCACTGCGACTGACAGCAGGAAAGTGCATGAACAATAATAATAAACAAATAAGCGCCAAAAATACCTTGAAAAAACTCAGAACCACTCTGGCAATACTGCAAGGGACCCGCTTACTATCCACTTTGGCACGCGAGGCGGAAGCCACGGTTTCGCATGATCAGACCAAACGAGTCACTTATCTGACCATGTTGTTTACCCGTATTCACCGGGATATTTTTCACGACTGGAAAGACCAGGCGACCGCCGCTCATCGTCCTGGCGTCATTGTTACCGCCAGCAGCCGAAAACAATTTCGTAACACCATCGGACAATTGGTGTTGGATGGTAAAAAAAATCAGGATACTGCCATTTTCGATAACAATGGCTTTGTTATCTATACCGAGAATATTGCTGACCGCCTCGCCAGTTTTTACCAGGAAATGCGGACAGTACGTCCTTTTTCCTACGGCAACCGGATTACTCTGGATATTTTTATGACCACCTTGGGGCATTTGCCGGCATTCAAGGCAGTCTATGAAGCTGGCATCGACTTTCGTCGCCTGGCTGAAGGTGATGCGGTTATTCTTCATAATTCTGACAGTTCTCATGTTCAGGTCGCCAGCGCCATTCAACATGCGCTGGATCCAACTCGAAACAAAAGCCTGAAGAACCAGCCTAACAGTTATGGCACCTGGCCTGAAAACAAATATTATCTTTCCGGTATTCCTTTTTTATCCCATACCACTGAAGGAGGTCGCCTCTGCCTGGTCACGGTCAATGGCGGGTTGGTGCCTGTTGACAGCATCACCGAAGATCCTTTCACCGAAGGCAAACATCTAGCCGACAGCCCGTTAAGCATTGCCGAGAATATCATCGGTTATTTACCAGGCACTGAATATCTACGTCAACCGGATAAACGCTTGATTGATGGTATTCCTATTCGAGAAGACGGTGTCGCCCCGTTATTTTGTCTGGATGTCAATATGCTAACCGGTCTTCGAACACCCAGTCACATGGAATTTCTGGATTTGCTGAAGGAATGTGAAGGTGACAAGCGCCATTTATTTAAAGTCGCGAACAACGAAGCCTTGAAAAAACGCCTGTTAGCCGCGGCCGATGGCGACAAAAGACTGGAAAGAACTGTCGAAATCGCATATGACCGCTTATGTAAAATCCAGCGAATTTTAATCAATACCCGGCAAAAAATCTTTGAGGGAAAATCACCAGTATTGAAACCCCGCCTGTTTATGAGCATGGGAGGCGCAGGTGCAGGCAAAACAGCCGTGGAAGAAATCGTCCAGGCAGAATGTGGCGATAACTTTGTCATCGCATCGCTGGATGAATTTCGTAAACTCAGTGACCTGTATAATGTACTCACAGCCGCCAATCACCATAGTGATGATTATGTCTATGTGGAACCCTTCGCCAACCGACTGCGTGACATGGTAGCTCAACACGCCAGAGAAGCTGGCATCAATATTTTATATGATGGCACAGGTATTCCCTATCAACCGCGCTACTCCGGAATTATCCAGGATTTTAAAGCAGCCGGATTTCATACACAAATAACCGCCGTGGACGCCTTTCTGGTCAAACCCGTCGGCCGGGAACAGGAATTATCCCGTTGTGGCGTTATTGATAGCGTAAAAGAAAGATTTAAACGAACCGGCCGTGCCCTTCCCTGGGTCATTACTATCGATAAACACATCCGTGCACCGCGTTCATTCTTAACCGCCGTGGAAGATGCTTATCTCGATAAATTAACCCTGTTTGCCAATGATGGTGAAATAGACAAACATTACTTGGTCGCAGAAAGTTTTGTGTTGTCGGAACGGGAAGTCACCGCTTTGCAACAGCACCAATTGCAAGCAACCTTGCAGCCGTTTTTAAAAACCATGATCTGTAAACATCCCGATTCGTTTCTGAAAAACCTGGCCGGTTATGACTTGGACAAGCTACAAACCCTGATTGACCGCAACCCCGCTTTTACAGAAAATAATGTTTCCTACCAGATTTACAGTAATCCATTTGGTTTGCGTGGATTAGTGATTTACAACACTCAACGCTGGATCGATTTCATTCAGAAACGTCAACTCAACCCCAATGCATCAGGTGAAGAAGGATTGTTGCACAAATCAGATTCCTTGATTTTTCATGTAGACCCCCTGGCAGAAAAACCCTGGATTACTCGTCTACAAGGCGAATAATGAACTGGACATAAAAAATCAGCAAACGCTGGTTTTTTTAAAAACTGTGGTGGGTCGTGAGCGATTCGAACGCTCGACCATCGCATTAAAAGTGCGGTGCTCTACCAGCTGAGCTAACGACCCGATAAAGCCGGGATATTTTATACATTTTTTTGAATTTTGCAATCTATTTTCTGTCATATCGATTATTAATTTTCAAGTTACCAGATTTATCTCTCGAGGTCTCGCTGACAAATTCTGCGTTGCTCGAAGAAACAAAACATCTGACTAATAATCATAAAATTCAATGATTCTCAGAGCTTTTTATGATTCTGACTTGAAATGTTTTTTCATCGTGGTACCTTTAGGGCTTCCACTATAATAATTAAACTACAGCTTTTTTAAGAGGAAAACAGCATGAGTAATGGTGAAAACGAAAACATCAACAAAACTGAGGAGTCTGCCAACACAGAAAGCGGTTCTGAAAATACAGTAACCGAATCCAGCACGGAAGTTTCAGAAAAATCCGCCAATTTTGTTGCAAATCTTTTAGCTTTAAAAGATAACAACCCTAAAGTTTTCTTTGGTGGCATTGGGGCTGTTGTGGTGTTGTTACTCATTATTGTAATGAGTTCAGGTTCAAGCAAAAAAGTGCCAACTTTCAAGCAAACCCCAATCGTTATTGGCAATGAATATAAACTGCAAGGCGCCAACAATATTGCGCCTGAAGCAACCATTAGACTGGTTGCCGTTCCTGGCTCCATGGCCGCTTTTGACGATACCGAAGAAGCGGATCGTACAGGCTGTAAACATATGCCACAGGGCACGCGCGTCAAAGCATTACAAAAACAAGCTGCTTATCGCAAAGATGATGCTTTTGTTCAATTTGTTCAAGTGGAAATCCTGGACGAAGGTGAATGTAAAGGACAAAAAAACTGGGCGCTGGGTATCGACTTAAAGTAGTTGACACATTCAATTTATCCCTTATAATACGCAGGATAAATTGAAACGCGGGAATAGCTCAGCTGGTAGAGCACAACCTTGCCAAGGTTGGGGTCGCGAGTTCGAATCTCGTTTCCCGCTCCAAATTTAAAAGGCCGCGCATTTCGCGGCTTTTTTTATTGACGTTTCTGGCTGCGTAGCAAAGTGGTTATGCAGTGGCCTGCAAAGCCATCTACACCGGTTCGATTCCGGTCGCAGCCTCCATTTCTTCGATGCGGGAATAGCTCAGTTGGTAGAGCACAACCTTGCCAAGGTTGGGGTCGCGAGTTCGAATCTCGTTTCCCGCTCCAAACAAACCTATATTCATCATGAACCGCCTTCCTGTCGTTTTAAGCTTTTCAGGACATGACCCAACAGGTGGCGCTGGTATCCAGGCAGATTCCGAGGCCGTTCGCAGTCATCACTGTCATCCCTGCAGCATCATTACAGCATTGACTGCACAAGACAGCTACAATGTTACCTCTGTCCATCCCCAGCCCGTACAACACTTTATTCAGCAAGCCGAAACACTCTTGGCTGACATCCCAGTTGATGCAATCAAAATCGGTCTATTGGTTAGCGAGGAAATTGCTCAGGCAGTCTGCCTGATACTTAAGCAATACCCTGAAATACCCGTTATTTTTGATCCTGTCTTAGCGGCAGGCGGCGGTAAATCTTTATCCAATAAACTCCTTATTGATACGATTAAAAAATCCTTACTGCCTTTATGTACCGTTATCACGCCTAACAGTTCTGAAGCCAGAGCATTATCCGGTTTAACAGACTTGTCGGCATGCGCTAAAAGTCTTCAGCAACAAGGACCTGAATTTGTTTTGATTACCGGCGCCGACGAGAAAACCGATACTGTCGACAATTTTTTACTGGGACCAGATGGTAGCGAAACCTTCCATTGGGAGCGCTTGCCAAATGAATATCACGGTTCTGGCTGTACTCTGGCCAGTAGCATTGCTGCATTGATCGCCCATGGATTTGACTCGGTCACTGCTATTGCAGAAGCTCAGGAATACACATGGAACACTTTGTCCAATGGCTATGCTATCGGGCATGGGCAACACTTCCCTAACCGTTTTTTTTGGCTTGATGAGTCATGAAATTTCCCAAGAAAGGACTGTATGCCATCACTCAGACTGAAAACCTAAGTGATTCAACCATTCTATCGCATGTGCAAGCTGCCCTGGATGGGGGCATTGAGGTATTACAGTATCGGGATAAAAGACCCGTCCGCTCAATATCATTAGCCGAAAATCTGTTACGTCTCTGTCATCAAAACCACATTCCTCTCATTATCAATGATGATATTGACCTGTGCGAACAAATAGGAGCCGATGGTGTCCATTTAGGTAAAGATGACGGCGGCATTCAGACCGCCCGAGCTAAACTGGGTCAAAAAGCTATTATTGGCATATCCTGTTATAACGATCTTGGTAAGGCTGTCGCCATGCAGTCTGTCGGTGCTGACTATATCGCCTTCGGCCGTTTCTTTCCGTCCAGCTCAAAACCACTCGCCAGCCCCGCTCAATTGGAAACGCTCAGACTGGCCAAACAGCAAATCCATATTCCAATTGTCGCTATCGGCGGTATTCTGCCAGAAAATGGGCAAACATTACTTCAGGCAGGTGCTGACATATTGGCTGTCATCGGGGGTATTTTCAACCAGGAAAACCCCAAACTAGCCGTCCAGCAATTTCAAAAAATCTTCTGATTTTCTTAAATCCAGTACAACCTTTTGTTTTACATAAGGAATCGCTGATTTATTTACGATTCCTGTGGCACATAGACGCGCCACCAAAATTGATAGTCGTCAAACCATTGATTTTGTAAGCAAAGTGGAAATCGCATTTCCACTTTGCGTGGTGCTGACTGTATGGCTGGTTTGTCAGCGTTTTCCTAAAATGATACAAAACCATTATTATTTATCCATGATATAATCATTTTTTTCGCCAGACAAGAGGATTCTATCAGTGGCAAACATTACAACGCGAAAATCTGTAATGACACTTTTTTCATCACCTGACTGCGCAATGAGTCATTCTGCTCGAATTGTATTACATGAAAAAAAAGTAACCGCCGATATCGAATATTTTGATCCGGCAGAATCTCCTGAAGACCTGTTAGAACTCAACCCTCAGGGTACATCGCCCACTCTGATTGATCGTGACCTGGTTCTGTACGACTCCCGTATCATCATGGAATACCTGGATGAACGTTTCCCCCACCCACCGCTTCATCAAATGGATCCGGTATCCCGGGCTAACACCCGTATGCTGATAAAACGAATCGACCAGGACTGGTATTCGTTACTGGATGAAGTATTGAACTCCGGGGAAAAAAAATCGGCGCGCGCTAAAAAAATGCTTAGAGAAAGCCTGATGGCTGCAGCTCCTGTTTTTGAAGCGAATCCTTATTTCATGAGTGAAGAGTTTTCTTTGACCGACTGTGCGCTTGCTCCTTTGCTTTGGCGCCTACACAGTATTGGCCTGGATATCCCAAGTCTTGGAAAAGGAATAACCGCTTACGCCAACAGACTGTTTACACGCAAAGGCTTCCAGGATAGCTTAAGTGAAATTGAACAAGACATGATCCAACCCAGTAAATGAGTTCGTTAAAACCTTATTTAATCCGTGCTATTTATGAATGGATTCTGGACAATAATCTGACACCCCATTTGTTGGTCGATGCAGACCATCCCATGGCGGTCTTACCTGAGAGTTTTATCGAGGATGGCAAAATTGTCCTTAATATACGTCCAGAAGCTACCGATGCATTGTCTTTAGGCAATGAAGATATTCAATTTAACGCCCGCTTCTCCGGACAAGCCATGCATATCGTCGTCCCCATCTCACAGGTATTGGCTATTTACGCCAAAGAAAACGGTAAAGGGATGATTTTTGACGAAGAGGATGAAGATACTCCGCCACCCCCACCAGAGCCAGAAAAAAAGTCTTCAAAAAAACCTCATTTACGTGTCGTCAAATAATGAAGCTCTGACTATCATTCATGGTTTCTCATAGTACGAAAATCGCAAAATACTTCTTTCACTTTGTGTATAAAATCAATGAATCAATATTCTCGATTTTGGCGGTACATTCATGTGCCTCCACTGGGAATCGTGAATCAATCAGCAATACCCTAAGAACTAATCTTTAGTCGGGGAATACAAAGGCGTCACTTTCGTTTGATTGATGCCTTCACCAGAACGAGCGGATAAAATTTTGGCCGTTCCCCGCCTTTTCACTTGATCAATTCGAATAACCTCATGCATGGGGATAAAAGATCGACTAACATTATCAAACTCGGCACGTAATTTATCTTCGCTTGGATCAACCACAATAGATGATTTTTCCCCAAACAGAAAATCCTCAATGACTATGAAGCCATACAAATCACCCTGAAATACTGACTTTGCATATATTTCATAAACCTGATCCTGATTCATAAAAATGACTTTGTAAATATGTTTTTCTGCCATCTGAGCGAATATCCCGTTAAAATGAACGCTATTCTATCATTAACAAAGGGTTAAAAAATGTCATATAGAAGTTACGCATTGACAACAGATCGAAATTTTGGGTTTAAATGATTCATATTTGGCATAAAGGTGTCGATAAACGAAGCCATAACATCGTTGAATAAATTCCGCTGTACGCTATAGCAATTATTAATCACGTCTGCAAAGCTCAATTTTTGTAATTGAACAAAGCCACAAATTGCAGAAAAAATATGATTATTTATTGCTCTTTTATTGCGAACCTGGAACCGCTCAATATTACACACCTGCTTTATTGCCCGATGATATTGCTCAATCTGC
Organism: Methylomarinum sp.; assembly: GCA_965277025.1. Lineage (GTDB taxonomy): Bacteria > Pseudomonadota > Gammaproteobacteria > Methylococcales > Methylomonadaceae > Methylomarinum. Next base: position 3,112,411 of record OZ255706.1, read on the forward strand.
CAATGCCTATCATGTTGTTCGGTAAATGCTTTCTTGTCAAAAACAGCGGTTTTTTCTTCATCAGGTAGTGAACTTATGTAATGGCGAACTTGTTCTTTCAAGGTCGTCCGAAATAATTTCACATACCCAAAATTTTTGAGCCAAACCATTAAGCCGTCTTCCGGGATTTCTAATTGCCTGACTTGAACCCATGAACCTTTTTCAACAGAGACTAATCGATTACCTTCCACTGCAAAGAATAATCCTGTCTGATGATTTCTTGTCAATTTAAGATTATCCACGCAACTGTACCAGCTATCTCCTGTTACAAAACCAGGTTCTAGTCCCCAAGCTAATACTTCGGTCAGCATGTCTTGAAAATAGTCATTTTTTGTCTTTCCTTCCGCCTTATCGACCACCCGGAAATTCAGTGGTTGGTGTTTTCCTTGAATGTCTGTGTAGTACAACGTGACAAGATTGATTCCCTTGACTGCTCTATGATGTTTTCCCGACCAAAAATAACTGACATATGCCATATATTGGCTATAAGGTTTATCAAGAACACTATCGTCAACACTCAAGGTTCCGCCCTTTAAATTCAGGCTTGCGCTGGCTTCATTGTATAAATCTCGCCCAGTGTAATGCTCCCGATTTAGAAATCGATTTACGCTATCATGTGATATTGACATGACTTCTCCTAATCGTCGACAACTAGCTTGTTTCGGCTCACTTAATAAAAAACCAATATACATGGGTAATGTACAGCAGGCTGTTGAGGGGCGTGTTATTTCTCTTATCAAGGTTTGCCTTGCATTGACTTTGGGATTTTTTAAACCCATAGTTTAACATTGCCTGTCAATGCGTAACTTCTATCATATACGATTTATCTTTCTGGTGAAATTCATAGCGATTGGCGTGAACAGATTGAACAAGGAATCAAACAGCATAATCTGGATATCGAAATACTGTCACCCATTACCGATCACGAAGCCAGCGACAATGTCGGCGTCGATAAATTGGGGGCAGAGGACAAAGCCTTTTGGAAAGCTCATAAAGCCGCCAAAATAAATGCCTTGCGCACCAATACCTATATCAGTCGAGCCGATATTGTGGTCATTCGTTTTGGTGAACAATACAAACAATGGAATGCAGCGTTTGATGCAGGCATAGCAACCGGACTCGGCATTCCTATTATCAGCATGCATGCACCGGAATTAACCCACCCTTTTAAAGAAATCGATGCCGCAGCTTTGGCCGTTACAGAAACACCTAAGCAAGTGGTTGAAATATTGAAATATATTTCTCAGTAACTTAAGGAATGACAGAACAAATCGTCTCTACAGTCAGTTTGGCGCACGATACAGCGCCAAACTGACAATTACAAACTATTGATTTTGTATGGATCGAAAACAGCTCTGAATTGAGAAGACCTGCGCAAATGATCAGGCAATATTACCGCTTCGTCAATCAACATAATTTTAATCGGCTCTACAGCGCCAGTCAGCTCAATACCAGCCATCGCAAAGACTTTAAAGACTAATTCGGAAGTAACTACTCAGCGTAAATAAGTAAAAAAACTGCTTGACACGATTTTAGCGTTATTTTTGATTTTCTAACGGCAACACCTGGCGCAAGAGGTTTACTGTATTAGCCTGCGTTAGTTGAGGCGTGTTGCCTTATAAGCAATGCCCGATAGCCCTGCTGCCGTGCATTTCTAAAATACGATGACGGGCAACACAGAGGCAAAAATTCGTATTTCAAAAGCCATGAGACAAGAGTCCTGTACTTAAACCCACAGGCCGTTTCATTGAAGATTGATTCCATTGATGTAGAGGCTGCCATTACCAATGCCCGGCAGCTGATTGAAGATGAAGCCGATTTATCTCCGGCGCTGCGGTCTTCGCTGGAGATATTGTTGTTGCTGGTCACGCTCCTGATGCATCGGCTCGGACTTAACAGCAGTAACAGTTCCAGGCCGCCATCAAGTGATCCTGATCGTAAAAGGAAAGCACGGGCTGGATCAAAAAAACCAGGTGGTGGACAGAAAGGGCATATTGGCACCACGCTGGTTAAAGTCGATGATCCCGATGACGTTATCTCCATCAAGATTGATCGCCGTACCTTGCCAGCCGGAAGCTACACGGCAGATGGCTTTGAAACCCGGCAGGTATTTGATATTGATATTTCACGGATTGTGACGGAATATCGTGCGCAAAGGCTTATCGATGAACAAGGTCGTCGGTTTGTTGCTCCTTTTCCCGAGGGCGTAACAAAAGCCGTGCAATATGGTGACCAACTCAAGGCGCACGCCGTGTATCTTTCGCAGTACCAATTATTGCCCTGCCAGCGCATCAAGGATTATTTTTCCGATCAATTACAGATCCCCATCAGTGAAGGTTCGCTGGTTAATTTCAATCAACCGGCCTTTGAGAAGCTGGCATCCTTTGAGCCGATTTGCAAGCAAAGACTGGCGGCAGCTTCTGTTGTACATGCCGATGAAACGGGCATTAACATCAATGGCGCCAGGTACTGGTTGCATTGTGCTTCTAATGATTTATGGACACATTATTTTCCCCATGTAAAACGGGGCAAGGAAGCGATGGATGTCATTGGCATCCTGCCTGACTTTCATGGCATTTTATGCCACGATCACTGGAAGCCTTACTACAAGTCCCCCTTCACTCATGCCTTGTGCAATGCGCATCATCTGCGTGAACTGACCCGTGCCTGGGAGCAGGATGGACAGCAGTGGGCCAAAGAAATGGAAACCCGGTTAAAAAAGATCAATCAGGTCGTCGATGATGCAGGGGGGAAGCTTGAAGCAAGAAAAGCGGCCTGTTATCGACGACGATATCGAGATTTATTAGAGAAAGCACAAATTGAATGTCCGCCACCAACCCCGTTGCCCGGTAAACCCAAACGTGGGCGCCTCAAGCGCAGTAAATCCAGAAACTTACTGGAACGGCTGATCAATTACCAGGATGATGTCTTACGCTTTATGAGAGAAATAGATGTGCCCTATAGTGGACCCCGTAATCCGGACAATAGTTTAAACTATGACTATTGAAAAAAGAGGTACAAAAAATGAGCGAAAAAAAACGGAAAACCTTTAGCGGGGCGCAAAAGGCCAAAATCGCGCTGGAAGCGGTTAAGAACATCAAAACGATCAATGAGATTGCTCAAGAGAATGAAGTCCATCCATCTCAGGTAAGCCAATGGAAAAAGGAACTGTTGGCCAATGCGGGAAGCCTGTTTGAAGGCAAACGCGGGCCGAAAGCGGTGAAGGCGCAAGACAATCCGGACCGTCTGTACGCCAAAATCGGGCAGTTGAATATGGAACTGGATTGGCTTAAAAAAAAGTCCGGGATCAGCCTATGATCACGCGTCAAAGCTGGGTGGATCAAAAAGATGAGTTGGCGTTAAGTCGGCAATGCCAGTTATTGAACGTTACCCGCTCAGTAATCCATGAACAGAAAAAACGCCAACAACAGCCGGTGTCTGCTGAAGATCAGCAACTGTTGCGGTTGCTCGACGAAGAATATACCCGGCATCCTTTTTATGGCTCACGCCGTATGACAAAGTATTTACGCGGCCTTAACCATCAGGTCAACCGCAAACGGGTTCAGCGGCTGATGCGCATACCGGGGCTGGTCGGCATGGCGCCGGGCCCGAACACCAGTAAGCCGCATCCTGAGCATAAAGTCTATCCCTATCTGTTAAGAGGCGTCGAGGTGACACGCCCCAACCAGGTTTGGAGTACCGACATCACCTATATCCGGCTGCCGCAAGGATTTGTTTATCTGGTGGCCATCATGGATTGGTACAGCCGAAAAGTATTGGCATGGCAACTTTCCAATACCATGGACAGCGCGTTTTGCGTAAATTGTCTGGAGCAGGCCATCAAGACCTATGGCACACCGGAGATATTTAATACCGACCAGGGCGCACAGTTCACCAGCGCGGACTTCACCGGGGTATTGAGTCAGCATGGCGTGACCATCAGCATGGATGGCCGGGGACGGGCCTTGGACAATATCTTTGTTGAACGACTCTGGCGCACAGTGAAATATGAAGAAGTTTATTTGAAGCAATACGGCAACCTGCAAGCACTGTCAGCGGGGTTGACGGACTACTTTGCCTTTTACAACAGCGAACGACCGCATCAGTCGTTAGGCTATGAAACGCCAGACAGGGTTTATCAATTCGCCACGGGAGGTGGCGCTAAAATCGTGGATAAATATAATGCCGGCACTGCCAAGCAGACGCCGGGTGAAAATATGGGCCAGAGCCATTGAGCCTGACTGTTATGAGGGTTCTATCTTAAATTCTCTAATAATTTGTCTGGACAATGGGGTCCACTTTAGTTCTGGAAGAAAAAGAATTGAAGTTGTTGTACGAATACTATTTGTCACTAGCGCAAAATGCCCGAAAATCAGAAGCGAACGCTGAAGATAAAGAATAGTAAGCAACCCAGTCAGTGCTGATAACGGGAAACCAGCCGGTTTTTTATGAAAAATCGCTGATTTATTCACGATTCTAAACGGCGCATCTACAGCACCCATTTTTCAATGGTGGATTAAATAAGTTGTAAGAAAAAGCAACCTCAGAACTGTGTAATCTTAACCGTCAGTATAAAAAATGGGTGCTGTACTTGGATGCGCCGCTAAAAAAGACAGACTCACCCTGGATTCTGCAAATATTTGGGTTAAGCCAATGCTGTCTTCTGTAACTGATACCTTGCTATAGAGGCGATTTCATCATCCTGATCATGAATAAATCGTTTCAGATCGTATCCTCGTTTAACGACGACAAACCGAACAAAATCAGATGAATCGTCTTTAAGCTTTTCCAGCATGGATTCCGGGCAATACATAGCCACAGTAGCCCGAACCTTCCAGTCGGGGTCATTGACCAGCTGTTCATGCGCAACTTTTTTCCGTGCCACGGCGCAACGCACCAAAGGAGACGCATCGTTAGCCAAAGCAGTCAGTGCGAAGCAACGATCAACGGCTTCCAATCGAACGTACTCTTCTTTTTCTTTGACGATATCCTTTTCGGTGTAAGTTCTACCATTAATTTTAATTGTCATCATCGCCTTTACTTTTCAATACTCACAACACATCTTAAAAATATCACATAAGTTACTATTATCTAAACTAAAACAACAAAAAACTTTAACAAGTTCACAAAATTTCAGTGTCCCCGGGAATTTAACCCAACTCTCTGTACATGACAAAAAATATTAAAAGCTGGCGTAGCTCGTTGAAATGTAATTAAATACCGCATTTTGTTTTAGCGAATATGAATAACGGGACATTACAAATCAACGAGCTGACCGTCATATTAACTGAGCACTTTCAATGGAACAAGGCAAGAATCGTTTGTTTTGTGGGTATGTTAATTGCTTTGATGGCAGTTAGCACGGTCAATCTGGCCCAGCTCGCCGTATTCTTTCCCAGTCGGGCAAAAATTTCCTCACGATATCGACGGATGCAACGATTTTTCAGTGACCATTGGCTGGATTACAATGAAGTCGCTCATTTCATCATGAAACTGTTTGGTTTCACTGATCAGGATTACTATCTGACGTTAGACAGGACGAATTGGAAGTGGGGTAAAACCAATATTAATCTGCTGGTGCTTGCCGTGGTTTATCGGGGTGCCGCCATTCCTGTGTATTGGTTGCCTTTAAACAAGCGGGGCAACTCTAATACGAAGGAACGTATAGCGCTGATGAAACGCTTTATTGCGCAGTTTGGCCGACATCACATCAAAGGTCTTTTGGCTGATCGGGAGTTTATTGGAGACGAATGGATGGGCTGGTTGTTTGAGCAAGAGATTCCCTTTTATATCCGTATTCGCAACAACGCCTGGACAACCAATGCCCAAGGCCAGCGAATACGCGTAGAGCGTTTGTTTTATGGGCTTAAGCCGGGTAGCACACGACACCTCTCAACAGCGCGCTATTTGGGAAATTGTTCAATTTATCTCAGTGGGTTACGGCTGAGTGATGGTGAGTTATTAATCATCGTCTGTCAGCATTTGAACCCTGATGCGATTAAAATTTATGGCTTGCGTTGGGAAATCGAAACGCTTTTCGGCGGTTTAAAAGGACGGGGATTCAAACTTGAGGAAACGCGTGTAGTCGGTTATCTTCGGATCAAAAAATTGTTAGTACTTCCCGTTATTGCTTTCTGTTGGTCACATAAAGCAGGCGAATGGAAACATGATTGCGAGTTACCAATAAAAACCAAAACACATCAGCGGCTCGCGCAAAGCCTGTTTCGATATGGATTAGATTGTATCCGCTCAACGTTGTTTAATGTCTTATCTCAATCAAAAAGGATGATTAGAAAAGTGATTGCTCTTTTGCAACCCATACCTTTTGTCACTGGAATACATGAGGCTCAATTGTCATAAGCTAATTTTTGTCATGTACAGAGAACCCAACTTTATCATCGAAGAATTTTAAGCACCGGATAGATACGCCATAAAATTTCCAAGAAATCGCTGATTTATTCGCGATTTTGACGACAAAATGGAAATCATATTGCCACTTTGTGTGGTGCTGACAAGTCATGGATGATTTGTTCAGCGTTTCTCCAGGTTACGTTAACCCCAAAAACCATAACTATCTACACATATTTTTCATCGCGCCCATGCTCCTGCTTCACGAAAATCCAGCTCCCAAACCAAAATCTTAGAAAACTCAATCCAGTTAGCACGATCCTGCTTTGTTGAAGCGGAGCTTCTTGATCGGGATTCCCAAGCGGGAGCTTGGGAACCAGCAAAATAAGGATGTGTAGATAGTTATGCCCAAAAACCAGACGTTTTAATCCATACCAATCAAATGGCAGGATTAATAATGAGGTGGAGGTGGTTCTGGTTGGTTTTTGAAACTTGCCGCACTGGTGACAGACTCGATTTTAGAGTTTAATAATTTACAGGTTTCTTCCAGCTTGCCAATTTGCAATTGCTGTTCAGCAACAATGGTATTGAGACTGTCGATTAATTCTTCTTGATAAGCCAGCCGGATTTCCAGCTCAGTTACTCGGTCATTCGTCATTTTTAGCCTTTTTCCTTTTTAGTTGGCGATATAAGTTATTGTTCCGTCTTAATCTGTTTATAACCTAATTCTTCAATTTTCTGAATCAATGCCTGCTGCGCTAATGATCCATAGACAACCACTTCTTTACTGTCTAAATCCGCATAAACATCTTGAACACCGGATAATTTTTTTAATGCAACCTTGATCAAAGCTGCACACGCCTGACAACTCATACCATCGACCAACAGCCGTATTTCCTTAATTTCATCATGTTCATCAGTATTGACAACATGTTGCTGGTCAACAGTGTTTTTTTGTTTTAAATTGCCCAGTATTGTGTCAATGACTATCAACAACTGTTGTTTATCGATTTTTTCGGCATTAAAATCAATAATTGCTTGGCCTTGTTCTGGATTAATCAAAATCCCCTTGATTTCAGGGCGTTTTTTCAACAAGACCTCGAAAAAATAAGCCTGGTCCATCCCCCCTTTCAAGATATTGGAATAAATCTCGACGCGTCTGTTCCAGACATGCTTTTTCTCAAAATGTCTGTAATTGTGTTTCTGTTCGTCCATTTGTTAATTCTTATAAGTAAACAACGCTTTATTCCTGGGTGGAATAAACAATCATTGATTGGATAAAATGCAAAATTTCTGGGGAAAAAACATCATTATGATTCGCTATAATATCGGAACTGACGCGGATATTCAGATAAGGATTGTGTTTTGACGTCAAGCCAAGATGAGTGAGACGCATATTTCCCAATAAGAGACTTTTCCCTTCTTCTGGTCTTTTCCATTCAAACAAGCGCTGGCTTTTTTGCTGATCCAGTCCAGTTTTTTTGTTTTTTTCCGCCAGGCTCAACTCATGGGTCAACAATGGCGAAAAATGGCCAACAGCGGTTCTATCAGCCTCGCCTTCGTCCAGAATCAGACGCCTTGTTCCGTTACAAGCTGAACGTTCAATCGTATTATGTGTTTCAAAAAAAGTCGCTACCGCCTGGCCTGCCCAAAATGCATACTTGGTCGCATAGTCACTTTCCGATGTCAATATGGCTAATCGTGGCGTACGGCTATCCAGGTAATTACACCGTGACTGAGCCAGATCATATAACGGTGCAAATTGTAACGCCTCAAATGCCGGATTCAATAACACACAACCAGATCACCAAAACCCTGTACCTGACCGGAATAGTTTTTACCTGGATGACTGTAGATGAAGCGGCTGGCCAGAATTTGCGACAAGGCATTATAAACCACCGCACCACCAAAACTATGTCCAATAACGACAAGCCGGCTGGTTTCCGCTGAATCATATGCTGCTTTGACATGCACAACCTGCTCGAGCTTCAGCAATAATTCCGTAACGCCCAGATAACCGACATCTTCGGCCGTATTTTTTCTATCCCAGAAGGTCAAATAGCGAAGTCCCGGAAAATCGATAGACTCGCCCCGCCAGCCGACATAAACACCAAATACTTTACGGGGCTGGTGATGTTTTTTAGCACTACGCTCGCCTTCAATCCGGCTCAATTGCTGGAGAATCTGCCTGAATCCTTCTATATTACTATCACCTGGCTTGGCGTTATGATGCCAGCCATGGACAAAAACATTGATAAGTACATCATCATGAGAGGCGATTTGATAGAGTTTATCCAGTACTGCCAGCAATTGTTTTCTGTCGCGTAATTGTCCTTGATCATCGATTTCGACAAAACTCAGCCAATACTCATTATTTCGCTGTTGAAATTTTAGTAACGCATGACTGTCACATTGTTGTTCAGTGACCAAACAAGGGGAATATTGATTGCGATAGATTTTATCTGACGCGCAGCCACTTAATAAGACCTGGCCAATGGTTATCAGCACAACATGTAGATATCTCATTTCATTCCCCTTTTGACGAAACTACCGGACTGTCATTATTTTCCTATACAATGCACAGTTCCCTAGGAGGCTGGCCGAGAATAGAAGCCGTTGCGAGGGAAAGCTGATTTGAGGCAGATTTTTTCATTCTTTGAGGCGAATAGTTGCGCTATTTAACGAAAAGAATGGGAAAATCTGGCCAAATTCAGCTTTTCCGTAGTAGGTTCTCTATTCTTGGACAGCCTCCTAATATAACTTAACAGGTTTTTGTCCGTGACAAAACACAGGAATGTTTCTTTTGCCAATCACACTATCAAACCCGCACCTTAATGACTAAATTATTATTTTCTCTGCGAGGCGTACCCGCTGACGAAGCGCAAGAAGTACGGGATCTGTTGAACAGTCATGAAATCGATTTTTATGAAACGGATGCCGGAAACTGGGGTATTTCCATGCCTGCGCTATGGGTCAATGATGAACAAACCTATGTTATCGCACGGCGATTGCTCGATGATTATCAACAGCAACGTTTTATCCAGCAACGGGCGCTTTATGAACAACAAAAAAAACTGGGGCAGCAACGCAAGCTAACGCATATTTTGCTCGAAAGGCCGATACAGACTATTTTATCGCTTGGCTTTATCGCCTTTATTATTTACATTTCTTTTCGACTGCTTAAAGAGATAGGCTTATGAAAACCCGCTACCGTGACGCCGGATTGTTATTTTTGTATTGCGGTGTCATTTTTTATTTATCTTCCCGCAGCTCTCTGCCTGCCCCCATGTTGTTTCCACATCAGGATAAAGTCATGCATGTTAGCGCCTACTTTATCATGGGCCTGTTTGCCTGGCGTTTTTTCCGCCACCTGACTGATTCCGGCCTGTTAAAAAGTATCGCGACCATGTTGTTTTGTAGCTTGTATGGCATCAATCTTTTGTAGCTGGCCGCGATGCCGATGCGCTGGATTGGGCGGCTGATACGTTTGGTGGATTCCTGGCGGCTCATACATATTATTATGTCGAACGCATTCGCCGCTTCAAACGTAACCTTTAACAGGGTGTTGAAAACCGTTTCTGTGCTTGCAAACACCATAAATGGACTTTTTCAACATCCAGTCAAGTCAATTTCTCCGCATAATTCAAAATCAATTGCACACTGCGGTTACCCCGATATTCGTTGATATCCAGCTTGTAAGCCGCCAGAATTCGCCGGCTGCCCAACCAGTCTTCCGGCCGTTCGACAAAAAAAGCGATGGCGTCAATCAACAATGATTCCCCTTCTAATTTCAATACGAACTTGACGTGCTGCTGGCCGACAATACGGCATTGAATCACCTCAAAATGGCCATGAAAAACCGGCTCGGGAAATCCCTGCCCCCAGGTCGCCGCCTGCTGTAATTGTTCGGCAAACGTTATGGTCAGATGCGACTGCTTCAGTTCTCCATCTGAATAAACCTTTTGTTGCAGATCAATATCGGCCAGTTTTTCCGACACGATCTCATCGAAAGCCAAGGCAAACGGCGGGTAATCATGCAAAGCGATGGTCATGCCCGCCGCCATGGCGTGGCCACCGAAGCGGCTGAGAATATCCGGATGCCGGGTCGCCACTTCACACAGCACATCGCGGATATGCACGCCCTCGATCGAGCGCGCCGAGCCTTTGATCAAACCATCTTCAGCCGGCGCAAAAGCCACTACCGGCCGATGCAGACGTTCCTTGATGCGCGAAGCCAAAATCCCGATCACGCCTTGATGCCATTCCTGATTATATAAACACACTCCAGCCGGTAAATGTTTTTCATCAAATGCTTTCATTTCCGAAAGGATATGCATGGCGTTCTGTTTCATCTGCGCTTCGATTTCCTTGCGCTCCTGATTCAGTTCATCCAGTTGCCGGGCGGCTTCTCGCGCCATGTCAGCATCATCTGTGAATAAACACTGAATGCCCAGCGACATATCATCCATGCGTCCTGCGGCATTCAATCGCGGCCCTATGGCGAAACCCAGATCGGATGATTGCAGACGTTCAAGCTGGCGTCCTGCAATTTCAATCAGCGCTTTGACGCCGGGGCGACATTGTCCCGACCGAATGCGTTGCAGCCCTTGATGCACCAGAATACGATTGACCTCATCCAACACCACCACATCAGCAACCGTACCGAGTGCCACCAGATCCAATAGCTGGGCCAGATTTGGCTCGGCCAGCTGCTGTGTGTCAAACCAATCCTGTGTGCGCAGAAAACGGCGCAACGCCATCAAAACATAAAAGATAACGCCGACACCGGCGATATTACCGCTGGGAAAACGGTCATCTGCCAGATTGGGATTCACAATCGCGGCGGCGTCAGGCAATGTTTCTCCTGGCAAATGGTGATCGGTAATCAACACCTTGATGCCAGCCTGGTTGGCGGCATTGACACCATCGATACTGGCGATGCCATTATCGACTGTGATAATCACATCCGCCTGCTGCTGTTTGACCAGTTCGACGATTTCCGGCGTCAGGCCATAACCATATTCAAAACGATTGGGCACAATAAAATCTATCTGTTTTGCCCCCAATAATTTCAGCCCCCGTAGGGCAACGGCGCAACTGGTCGCGCCATCGGCATCGAAATCGGCGACAATACAGATACGTTGCTGCTGTTTCAAAGCCTCATATAAATGCTCCAGCATCGATTTCATGCCGGATAACAAATCAGGAGATGGCAAGCGAGCCAATGAACGATCCAATTGCTCTGCACGATCCACTCCCCGGCTGGCGTATATTCTGGCCAGCACCGGATCCAAATCAGCCTGCAGCAGACTTTTGTGTTTGACGGGCCTCTCGACTATATTTTTTTTAACGCCTTGCAGAAACATGATTCTCCAGTGGTAAAAGGGTAACGATCAAGTTTATCAGCTTCATTAGCCCATTTAATATTCATACTCAATATCTGGTTCCGCAACCATTTGATAATCCTGCTGACTTAATACCGTATCAAATAACCCGACATCCTCACCCTCATGCCGGTTAATGCCAATGTATTCCAGGCTAGCATCTTCATAACGTTTGAATTTGTAGATGGCGTCATTCATCAAGCTGCTGTTGAACACACCCAAACTAACCAGTAGTTCAAAATCCTTGACATCAAGCCCTGTCACCTTTTTGAACAGCCCCGGCTCCAGTTGGGTGATAACATCGCGCAGGCTATGTTCACGATAATCGGTGAGATACATAAATACTGGAATCCGTGTGGCAAACTTGATCAGTTTCTCCTGAATCTGCTTGCGCTTACTTTTGAATTCCTTTTCTTCTTCGGTGAGTTGTTTTTTCTCCTTTGGCGACATGTCCTCATCATTTTTTTCCTTGCGCGCCTTTTTCACCGCTTCCGATTTATTGACTATGGTTTCGATATCCTGATTGAGCGACCGGAAACCCTCGATGCTCATCAAGGCCTTCATCGCTTCCTCATTGTTCATTAGGCGACGCAGAGTGTCGTTGTCCACATTCACCAGCAAGGCGCTCTCCCAGCGACGCGCCAGCAAAGTCGCACTGGTTCCACTCATCGCCATATCAAGCACGCCTTGTGCATCCAGTTGTTTCATTGCGCTGCCATCGTAGGCCAGCACTGGCAGAAAACTGATAAATTCCTCAACCTTTTTCTCCGGGTTGGACTCATCCACATTCAAACGGCAGGAATAATCGGCGATCTGGCGCAGGGCGCGGTTGGGGGCGAAATCCAGCACATAACATTCCCGTTTGATGATCTCGACCTTGTTCGGATCATCGCCATCCGGGTTGGTAATAATCCATGGCGACTGTACCCGGAATGCCGCCTGAAAATAGGTCTCCGGGCTGGAGGCGTTGCGCAGCATAAAGATACCTGTCCACGGACGCACTGTAACACCCGTTGTCAGTTTGCCACAGGAGAGGGTAATGGTTTTGGATTCCAATGGATTGTCCATGGCTTCAAGCACCGGCGGCAAAGCTTTTGCGCCAATCCCCGCACCCGCTCCGGCCGCCACGATAACCTTGTAATCGTGGTAAAAACTGTTCTGGCGTTGCGCCAATAAATTATTCATCGCATGACAGGCAGCCACCGTTGGTAAAAACCAGAAGGTATGCGTCAAGGCATTCAACAAGCGCGCATCCGAATAGGGCAAGGGCGGTTTTTTTGCCCCCAGTTTCAGGTTGTCGATAGTGGTCGCCTGCATGGCGCCGCGAATCAAGTCCAGCCACTTCTGCACTTCATCCTCATATTTAAAACGCGCCAGTGGACCGTCTCCTTCCGCCTTGAAAAAAGTATTGAGGTCAAACTCGTTGAATTCGCCCTGCAGGGCAATCTCGGTAATTTCATCAGGAAGCCGATAGGTCATCAGCACCATGCGCGGCAGGGCGGCATAGGGGTTGGGACCATTTGCATCATTCCACTCGCTCTTAGCGCGTTGCTCATCGGTGTAAGTCCAGTTGAAAATCTGCTCTTCGATAAACTCGCCGGAGGCGATCGCCCGAAACGGCGTACCGGACAGATACAAAAAATGGTCGGTGGCAATCGGCAGGCTGTCTTCATCGTAATAAGCCAGTCCTTCGCCTTCACCAAAAACAGCTTCTTTTCTGTCTTCCACTTCGAAGAGGTCTTTGGCGTTTTCCCGCCAAGCGCCGAAATGATATTCATCCAGAATAACCGCATCCCAGTTGGTAGTATGCACCCACTCATTCTTGGTTTTGATGCCGCCGGTTTTTGTATTTTTACCCAGATAATCCTGAAACGAGCCAAAACAGACGATAGGCTTGTTCTTGTCGGCGGCATCATAAGTCAGTTCGGTGGAAGGCGAGATAAACTGCCAGCCTTCAAAATCCACATGCGAGCGCAAATCCTCTTCCCAGGCGTTTTGCACGGCAGGTTTGAAGGTCAGCACCAGAATCTTCTTCCAGCCCATCCTTTTCGCCAGTTGGTAGCTGGCAAAGGTTTTGCCAAAACGCATCTTGGCGTTCCACAAAAAATGCGGTGCATGATCGGGGCGCTCCGCCGCCATGCGTTGGAAATAGGCCGCGATTTTCTCAACGGCTTCCTGCTGTTCAGGGCGCATGGCAAAATTCTGTGAACGGTCATGTTCTACGGTTTTGCGCTCACGCACGGCCAGTATCGCCGTCCGCACTTTTTCCACGGTGCAGGCAAACCATTCACCATGCACCCGGTTAAAACCCATTTCTCGCAAGGCGCGATGCACCTCATGGTCACTAAAGGCCGTTCCATCATTGCGAATCGCCGGCTCCTCCACCACGATTTCATATTTTATTCCCACCGTACCCAGTTGTTCTTTGACCCGCTGGCGCACATCTCGGGTGGTGTAGCCAATCTTGAGCAGGCCCTCATGATCAGGCGCATTAAGAATACGGTAGGCATAAATGGTTGGGCTGGCATCAGGCCGGCGGGGAAAGAAGTCCTGACTCATGGTTCGCTCCGTTTCTTGATTTGTTCTTCAAGGGTTTCAATGGCCTGTATATCGGCAGCATCGGCCTGTTGTGCTTCCAGATGTTTTCTGCGGCTGTCAAATTCGGCATAAACCTGTTGTACCAGCCGCTCCATATCCCGATTGGAAATTTTTCCTTTGTGCTGCAATACCGCCTGATCGTTCAGTTCGAGAATTTTATCCACATTCTCCCGCCAGAAGTTCATACGAATATCCTGCCGGTTCTTGGCGCGCAGTTCTGCGGTTTCCAGAAAGATCACTACTAGCCGGTTCAACGTGTCGATTTCATCCTCGCTGAGATAATTCTTGGCGATGGTAATATCCTGCTTGCGCACGATACTGCCTTTCCATGAGGTCAGCGCCATATTGGGTTGGGAAGCATCAGCGCGGGAAACGATAATTTCCGCCGCAGTTTTCCCTGTGACCGCATACAAAAGCTTGTTCTGTGTTTCGGCAAAAAAAATCTGGGTCGCCTTGTCGCTGGGGTCGTAATCCGAACTCAGGGCAAACAGATCGCGTACTTTCTGGTAAAAACGCTTTTCCGAAGCACGAATATCCCGGATGCGCGCCAGCAATTCGTCAAAATAATCCGGTCGGCCATCAGGATTTTTCAGGCGTTCATCATCCATAACAAAACCCTTGATCATGTATTCTTTCAGATTACGATTGGCCCAGATACGAAACTGGGTGCCACGCTTGCTGCGCACCCGAAAGCCGATTGCCAGAATCATATCCAGTGCGTAAAAGGCAACCTTGTACTGCTTGCCATCACTGGCAGTTGTAAAGTAATTCTTTACAACTGAATTTTCAGATAATTCGCCTTCTTTCAGTATATTGGCAATATGTTGACCAATATTCTGCTTGGAGGTATCAAAAAGTTCCGCCAACTGTTTCTGGTTCATCCACGCCGACCCGTCACGGGCATACAGCGATACCGAAGCCTTGCCGTCGGGGGTATTGTAGATAATGATCTGGCTATCGGGGGCTTGCATAGCGGTTTAATTCATGGGGCGGATCATGGATTCAATAAAAGCGATTTTGTATTTCATTCTAATTGTCGTATCTTTACTATCCGGTTATACAACATTCGATGATTATTACTCGGTCAAAACCATTACGAATCTCTATCATGGCATATTATTCATGCCAAGGATTAAGCCTTGATTTTCAACAAGGTCCCACCAGAGGTTGTTATTATTTATCCTATATTTAAATTCACCAGACTTGTATCCATGAGTATGAGATTCGACATAAAAACCGTTGTCTTGAAAATAAGCTGCTATATCTGAATTATTGGAATAAATGCGTAGCTCTGATCCCCACTTATTAGGTTGACTTTGATATTCTACTAGTTTGCCAGGACAGACAACATCGTTGGTCGCACCCCGATAACGCTCCTCAAACTCATCTCCTTACACACAACTATCAACTCAAGCCTTCCAGTTTGCGAGCCATTTGAATACCAAAGACACAGTCTTGAATTCTCTGAAAGCCAATCCAAATACTTTTAGCACCCGGATCACCATCTGATTTTCGCCCTAAAAACCCGCCTAATGTAGCCAGGTTTCTAAGCACTGTATTCAGTGTCGGTGTGTCTTTGGGAACCGTCTTTTCCTGCAAAACATACGATGATTTCCACTCTAAAGAATCAAAAATAAGGTCAGCAGGTAAATCAGGGCAAACACGACCTAAGCGCATAAGATACATCACGCGCCAGGCAATAATCATGGCCATGACCAAGGCTTTTTCAATGCGTTCTTTACTGGATAATTGAAGCTTCTCTACCTTGCACCCAACCTTCAATACATCAAAAAACATTTCTATTTCCCATCGACAGCGATACCAGTCAATCAACTCACAGGCTTGCGCTTCATTTTTTACCGGGCGATTAGTTAATAAACGCCAGACAAGAGGTGGTTTTCCTGCAGGTGGGTTGATTTCTTTGGCCTGAACCAAAGTCACTTCAATTTTTTCTTCACCCTTCACCGGCAAAGTACAGCGCAGCACTTTAATTTCTTGCTGAACCTGACGCGCTTTCTCTCCTTTTTTTCGCGGCTTAATGAAGCTGATACGACTCATAACCGCTTGTTTATCGACACGATCCCAAAGTCTTTCTTGATCCGATAATTTTCGATTATGCTTCGCTCTGACCAACCAATCGGCTGGGGCATTTAACGCTTGACTTCTCGCCATAAGATTCAAGATATCGCCTTCTCTATCCGCCACATAAATCAATCGGCTTTGAGGGCAACGTTCCGCCATTTCAGCAACACGTTCATAACCTTCTACCCAACGATCACTTTCTTTTATGGTTGGGGTTTCCTGATCTTCTTTTTTGGTTTTACCTCGAGACCACATCCAGGCATCGCTGATACCTAAAGGAATACGATCGGGTGTTATGCAAAGCGTTGGATGCAGGTACATGCCTCGTTGAGCATCATACGACAAGCGTCCTAAATCTTCAGTTTCCTGGCCGTTAAAATCTAACTCTGTTGTGTCTTGTAAGCATAAAATAACCGCTTCTTCACTCTTTATAATGCGTTGTTCAACTTGATCAGTATGCGCTTTTAAGAGCTTGTCCCATGTCACACTCTCATTACTATAAAACCGATAAGCTGCTTGTGTTTCAGCCCAGCCTTGGCAGGCTTGAGGTATACTCGCCTTGGGTGATTTGGCAAACGTTTCCAGCAACTTAATTGCTCTTTTCTTGATACGCTCATCACCTAAATCTAAATTTCGGAATTCCATTTCTGCCCAATTCATAATGACTCAAATAATCGTATTTTACAGCTTTAGTTCAGACTTGTGTGTAACGAGATGCCTCAAACTGGGCTTGTTTTAAAGGATTAACTTCCGCTTCTAGAAGCATTATTCCCTTCAAAGGATGTGTAGTCATTTCTGAATCCTCTTTATATATGTAAAATTAAGAGAGAAAAGTTTAGTTTATACAATTTAAGTAGTTACTCAAAGATTTTGATTTTTGATTCAATAAAACTATTTTCTTTTTTAGTTAAATCGTAGCGTTGAGAAAGGTGCTCATCCGTCCATACCTTAGTCATATCTAATATTGGGACAAAGCTATATGCTGTTCTGGTAATATGATGAGAGTACATGAATTGGGAAACCAAGAATCGGAAGAATCGTGTTTTCATATAGCGAACCATATTTCTAGCTTCTTCTTCCATATCATAGCTCCCAATAACCAAGTAAGTTTCCGTGCATATTGTTCTTGGCGGGAGAACTCCTATTTTGGAAAATACGCGACGTCTGCCATCTTTTCCAGGGTTGCCAGCGTGATCATAACCAACATAAGAAGTAATAACTTTCCATTTGTCTATAATCTCTGTACCAACTGTAATCTTTTCTCGATTGTATGGTCCCTCTCCATTTTTCCAATGAAGAATAATATCACCACTCCTTTGAGGGCGAACATTTGTTGCAAGACCAAAGGGTTTTCTGCTTGATACCTGTTCGCTCATCCTATTTTCTTTTTTGGCTAATATTTTCCTGATGATCGAAACGGCTCGGCTATGGCGAATAAATGTGGGAAATTCATTTAATGGTCTTGTTGCCGAATATGTTTGCCCGTTATGCACATTGACTACTTCGCATTCACCGGCAGTATCCCGTTCCCAGAGGAAATAGCAAATTCCCCCTGCAATATCGACTCCGGGGAAAACCTCGGCGGCATTTTCAAAGTCAATCAGCTTGCGAATATGCTTGTCATTCAACATTTCCTCTCTGAAATCATTCAACCCCTTACCACCGCCAAACCAGCGCGCTGGGATAATCATGGTCAGATAACGCGGCTTGAGCTTCTTCGCCTGCTGAACAAACTTGTTGTATATCGGCGAGGCACTGCGGCCAAACCCCCCGTCACTCAACTGGTAAGGCGGGTTCCCCACAATCACATCAAATTTCATATTAAACAACTCCTCCGGGTTTTCTGTATGGATAAAGGCATAAGCGTGGCTTTCCAGTGTATCGTCACGGGCATAGTTCGCTTCCGATGCCCCACAATAGATACATTTGCCCTGTTTCCATGTGTGAGCGATGGGCTGAAAACGGACATTGCCCTGTTCATTATCAAACGCCGAGCAGACCGAGTATTTGCCATTGGCGGTTTTGGAACAATAGAGGCTGCGGCGGGACAACAAGGCGGTCAGTTCGGTAATGCCGATGCCAAACACCTGTTTGGTCATAATATGGTCAATGCGCGCCTGCTGGTTGGGGATGACCTTTTCCAGCCCCTTGTTCAGGCGGGCGGCGATTTCACGCAGGAACACACCGGATTTGGCTACCGGATCGAGAAAGGTGACGTTTTTGTCTCGCCAGATTTCTGCAGGTAGCAAGTCCAGCATGTCATTGACCAGCTTGGGCGGGGTAAATACCTCGTCACTGCTCAGGTTCGCCAGGCAGGTGAGTACATCGGGGTTGTAGCTTTGTTCAATGGTCTGCGCTAGATTGGTTTCATTCAGCATCGGCAATCCTCAAATAATGACACAACGGATATTCCCTGACAGGCTTTGGAATAAACACACTGTTACCCTGATCCGATTTGGGCGGTTGTTGTTCAAACAGGGGCATTGCGTTTTTATCATCCGGTATCAACTCTTCAAACACAAAATCTCGCCGCTTAATCTGGTTGCCGCGCACAAATGACCATTCCGAAAACACAATCGGCTGCGAGACTTCTCCAACTGTCCGTAATGACAAGGCGTCTCCATGCACAATATTTTTACCCAGCACAAAACGTATTGCCT
Source organism: Methylomarinum sp. (assembly GCA_965277025.1). Taxonomy (GTDB): domain Bacteria; phylum Pseudomonadota; class Gammaproteobacteria; order Methylococcales; family Methylomonadaceae; genus Methylomarinum. Next base: position 3,131,522 of record OZ255706.1, read on the forward strand.
GTCTGAATGATTCTTTGGTTTTTTTCTGGTACAGGCTAGAGTAGTGCTCATTGAGCAAATAAGAAAGCCTGTTTCGGCAAGTCTCTATGTTATCGGCCAGAATGTCGATGCCATAAAGACTGGATACCGCCAGAAACGCATAGTGCTCAAACTCGCTCTGGCTGCGCTTATAGCGCCGTTCAACTTCAGCCAGTTTACGCCGCAATATCTCGATCAGAAAATTCCCCGTACCACAGGCTGGCTCCAGAAAGCGCGAATCAATCCGCTGTATTTCCGTTTTGACCAGATCCAGCATGGCATTGACTTCCCGCTCACGGGTATAGACCTCGCCATGGTCGGCTACACGCTTTTTGGAAACGACATGACTTTGCATCTTTGCCCAGTTATCCTGCACCAGTAAAATTATTAGCGCCTATTCTAAACGGGAGAGTGGCAATATTGGAAAGCAATGCGCTTTTATTGCCGTTGACGCCAGAGCTGGCGCAACCGTTGTTTCTGTTCAGGGGGGAGTGAGCGAAACCAGCGACGGATTTCTTTGATTTTCTGCCGTTGCTCGGGTTTTAATGATTTGAACTGCTTCAAGCGTTTTAATAATTTACGACGTTTTTCCGGCGGCATTTGCGCCAGACGTGTCAACTTTTGACGGATTTTTTCCTGCTTCTTTTCCGGCAACTGACGCCATTGCCGGCTTCTTTTTAAAATCTGCAAACGATGTTTTTCCGGTAATTGCTCCCAGCGCGGCTTCAGTGGCGCAAGCAGATTTTGCTGCTGAGCGGATAATGCCTCCCAGTCAGTTCGGGAATCGGCGGCTGCCGAGTTGCCAGTCAATAAAAAAAAACAAGTCAACAGCAGCCGCACGGTGGATTGAGCGGCCGCAAAATCCATTACGCGCTGTGGTTTTGCTGGCCGCGCCGCCCATCCTGCATGCCACAGGTTTAATGCTTTACTGCTTTTTAACCGTGCTGTTTTTGTTGCGCCAACCATCGATAAAACTCCAGATTCTCCAATAACTCGATTTCTTCGGGCGACAAGGATTGATCCTGCGCCATGTGAATATCGTCCGGCGAAAAAACGCTTCTGTCAGCTTGCAACAAGGCAAACCAAACACCTGCGCCCACCACCAGCATCAACAAAGCAACCGCCAGTCCCTTGTGATAAAACGGTGATTGCGATGGAGCAGATGACGTAAGTTCCATCAGCGCCCGATTTCGCCCTTGTTGTAATTTTCGGGCAACATCAGCCGGTATATTTTCCGCCTGCTGTTGTAAAACCTCTCGCGTCCGTTGCAGGAGTCGTTCTTGCTGATTCATAATTCTTCTCCCGCCAAACAATCCTGTAAAAAACTCAACGCCCTGGAATAATGGGTTTTGACACTGCCGGACGAACACCCCATCACTTTAGCCGTTTGCTTGATATCCAGACCTTCCCAATTTCGTAATAAAAACACCTGCTGCTGACGCGGCGGAAGCCTGGCGATAGCGGCGTGAATCTTGTCTGAAATATCCGCTTGCTGCAGAGGTTGCTCAGGCTCCGCGTAAACCGATCTTTCAACCAGTTTGTGCGTTTGTGAATCCTGAAAGCCAAACCAGCCCCGTACCCAGGCTTTTCGCTTCCAGTCTTTTATTTCATTTTGCAAAATCCGGTAAAACAGCAATGTCCATTCCTCCGGGTTTTTAGCCGCATAGCGCTGGACCAGCTTGATCATGCTGTTCTGCACCAGGTCCAGCGCTTCATCCCGATCGGAAACCGCAAACTCGGCAATTTTGAGTGCCCTTTTTTCAACCGACTGTAAAAAATCATCCAGTTGACCTCGCCTGTCTTCTTGCATCATTCGCTGTTTCCGGCCGGCTATTTATTGATGACGTCTTTCCCATTTTCTGACGATTCGATCGCCTGCGCGATCCATCCGTCTTTCGATACGATCACCGCGTTTATCAAGCCGGTGTTCTATCTGGTCGGCTTTGTGCGACAGCTTTCTCGCGGCTTTGTAATGTCCATTTTCCGCCAAACGACGGGCTTTGTTATCCATGCGCTGACTGATTCTATCGCCTTTCCTGTCAAGCCGGGCATTGATGCGATCGCCTTTTTTATCAAGAAATCGATCAATCTGATAGGGATTTTTGGCGAATGTTTGTCCGGAAAAGGCTAAAACCAGCAATACGCCAAGGCTTATAGAAGTTACGCATTGACAGGCAATGTTAAACTATGGGTTTAAAAAATCCCAAAGTCAATGCAAGGCAAACCTTGATAAGAGAAATAACACGCCCCTCAACAGCCTGCTGTACATTACCCATGTATATTGGTTTTTTATTAAGTGAGCCGAAACAAGCTAGTTGTCGACGATTAGGAGAAGTCATGTCAATATCACATGATAGCGTAAATCGATTTCTAAATCGGGAGCATTACACTGGGCGAGATTTATACAATGAAGCCAGCGCAAGCCTGAATTTGAAGGGCGGAACCTTGAGTGTTGACGATAGTGTTCTTGATAAACCTTATAGCCAATATATGGCATATGCCAGTTATTTTTGGTCGGGAAAACATCATAGAGCAGTCAAGGGAATCAATCTTGTCACGTTGTACTACACAGACATTCAAGGAAAACACCAACCACTGAATTTCCGGGTGGTCGATAAGGCGGAAGGAAAGACAAAAAATGACTATTTTCAAGACATGCTGACCGAAGTATTAGCTTGGGGACTAGAACCTGGTTTTATAACAGGAGATAGCTGGTACAGTTGCGTGGATAATCTTAAATTGATAAGAAATCATCAGACAGGATTATTCTTTGCAGTGGAAGGTAATCGATTAGTCTCTGTTGAAAAAGGTTCATGGGTTCAAGTCAGGCAATTAGAAATCCCGGAAGACGGCTTAATGGTTTGGCTCAAAAATTTTGGGTATGTGAAATTATTTCGGACGACCTTGAAAGAACAAGTTCGCCATTACATAAGTTCACTACCTGATGAAGAAAAAACCGCTGTTTTTGACAAGAAAGCATTTACCGAACAACATGACAGGCAGTGGCAGATTGAGCAATATCATCGGGCAATAAAGCAGGTGTGTAATATTGAGCGGTTCCAGGTTCGCAATAAAAGAGCAATAAATAATCATATTTTTTCTGCAATTTGTGGCTTTGTTCAATTACAAAAATTGAGCTTTGCAGACGTGATTAATAATTGCTATGGCGTACAGCGGAATTTATTCAACGATGTTATGGCTTCGTTTATCGACACCTTTATGCCAAATATGAATCATTTAAACCCAAAATTTCGATCTGTTGTCAATGCGTAACTTCTAGCTTAATACAAATTTTTTCATGATCTTGCTCCATGTGTTAAGTGAATAGTTTTGAACCGGTTCACTATAACTAACGAAGCAAGGTCGAAAAGGTTGACAAGAAAATGCATTTTTAACGAATCAATTCCGGGTAGGCATTTTTTCCCGCAATTTCAAATACCGCTGATAGCGGCTCATCGGAATCTCGCCCTGCTCCACAGCTTCCCTTACCGCACAGCCTTTATCCTGTACATGGCGGCAATTATGAAAACGACAGTGCGAAATCAACGGTTGAAACTCTCGAAACCCCCATGCCAACTGAGATTCACTCAAGCCGGCCAGGCCAAAAATTGCCACCCCGGGGCTGTCGATTAGATCGCCGCCTTCCGGCAGATGATATAAGGTGGCGGCTGTGGTGGTGTGACGGCCATGTTTGGTTGTTGCCGAGACCGTATTGGTTTTTAATTGTTTGTCGGGAATCAACGCATTGGTCAATGAGGATTTACCCACGCCGGATTGTCCGGCAAACAGGCTGACACGAGCTTTCAATGATTGTTTCAATGACGCCATACCAATTTTTTTGGCGGCACTGACCTTGAATAACGGATAGTTCAGTTGTTGATAAATGGCCAGTTCAGTATTCAGCCTTTCACTCCCCGGCAAATCGATTTTATTGAACACCAGCGCCGCATCGATATTTCGGTTTTCACAAACCGCCAGATATTGATCGATCAACAGAAAATCGCATTCAGGCTCGATGGCAAAGACGACATAAACACGATCTATATTGGCTGCAACCGACCGGATTTTACCGTTTCGGGCCGGTCGTATCAGTACTGACCGTCGAGGTAGAATTTCATCGATACGCCCCTGCCCTGGGGCAACAATTTCGAACTTTACCCGGTCGCCAACAGCGACAGTATCCAGTTTGCGCCACGGCTGACAGAGAATAATCTCGTCATTATATTCAACGGCGATACCCTTTCCTAAATGGGAAATCGCCAGTCCTTCAACTATTTGTCCCATCAAGCTGATTTCATTTTTTCTTCGATATGGGCAATACGGATAGCCGCAGGCGGATGACTGTAATGAAATGCGGAATAGATTGGGTCCGGCGTCAAGGTGCTGGCATTTTCTTCATAGAGTTTGACCAGGCCGCTGATCATTTTATCGCCACGCGCCTGTTCGATAGCAAATTCATCCGCCTCGAATTCAAATTTACGTTGAAACCAGGCGCTGATCGGTTGAATAAATGGCGTAAATACCGGTGAGACCAGCATAAACAATACCAACGCGACCGCATTGGATTTGACATCGGTCACGCCTAAGCCGGTAAAAAACCAGTCCTGTTGAATCAGCCAGCCCAGAATGGCGAAACTGATCAGCGTCATGATCGAAGAGGAAATCAGCATTTTAATCACATGCTTGCGTTTGAAATGGCCCAGCTCATGCGCCAGCACAGCTTCCAGTTCTTCTTCATCCAGCGACTCGACCAGCGTATCGTAAAACACAATGCGCTTGTTGTTGCCAAGGCCGGTAAAATAGGCACTTCCATGACCTGAACGGCGCGAGCCATCCATAATAAAAATACCATTGCTGCTGAAACCGCATCGTTCCAGCAAGGCCTGAATACGACGCTTTAATGAGCCTTCTTCCATCGGTGTGAATTTATTGAACAACGGGGCAATTACAGTTGGAAACAACCAACTCATCAATAATGAAAATGTGATCAAAATCGCCCAGGCATATAACCACCATAATTCACCAATACTGTCCATCACCCATAAAATCAGGGCAAGAATCGGCATACCAATACCCAGCACCAGGGCAATGGAAATTAACTGATCTTTGATGAATTGCTTTGGGGTGTTTTTATTAAAACCGTATTTCTCTTCAATAACGAAGGTCTGGTACCAACTGGTCGGCAACTCTACCAAGGTCATGATAATAAACAAACTGGCTACCGCAGACAGATCCGCCATCATCGGTGATAAATCCATACCATGCCAGAATTTAAAGATGGCATTGATGCCGCCGCCAAGTGTCAAAATCAATAACATAAGGACACTGACAATTCCATCGATCATGCCTAAACGCCCTTTTTCGACCGTGTAATCCGCCGCTTTTTGATGAGCTTCCAGGGATACCCTGTTTTTAAAAGCCTCTGGCACCTGGTCTCGATGCGCCAGAACATGGTTTTTCTGGCGGGCATCCAACCAGAATTGAATAGCCGTCGAAATGGCCAGGGCAATCAAAAAAATAACGCTAAATGTCTGCATAACTCACTATAAAAATTGAAAATAGCTATACAGATTATCCAATGCTACAATTTACCGCAACTTTTTAACTTGTTATGGAAGAACATGGCTGTAGATTCTGAAAATCTCATCTGGATTGATCTTGAAATGACCGGTTTGGATTGCGATAACGACAGCATTATAGAGATCGCCACTATCGTCACCGATAAAAATCTGAACATTCTGGCGGAGGGTCCTGTGCTGGCCATTCATCAGTCAGATGAAACGCTGGCAGCGATGGATGACTGGAATCAGAAACATCATGGCGAGTCGGGGCTTATCGAACGCATCAAGGCCTCGACAATCGATGAGCAAGAAGCCGGGCGGCAAACGCTGGAATTCTTGAAGCGTTGGGTGCCCGCTAAAAAATCGCCTATGTGTGGCAACAGTATTTGTCAGGATCGGCGTTTTTTACATCGCTCAATGCCGGAACTGGAGCAATATTTTCATTACCGTAATCTGGATGTCTCCACCTTGAAAGAACTGGCTTCACGCTGGGCGCCTGAGATCATGAAAGGATCTGAAAAGAAGTCGGCACATAAAGCACTGGATGATATCCGTGAATCCATCGATGAAATGAAATATTACCGCGAGCATTTTATTAAAGTCTGAGCATGAATCATTTACTGGCTGTCGCCCTGGGCGGCTCATTAGGTGCTGTGTTGCGTTTTTTGGTTTCCAATGGTGTTTATCATTGGTTGGGACGCAGTTTTCCATATGGCACCCTGGCGGTCAATATTCTGGGTTCATTTTTGATCGGTCTGATGACCGAAGCGTTAATCGTTCAACGCGTAGCAATATCCAGCGAATATCGTGCAGCGATTTTAATTGGTGTTTTTGGCTCGTTCACCACCTTTTCCACTTTTTCCCTGGAAACTGTTTTTTTGATCGAACAGGGAAATTTCGCCAAAGCCGGATACAATGTCCTAATCAGCGTTTTTGCCTGCCTTTTGGCCGTGTGGCTGGGGCTGTTGTTGGGCCGGACTTTATTTAATTATTCAGGCGGCATTATTCACTGGCAAGGCGGCATCGTACCTTATGCGTTGATTTTCGTTAATGCGATTGGCGCTTTCATCATTGGAATTATTGCCACATTATTGTTGACTAAAGTCGCCATATCACTGGAATATCGTGCTGTTCTAGTCACCTTGCTGGTGGGTTTATATCTGACTTTTTCCACCCTTTATATTGTTTTATATATGATCGAAAGTGGACATACCTTAAATAGCCACCTTAGTCTGATGTTATCAGTTTTTATCAGCAATATTTTGATTTCAGGACTTGCCATGTGGTCAGGCTTATTGATTGGAAAAAATTTATGAAAAAAACTGTCACCCTCGCCCGTATTTTCACCCTGGAAGGTCATGACCATCTGGATCAGATACTGACCCTCCTGCGCGAAGAGGAAAAAATCGCCGGCGTCACCGTCAGTCGGGGCATTGCTGGCTATGGCGATTCGCGGGAAGTGCATAGCGCCAACCTGCTGACTTTGTCGCTGGAATTGCCGCTGACCATCGATTTTTATGATGAAACCAACAAGGTCATGCAAGCTATCGACAAACTACAAAACCGTCTGAATCTGGATCACATCGTCAGCTGGCCGGTTTCGCTTCATGTAAAATAACACGCCATTATTCAGCGTATATGAATCTGGATGGGGTTTGGCGAGACGCCTCCCATCCAACAACACTCTATTGACTCAGGATACTTAAAAAATGCTTGATCCTCGTTTATTCAGGACCGAACTCGACACCGTTATTCAACAACTGGCCCGGCGCGGCGTACAGTTTGACCAGGCGCGCTACGAATCGCTTGAGGCCAGGCGCAAACAAATCCAGGTTAAAACCCAGGAATTACAAAATACCCGCAACAGCCGTTCCAAAGTGATAGGCCAGGCCAAAGCCAAGGGCGAGGATATTCAGCCATTGCTGGATGAAGTGCAGAATCTGGGCGATGAGTTGAAACAGGCCGAGTCCGAGCTGGCCAATATTCAAAACGAAATCAACGCCTTGCTGGAAGCGATTCCGAATATTCTGGATGAAACCGTACCAGCAGGCAAATCTGAAGATGACAATGAAGAAATCAGCCGTTGGGGTGAAATTCCGAGATTTGATTTTGAGCCTAAAGACCATGTCGATCTGGGCGAAAACAAGGGCATGGATTTTGAACTGGGAGCCAAAATTGCCAGCGCCCGTTTTGTCGTTTTAAAGGGACCTCTGGCCAGCTTGCAACGCGCCATTATCCAACTGATGCTGAATACACATATTCAGGAACATGGTTATCAGGAAACCTATGTGCCTTTCCTGGCCAATGCCGACAGTCTCTATGGCACCGGACAATTGCCAAAATTTGAAGACGATTTGTTCAAAGTCGAAAACGACCCGACATTTTATTTGATTCCAACCGCTGAAGTTCCGGTTACCAACATTGTGCGCGATGTGATCGTCAACAGCGATGAAATGCCTTTGAAATTTGTTTGCCATACGCCTTGTTTCCGTAGCGAGGCCGGCGCTTATGGCCGCGATGTGCGAGGCATGATCCGCCAACATCAATTTGAAAAAGTCGAACTGGTGCAAATCGTCCGTGCCGAGGATTCACAAAGAGCGCATGAAGAGTTGACCCAGCATGCGGAAAACATTCTGCAAAAACTCAAATTGCCTTATCGTAAAGTTTTGCTGTGCGCCGGCGATACCGGTTTTTCATCGGCGAAAACCTATGATCTGGAAGTGTGGCTGCCCGGACAGGAAAAATACCGTGAAATTTCCTCCTGCAGTAATTTCAAGGATTTTCAGGCACGCCGCCTGAAAGCCCGCTGGCGCAACCCTGAAACGGGAAAACCCGAACTGGTGCATACCTTGAATGGTTCAGGTCTTGCGGCCGGCCGCACCTTGATTGCGGTGATGGAAAACTACCAGAATGCCGACGGCAGCATCACAGTCCCCGATGCATTGCGCCCCTATCTGGGCGGTATTGAGGTGATTCTTTAAGGAAAGCTACTTCCGTCGTTCCCACGGAGGACCGTGGGAACCATAATAACTTAATGGCAATGACGCTCCTGCATTGGAACCCATAGCGGAAATTGCACAACACTTTACGGCCGCCGACCAAATCATTCCCGATTTGGTCAGCACAATCTTGAATAATCGGAGTTTTCACTGCAATGGATTTTATACACGCCCTGATTTTAGGAATCGTACAAGGCATCACCGAGTTTTTGCCCATTTCCAGTTCAGCCCACCTGATTCTGACGCCGGTTTTGACTGGATGGCAGGATCAGGGTGTGGCTTTCGATCTGGCCGTTCATGTGGGTACTTTACTGGCTGTGGTGATCTATTTTCGACGTGATGTCGGCACATTGTTGCATGATGCCTTTTTATCCCTGAAACAACGACAACAAGTCGGCCATAGTCGACTGGCCTGGGCGGTGGTTATCGGCACTTTTCCAACCTGTCTGGCGGGCTTGTTGTTATTGGACTTGATTGAAACCAGCCTGCGGTCGGTGCAGGTTATTTTCGTTACCACCATTTTTTTTGGCTTGTTACTCGGATGGGCCGATGTCAGTGGCAAAAAACATCGGAATATCGATTCGATCGCCTGGAAAGACGCCGTGCTGGTCGGTCTGGCGCAATCTGTCGCCTTGATTCCCGGCACCTCCCGCTCTGGCGCAACCATCACTGCCGGGCTGATGTTGGGTCTTGACCGGCAAGCTGCTTCGCGTTTCTCTTTTTTACTGGCCATTCCTATCACCGCGCTGGCCGCGTCGGTTAAATTGCTGGAAGTTGCGACAAAAAACCTTCCTATTGACTGGCTGGCTTTTTTAATTGGTGGTATTACCTCATTTATTACCGCATTGACCGCCATTCATTATTTTCTAAAATGGCTGAACCAGTTTGGCATGTGGCCCTATGTTATCTACAGGCTGGCGCTGGCGGCTGTCATTTATTTTTATTTACTCAGCCCGGCTGCATCATAAACGATGAAAGTCTTACTATTGTTTGCACTTTTCGCAGGATTAACTGCCTGCTCACCACCAGAGTCTTTACAACGCTTTGCCGGTTTTACCCAAGGCACCTCTTACCACATTACTTTCTGGGATAATACAGTTAAGGCCAAAAACTTAAAAACACTGGTCGACCAGGAACTGGCGCGTCTGGATCAATTGCTATCCAATTACCGGTCTGATTCAGTTATCGAACAGTTCAACGCCCAGCAAAGCACAGAACCTTTTGAAGTGGGGGCAGAATTAGTGCAACTGGTGCAAAAAGCCCGGCAGGTCAGCAAAGCAACCCAGGGTTGCTATGACCTGACCAGTAAACCGTTGTTTGCCTTATGGGGGGTTAATAGCGACACACCGGCAAAACCCAGTGATGAACAAATAAACAAACTGTTAAGCCACATTGGTTATCAAAACCTGGAGGTCGTCGATGCCTTCCATTTACGCAAAAAACATCCGCAACTGGAAATCGATATTTCCTCTATTGCCCAAGGCTATTCTGTTTTTCGCATCAGTCAACTTTTAAAGCAACAAGGTATAGGCAATTATCTGGTTGAAATTGGCGGAGAACTACAAACCGAAGGCCATAAACCTGGCGGACAACCCTGGCGAGTGGCAGTCGAACGACCATTACCGGGTGAAACCAGACTTCACAAAATTCTAACGATCAAACGTACAATGCCTTTGGCGGTTATGACGTCGGGTACCTATCGTCATTTTTTTGATCAGAACGGTATCCGTTACAGTCATATACTGGATGCTCGAACTGGCCGGCCGGTCAAACACAATACCGTCTCGGTCACTTTATTACATGATGAAGCCACCATTGCCGACGCCTGGTCTACCGCCCTGCTCTGCCTGGGGACAGAAAAAGGCTTGCAACTCGCCAATCAGACAGGCCTTGCGGCGCTGTTTATCAACCAGGAAACGGATGGTTCATTATCTGAACAAAGCTCCAGCGCCTGGCGTCAACTTAACGATATAGACATACAATAATGCTCAAGTTATATAAACTGGATAATGGCTTTATTCATGAAATCAAAACCGATGAAAAGCAAACACTCAGTACCGCACAATTACAGCAAGCGGACTGGATAGACGCCATAGAGCCTGATGAACAGGAACGGGCCTTGTTACAGTATTTAATTCGGGATGAATTGCCTGATTCTGATGATATGGAGGAAATTGAAACCTCGGCCCGTTATTTTGTCGATAACAGCGGCATACATCTGCATAGTTTTTTTCTGGTGCATAATGAAGGCAGGCATAACACAGAAACCGTCGCATTTATTTTGCAAAAAAAGCGCCTGATTTCCTTTCGGGAAGCCGATATCGCCGATTTCAGATTGTTTCGCATGCGCGCCCGGCACAAACCGTCGCATTTATTCTGCAAAAAAAGCACCTGATTTCCTTTCGGGAAGCCGATATCGCCGATTTCAGATTGTTTCGCATGCGCGCCCGGCACAAAATGATATCCTGTCGTTCGATCACCGAATTGCTGGTGACTATCCTGGAACATAAAATCGAAAACCTGGCTGATATTGTTGAAGAAATTCACGATAAACTTGGCGATCTCAGCCAGGAAGTGCTGGAAAATGAAGAAGCCGATATGCAACAGGCTATCAGCTATCTGGCCAAAGTTGAAAACAGCAATGGAAAAATTCGTTTATGTCTGATGGACAGCCTGCGCGAGTTGTCCTTCTTGCAACGACACCTGACTGAACAGCCCGAGTTGGTGGATATTTGTCAAAAAGTCATGCGTAATATCGAAAGTTTGCAATCCCATAGCGCCTTTTTATTCGATAAAATCAATTTTCTGATGGACTCGATTCAAGGCTTTATCAACATCCGGCAAAACCAGATTATCAAGATTTTTTCCATCGCCGCGGTGATCTTTTTACCCCCCACGGTGGTCGCCAGCATCTACGGCATGAATTTCCATTTCATGCCCGAATTGAACTGGGAATATGGATACCCGGTTGCGCTTGGCATTATGGTCATATCCGCCATTGCACCTTATTTGTTTTTTAAATACAAAGGCTGGCTGAGCTAAAGATGCGCTGAACAGTTTTTCCAAAATCAAGCCGTTACGTTAGAATAACCCCTTCGCCGATGAGCTGAGTCAAGACAATGAAGTATCTAACATTATTTATTGGATTATTGTTAATCACCGCATGCGCCACCAGCCCGACGGGCCGGTCGCAGTTAGTATTTATGCCGGATGCCCAGGTTAACCAGATGGGTTTACAGGCATTTGAGCAGCTCAAACAAAAGAAACCGATCAGCAAAAATCCACGCTATATCCGTTTCGCCAATTGTGTCGCAAAGGCCTTGACGCAAGTTGTCGGCGGTCAGTGGGAAGTTGTCGTGTTTAAAGATCCCACTTTAAACGCCTTTGCCTTGCCGGGCAATAAAATCGGCATCCACAGTGGTTTGGTCGAATTTGTCGATAATGCCGATCAGCTGGCCGCCGTGGTGGGTCATGAGATCGGTCACGTTTTGGCGCGTCACAGCAACGAAAGGCTTTCCGAGAAAATGGCAGTGAATACCGGCATCAATCTGATTTCGGCCGTCGCCTCACCTTCCACACCACTTGGCCAGACTGCGATCGGTCTGCTCGGAGTGGGCGCACAATATGGGGTTTTGTTGCCATTTAGCCGGACACATGAATCGGAAGCCGATGTCATTGGGCTGGAGCTGATGGCGAAAGCCGGTTTCGACCCCAGACAGAGCGTTGTCTTATGGCAAAAAATGGCGGCCGCCAATAACGGCCCTCGCCCACCTGAAATTTTGTCCACCCACCCTGCGCCAACCTCACGAATCGAAAATCTGCAAAAACAACTGCCCAGAGCGCTGGAACTTTGGCGTCAGGCCCGCGCTGCCGGACGCAATCCACATTGCCGAAAATAATGAATCCTGATTTAAGCCATCTGCACCCGTATCCGTTTGAGAAACTCAACCGTCTCAAACAGGGCGTCACCCCGCCTCGGGATAAAGCACACATCGCCTTGTCGATTGGTGAACCCAAACACCCGACACCGCATCTGATCAGCGAAGCGTTGCTGAAGCATTTACATGGCCTTGGCCAGTATCCAACCACGAAGGGCTTACCGGAACTGCGTGCCGCTATCGCCGACTGGTTACGCCTGAGATTTCAAATTCCAGCGGGAAAAATAGACCCTGAAAATCAGGTATTACCGGTGAGCGGCACGCGTGAGGCCTTGTTTTCCTTTGCCCAGGCCATTGTCGATCGCCGCCACAAGCCATTGGTGTTGATGCCGAATCCGTTTTACCAGATTTATGAAGGCGCGGCCCTGCTCTCAGGGGCCGAACCTTATTATTTGAATACCCTGGAAGAAAACGGCTATTTGGCGGATTTTAATGCGGTACCCGAATCGGTCTGGCGGCGCTGTCAATTACTGTATATCTGTTCGCCCGGCAATCCGACCGGTGCGGTCATCCCGTTAATGATGCTGGTAAAATTGATCGAGTGGGCGGAAAAATACGATTTCGTCATTGCCTCGGACGAATGTTACAGCGAAATTTATCAACATGAAGACTCGCCGCCACCCGGCTTGCTGCAAGCCGCCTGGCAATGCGGCAACCATGAATTCAAGCGCTGCGTCGTTTTTCACAGTTTGTCCAAGCGCTCCAATGCGCCCGGTTTGCGCTCGGGCTTTGTCGCCGGTGATAGCGCTATTTTGAAAAAATATTTCCAATACCGGACTTATCAGGGCTGCGCCATGCCCCTCCCGGCTCAAAACGCCAGCATTGCCGGTTGGCGTGATGAGCTGCATGTGGTGCAAAACCTGCAACAATACCGGGAAAAGTTCAGCGCCTTTATCGACATTTTATCACCGCTTTGCCAGATTACCCGGCCGCCCGCCAGTTTTTATATCTGGCTGAAAACACCGATAGACGAGACTGAATTTGCCAGAGAACTGTTTGCCCGTCAGAATATCACCGTTTTACCGGGCAGCTTTTTGTCCCGCAAGGCCAATGGCATCAATCCCGGACAGAATCATGTGCGTATCGCGCTGGTTTCAACACTGGCAGAATGTATTGAAGCCGCCCATCGCATTAAGGATTTTTTAACAACTTAATAACCTTTATAACTTAAAAAAACAGAGAAGCTATGTCACAACTGGAAAACATCATTAACGAAGCCTTTGAAAATCGTGCAGACATCACGCCGACGACGGTAGCCCCTGAAATCAAGGATGCCGTTGAAGAAGCCATTAACATGCTCGATAACGGCAGCGCCCGCGTCGCCGAAAAAATCAATGGTGAATGGGTGGTCAATCAATGGCTGAAAAAAGCCGTTTTGTTGTCGTTCCGCGTCAACGAAAACCGCGTGATGGATGGCGGCGTCAATCGTTATTATGACAAGGTGGAAACCAAATTCGCCACCTATACGCCAGATGATTTCGCCAAAGCCGGCGTTCGCGTGGTGCCGAACGCCAATGCGCGTCATGGCTCCTACATTGCGCCAGGTGCGGTATTGATGCCGTCTTATGTCAATATTGGTGCCTATGTTGACAGCGGCACCATGGTCGATACCTGGGTGACAGTCGGTTCCTGTGCGCAGATTGGTAAAAACGTGCATTTATCCGGCGGCGTCGGCATCGGCGGTGTACTGGAGCCATTACAAGCAGGCCCGACTATTATCGAAGATAACTGCTTTATCGGCGCGCGTTCAGAGATTGTCGAAGGCGTCGTCGTTGAAGAAGGATCGGTCATTTCCATGGGCGTCTTTATTGGCCAAAGCACCAAGATATTCAACCGCATGACGGGTGAAATCATCTATGGCCGGGTACCTGCAGGTTCGGTTGTCGTTCCAGGTTCTTTACCATCAAAAGATGGCTCTCACAGCCTTTATTGCGCGGTTATCATCAAACAAGTCGATGAAAAAACCCGCAGTAAAACCGGCATTAACGAGTTGTTGCGGGATTAAATCATTTACCTCGTTCTCACGTGGAAGCGTGGGAACAAGCACAGTTAGAGAGGTATAAAAATGACTGTTCAAACAAGCGATATTCTGCAAAAACTGGATGCCGTTGATAAAGAAAAAGTCGATTATTTTGTCCAGTTGTTACTTGACCAGGAAAAATATCGCGCACTGAAAAAAGAATTGAATGAAAGGCGTGAGCAAATCAAACAAGGTAATTGCTTATCGCATGACGATTTCTGGAAAGATATAAATGTTTGAACTGATTTACGCTAAAAGCGTAATGAAAGACGTCAAATCCATTCCGGCAAAACAGCTTAAACAAATCAAACAAGGCATTGAAGCTTTAATACATTTTCCCGATATCCCTCATATCAAACACCTTAGCAACCATCCTGTCGCTGAATATCGATTACGCATTGGCCAATATCGAGTCTTGTTTGATGTGGACTGGGAAAAGCGGAAAATCCATATTTTGAAAATAGGTCATCGCAGCCACATTTATTGAAAACACCCTACAAATGACAGAGCAAATCTCCAGCAACGCCATCATCTACGCGATATTATCGCTTAACAGCGAAATCGCCTTGCAAAAGGAATATCTCGACTCCCCCGAACTCAGTGTGGAAGATAAAGAAAACGAAGAAGAAATTTTATCCGACCTGGAACAAGCCTTTATGGAATTTGTCGGCCTGTATAAAATTCGCTGTCGACAGGACAAAAACCTGCCCGCTATCGACGAACTATTGACCAGTCAATTATGAGCCTAAAATTATACGGCATCAAAAACTGTGACACGGTAAAAAAAGCCCGCAAATGGCTGGAACAACATGGTTTGCCCTATGACTTTCATGATTACCGTTCCGATGGCCTGGATATGGATTTACTCAACCTGTTTGAACAGCAGTTCGGCTGGGAAAAGATGCTTAACAAACGCAGCACCAGCTGGCGGCAATTATCCGCTGCTGAAAAAACCGGGCTGGATAAAAACAAAGCCCTGCAACTTATGCTGGAAACACCGACACTGATCAAACGCCCTGTCTTGAATAGCACAGGCCATTGGCTGATCGGTTTTAACGAAAAAGACTACCAAACCCTGTTATGAGCGAAACACTGGACTTACTCATTGATCTGATTGGCCGCGAATCGGTTACGCCCGAAGATGCCGGCTGCCAGGCTTTAATTAGGCAGCGCCTGGAAAAACGAGGCTTCATCGCTGAATCGTTGGATTTTGAAGACACCAAAAACATCTGGCTCAGACGCGGCACAGACGGACCATTGTTTTGCTTTTTAGGCCATACCGATGTGGTGCCGCCCGGCCCGATAGAAGACTGGCTCTCCCCGCCATTTGAACCCACTATACGGGATGGCTGTTTGTATGGCCGTGGTACAGCTGATATGAAAGGCAGTATTGCCTGCTTTATCACCGCTGTTGAACGATTTTTAGCGCAGCATCCAGACCATGCAGGCTCGATCGCATTGATGCTGACCAGTGACGAAGAAGGCATCGCTACCAATGGTGTCGTGAAAGTCGTGGAAGTGCTGGAAAAACGGCAAGAGAAAATCGACTGGTGCTTGGTGGGAGAGCCCTCCAGCAACCAGAAACTGGGTGATGTCATTCGTGTGGGCCGGCGCGGTTCCTTATGCGCCAAAATCACGGTCAATGGCGTGCAAGGCCATGTCGCCTATCCTGATATCGCCGACAACCCCATTCATCGCTTTGCACCGGCTTTGACAGCCCTGGTCAATGAAGTCTGGGACGAAGGTAATCAATATTTTCCGCCCACCAGTTTGCAAGTATCCAATATTCATTCCGGTACCGGTGCAGAAAACATCATTCCTGGCCACCTGGAAGCGCAGTTCAATCTGCGTTTTTCCACCGAACTGGACGAACAAACCATTAAAGAACGTACCCATGCCCTGCTGGATCGTTTTGATCTGGATTATGAAATTGAATGGCGATTGTCGGGTAATCCTTTCTTGACCAGCGAACGCACCTTAATTGATGCAACCCATCGCGCCATCCAAAAAATTACCGGCTACCAGCCCATAGACGATACCGGCGGCGGCACTTCCGATGGCCGCTTTATCGCCCCAACCGGTGCCCAGGTACTGGAACTCGGCCCCATCAATGACAGCATTCATAAAGTCAATGAATACGTCAATCTGGAGGATTTGGAAACCTTAAGCCAAATCTATCAACAAATCCTGGTCGAACTGTTAGTTTCTGATCAATAACCTATAACATTTAATCATCCATGCGTACCACACAATTTCCTCTCAATACTGTTAAAGAAGTCCCTTCCGATGCTGAAATCGTCAGCCACAAACTGATGATTCGCGCGGGCCTTATCCGCAAACTGGCGGCTGGTCTCTATACCTGGCTGCCCTTAGGGTTAAAAGTGTTACGAAAAGTCGAACGCATCACCCGCGAAGAAATGGAAAAAGCCGGCGCACTGGAAGTATTGATGCCCACCCTGCAACCGGCTGAACTGTGGCAGGAAACCGGCCGCTGGGAACAATATGGCCCGGAGCTGGCAAGGCTGAAAGACCGTCATGATCGGGATTTTTGCTTAGGTCCGACCCACGAGGAAATCATCACTGATCTGGCCCGAAATGAGCTGAAAAGCTACAAACAACTGCCGATCACCTACTATCAGATTCAAACCAAAATCCGCGATGAAATTCGTCCACGCTTTGGCGTCATGCGTTCGCGTGAATTCATCATGAAAGATGCCTACTCCTTTCATCTGGATCAGGATTCCTTGCAACAGACCTATGATCTGATGCACCAGACCTATACCAATATCTTCACCCGCTTCGGCCTTAAATTCCGCGCCGTCGTCGCAGATTCAGGTTCCATTGGCGGCGCTATTTCACATGAGTTTCATGTATTAGCCGATTCCGGCGAAGACGCTATCGCCTTTTCCGACCAAAGCGACTATGCCGCCAATGTCGAAAAAGCCGAAGCCTTGAAACCGACTACGCCTCGACCTGCGCCCTCCAAACCATTGGAAAAGGTCGCAACACCCGATCAACATACCATTGAAGAAGTCTGCGCCTTCTTCAACATCAGTCCGGAACAATGTTTAAAAACCCTGATTGTCCGCGGCGAAAATGATGACCTGGTCGCCTTGTTGCTGCGCGGCGATCATGAGCTTAATCCTCTCAAAGCCGAAAAAATGCCTGGCGTTCAGTCGCCACTGCAATTCGCCAGTGATGAAGAAATCCGGCAAGCCATTGGCTGCAATCCTGGCTCGATAGGCCCAATAGGGTTGACTGTCAATATCCTGGCTGATCACAGCGTTGCAACGATGGCCGATTTTCTTTGTGGTGCGAATGAAGACGGCTTTCATTATCAAGGCGTCAACTGGGAACGGGATCTGCCATTGCCTGAAACTGTCGATTTGCGCCTGGTGGTTGAAGGTGACCCCAGCCCCGACGGCAAAGGCAAGCTGACCATCGCCCGTGGTATCGAAGTTGGCCATATCTTCCAACTGGGTGATAAATACAGCAAGGCAATGAACGCCTCTGTCACCAATGAAGCCGGCAAGAATCAAATCATGATCATGGGCTGCTATGGCATCGGCATATCCCGCGTGGTCGCCGCCGCCATCGAACAGGGCCATGACGACAACGGCATCATCTGGCCACAGGAACTGGCGCCTTTTCAGGTCGCCTTATGTCCATTGAACATGCACAAATCCGATCGCCTGCGCGAAGTGGCTGAAAATATCTACCAACAACTCCTGGATGCGGGTATCGAAGTATTGTTTGATGACCGCAAAGTGCGCGCCGGTTTCATGTTCTCAGATATGGAATTGATCGGCATACCGCACCGCATCGTCATCGGCGACCGGGGACTGGACAAAGGCATGGCCGAATATCGCGCCAGAACCGCTAGTGAAAACCAGGAAATCCCGCTGGACAAGGTTGTTGATTTTGTTATCGACAAAATCAACAACCGTTAGATAGTGTTTTAATAGTGTCGAAATCGTCGCTTGAGCAATAATCATGAGGTTTAAACCGAACCCAATACGTCTTTTATTCACATTACAAGGATAAATTTGATACTAGCGCAACTTTAAAACTGGCTTATATGAGACTTTTATAACACGCACTAAGAAATTTCTGATTTCAGCAATTCTTGCAGCACAGGGTGTGTTGCCAAAAATGATGATAGAAATGTCAATATTTTTTACATTTTTTCTCTGTACATGACAAAAAATATTAAAAGCTGGCGTAGCTCGTTGAAATGTAATTAAATACCGCATTTTGTTTTAGCGAATATGAATAACGGGACATTACAAATCAACGAGCTGACCGTCATATTAACTGAGCACTTTCAATGGAACAAGGCAAGAATCGTTTGTTTTGTGGGTATGTTAATTGCTTTGATGGCAGTTAGCACGGTCAATCTGGCCCAGCTCGCCGTATTCTTTCCCCGTCGGGCAAAAATTTCCTCACGATATCGACGGATGCAACGATTTTTCAGTGACCATTGGCTGGATTACAATGAAGTCGCTCATTTCATCATGAAACTGTTTGGTTTCACTGATCAGGATTACTATCTGACGTTAGACAGGACGAATTGGAAGTGGGGTAAAACCAATATTAATCTGCTGGTGCTTGCCGTGGTTTATCGGGGTGCCGCCATTCCTGTGTATTGGTTGCCTTTAAACAAGCGGGGCAACTCTAATACGAAGGAACGTATAGCGCTGATGAAACGCTTTATTGCGCAGTTTGGCCGACATCACATCAAAGGTCTTTTGGCTGATCGGGAGTTTATTGGAGACGAATGGATGGGCTGGTTGTTTGAGCAAGAGATTCCCTTTTATATCCGTATTCGCAACAACGCCTGGACAACCAATGCCCAAGGCCAGCGAATACGCGTAGAGCGTTTGTTTTATGGGCTTAAGCCGGATAGCACACGACACCTCTCAACAGCGCGCTATTTGGGAAATTGTTCAATTTATCTCAGTGGGTTACGGCTGAGTGATGGTGAGTTATTAATCATCGTCTGTCAGCATTTGAACCCTGATGCGATTAAAATTTATGGCTTGCGTTGGGAAATCGAAACGCTTTTCGGCGGTTTAAAAGGACGGGGATTCAAACTTGAGGAAACGCGTGTAGTCGGTTATCTTCGGATCAAAAAATTGTTAGTACTTCCCGTTATTGCTTTCTGTTGGTCACATAAAGCAGGCGAATGGAAACATGATTGCGAGTTACCAATAAAAACCAAAACACATCAGCGGCTCGCGCAAAGCCTGTTTCGATATGGATTAGATTGTATCCGCTCAACGTTGTTTAATGTCTTATCTCAATCAAAAAGGATGATTAGAAAAGTGATTGCTCTTTTGCAACCCATACCTTTTGTCACTGGAATACATGAGACTCATTTGTCATAAGTTAATTTTTGTCATGTACAGAGACATTTTTTAAATAAAGCAATAAAAGACAAAACTCATCTCACTGTTTTTTAATTGATATTTATATTTGGTCTACATCTTGCTTAAAATTTTAACATAGAATATTTTTGGTAAAATATTAACTATCCATAATTAATCCCTTTTCTGGGCAAAGGTGAATCAATGGTTCAATAATTTTCTGATAGCGGCAGGAGGAGATATGGTCATGAAACAAAAAATCATTTTGAGCATTATAGTTTTTCTGGCATTTTCAACCAACACTAAGGCTTCTCTTTTTGTTCGAGGTACCGACACCCTAGGAAACCAACTGATCTATGACGATGTGCAAAAAGTCACTTGGTATGACTATAGCTTCACAGGTGTCAATTTGTACACGTTTCCCAGCAACTTCACTACGCAATTTGGCAGCATTACCTTAAACGATTGGCGCTTGCCAAAACATTTGAATACACCTATAACTTGCTGGGCCTATGGTCTAAATGATTGTTCTGCAACCGACGAGTTGGGTTATTTGTGGAAAGATGAACTTGGCAACCCCTTTGGTGATTTGCCAAGCTACGGGCTGACATACAACAAAGGAACATTCATAAACTTGTTTCTCGAGAAGGGCTGGTATTGGCTCGAAGGTGCTTGGTACATCAACTCTTACGCAAAAGATCACGGACATGTGAGTAGTGCATCGGTTTTTCTGGTACGCGATGGCGATGTGGTAGCACAAGGCTCAACAAGGACTTTATCTGTACCAGAACCTTTGACAGCTGAATTGCTGGTATTGGGAATGGCGCTGATGGGATTAAAGCGAAAAAAATCAATGAAGTGTGATTTTTTTCACCATATTTGTAATAAAAAACGTGCGTAGCACCCAAAGGTGCTGCGTCACTTCCCTAGTTCTGATTTCTCCATCGGCAAATTCGCTTTTTTCCAGGCCATCATATGCCCCGCCAAATAATCGATATGCTCAAACCCTGACAACCATAAACCGAATTTGGCGATACCGGCCCGCGGGCCATGTTCGCAATAAATTACTACAGGCTGGGTTTTATCTATATTGTCTAATTTATCTGTAGTAAAAATACTCCAGAAAGGTACATGAACAGCCCCCGGCACATGACCCGACCGATATTCAGACCCAGAACGCACATCGACGACAAGCGGCGCGCTATCCTGCTCGATTAACTGCAAAAGCTGTTGTTGCTGCATATACCCTTCTCCTGTTGATTGACAGCCCACTAGCCACAAGACCATCAACCCTAAAAAAATAATACGTCCCATCATCTTCATTATTGTTTCACTAAAACATGCATTCTACTGACTGTAAAAAAAATTTTACACTTTATTGAACCTTTTTGTTTTTAATTGTCATATAATACAAATCTCTTAAAGGGGGCGACTTGGCTTCGACGCAAGTAGCAAAACCTTGAGTGCATGTCGAGGACAGTACATCTCGTAAAATATACTGACTTTAAAGTATTCGCAAACGACGAAAACTACTCAGTGGCTTTAGCTGCTTAAAAACAGCACCACTCCTCTGACTTATGTGTGCTTATGCGTGTAGAGTCCTTAGGGACATTCAGGGGTCATCTTACATAAGATCGCGCCAAGACTTCGTCCGGAGTCGAAAGCGTTAAAACCAATCGGAATCGCTGATGATTTTCCTGGCCCATCGGGTAGTCATCTGTTAAATTAAAAGCATGGGACAAACATGTAGACCTTAAGGCGGAGTACTTGCGGACGCGGGTTCAATTCCCGCCGCCTCCACCAATTCGAAATTAAAGCCAGCGTCATTGCTGGTTTTTTTGTGTCTGTATATACAATGAAGTCCTGTTCGTCATTCAGCCTGTAATGGATCGCCTTTCGTCGCCCGCCCATACACTTCATCCAGCAAGGCCGCAACGATCAGGCTGCGCATATCAGGATTGGACATAAAATTATTCACAATTTTTTCATTGCGCCCATGCCGTGCCACAAAGGCTTGCATGGCTTTGGGTTCAAAGACTTCCTTGAATTTTTCCTTGGTATTGGCCAGCGCCTGTTCCGCCAGTTTTTCATCTTGCACCATGTCCCCCGTTATCTGCTCAAACAGCAGGCGGTCTTCTTCGCTGAAATCGGTGCCGAAGCGTTCATTGATCACCTGGATAATGGCCGATAACGGGGATTTGTGTTCTTCGGGCACACTGCCCGTTCCCACTTCAGTAGCGCCATAGACCGTTCTGGTTTCCCCCACCCCCAGTGCGGCATTGCCCTCAAAGGTTTTATCATTGCGATAAGACGTCAATACCACATCATCATCCAGATCAATCATGCCGCCACTACTGCGATATGGCAGCTTGGTCAATAGATAGCGCCCGTAGGAATAATGCTTTTCAAGTTCCACATCCTGCCAGTCAATAATCTGGCTAAGGAAACTGTAAAGACGGACAAAACTTTGCAGGCTGCTTTTAAAATCTTCCCCTTCTTCCGTGTAGCGTTCTTCCCCAACGGGTGCGGTGGCGTCCCTGAACTGCTGCTTGTAACGCGCCACGGCGGGATCAATCCACTTGTTCAACTGGCCATGATCCCGTTTGCTCTGCTTGGCCTGCCTGTCGGCAGACATGGCCTGTGGCTTGTAATAGACTTCCGCAAAAGCATTGACTTCTTCAAGGCGCAGAATGCCATACTGCTGTATGCGCGCATCCAGTGTGTACAGTTGGTTGGGGTCGGTGGGTTGTTCTATTTCAGTTTCTTCAAAATAGGGCTTGAAGGCTTCCTTGATGTCTTCCACTTCATTGTCAAAATCCAGCACAAAGGTATCCACCTTGCCCGGTGCGGTACGATTAAGACGGGACAGGGTCTGCACGGCTTTCAGGTCTTTCAGCGGCTTGTCCACAAACATGGTGTGCAGCAGCGGCTGGTCAAAGCCGGTCTGGTATTTCTCCGCCACAATCAGGGTGTGATATTCATGTGTGGCAAAACGATCGGGCAGTTCCTTTTCACCAAAACCATTCATACCTGCTTCTGTATAAGTTGCGTACTTAACATCAGGATCTTCCACCGTGCCCGAAAAGGCCACCAGTGTCTTGATGTCCTTGTAGCCTTTATCCTGAATATATTGGTCAAACGCCTGCTTGTAGCGCACGGCATGAAGCCGCGAACGGGTCACCACCATCGCCTTGGCGCGCCCGCCTATCTTCTTGCTGGTAAAACGGCGGTAGTGCTCCACCATGATTTCGGTTTTCTGGGCGATATTGTGGGGATGCAGGGACATGAAACGGGCAATGGCGCGCTTGGCCTTCTTTTCATCCACTTCCGGGTCATCGTCTATCGCCTTGGACAGTTCATAATAGGTTTTATAGGTGGTGTAATACTTCAACACATCGTGAATAAAACGTTCTTCAATCGCCTGCCGCATGGAATACAGATGGAAAGGCCGTGGCTTGCCTTCGGCATCCACCACCCCAAACATTTCCAGCGTCTTGTGCTTGGGGGTGGCGGTAAAGGCATAGAAACTGATATTTTGCTGTCTGCCCCGCTTCTTTATTTCCTGCAGAATAATATCTTCGGTGTCCGGCTCTTCGGGCAGTTTCTGATCCTCCCCTTCTGCCGCGCTTAAGGCTTCTTCTTCGCTATGCTTATCCCCCGGATCACCCAGGGCCACGCGCAGGTTTGCGGCACTGCGTCCGCTCTGGCTGCTGTGGGCTTCATCCACAATCACCGCAAAACGCCTGTCGCTGAAATCATTGACCTTGTCCAGAATAAAGGAAAACTTTTGCAGGGTGGTGATAATAATCTTCACGCCCGCATTCAGGGCATTGGCCAGATCCGCCGACGATTTATCCTCATCGATCTTTTCCACCACACCCTGCTTGTGTTCTATCTGATAGATATTGTCCTGTAACTGTTTATCCAGATTGCGCCTGTCCGATATCACCACCACCGAATTGAAGACAGGCTGGTCATTTTCATCATGCACACTGGCCAGTTGGTGCGCCGTCCATGAAATGGTATTGGTCTTACCTGAACCCGCACTGTGCTGGATAAGATAGTTCTCCCCCACGCCCACGGCTCTGGTATTGGCCAGCAATTTGCGCGTGGCATCCAGTTGGTGATAACGGGGAAAGATCAGGGTTTCTTTTCTGCTTTTCTTGCCTGCCTGTCCGGCAGGCAGGCCCGTTGCAAAATTGCGGGACTCGCTCACCTGCAAGTGAATAAAACGGTGGATAATGTCCAGCCAACTGTCCCGCTGCCAGACCTCTTCCCACAGATAACCCATTTTATAACCTGTTTTATGATTGTGCTGGACGGGATTACCCTTGCCGCCATTATTGCCCTTATTAAAGGGCAGGAAAAAGGTTTTATTGCCTGCCAGTTTGGTGGTCATATACACTTCATCGGTATCCACGGCGAAATGCACCAGCGCCCGCTTCCTGAACTGAATCAACGGAGTTTTATTACTCGGTACGCGGTCTTTCAGGTACTGGCGAATGGCATTGATACTGCGCTGGCCGGTAAAGGCGTTTTTCAATTCCACCGTGGCAATGGGCAGGCCATTCAGGGAGAGCAACATATCAATGGAATTCTTGCTGTCCAGATCGTAATAGACCTGCCGCATCACCGTCAGGCGATTCTGTTGATAGCGTTTTTCTGTGTCAGGGTTCAGGCCGGTGGCGGGCTTGAAATAGGCCAGATGAAGAGTCTGCCCCCTGTCGCGCACACCATTGCGCACCACGTCCAGCAGGCCGCGGCTGTCGCATTCAGCGGCAATGCGCTTAACCACGGCTGTTTCAACCTGCCGCGGCAGGCCGCCATAACTGGCCGATAACTTCTCCCAGGTCTCGGGCTGGGTTTGCCTGATAAAGGCCAGCAGGGTTTCACTGTCCAGCGCCAGCGCCGCATCAAACTGGCTGTTGTCCACTTTTTCATAGCCTGCATGGTCAAGCAGCCATGCTTCAATGGCGGCTTCAAAGTCCAGTTCGGTAGTGGCTGCACACATAAATTTAAGCCTCAGTCCATTGGTATGAGATATTCAGGCTTCGCAGAACAAAGAAAATATCCTTGTAATCCACGCCAAACTGGTTACACACATCGGGTAGCTTTATCTCCCGCTTTGCCTCCGGGCGGGGTTGCTCGTTCGTTACAACAGTAAGCTTGTGAACCATGGCATAGGCCACCAGCCAGCCATCGGCGCCCGTGGCGAATTTTGCCTTGGCATAGTCAAAATAGCCGGGGTTTCGCTCCGCCCAGAGCATAACGTCGGTATAAGCCTTTATTACCGCTTCACTATCGGCATCCAAAAAGAAACCAGACGGCACCTCCCTTTCCACCCATTGCACCAGGTTTTCGGTTTTAACACCCGCAAGCAGTTCATTTTTCACCCTGTCAATGCTATGGATATGCCCTTTGCCATGAAAGTAAATAAGGCTGTCCCAGAACCCTGGGCAAATATCAAATGCATAGTATTGGTTCTTTGCGGTTATCAATACATCGGCATCGAGGATATAAGATGGGGCGGCTATCATGGCAAATCAAACCCCAGCCGCCGCGCATATTTCTGAAAAGTCCCGCCGTGCAGTCCGGTCAGGTTGTAGGCTTCCCCAAATCCGATACGGCCTTCCATTGCCGCCCGTATCACCTGTGTGGCAAACAATTCACCTACCCGGGTGTTTTGGTTATTGTAGAAATTGCCCCCGCTCGTTTTTTTCTTCTGCTTTCGTTCACTCTGGATATAAGCCTGATAAAATTCAAAGAAGGCAGCGCGATCCACCAGACGCAGATCCATGGCGCGCCTCCCTGCGACAATAGGGCTGACCTTGAAATGGCGGGCAATGGCCTCAAATGGCGCTTCATCATGCCTGACTTCATGCCAGTACAGCCGAAGTTCGGCTTCGGGAACCAGAAACTCCGCCGCCGCCCGATTACACCAGACTTCAAGTTGCTGCGTCGGTTGCCCCGCCTGCCGGACGGGCAGGGATGCAGGTTCCACATCATCCAGTGCACTCTCACCCAACCAGATATGCGCCAGCTCATGGGCAAGGGTAAACATCTGGGCCGATTTCGCATCGGCGCCATTGACGAAAATCAGCGGCGCATAAGGATCACTCAAGGCAAAACCACGAAACTCTTCCACATTCAGGACACGGTTCGTACTATTGCCGACCACGCCATTGACCACGGTCATAATGCCAAGCATTTCCATGGCGCGACGTAATACGCTGACCGCATCTGGCCAACTACCGACACTGGAAGCCCAAAAACCTGCAATACGCCGCATCTCCCTGCCCACAGCTTCCGGCTCATCGTTCTGGCTTGCGCTGCCAACAAAATCCAGCGGCTCTGCTTCACATTCAATCCGGTCTTCCCGCAGCCAGGCTTGCCGTTGCTGCATGGCGTAAATCGTGTCAAGCAGATCCGGGCTGGGTTGTGGCAGTTGCCTGTCGGCAAGTGTACGAAAATCCGGGATCGGCAAGGTTTCCACCGGCGGTTCGGGCAGGAAGAAATAACCAATGGCCGTATGCGTTTTACGGGCGAATTTTTCCAACTGCTTCATGGTGGGCTGTACCTCGCCTTGCAGCCAGTCGTTGATTTTGGGGAACTGCTTGAATAACGCATCCGCGTGCAAGCCTGCGCGATGCAGCGCCCAGTTCAGCAGTTCAGGATTGACGGCGACGCGGGTCATTTTTCAATTTCCAGTGAACAGTTATCAATGACCAATAAACAATTATCAGTGAACAATTATCAATGATCAATGTGGGGGTTGTCTGCATCATTGTTTAATCCTTGTTGTTTTCAAGATTGAGAACAGGATTTTTCCCAGTTCGTCGGCATCTGCATGAATGCTTTCAAATGACAACTCGTCAAGATATCCCGTGTCTTTTAACAAAATAAGCCAATATTTGGTTTCCTGTATTTCCTTGTAGGAAATCGAAACCTTGGCTGAAAAGTCTGCTTTTGAAATCGCCCCATTGGCCTCCGCAAGATTCGCCCCAACAGATGTTCTGCTACGCAATAATTGCTTGGATAAAACATACTATCTTTTTTCCGTCGCCAGAAACTGACAACACTTCACCACTCTTATCGCAAATGCATAGGCTTTTTCGTATCCGACGTTTTTCATTTTCAATGACCAGTTATCAATGATCAATTACCAATTACCAATTACCAATTACCAATTACCAATTACCAATTACCAATGATCATTGTTCATTGTAAATCCCCTTACATCTATTTTGCCTGTCACAGTAGCGGATATCAGGGCGGTGCGGCGTTCTTTAACATGAAATGATCCATATCGAATGCGCAAGGAGTTCTCAGCCGTGAAAAGGCTGCTTATCCATATTCAATGAAGTAAGCTGGCTTACCCCGGTTGTGTTATATAACCGAATTTTATCAGCGCTCTGATCCAGCGTGGTGCATTGCGTTTGACAGCCATTTCTTCGTAGTCGATGGTCGAATCCCGGAAATACTCGCCGCGACTAATCATGAAGTAACATGTCCGTAAAAGTTTGTGAGCCAGCGCAATGATGGCGCGTTGGTGACCTCGCCTAATCGCCAGTGATGTATATTTTGCCTGGAAAACCGATCGGGTTCGGCTGGCGGCATGGGCGCATTCGCAAAGCAGGCGACGCACATATGGGTTTCCTTTTCGCGTTCGTCCTGATTTGCGTTTGCCGGCAGACTCGTTGTTGCCGGGGCATATGCCCACCCATGACGCCAGCCGATCCGCACTGCCAAAGACAGTCATATCCGTTCCGATCTCAACAAGTAGCATGGCTGCTCCAATCAAATCAACACCGGGAATAGTCTGGAGCAATTGCAAAACCGTTTTCTCCTTCTCCAGTCCGGCCAGCAGTTGTGCATCGAATCTGGCTATGCGTGCTTCCAAATCCTGAATATGCGGCATCAGTTCATTCAGTACGAAGCGATGGTGCTCGCTCAACTCACCTTGCAGCGCCCCCAGTATATCGGCGCGCGGCGCTTTGAGACGATTGCTGGCCAGCTTCAACACATCATGCGCAGGCTGTCCTTCAATCAGCGCGTTAACCATGGCGCGCGCGGATTGCCCATGTACATCGCTGACCACCACGCCAAGCCGGATGCCGCCGTCGGTTAATACCTTGTGCAGTCTGTTCTTCTCAGCAGACAGCATCGACACCAACTTCTGTCGTTGACGTGAAATCAGGCGTAACTGCCGCATCTTTTCCGGTGGCACGAATGAACCGCGCAGCAGTCCGGCACGGGAAAGCATCGCCAGCCATTGCGCGTCGCCGATGTCCGTCTTGCGTCCCGGCACATTCTTCACATGCCGGGCATTGACGACCCTGGCGTAAATACCCACATGTTCCAAAGCTGCATATGGGCTTTTCCAGTAGATGCCGGTGCTTTCCATCACCACCTCATCCGGTGCGACAGACTGCACCCAATCGGCTAATGCACGTCGATCACGTTTGAATGCGCCAAACTGCCGATGCTCTGTCTGAATACCACCCTCGGCCTGTTCAACCATGGCGCAGGCGGTAATCTGCTTTTGGTGAACATCCAACCCGATGACTCGCTTGTGTATTGCAGTGAGTTCCATTTTTTCCTCCTTTACTCTATGATTGAGCCTGGAAGGTGGCGGTTGCCTGGATGATCTGCCTGAGGGCGATGTAAATCGTCAACGGCCCTTTTAACATTCGCTCTTAAAGAAGCAATCCGGGGTTCGAGTCATCCATGGCAGGCTACGTTAGCAGTCGGGCTCTAAGGCTCCAAAGTAAAGCGCAGTCTTTAACCGCCATCTTCCACAAGGAACTCTACAACATTTCATCATGCGGGGTGGCAATTCTTGCGATGATCGTTAGATAAACTAATAGCCTCGTTACATTTCCCTTCCAATTGATTAAGTATTTTTGTTTCCCGATCAATATAATCAACAATTTGTTTTTGTTCTTCTAACGGTGGCAAACCAATTTTAATCCACCCAACTGTATCAGTATTTAAGTTAAGTTGTGTCCCCATTTTTCCAAGCCCTTTATATGCTTCACCAGCGGCAAAGATATAAAACAAAAACTTCGGATTTTCTTTCAAGTACGGAAAATAAACAAACCCATCATGTATACATGCTTTGATTTTAGTAATACATGGCTTACCCACCGAACCTGCAATACTTAAAAAGAACTCACCAGGTTCCAACTTCACACTTAATGACGCACCTAACGCTGACAATCGCTGTGTTGTTTTTGTCAAATAGGTATCTGACGCGGTTACATCAGAAATCCTAACCCAAGCATATTCGCCATCATCATCAAAATATTTCGGATCATCAATTGGTCTGGGCGACGCCCCTCTTGCAACCATTGTAAGCCTTTTAATTTGAATTACTTCCCAATGCTCAGGAATTTCCCCCAACCATTCAACGCCGCTGTCTTTCATTTTTACATCGGGGTTCAGGCCTGCCTGCGCCGCTGCTGCGGCAGGCAGGCCTTTGGTGACGGCATGGGATATCAACGCCTGACGTTTTTCCTGTAGCAGTTTGATCAGTTGTTGCTGCTTTTCAATCAGGCGGTCTATTTTTTTGGTTTCACGGTCAAGGAAAGCGGCGATTTGTTTTTGTTCTTCATGTGCGGGTAAACATACATCAATATTTGCAATATCACTTGCATTAGTTGCTGGATAACTAACTCCAACAGAACCAGCAACAACAGTTTCCACAAAATAAGGTGATTGCAACATATAAGAACAATATTCGGGATGCATTTCTTTAACTGGTGTTACAACACTAAACCCAGTTGATACTACATATTTTTCAGTATGCTCGGTAATTGGTGCTATAGCCCGTAGATATGTTCTGACAGTTGAAATAATAACGTCGCCATTCTTAACCAATCGTCGGGCACGTGAAGGCGCTGAAGCAAATTTCATGGATTCAGTTTTCTGTATTTTTCCGCCTGATGAAACACTACCTATATCAATGTATTCAAATTCGTATTCTTTATCTGTATTTTCGTTCAACACATCTGAATTGATTTCCGATACATATTTTAATGGTTTTGTAACCCAATGCTTTGGCAAGTTACCCAACCATTCAACCCCACTATCTTTATATTCTGGATAAGCCGGGTAAGTCATACATGCACTCCTGCCTGTTCGGCAGACAGGTCCTGTAACATCTTCATAATTTCTGCGCTGACCTTGTCCAGGTCGGCGTCGATTTCTTCCAGTGATCGGGGTGGTATGTATTTGTAGAAGTGGCGGTTGAAGGGGATTTCGTAACCGATTTTGGTTTTGTCGTAGTCTATCCATGCACCCGCCTGCCGTTCAAAACACTTCAGTTTCTTTTCAGAATATTTCTTCTTAAGCCACTCCCTTCCTTTCCCGCTTTTCAGGAACTGCTCCCTTTTTACAGCCTCTTCTCTTGTCGCATAGACTTCCCAATGAACAGGTTCAACGGGAAGGTGCTTCGCTGTCCAGGAAACCTTGCCCTGCTTATGTTCTTCAAGTCGTTTGGAAAAGTTACTTGTTTGTCCTTTATAGAAGGAACCATCTGAACACTTAAGCACATAAATACAATATTCACCTGAACGTGGCACTGCGGCGGGCAGGTCGGGCACATGGGGCAGCACTTCGCGCTGGAAGTAGTCGTCTATGTCTTCTTTTAGTGGCACGTTTTCATAGTCGCGCAGGTCGGTGTCGGGTTCGGGCTTGCCTTTGTTGGCGCCGCTTTGGTAGCGGCACACTTCGGCGCTGTCGTCCCTTTCGCTCAGTGCCTGCCAGATGGTTTTCAGCAGTGGGGTTTTGACTTTCACCTTGGCCGCCTTGAAAGCGGCTTTTAGCGCCTTGATAAACGCCTCGCGGTTTTTATAGATGGACCCGCCTGAGGCGGGCGGGTCCAGACTCTTGATGGCATCGATAATGGCGGTCTGCTGTTCGTCGCTCAGCTTGGCAAAGGCTTTGGCCCTTTTCAGGGTTTCAATGCGTTCTCGGCTTACCTGAAAGTTGAGTTTCAGCGGGCGTTCCACGGTAATGCGCTGGTAGCCGAAGTCGCGGTTGTCAAAGATCTTGCAGTGTTCGCCTTCGGTGAATTCGCCGAATAGCCGGCTGATGGTCTTGATCTGTTCATCGGACAGTTGCTTGCGCTTGCTGCCCAGGCTCTTGCGCATGGGGGTGTGGAAGTCGACGGCGTTGATCAACTGCACCTTGCCCTTGCGCTCGGCGCTCTTCCGGTTGGTGATGATCCAGATATAGGTGGCGATGCCGGTGTTGTAGAACATGTCTGTGGGCAGGGCGACAATGGCTTCCAGCCAGTCGTTCTCGATGATCCAGCGGCGGATTTCACTTTCGCCACTGCCCACGCTGCCGGTAAACAGCGGGCTACCGTTCAGCACCACGGCCAGACGGGACGGATCACCGTTGGTATTGAACTTGGATATCATGTGCTGCACGAACAGCAGGGAGCCGTCACTGACGCGGGGCAGGCCTGCGCCGAAGCGGCCGCGATAACCCAGGGTATTGGCTTCGTCTTTTATTTCGCTTTCCACCTTTTTCCATTCCACGCCAAAGGGCGGATTGGACAGCAGGTAGTCAAATTCTTCATCGGGCAGGCCGTCTTCGGTGAAGCTGTTGCCGGGGTGGATGTTCTTGGGGTTCTGCCCCTTGATCATCATGTCGGACTTGCAGATGGCGTAACTTTCGTCGTTCAGTTCCTGGCCGTAGACTTCCAGATGGGCATCGGGGTTCAGTTCGCGCAGGTATTCTTCCGCCACGCTTAACATGCCGCCGGTGCCGCAGGCGGGGTCGTACAGTTTGCGGATGACGCCCTTTTTGGTCAGGGCATCGGTGTCTTCGGCAA
The DNA here is from genome assembly GCA_965277025.1 of Methylomarinum sp. Taxonomy (GTDB): domain Bacteria; phylum Pseudomonadota; class Gammaproteobacteria; order Methylococcales; family Methylomonadaceae; genus Methylomarinum. The sequence goes on from OZ255706.1 coordinate 3,163,266, forward strand.
ACAGCAGGTTGACCATCAGGCGGATCACTTCACGGGGGGTGAAGTGTTCCCCGGCGGTTTCATTGCTTTGTTCTGAAAAGCGGCGGATCAGTTCCTCGAAGATATAGCCCATGTGCAGGTTGCTGACCTTGTCGGGGTGCAGGTCGGCCTGGGCGAAGCGGCTGACCACCATGTACAGCAGGTTGTCCTTGTCCAGCCTTGCGATCTGTTCGGGCAGTTTGAAGCGTTCGATAAAGATTTCCCGCGCATCGTCGGAAAAGCCGTTGATCAGGTTGTTCAGGTTGGCGGCGATATTATCCGGGTCATCCAGCAATTTTTCAAAGGTGAAGGGGCTGGTGTTGTGAAAATTCTGCCCCGCCACCATGTTCAGCATGGTTTCGCGCATCTCGTGATCCACCTGCCTGCCGGTAGGCATGGCGCTGTCGGGCTGGTTGTTTAACTGTTCCAGCACCTTGTCCTTGCTGGGTTCCAGCACGCAGTCCAGACGGCGCAGCACGGTAAAGGGCAAGACCACCTTGCCGTATTCAGATTGCTTGTAATTGCCTCGCAGGATTTCCGCGATAGACCAGATAAAACTGACGTGTTCACCGAAGTTGGTCATTTATTGCCCATATTGAATTTTTTATTAGAATATGGTCTTAATCATAACTTATTTCAGATCAAGCATATAGCAGACCTTAACCGAAGCAGCCATTTGTACTGCAACCCAAAATTCGCTTTTTGATAATTAGGACTGAATATTTCAACGCCCTTGATACCGTTAACCAGTTTATCACTATGGATCTCTGTACATGACAAAAATTAACTTATGACAAATGAGTCTCATGTATTCCAGTGACAAAAGGTATGGGTTGCAAAAGAGCAATCACTTTTCTAATCATCCTTTTTGATTGAGATAAGACATTAAACAACGTTGAGCGGATACAATCTAATCCATATCGAAACAGGCTTTGCGCGAGCCGCTGATGTGTTTTGGTTTTTATTGGTAACTCGCAATCATGTTTCCATTCGCCTGCTTTATGTGACCAACAGAAAGCAATAACGGGAAGTACTAACAATTTTTTGATCCGAAGATAACCGACTACACGCGTTTCCTCAAGTTTGAATCCCCGTCCTTTTAAACCGCCGAAAAGCGTTTCGATTTCCCAACGCAAGCCATAAATTTTAATCGCATCAGGGTTCAAATGCTGACAGACGATGATTAATAACTCACCATCACTCAGCCGTAACCCACTGAGATAAATTGAACAATTTCCCAAATAGCGCGCTGTTGAGAGGTGTCGTGTGCTACCCGGCTTAAGCCCATAAAACAAACGCTCTACGCGTATTCGCTGGCCTTGGGCATTGGTTGTCCAGGCGTTGTTGCGAATACGGATATAAAAGGGAATCTCTTGCTCAAACAACCAGCCCATCCATTCGTCTCCAATAAACTCCCGATCAGCCAAAAGACCTTTGATGTGATGTCGGCCAAACTGCGCAATAAAGCGTTTCATCAGCGCTATACGTTCCTTCGTATTAGAGTTGCCCCGCTTGTTTAAAGGCAACCAATACACCGGAATGGCGGCACCCCGATAAACCACGGCAAGCACCAGCAGATTAATATTGGTTTTACCCCACTTCCAATTCGTCCTGTCTAACGTCAGATAGTAATCCTGATCAGTGAAACCAAACAGTTTCATGATGAAATGAGCGACTTCATTGTAATCCAGCCAATGGTCACTGAAAAATCGTTGCATCCGTCGATATCGTGAGGAAATTTTTGCCCGACGGGGAAAGAATACGGCGAGCTGGGCCAGATTGACCGTGCTAACTGCCATCAAAGCAATTAACATACCCACAAAACAAACGATTCTTGCCTTGTTCCATTGAAAGTGCTCAGTTAATATGGCAGTTAGCTCGTTGATTTGTAATGTCCCGTTATTCATATTCGCTAAAACAAAATGCGGTATTTAATTACATTTCAACGAGCTACGCCAGCTTTTAATATTTTTTGTCATGTACAGAGACTATGGATGAATGTGATAGCCCGACTACTGATATTACTCCCAGATTAATCCGCGAATGAAATGATCTGGCCATCTATGGGGAAAACTCAAACATCCGTGATAAAGATGTGCTCCGGTCTCACAATGCTGTGGTCAGGCATTTCAAGAAAGAAGCCGAAATGACTAATATCATTCGCAATGAAGCAGAAGCACTGGAAGCGACCAAGGTTGTACTACACAGACAGTTATTCAGGGATAATGGACTTCATGAAAGGACACAAAGTACGCATCATCATTATTTGGTCAATGAACCATAATGCTCATTGGCCTAATAAATTATTTGAGGAAGCACTGACAAATCATCCATACTGTCAGTGACCGCAAAGTGGAAATGCGCTTTCTGCTTTTCTCAAAAAATAAATGACTTAAAGCCATCGATTTTGGCGGCGCATCCGTGCGCTGCTGGAATCGCAAAAAATCCGCGATTATTTTACATATTATCCAGAATCGCTTTTTTAACCGCGTCCAGGCTGGCATCGATAGTGACTGGGTGGGTGTCTTTGCATTGCAGGATGGCGGTGTCCGGGTCTTTCAGGCCGTTGCCGGTCAATGTGCAGACGATGGTGCTGCCTTCGGGGATTTTGCCGGATTCTATGTCTTTCAATGCACCGGCCAGTGAGGTTGCAGAAGCCGGTTCACAGAAGATGCCTTCATGGCCGGAGAGCATTTTTTGCGCCGCCAGTATCTGTTCGTCGGTCATGGCGTCAAACCAGCCGCCGGATTCTTTTTGCGCGTTCCAGGCCTTGTCCCACGATTGCGGATGACCGATGCGGATTGCGGTGGCGACGGTTTCCGGTTCATCGACCATTTCGCCTTTGATAAAAGGCGCCGCGCCAGCCGCCTGATAGCCGCACATGACCGGTTTGTTGGGCGAGACGCCATCGGCGGCGTATTCGCTGTATCCTTTCCAGTAAGCAGTGATATTGCCGGCATTGCCGACCGGCAGACAATGGTAATCCGGTGCTTTGCCCAGTTCATCGACAATTTCGAAAGCGGCAGTTTTTTGCCCTTCGATACGGAACGGGTTGATGGAGTTGACGATGGTGACCGGAGCGTGATCAGCGACTTCTTTGACCAGCGACATGCCGGCATCGAAATTGCCATTGATCTGAATAATTTCCGCGCCATACATCAGCGTTTGCGCCAGCTTGCCGAGGGCGATTTTGCCTTCGGGAATCAAGACGAAGGCTTTGATGCCGGCGCGCACGGCGTAGGCGGCCGCGGCGGCCGAGGTGTTGCCGGTGGAGGCGCAAATGATCGCCTGACTGCCCTCTTCCACCGCTTTGGTGACGGCCATGGTCATGCCGCGGTCTTTGAAGGAGCCGGTTGGGTTCAGGCCTTCGTATTTGACATAGATTTTGACATCCTTACCGATCAGTTTCGGGATGTTTTCCAGTTGAATCAGCGGTGTATTGCCTTCACCCAGACTGATAAAACGCGTGTCGCCGGAAACCGGCAGACGGCTTTGATAACGGTTGATTAAACAGGTGTAATGTGTTGTTTGGCTCATAATTATTTTAGTGTTTCCAGTCGAATGCGGCTGATCTGGCCGGTTACGGTTGTCAATGCTTCAATCTCCTGGATTGCGGCATTCATTTCTTTTTCTTGCGTTTGCTGGGTCAGCATAATCAGGGGTAAAGACGTTTCCTGAGGCTTTGGCTCTTTTTGGATCAACGCTTCAATACTGATCTGGTGTCTGGCCAGAATGCTGGCGATTTCGGCCAGCACGCCGGGTTTATCTTCCACCGTCAAACGCAGATAATAAGCGGTTTTGAAATCATCGGCGTCAAGCAAAGGGATATCGACCAGAGCATCGGCCTGGAACGCCAGATGCGGCACCCGGTTTTCAGGGTCGCTGGTCATCGCCCGGACGACATCGACGACATCGGCCACCACGGCGGAAGCGGTCGGCTCCGCGCCAGCGCCAGCGCCGTAATACAGGGTTGGGCCAACCGCATCGCCTTTGACCAAAACGGCATTCATCACGCCATCGACATTGGCGATCAGACGCCGCTCGGGAATCATGGTGGGATGCACGCGCAGTTCGATTCCTTTGCCGGTTTTACGGGCAATGCCCAAATGTTTGATGCGATAGCCCAGCTCTTCGGCATATTCCATATCTTCACGGGTGATGCCGGTGATGCCTTCGGTATAGGCTTTTTCAAACTGCAACGGGATGCCGAAGGCGATAGAGGCCAATATGGTCAGTTTATGCGCCGCATCGATGCCTTCCACATCGAAGGTTGGATCGGCTTCGGCATAGCCCAAAGCCTGGGCTTCGGCCAGCACATCGGCGAAATCCCGCCCCTTGTCGCGCATTTCGGTCAGAATGAAGTTACCGGTGCCATTAATAATGCCGGCCAGCCATTCAATCTGGTTGCCTGAAAGCCCTTCGCGAATCGCTTTAATGATGGGAATGCCGCCGGCCACAGCCGCCTCGAACAAGACCATCACGCCTTTTTGGCTGGCTTTAGCGAATATTTCATTACCATGCAGCGCAATCAACGCTTTGTTGGCGGTGACAATGTGTTTGCCGTTGTCAATCGCTTTCAGCACCAGTTCTTTGGCCAAGCTGTCGCCACCGATCAACTCCAGCACCACATCGATATCAGGGTCGTTGACGATTTCAAACGGATCGGTGGTCAAATCGATGTCAGAAGTATCGCAAATGCGTTCACGATCCAGACTTCTGGCCGATGCGCGGGTCACCAGAATTTGTCGCCCCGCCCGACGGGATATTTCCTCTGCATTGCGTTTCAGCACGTTGACGGTACCCCCGCCGACGGTGCCAAGCCCTAAAATACCTATGTTTACCGGTTTCAACTGTGACTCCTGACAATCTGTTTTCAAGCCCGTCATTATACTACGTTGTCTTTTCTGAGCATATTGCGAATGCCGCGCAACGCCTGCCGGGTGCGGTGTTCATTTTCGATCAGACTGAAACGGACATGGTCATCGCCATGCTGACCGAAACCAATCCCCGGCGAAACCGCCACCTTGGCGTCGATAATCATTTTTTTACAGAATTCGATCGAGCCCATTTCACGATAGGCTTCTGGAATTGGTGCCCAGACAAACATGGTCGCTTTCGGTTTTTCCACCTGCCAGCCCATCGCATTCAGGCCCTCGCACAATACATCACGGCGGCGTCTGTACATATCACAAATTTCCTGCACACAATCTTGCGGCCCTTCCAAAGCAGTAATAGCGGCTACCTGTATGGGCGTGAATGTACCGTAATCCATGTAAGATTTTATCCGCGTCAACGCCGCCACCAGAGTGGGATTGCCACACATAAAACCGACCCGCCAGCCGGGCATGTTGTAACTTTTTGACAGGGAAAAAAACTCGACCGCAATGTCTTTTGCCCCTTCCACCTGAAGAATGGAAGGCGCTTTATAGCCATCGAAAACAATATCGGCATAGGCGATATCATGGACTATCCAGATATTGTGTTCCTTGGCGACCGCCACGACTTTTTCGAAAAAATCCAGTTCGATACATTGTGTGGTGGGGTTACCCGGGAAATTGAGAATCAGCATTTTTGGCTTGGGCCAGGAATCGACAATCGCCTTTTGCAATTCGTCGAAAAAATCCACGCCCGGCACCAATGGCACATGGCGTAAATCCGCCCCGGCGATCACCACGCCATAAGGATGAATCGGATAAGCCGGATTGGGCACCAGCACCACATCGCCAGGGCCAAGTGTGGCCAGCGCCAGATGCGCCAGACCTTCTTTGGAGCCGATGGTGACAATAGCCTCGGTTTCAGGATCTAGCGTGACATCGTATCGATCCTGGTACCAGTTACAAATCGCCCGGCGCAAGCGGGGAATGCCCTTGGACATGGAATAACGATGCGTATCGTTTCGCTGCGCCGCTTCGACCAGTTTCTCGATAATATGCGGCGGTGTCGGCTGATCGGGATTACCCATGCCAAAATCGATAATATCTTCACCTTCGGCGCGGGCTTTTGCTTTTAATTCATTGACAATATTAAAAACATAGGGCGGCAGGCGTTTGATGCGATGAAATTCTTCCATTCAGGACTCTTTGAGGGAAAATGTTGGCAAACTCTCTAAAATACCGGCAGTGATTAAAGTTGTCAAATACAGCACGATCTTTCAGAATGATTTATAGGTGGATCATTCAGCATCCTCTATGGCGTCTTCCAGGTCCTGAATCGCATCATCACACGCGGGTAATGAATTTTTCACCCGGCGTTTGAACAAAATCCCCATGCTTTTCCCTTCCATTTGAGATTGCGCATAATCATTCAATAACTTACACGCCTCATGCATTCTCAACTCAGCCTGGTAAATTTCGTTTTCGTCATCCGAGCCGCTGTCGAGCATCATCAATTCACTGGTCAATTCATTTTGCCGGCGAAACAGGTTTTCGGCGTAGACGGTCAATTCCTGCTCATGGGTTATAGCGTCGATCAAACTGCATGCCGGAATAGTCACTGCAAGTGATAACGCAATCAACCACTGTTTCATTTTTTTTCACCCGTTTGATTCAACCGTTTGCCGCCGCCAAAAATACGCCAGCAGACTGCCGGATAAATTGTGCCAGATACTGAACAAAGCGCCGGGCAATGCAGCTAAAGCTGAAAAATACTGAACCGCCAGGGCGACGCTCAAACCGGAATTTTGCATGCCCACTTCAATACTGACGGTGCGGGCTATCTGCTTGTCATAAGCCAATAGCCGCATGACGCCGTAGCCGGTCAACAAACCCAGTGCATTATGCAGACAAACCGTCACCATCACCGGCCAGGCGAGGGTTTGCAAATTGGCATGATTCAAACCGATAATGATGGCGATAATCAACACAATCGACAGACTGGAAAACAGTGGAAAAACCGATTGCGCCGCTTGAATGCCTGCCTGAAAACGGCTGTTCAGCAGTACGCCTGCCAACACCGGCAACAAGACAATCAACAGGATGCTTTTTAACATACCGGCGACGGGCACATTGACAACCTGATGTAAATAAAGCCAACTCAACAGCGGCATCAACACAACTGCGCATAATGTCGAAACGACCGTCATCAATACCGACAAGGCGACATTGCCCCGTGCCAGATAGCAGATAACATTGGAGGCAGTACCCCCGGCACTGGCGCCTACCAGCACCATGCCGGCCAAAAGCTCCGCCGGCAAATGTAGCAAAGTGGAAATCGCCCAGGCAAAAAATGGCATGCACAAAAATTGTAGCATCACTGCAAAAAAAATAACCTTAGGGGATTGTAAAACCTTTTTGAAGTCGGCCACCGTCAAGGTCATGCCCATACAGAACATGACTGCGGCCAATAAAGGCAGTATCGCGCTTTTGAGTTGACTGAATTCAGCTGGATAAAACCAGGCCAGGCCGGATACTAAAAGCGCCCACAATGGAAAAAGATTGACGATGCGCTGCATGGCTTATTTCTGGGCGGTGAAAATCAGATATTCGGTGAGATTATCGTCGAACAACTGATGCTGCGCCAGTCCGACATGATAATTGGCAGTCTGCGCCTTAGAGCGCAAGCCTAACCACTGGCTGATTTTCTGTACCGGATACAAGCGCTTGGCGACCTTATACATATAATCGGCAGAGGGTAAGGTTTGCCGGGTAATATCATGCACCTGAATATCATTGAAATTCAGCCCCTGCAACAAACCGGTAAATTCATCCCGTGAACATAAATTTGGCACGGCCCAGCCATTGAGACAAGTAACCACAGCCTCCCATTGCTGTTGATTAAATTCCCGTTGCAGCAAAAAGCCGTCGCAAACCACCAGCCGCCCGCCCGGCTTCAGCAAACGCCAGGCTTCTTTTAAAAAATCGCCTTTTTTCAGTGCATGGCAGGAACTTTCCAACGCCCAGACGACATCAAAGGTTTCATCCTCGAACGGCGTTTGACAAAAATCCGCCACTTCAAAATCCACCTTGTCAGCGACACCATGTCGCTTGGCATGTTGCCGTGCATAATTGGCCTGTTTGGCGCTGATGGTAATACCTGTCACACGGTTGCCATGCTCACGCCCCATCCAGATGGTACTGCCGCCGATACCGCAACCGGCATCCAATACTTTATCATCAGGTTGAATTCCGGCCTTGTCATAAAGAATCTGGTTTTTATTCAACAACGCCTGATGATGCTGATAAGGCTGGTCACTGTCCCAGTAACCATAATGCAAGGCCAGATTGTCCCGGTTACACCAGGCTGCCAGATAATCACGATAACAATCATCGTAATGTTTAACCGCGTCTTCAGCCAGAGCTTCCGGGCTCAACGCTTCGTTTTGCCGCAGGCTTTGATCACGATAATCCTGGTCAGGCTCAATCCGGTATGTCTTCATCGACGTTATTCAGTTAAGGAACGGGGCGGCCATTATAATCCAGTTTGGCGATTTTCTCAGGCACTTGTTCTGTAATTTGCAATCGCCGATAGATTTCCTCGATGGGTCGTTGTTTGAGCTGTTCCAGCGTTATACCAAAACGAATAGTGAAAAAGCGTTGTTTTTTTGCCGGCGGATAACGCATCAACCATTGATTGACTGCCTGGTCAATCAAGTGCCGGGCTTTTTCCAGATCAGAAGGCGGTTTTTTTTAGGGGTGACAAGTAGCTTAGCCCGAGACTGTTGACTGGCTTTTTCGCGAATGGCGGCCAGCCGTTTACTTTTACCTTGCTGCAGAATATTTGGGCTTAATGCCTGAATGGTGACTTTTTCTTTCATATCAATAACGGGTGTTATGCATTGAGCTGAATAATTGATTGAATTTATAGATGAACAAAAGATTCGCCATCAGGCACTCCACCATTTTGAGGCGAGTGTATTTCTTGACGTTTTCTGGCGGTTTGCTGAAGCGAAACCACCCTACACAAACTTTCATATCAATACTAGTGCAGCACCCATTTTTCTTTGTCGGATTGAGCGAATTGTAAGTTATGGTATTTTCGAAAAATTTTGAAAATCTATCCCTCAGTATAAAAATGGTGCTGCACTAGCCGACCTTCTGATAGCTGATAAACATTATCCATCCAATAGAAACCTGCGCTTTTATGCGTCACCATCACCACGGTTTTTCCCCGGGTGATTACCTCAAGTTGCTGCAAAACCCATTTTTCAGTCTCACCATCCAGTCCTTCGGTCGGCTCATCGAGTAACACAACCGGTGCATTTTTTAAATAAACACGCGCCAAGGTGATACGCCGGGCTTCTCCACCGGAAACACGAGCACCATGCTCGCCCAGCCAGGTATCCAGTCCTTCTGGCAACATAGCCAACCAGCGAGCTAATCCAGCCTGTTGCAATGCCTGATGTAATTGCGCTTCATCGGCATCCGGTTTGGCTATGCGTAAATTATCACGCAAACTGCCCAGCAACAAATGACTGTGTTGCGACAGAAGACTGAAGCGTGTCATCAACTGATCCGGATCAAGTTGTCGATAGGGCTTGCCGCCTAAGGTTATTTGTCCTTGTTGCGGATCAAAATAGCGTAACAGCAACGATAAAATGCTTGTTTTCCCTTCACCGCTCGCCCCCATAATCGCAATTCTTCTGCTTGCAGGAATTGCCAAATTCAAATGCTGCAAAACCCAGGGGCTGACATCATTATAACGAAAGCTGACATCTTCTATCTGTATGTCATTTTGCATGGGCAGTGTTTCCGGACTGGCGGGTGCGGCTACGGCCGGTGATAATTCCGCCATGCCTTTGACCCGCCTGGCCGACTCAATGGTTTTCCCCAGCATTTGCATCGCAATATTGACGGGTAATATCCATTCAAACAAGGCAATCACGGTAAAAATCAACAGCGCCAATTGCGGGCCGGTTAAATCATCGGCTAACGCCTGTACGCCAAAATACAAAAAAAGCAGTACGGTGGCATGCGCCAAAAACAATACGAATGCCGAAGACAAGGCAGTCAATTGCTGACTTTTGTACTGCACTTCAAGGAGCTGTTCTGTTTGATTGACGAGGGATTGTTTAAAGCGTTCGACAAGCCGATAGCTTTTTATGTCTTCCATACTTTGAAGGAAATCCAGCAGCGCTACCTTGAATTGCTGATTGATAAGCACTTCCCGCTGGGCTGGTTTTCGTCCCAGGCGATTAAAAATCCATGGCGACAGCAGTGCTGCCAGCAAAACCGTCAGGGTCAGAATCAAAGCCAGTTGACAGGATATCAGCCCTGTCAGCCAAATAACGCCCAGAGCGGCAACCAAGACGATAATAATGGGCAGTAAAATTTTAAGATACACTGCATCCAATGCATCGATATCCTGCGTGAGCCGGCTGAGCAAATCGCCCGAATGCCGGGCAGAAACCTGGCCAGGCGACAGCCTGATTAAACGGCCAAAAAACCAGCAGCGTATTTCCACCAATACCCGGAAAGTCGCTTCATGCGTCAACCAGCGTTCAGCATAACGCCCCAGGGTTCTGATAATGGCCAATGCCCGAATCTGGGCAGCTGGCTGCATAAAATTAAAACCCGCGGGAATACCATCAGGTGCAAGCGCACCGGCAACTGCCGCCGCACAAATAAACCAGCCCGATAAGCCTAACAGCGTGATTGCCGCCAAAGATGTCATCAACGCCATCACCGTACCGGCTGATAACCATAACCAATAAGGCTTGAACAATTGAAAAAAGAACCAGATATCCTTCATTGCAGCTTCCCTTCCCGTAACATGAAGCGACGCGAGAAACGGTCAATCACCAGCTTGTCATGGCTGGCAATAACGAGTGTTTTATCGGCAAACAGGTTTTCAAGCCTTGTTAATAACTGTACTTTATTTTTTTCATCCAAATGCGCTGTCGGCTCATCCAGCAGCACAATGGAGCTCTCACTTAAAAATGCCCGGGCCAATGCAATTCTTTGTTTTTGCCCACCCGACAAACCAAATCCATTTTCACCGACTCGAGTGTTAAGCTTATCGGGTAATTGCCAGGCAAATTCATCGACGCCCGCCTTTTCGGCCGCGCGCCGAATATTGTCAAATGAAACAGTCGGATCGAACAGGGCGATATTGTCAGCAATGCTGGCGCTAAAAATGGTTGGGTTTAAAAGTTACGCATTGACAGGCAATGTTAAACTATGGGTTTAAAAAATCCCAAAGTCAATGCAAGGCAAACCTTGATAAGAGAAATAACACGCCCCTCAACAGCCTGCTGTACATTACCCATGTATATTGGTTTTTTATTAAGTGAGCCGAAACAAGCTAGTTGTCGACGATTAGGAGAAGTCATGTCAATATCACATGATAGCGTAAATCGATTTCTAAATCGGGAGCATTACACTGGGCGAGATTTATACAATGAAGCCAGCGCAAGCCTGAATTTAAAGGGCGGAACCTTGAGTGTTGACGATAGTGTTCTTGATAAACCTTATAGCCAATATATGGCATATGTCAGTTATTTTTGGTCGGGAAAACATCATAGAGCAGTCAAGGGAATCAATCTTGTCACGTTGTACTACACAGACATTCAAGGAAAACACCAACCACTGAATTTCCGGGTGGTCGATAAGGCGGAAGGAAAGACAAAAAATGACTATTTTCAAGACATGCTGACCGAAGTATTAGCTTGGGGACTAGAACCTGGTTTTATAACAGGAGATAGCTGGTACAGTTGCGTGGATAATCTTAAATTGATAAGAAATCATCAGACAGGATTATTCTTTGCAGTGGAAGGTAATCGATTAGTCTCTGTTGAAAAAGGTTCATGGGTTCAAGTCAGGCAATTAGAAATCCCGGAAGACGGCTTAATGGTTTGGCTCAAAAATTTTGGGTATGTGAAATTATTTCGGACGACCTTGAAAGAACAAGTTCGCCATTACATAAGTTCACTACCTGATGAAGAAAAAACCGCTGTTTTTGACAAGAAAGCATTTACCGAACAACATGACAGGCATTGGCAGATTGAGCAATATCATCGGGCAATAAAGCAGGTGTGTAATATTGAGCGGTTCCAGGTTCGCAATAAAAGAGCAATAAATAATCATATTTTTTCTGCAATTTGTGGCTTTGTTCAATTACAAAAATTGAGCTTTGCAGACGTGATTAATAATTGCTATAGCGTACAGCGGAATTTATTCAACGATGTTATGGCTTCGTCTATCGACACCTTTATGCCAAATATGAATCATTTAAACCCAAAATTTCGATCTGTTGTCAATGCGTAACTTCTATAACCAACGAACCTTCACTGATGGGGATCTGTAATTGATCGGAAAAATAATCCTTGATGCGCTGGCAGGGCAATAATTGGTACTGCGAAAGATACACGGCGTGCGCCTTGAGTTGGTCACCATATTGCACGGCTTTTGTTACGCCCTCGGGAAAAGGAGCAACAAACCGACGACCTTGTTCATCGATAAGCCTTTGCGCACGATATTCCGTCACAATCCGTGAAATATCAATATCAAATACCTGCCGGGTTTCAAAGCCATCTGCCGTGTAGCTTCCGGCTGGCAAGGTACGGCGATCAATCTTGATGGAGATAACGTCATCGGGATCATCGACTTTAACCAGCGTGGTGCCAATATGCCCTTTCTGTCCACCACCTGGTTTTTTTGATCCAGCCCGTGCTTTCCTTTTACGATCAGGATCACTTGATGGCGGCCTGGAACTGTTACTGCTGTTAAGTCCGAGCCGATGCATCAAGAGCGTGACCAGCAACAACAATATCTCCAGCGAAGACCGCAGCGCCGGAGATAAATCGGCTTCATCTTCAATCAGCTGCCGGGCATGGGTAATGGCAGCCTCTACATCAATGGAATCAATGGAATCAATGGAATCAATGGAATCAATGGAATCAATGGAATCAATGGAATCAATGGAATCAATGGAATCAATCTTCAATGAAACGGCCTGTGGGTTTAAGTACAGGACTATTGTCTCATGGCTTTTGAAATACGAATTTTTGCCTCTGTGTTGCCCGTCATCGTATTTTAGAAATGCACGGCAGCAGGGCTATCGGGCAGTGCTTATAAGGCAACACGCCTCAACTAACGCAGGCTAATACAGTAAACCTCTTGCGCCAGGTGTTGCCGTTAGAAAATCAAAAATAACGCTAAAATCGTGTCAAGCAGTTTTTTTACTTATTTACGCTGAGTAGTTACGATTAAACAAGCCCTGCCCGCTCAAAACCGACTAACCTCCATTGGTCTTTGCAAACCCTCATCAGAAGCTTTGACCCATGCCATGCTCTACCAGCAAAATCCAGCCATCAAAGCGGTAATTCATGTTCACAGTCCGGATATTTGGCGACATACGCAAGCGCTAAATATTCCTCATACGCAAAAAGACATTCCTTATGGCACCCCTGCCATGGCATTGGCGATAGAACAACTATTTTCCAGACAGCAACTGGGGCATCATGGCGTCATCAGTATGTTAGGGCATGAAGATGGCGTTATCGCTTTCGCTGAATCCTTGCAACATGCCGCAAACTGTTTGATTGAAACACTGGCAAAAGCATTACAAATTGAATTTCAACAGCAAACACAATAGAATATCCATCATTAAATTACTACATTTGAATATTCTACATGCCAAAAATCAAAGTCTATAGCGGAAACCTCTGCCCGTATTGCACCATGGCCAAAAAACTGCTGGAACGAAAAGGCCTGCAATATGAAGAAATCAACGTCGACAGCCAGCCCGGCTTACGCCAGGAACTGATGATCAAAACCAAACGCCGCACCATTCCGCAAATATTTATTGGCGACGTTCATGTCGGGGGGTTCGACGACCTCTATGCGCTGGAGCAATCAGGCAAACTGGATGAATTGATACAGACAGTCACGGCATAAGACGCTCACGTTTCAGACCGGGCCAGACGCTTGAAAGCTTGCAATTTCTCGCTGCGATCGAGCTTGGCCCGGTTTAATGCTGAATGCAATACATCAATGGTCCTCTGGTAATTTTCCCTGTCAACCGGAAATGGTGTGCCGTCTTTACCGCCATGCGCAAATGCGAAGCGGGCCGGATCTCGTACGCTGGTTTTGGTGCCATAAATCAATTCCGCGGTTAACGCCAACGCGCGCAAGGTTTTTGGCCCTACCCCCTGAATAGCCAGCAGGCTTTCAAAATCCTGCGGCATTTCTTCATAGGTTTTCAACAAAATACGTTGTAAATATTTAGGGTTGATGTCATCCCGCCTGACCCAATGGCGCCGCGGCATCAACAACTCCGGTTGTTTCAGCCATACTTTTTGCGCCTCCTTTTCGGGCCTGGCCGCCAGTTGCGTGACCCGTTCACGGGAAATCAAACTTTCTTTGGCGACAAAATTCAACACCTTGCCGCGATGATCGCAACAGACCGCGGCATGCGGTTCGTTTACGAAATCGGTCTGCTCATCCCCCAGCCAATGATAACGCCGCGCCATACCGGATTGTTCATTCATGCCTTGCTGCACCACACACCAGCGTCCCGAACGAGTAAAGAAAAATGCATGATGATAAATTTGATAACCATCCTGCAGGGCCGAACTGTCCACTTTGGCGGACAGCCGGCTGGCTCTGACCAGTTTATTGGCGTCATAGCCTGTGCGCATGCAGGTTTGCTCGATCTCCTGGGGAGTCCGGCGAGAGACTTTGCCCTTACCACCCGCCGCGAAAAAACCCAGTTCATGCTGTAAATCCTTGATGCCTTCTTTTACCGCCCCGCAGGTGGTCGTCGTCAGGCCGCTGGAATGCCAGTCAAACCCAAGCACACAACCAAACGCCTGAAACCAGAAAGGATCGGACAATCGTTTCAGCGTGCCTTCCGGGCCATATTCATAAACCAGATGGTAAACAATCTCCCGCGCCAGCCGCGTCATTCTTTCAAATAACCAGCGTGGCGCCTTGCCGCCATGCAATGGTAACTGGCTATATCCTGTCCTCATGTCATCAATAAATTACATTTCAATTCAATCAATTATGTTGTTTTCTGTACTTGTTCATTTTTATTTTTAATCTACACTTCAGGTAAGTCTAAATCTCTTTGCCATTACCGCCTGACCTCTGGCACACCTTAAAATCATGAAAAATAAAATCACCCCTACGAATAAAGAAATCGTCATGCGAGAAGATGATTTTATCGCCTCCAAAACCGATCCAAGCGGACGCCTGACCTATTGTAACCAGATTTTTATTGAATTTTCAGGTTACACCGAAGCTAAATTACTCGGCAAACAGCATAATATCGTACGCCATCCCGATATGCCGCGTTCGGTTTTTTATCTGTTGTGGCAAACCATCAAATCGGGTGAGGAATTTATTGGCTATGTAAAGAACATGAGTAAAGACGGCTCTTATTACTGGGTACTGGCGACAGTAACACCGAGCTTTGGGAAACAAAGCACTAATGGTAACAGGGAAATCATCGGTTTTTTTTCTGTCAGGCGTAAACCTGAAGCCAGTAAACTTCGCATCATCGAATCACTTTATAAAGACATGCTGGCGGCCGAAAAACAGGCCGGTAGCCGTGATGCCATCGCTGCCGGCTCAAAAGTTCTTGAAAATGTCATTCAACCTACAGGAAAAGACTACCGTGAATTCATTATTTCTCTTTAATGGTAAAAACACCACCCGACTGTTATTAGGGCTTATCATTGTATTGACGGGCTGGACGCTCTATCAACAAGGACTGGAGTGGGTTCATCTGGGCGTGTTGGTGCTGGCCTTACTTTTTCAATATCTGTTTTATCGACAAAGCCAAAAAGAAATCAGCCTGATCATGAAAATCTTCAAACTCTGTCATGAAATCGTCAATGGCCGGTTGGAATACCGCATCACGCATATACCTGATGACGCCGAACTAAAAGATTTGGCCTGGAACCTGAACGAAGCGCTGGATCAGATAGAAACCTATATGCGGGAAGTGACCACCTGTTTTGATTCAGCGCAGAAAAAACAGTTTTATCGGCATACCAATCCACAGGGGTTAAATGGCTTGTTCGCCGAAGGCCTGGAACACATCGATACCTCGCTGAAACAGATGGAGGAAAATCATATTCGCAGCATGCGTGATGAGCTTTTTTCTGAACTGGGCCAGATGAAAACAGTGAACCTGCTGTCCAGTCTGGATCGTACCGAGTCGGATCTGAAAACCATTACCGAACAAATGATGCAGGTGGAAACCATCTCCAGCAAAGCCTCGGATATCGCCACTGAAAGTAAAGCCTCTCTGGCCTCGGTTATCGATAAACTGAACAGCATTATCGAGAAAATAGACACGATGAAAGGTTCATCGCTGGAACTCAGTCAAAGTAGCAAGGCGATCACAGAAGTTACCTCGTTAATCGCAAAGATCGCTGATCAAACCAATTTGCTGGCCCTGAATGCCGCCATCGAGGCAGCCCGGGCCGGTGAACATGGCCGCGGTTTTGCGGTAGTGGCCGATGAAGTCAGAACCTTGGCGGAAAACACCAAAAACGCCACCGAAAGTATCAATGAAACGATTAAAAAATTCACCCATGCAACGCAACTGATTGTCGATGACACCGAGAGCATGGCGGACATGACCGATGAGTCTAAAATCGCCATCAGCGAATTCGAACATAATATCAGCGAAGTCAGCGATATTTCCGTGGAAACCTACCAAAAAGTCAATTACACCCAGGCGGTGGCCGAGATCGCCTTCGCCAAAGTCAACCAGATGATTTATGTGCAGCAGGGCTACCGTGCGGCGGAAACAGGCCCCGACTCGGAGGCGGCCAACTACGTCAGTATCTCCCATCATAACTGCAAAGTGGGCCAGTGGCTGAAAAAAGAATCCACCCTGCAACAATATGAACATTTACCTTCTTATGCCAAAATTCACAAACCCCATGAACTGGTTCACAACCACATGCATGCAGCCATGGATAAGCTTAAAGCCAACTGGGAAACCGATCAAAACATTCAACATCAGATTGCCGATAATTTTAGAGGTCTCGAGCAATATAGTAAGGAGATCAATGATTATCTGGACAAGCTGGTGGAAGAGAAGCAAAAAACAACCAACGTCAGTGAAGCAATCAAATAACCCGGCTTTTCAATTATGATAACCGAGCAACCGCCTCTTTCACAGTTTGTTAATGATCGTTTTGTAGAGCAATTATTGGCTTCATCAGGACCGGTCAATATAATTCAGGCCGGAGAACAGCTTTATAAATCGCTCAGGCAGATTCGCAAGTCTTCTGAACATGAAAACCAAAAGTTTGTTTTTTTCCAGCAATTAACACCGGCCGCCCTTTACCTTATCGAGGGCGTCGCAGCCATTATCGAACAACAATCGGCCAAAAAACGCCAGAAAACCTTACAATTATGTTTACAGATTTGCCGTAATTTATGTTTGGGGTTGAATAGCGTCTATCAAGCTCAGGATTTGTCTGAAGAACAAAAAAAACAGCTATTTATCTGGCGTTACAGATGGTCGGGCAAGACATGCTGCTTCGTTATCGTTTTCAGACACCGCTATCAAACAGTTTGTGGCAACTATCGGCCAAATGGTATTTTCTTGCCGTCAAGCATCAATTTTTAAATGATGAATTGGCGATAAAAACACCTGAATTCCTACCATTAAAAACCATCAATGCTGTCATCAAGCGAAATATTTTATTGGCATTATCGAGCACTGATCTGAACGACACCTCTGATTGGAAAGAATTATCGGATTTTAGCGCCCATCACTTCGGTTTAATCCTCATTGTCAGTCATCTGCAGCCGGCATTGTTTTTTTACTGGAATACGGCCGAGGGTTTTCCAACCCAGGTCAAAAGCTTGCAACAAATCTTTTCAGCGGATGATATTTTAATCAGCTGTCAGGATTTGATAAATGCTTGGCAGAATGATCGTATTCAGTTGAATTTACCGGAAACAAAACGAAAAAATTACTTAATCATTTAAGTGGCTACCAAAGACTGATCAATGACGCCCATCCGGCGCCTCCTATTATTTTCAATGTTTCCATAAGCTTTGAAAATTGCCACCAATTTCTTCTTAACCGTCAAAAACTGCATAAAATTCAGCAATCAAGCGGCCAAACAAATCTTAGGTCTGGCTCACCTGACCAGCTTGATGACAACTTCTATAATCTCAGCCTGAGTCCACTGGACAGTGACAGGGGATTTATCGATCCAAATGAATCGCTTGATTTGTCGGACAAACAAACACAATTGGGCAAGCAGAAACTAATACCGGTAAAATTTCAGGAAGCCGGTGACGCCAACTATTTTTTATTTGAAGGGAAAGACCTGATAGTCAATAACGGCGATCTTGTTATTCTGGTCAATAACCGCAATGCGTTATTGGCCGGCGTGGTTCGTCAACAGAAAGACCTGCCTAATTTCGCCATGAGACGCATCCTGATTGAAAAAATCCATGGTGAATTAAGCGCCTATTCTTATCGGCAAAATAGCGATGATGCACATTCAGGCAAAGCCATCGTCTTGAATGAAGCAACAGATAACGCAGAGATTTTTGTAGACGATGACTCGCTTAAACCTTTTACATCCATTAGTCTCGGCCAACGACCGGCCAAAATCGCTAATCTACGGGAATTTACGGCAGAATTTTCTCGTTTTCAACTAATCTTTGCTGATTAGCCAATGCATTGGCGGATTGCCTGACGGCGAATCCGCCCTACCGATTATGCTCCGTTATTAATCGTTCCAAAAGATAAGCTCTTCTGGTTCCCAAGCTCCCGCTTGGGAATGTGAGCAACATCAAACATAATTGGTTTTTTAAGGTTTATTCACCCATACGGCCGGCAGATTCAAGGTTTTTTTGACTTTATCGGCATAGACCATCGCTTCGCTTTTGGATTTGAAACCATCGATTTTCAGGCGATACCAGTTTTCACCATTGATCCGAACCTTTATTACCTTAACGGGCACACCTTGTTTGCTGAATTCCTTAGCCTTGCGGCGCGCGTACCATTCCTGCCGGTAGGCAATCAGGTTAACCTGCCAGTTTTGCGGCTTGGCGACAACTTTTTTTCTGGCCTTTCTAAGTGTTTTCGTTTTGCGGCTTTGCAGGGTATCCAGTTGCGCCTGCAATCCTTCCAGCAAGCCGCCCATTTGCATATTTTGTTCGTTTAACTGTTCAATTTGCTGTTTTAGCAGATCCAGCTGGGTTGAATCCGCCAACGTCTTCAGGTTTTGCTTGATGTCTGTTATCTGTGATTTCAGATAAGCGACATCTGAACCCATTTTATCCAGACGTTTTGTTTGTGCTTGAAGTTGTTTAATCGGGTCCTGTTCAACCAGCACATCGACCTGTTCTTCAATCGTAACCACTGTTTCAGATAATTCGTCCACTTTGGAGTCGGCCGAAAAGCCTACCATCCCTAAACCACCGCCCACTAACAGCGCCAGAATGGCAAGACCTAAACCAACATAGACAATGGTCGGTTTTTGCCCTTCCAGTTTTGATATTTTCTGTTTAAGTTGTTTTTGCGCCGATTCCAAGGCGTCGATCTGTTGCGTCAATTCATTGGTAGGATCTTTTTGCTGCAGTTCTGTAATCTGTTGACTGTTTTTTTCCTGCGCACTCTGCAAGGCGCTCAGCTGACTGCTAATCAGCGATAATGCAGCGGCGTCTGCTGCATTATTGTTGCTTGCAACAGGAGGCGTTTGTGCTGGTTGCTGTGTTTCTTCGGGTGACTCGGCAACGAGGTCATCTTCCATGACATCTGACACGGGTTCTGAAGTATCTTCATCAGCAGTAATATCAAAATCTTCACTGATATCAACCTCTTCAGGTGTCGATGTTTCAGCTTCTGTTGCGGCCGGTGTTGCATCGGAAAACACTTCCTCGACATCATCGGCGAATTCATCGAATTCATCCTCTTTTTCAGCCTGCTCCTGGTTTGTGTCACTACCATTGGCATCATCATCGGCATCGAACAACTCATCGATTTCGGCAAATTCATCGGCAACGTCATCACTTTCGTCGATACCATTTTCCGACAACAGCTTATCTAAAGCATCCTCATCATCAACCATCGCCTCAGATTGTTGTGAAGCATCATCAGTCTCATTGAGTAGATCATCAAATTCATCCAATGTATCATTGGATGAAGTGTTATTTTTTTCCGAAGATTCCGCCATGATTTTGCTTGCCCACCAAACAGGAAAAATAAGTTATATGGTTAAGGAATCACTGATTTATTCGCGATTCCAGTGGCACAGGAATGTGACATCAAACCCATGAGTGTCACTATGCATACATAAACCCCGCATTAACCAGAGATTCAGAATGACCATATATAATATCGGCCTCTTTTGGCATTCATTTAAAAAAATCTTCCTTTCGGAAAATTTTTAACTGAATTTCATCTCAAAATATACTTTATGAAATTGCTGAATTATTTGTAATTCTAAGCAGTGCCTAAATGCACTGACAAAATCAAAGGCTACAAGCCATTGATTGTTCAAGTAAAGCGAAAGTCGTATAAGGCTTAGCTTGTGCTGACAGCAAGGCCGATTCGTTCTACTTTATCTTAAAGTATAGAGATAAAAAAAAATTGTAACTACTCAGCGTAAATAAGTAAAAAAACTGCTTGACACGATTTTAGCGTTATTTTTGATTTTCTAACGGCAACACCTGGCGCAAGAGGTTTACTGTATTAGCCTGCGTTAGTTGAGGCGTATTGCCTTATAAGCAATGCCCGATAGCCCTGCTGCCGTGCATTTCTAAAATACGATGACGGGCAACACAGAGGCAAAAATTCGTATTTCAAAAGCCATGAGACAATAGTCCTGTACTTAAACCCACAGGTCGTTTCATTGAAGATTGATTCCATTGATGTAGAGGCTGCCATTACCCATGCCCGGCAGCTGATTGAAGATGAAGCCGATTTATCTCCGGCGCTGCGGTCTTCGCTGGAGATATTGTTGTTGCTGGTCACGCTCCTGATGCATCGGCTCGGACTTAACAGCAGTAACAGTTCCAGGCCGCCATCAAGTGATCCTGATCGTAAAAGGAAAGCACGGGCTGGATCAAAAAAACCAGGTGGTGGACAGAAAGGGCATATTGGCACCACGCTGGTTAAAGTCGATGATCCCGATGACGTTATCTCCATCAAGATTGATCGCCGTACCTTGCCAGCCGGAAGCTACACGGCAGATGGCTTTGAAACCCGGCAGGTATTTGATATTGATATTTCACGGATTGTGACGGAATATCGTGCGCAAAGGCTTATCGATGAACAAGGTCGTCGGTTTGTTGCTCCTTTTCCCGAGGGCGTAACAAAAGCCGTGCAATATGGTGACCAACTCAAGGCGCACGCCGTGTATCTTTCGCAGTACCAATTATTGCCCTGCCAGCGCATCAAGGATTATTTTTCCGATCAATTACAGATCCCCATCAGTGAAGGTTCGTTGGTTAATTTCAATCAACTAGGAGGCTGTCCAAGAATAGAGAACCTACTACGGAATGGCTGAATTTGGCCAGATTTTCCCATTCTTTTCGTTAAATAGCGCAACTATTCGCCTCAAAGAATGAAAAAATCTGACTCAAATCAGCTTTCCCTCGCAACGGCTTCTATTCTCGGACAGCCTCCTAGCCTTTGAGAAGCTGGCATCCTTTGAGCCGATTTGCAAGCAAAGACTGGCGGCAGCTTCTGTTGTACATGCCGATGAAACGGGCATTAACATCAATGGCGCCAAGTACTGGTTGCATTGTGCTTCTAATGATTTATGGACACATTATTTTCCCCCATGTAAAACGGGGCAAGGAAGCGAGTCTTCGATCTCGTGAAAGATTTTGGGACATCCGAGTCCCCAAAATCGACTCGATCTTCGACAACTCATTGGTGCCCCGGTCGTCCTGGTCACCCGGCGTTCCGCCACAACATCGCAAGCTCGTTGCGGCTACACACCGGCCTCCCATATGACTGGACGCCGCGTTCGGATGCTCCCTTGGGATCCCCTTTGGCGCCTTCGCACGTCGGGTATCCCATGTCGCCTCGCGGCTACCGGGGACTACCCGCCTTCGCTTCGCTCTCCATGGCGGGCAGCGGAAGCGATGGATGTCATTGGCATCCTGCCTGACTTTCATGGCATTTTATGCCACGATCACTGGAAGCCTTACTACAAGTCCCCCTTCACTCATGCCTTGTGCAATGCGCATCATCTGCGTGAACTGACCCGTGCCCGGGAGCAGGATGGACAGCAGTGGGCCAAAGAAATGGAAACCCGGTTAAAAAAGATCAATCAGGTCGTCGATGATGCAGGGGGGAAGCTTGAAGCAAGAAAAGCGGCCTGTTATCGACGACGATATCGAGATTTATTAGAGAAAGCACAAATTGAATGTCCGCCACCAACCCCGTTGCCCGGTAAACCCAAACGTGGGCGCCTCAAGCGCAGTAAATCCAGAAACTTACTGGAACGGCTGATCAATTACCAGGATGATGTCTTACGCTTTATGAGAGAAATAGATGTGCCATTTACTAATATAGAAGTTACGCATTGACAGGCAATGTTAAACTATGGGTTTAAAAAATCCCAAAGTCAATGCAAGGCAAACCTTGATAAGAGAAATAACACGCCCCTCAACAGCCTGCTGTACATTACCCATGTATATTATTAAGTGAGCCGAAACAAGCTGGTTGTCGACGATTAGGAGAAGTCATGTCAATATCACATGATAGCGTAAATCGATTTCTAAATCGGGAGCATTACACTGGGCGAGATTTATACAATGAAGCCAGCGCAAGCCTGAATTTAAAGGGCGGAACCTTGAGTGTTGACGATAGTGTTCTTGATAAACCTTATAGCCAATATATGGCATATGTCAGTTATTTTTGGTCGGGAAAACATCATAGAGCAGTCAAGGGAATCAATCTTGTCACGTTGTACTACACAGACATTCAAGGAAAACACCAACCACTGAATTTCCGGGTGGTCGATAAGGCGGAAGGAAAGACAAAAAATGACTATTTTCAAGACATGCTGACCGAAGTATTAGCTTGGGGACTAGAACCTGGTTTTATAACAGGAGATAGCTGGTACAGTTGCGTGGATAATCTTAAATTGATAAGAAATCATCAGACAGGATTATTCTTTGCAGTGGAAGGTAATCGATTAGTCTCTGTTGAAAAAGGTTCATGGGTTCAAGTCAGGCAATTAGAAATCCCGGAAGACGGCTTAATGGTTTGGCTCAAAAATTTTGGGTATGTGAAATTATTTCGGACGACCTTGAAAGAACAAGTTCGCCATTACATAAGTTCACTACCTGATGAAGAAAAAACCGCTGTTTTTGACAAGAAAGCATTTACCGAACAACATGATAGGCATTGGCAGATTGAGCAATATCATCGGGCAATAAAGCAGGTGTGTAATATTGAGCGGTTCCAGGTTCGCAATAAAAGAGCAATAAATAATCATATTTTTTCTGCAATTTGTGGCTTTGTTCAATTACAAAAATTGAGCTTTGCAGACGTGATTAATAATTGCTATGGCGTACAGCGGAATTTATTCAACGATGTTATGGCTTCGTTTATCGACACCTTTATGCCAAATATGAATCATTTAAACCCAAAATTTCGATCTGTTGTCAATGCGTAACTTCTATAATAATCTCGGTGAGAATGATATCCGCATGACCAAGGTGCAGCAAAAAATATCGGGGTGTTTCAGGAGTGAGCAGGGTGCCATCACCTTCTGCCGTATTCGGGGATATCTATCCACTTGTCGTAAACATCATGTCAGTGCCTCTGAAGCGTTGGTACTGGTATTTAAGGGGAAATTACCGGAATTTACTCAGTGACCTGATGCTTTTGGTAAAATACGCTGAGTAGTTACAAAAAATTTAGCTAAATATTGACATGCTTCTCATTTGTTTGGCTAGAATAGAATCAAAAAAACAATTTTATGCAACTCGCCATCACCACTATCAGTCAGAATTCCTGTAAGTTTTTAACCGACTTGATTTCAGCGGTCAGTAATTGCGATTGCCAGATTGTAGAATTTCGCACATCGCAGTTATCTAAAGTTCCCGCCTGTTATCTGTTGGCCGAAGGGGAATGGAATCATATCGCCAAACTGGAGACGTTTCTGGCCAACCTGCAACAACACCCTGGAATAGACATTCAAACTTCTCGCCCAACCCGATCTGAGCCTATTGAGGGGCTTGCTTATATTCTGGAAACTTTGTCCCTTTATCGTGAAGATATTCTTCAGGATCTGGTCAAATTCATCCAGAGCTGGAATATCCATATCGAGGAAGCCAGTTCACTTTGCCAACAGTCTGCTTTCACTAAAAGCCAGATACTGATTATCAAGCTGACCATTATCATCCCGCCTGAAATCAGGATCCTTTCATTACGGGATGAGTTACTGGAATTTTGCAACAACATCAATTTGGATGCTATTTTTGAACCTGTCAAACAACACTGAGACCTATGACTATTGAACCGAATCAAGTAATCGAAGATTTTGAAGCCGAAACGACTGGCGGAAAAACATTCAGGTTATCCGACTATCGCGGCCAAAGAGTTTTATTGTATTTTTATCCACGTGACAATACGCCTGGCTGCACTCAGGAAGGCAAGGACTTCCGCGATCATTATGAGGAATTTAAAAAATATAATACCGTCATTTTCGGTATCTCGCGTGATAGCATCAAGGTGCATGAAGGCTTCAAGGCCAAACATGAGTTTCCGTTCGATTTGATTTCCGATAAAGATGAAAAGTTGTGCCAGATGTTTGATGTAATCAAAATGAAAAACATGTACGGAAAACAGGTCAGAGGTATCGAGCGCAGCACTTTTTTAATCGATGAATCTGGAAAACTGATCAAAGAATGGCGTAAAGTCAAAGTTAAAACACATGTTCAGGAAGTTCTGGAGTTTTTAAATCAGCTGGACTCAGACTGACATCATGAGCAGAAAGCGCAAAAACCCATGTAAATTATTTGTTCTGGACACCAATGTTTTAATGCATGATCCGGCGGCTTTGTAAAGTGGACCCCATTGTCCAGACAAATTATTAGAGAATTTAAGATAGAACCCTCATAACAGTCAGGCTCAATGGCTCTGGCCCATATTTTCACCCGGCGTCTGCTTGGTAGTGCCGGCATTATATTTATCCACGATTCTAGCGCCACCTCCCGTGGCGAATTGATAAACCCTGTCTGGCGTTTCATAGCCTAACGACTGATGCGGTCGTTCGCTGTTGTAAAAGGCAAAGTAGTCCGTCAACCCCGCTGACAGTGCTTGCAGGTTGCCGTATTGCTTCAAATAAACTTCTTCATATTTCACTGTGCGCCAGAGTCGTTCAACAAAGATATTGTCCAAGGCCCGTCCCCGGCCATCCATGCTGATGGTCACGCCATGCTGACTCAATACCCCGGTGAAGTCCGCGCTGGTGAACTGTGCGCCCTGGTCGGTATTAAATATCTCCGGTGTGCCATAGGTCTTGATGGCCTGCTCCAGACAATTTACGCAAAACGCGCTGTCCATGGTATTGGAAAGTTGCCATGCCAATACTTTTCGGCTGTACCAATCCATGATGGCCACCAGATAAACAAATCCTTGCGGCAGCCGGATATAGGTGATGTCGGTACTCCAAACCTGGTTGGGGCGTGTCACCTCGACGCCTCTTAACAGATAGGGATAGACTTTATGCTCAGGATGCGGCTTACTGGTGTTCGGGCCCGGCGCCATGCCGACCAGCCCCAGTATGCGCATCAGCCGCTGAACCCGTTTGCGGTTGACCTGATGGTTAAGGCCGCGTAAATACTTTGTCATACGGCGTGAGCCATAAAAAGGATGCCGGGTATATTCTTCGTCGAGCAACCGCAACAGTTGCTGATCTTCAGCAGACACCGGCTGTTGTTGGCGTTTTTTCTGTTCATGGATTACTGAGCGGGTAACGTTCAATAACTGGCATTGCCGACTTAACGCCAACTCATCTTTTTGATCCACCCAGCTTTGACGCGTGATCATAGGCTGATCCCGGACTTTTTTTTAAGCCAATCCAGTTCCATATTCAACTGCCCGATTTTGGCGTACAGACGGTCCGGATTGTCTTGCGCCTTCACCGCTTTCGGCCCGCGTTTGCCTTCAAACAGGCTTCCCGCATTGGCCAACAGTTCCTTTTTCCATTGGCTTACCTGAGATGGATGGACTTCATTCTCTTGAGCAATCTCATTGATCGTTTTGATGTTCTTAACCGCTTCCAGCGCGATTTTGGCCTTTTGCGCCCCGCTAAAGGTTTTCCGTTTTTTTCGCTCATTTTTTGTACCTCTTTTTTCAATAGTCATAGTTTAAACTATTGTCCGGATTACGGGGTCCACTATATTGTTTCGTTTTCAGGAGCATCATGTTTTTATTCCGATGGTGGTGCTGGAGGAACTGGATCATGCCAAAAAAGGCTTGTCCGATGTTGCACGCAATGTTCGTCAAACCAGCCGATTTCTGGATGAACTGGTAAAAGGCTGTGATCAACCCATGATTGAACAGGGCTTGCCGCTTTCTCGAATTGAGCACGCCCCTAATGGACAAGCCAATAATGGCCGTTTATTTCTACAAACCCGGCAATTAAAGTATATGCTTCCCGACACCATGCCGGGACAAATTGCTGATAATTCCATTTTAAGCGTCGTGATGGCCCTGGCGGAACAACAACCGGATCGTCAGGTTATCCTGGTATCCAAAGATATCAATATGCGCATCAAGGCGGCCGCATTGGGGTTGCATGCGGAAGACTATCATAATGACCAGACTCTGGACGATATTGACCTGCTCTATACTGGTGTAACCCCACTGGCTGATGATTTTTGGGAAAAGCATGGTGAGAAAATGGAGTCCTGGCTGGAGCAGGGCCGGACCTTTTACAAAATCACTGACCCCATTGTAGAAAACTGGTATCCAAATCAGTTTTTATATCTGGATAAAGAGCACTCCTTTGAAGCCATTGTCCGGCAATGCGATAAGCAATCCGCTGTTTTGGAACTGGCCAGAGATTATTACAATAAACACAATAATGTTTGGGGAATTACGGCCAAAAACCTGGAACAAAACTTTGCTCTCAATGTTTTATTAGATCCCGGAATCGATTTCGTCACCCTGCTGGGTACGGCTGGCACTGGAAAAACCTTGTTGGCGTTGGCAGCTGGACTTTCCTTGACGATGGAACATAAACTCTATCAGGAAATCGTCATGACCCGGGAAACCATTCCGGTAGGCCAGGACATTGGCTTTTTACCCGGTACAGAAGAAGAAAAAATGGCCCTGTGGATGGGCGCTTTGCTGGATAATCTGGAATTGCTGGGCAGTCGCAGCGGTAACAATGATTGGGAACAGGATGCCTCACAAAATATCATCAACAACCGAGTTAAAATTCGTTCGCTTAATTTTATGCGTGGCCGGACTTTTCTGAATCGTTATCTGATTATCGATGAAGCGCAAAACCTGACACCTAAACAAATGAAAACCCTGATCACTCGCGCAGGCCCTGGCAGTAAAATTATCTGTATCGGTAACCTGGCTCAGATCGACACACCGTACCTGACAGCCACCACATCTGGACTCACTTATGTGATCGACCGCTTTAAAAACTGGCAACACAGCGCACATATTACATTGCGGAAAGGAGAAAGGTCACGTTTGGCCGATTTTGCCGCTGATATTTTATAGCCCGTTTATAATTCAGATAACATTTCAGGCTCTTCCAGGCGCGGCCAGGCATTGATCACCGCTTTTACCAGTGTCGCCAATGGAATAGCGAAAAACACCCCCCAAAAGCCCCATAACCCACCAAAAAACAGAATGGCGACGATAATGGCGACTGGATGCAGATTGACCGCTTCGGAAAACAATAACGGCACCAGAATCACACCGTCAATCGCCTGAATGACACCATAGGCGATCACCACATACATGAATGGATCGGAACTGACGCCAAACTGAACAGCGGCGACAATCAACACTGGAAAGGTCACCAGGGTTGCGCCCACATAGGGAATAATCACCGACAAGCCCATAAAAACCGCTAATAACATCGCATAATTCAATCCCAGACTGGAAAATGTGACATAACTGGCGAACCATAAAATAAACACTTCCAGAAACTTGCCGCGCACATAGTTGCCAATCTGCACATCCACTTCACGCCAGACTTTGACGGTCAAATGTCGATCACGCGGTAAAAAACGCACAAACCAACCGAGCAAAAGTTCTTTATCCTTTAAAAAGAAAAACACCATCAATGGTACTAAAAACAGATAGACTATCGCCGAAACCAGGCTCATCACAGATTCTGCAGAACTGGAAATCAGCTCCTGACCATAATCGAGCAGCTCCTGTTGTACGGTAAACATAATATCCCGTATCCGTTCTTCGGTGACGAACTGAGGGTACAATTCCGGCAGCCGCATCACTTCGGTCTGCGCCCGCTTGATGA
The DNA here is from genome assembly GCA_965277025.1 of Methylomarinum sp. Taxonomy (GTDB): domain Bacteria; phylum Pseudomonadota; class Gammaproteobacteria; order Methylococcales; family Methylomonadaceae; genus Methylomarinum. The sequence continues at coordinate 3,191,680 of OZ255706.1, forward strand.
TCTGTGGAATATTCTGCACTAATTGAATCGCTTGTTCGGTGACCATCGGTGTCAAAACAAACAATACATAGCCTAAAACGGCCATAAAACCTGAAAAAACCGTATAAACACTGATGAGCCTGGGAACCCGATTCTTTTCCAGCTTTTGCACCAGGCCTTCCAGTAAATAAGCCAGAATAACGGAAAAAATCACCGGCATCAGTAAATCAGACAGCCAATAAATCAGTAATGAACTGACCACCAGAATAATGGTCAGCACTACGGCTTGTTCGTTAGGCAAAAAACGTTTTAGAAAGTTTTTACAGAAGGCAAAAGAAGAATAAGATTCGGTTGAGGGCATCGGCGACCGGTTTTTTGATTATTGTTATGTTGTTACCTGATAAATCGCATATTTTTTTGCGATTTGCACTTTACACACAAAATCAATAGCTTGCAGCTATCGATTTTGACGACACATCCCTATGTCGCGGGAAGCACTGATTTAATCAGCATTCCCTAAACTATACCTTATATTCGGTGATGTTCAACTATTCCCGCATCAGCCAGTGTTTAAGGTTGCAATACACCAGAGCAACTCGACCCTTGCCCAGCCGTACAGCCATAACAATGTTCGCCTACTGCAATGAATAATTTTTCATCGAATTTATCCGCCAATTCACTTAAATGGATTGCATTGCCCGCCCCCAGCGGCAAGTTAAGCATTTGATTAAAATCACAATCATAAACAAATCCCTGCCAATCGACACTGAGCAGAGTACGGCACATCACTTGCTCCAGATTGTCTGGCCGATAGGCCTGTTTCAATAATTGCATATAAGACTCAAATTGCCCCTTGGCCAGCAACACGGCGCCGAATCGCTGGATCGGCATATTGGTGATGGTGAACAGCTGATTGAACTGCAAAGCGAAATGTTCCTGCAAAAATTCACGATAAGCCGCCTCCAGTTGTAATTGTTCGGGTGGTAATTGGGGGCCTTGCGGGTTATAAACCAGGTTCAACGTCAAGCCGGAACCGGATCTGCCATAGCCCAGCTCATTCAGTCGCTGCAATGCGGCAATCGATGTTTTGAACACCCCTTTGCCGCGCTGCGCATCGACATTGTCTTCCAGGTAACAAGGCAGTGAGGCGATAATTTCCACCTGTTGCCCGGCCAGAAATTCAGCCAGATCTTCATAGCCCGGTTCCAGTAAAATGGTCGGGTTACAACGATCGATGACTTTGACGCCCAATGCTCTGGACGACTCCACCAGCCAGTGAAAATGTGGGTTCATCTCCGGCGAGCCACCGGTCAGATCCAGTGTTTCCACCTGGTGTTTTTCGATAAAACCGATTCCCGTGCGCATGGTTTCAAGGCTCATCAATTCGGTTCTGTTCGGCCCGGCATTGACATGACAATGCTGACAACTCAGATTGCATAAATAACCAAGATTCATTTGTAACGTGGTCAATCTGTCCCGACGAATCTCGGGGAAGTCAGTTTCTAGTAATAAGGCTTTGGTATCACGCATAATGAAAACATTGTTGATCTAAGAGGAGTGCTGAACAAATCATCCTGATTTGTCAGCGACCACAAAGCGGAAATGCGATTTCTACTTTACTCACAAAATCAATAGCTTAATGATATTGATTTTGACGACACATCCCTGTGCAATAGGAAGCTCAGCAGTTGGCGCTGAGCGGGTGTCGGATGACGTAGCGCCGCCAGGCTCTGTTGCAATGGCTTCAAGTCGCTGACATCATCGATATCCTGTAATTTATCTAACAGCTGAATTTCGGCGAAAGCTGATAAATTAGCAACAAATTGCTCCAGGGTATCCTTCTGACTGTAATGAACTGTTGTCCAGACTGAAGCAGGCAGTCGGCAGCTTCCGCCAAAAAGCCAGAAACCACCATCTTCACTGGGCGCGATGACCATTTTATCGTTTTGTAAAGCGATTATGGCCCGCTGTAAATGCTCGGGACTCATTTGTGGAATATCCGAGCCGATCAGCAAAACATAATCGTAGCGGCTCAACAAATAGCGATAAATATTATCCATTCTTTCCCCAAGTCCGCCCTCCCCTTGCCAGACAACTGGAAACTCCGGCCACACGGACATGGCCTGTTGTTCCGCCACCGCATAATAGGGCGTGATGGATACTGATTGGGCAAGCTGTTGCACAACTTCAGTCGTTGCTTGCACCGCCAGGCGATAAAATCTTTCTGCGGCCTGTGTTGTCAAATCAGCCGCCAAACGGGTTTTAACCGGTGACAGTCCCGGTGTTTTTACGAAAATTGCCAATGCCCCGTTCATATCTGCCGGACTCTTTGTTGTGCCTGCCAGGTCAATTTAGCTGTCAGATAAATATGCCTCAGACTGGTTTTTAACCAGCCGTATCTGAGGTAGCGGCGAGCACTGGAAATCAGTATCGCATTCAAGCCTTGTAAGTGAACACCCATTGATCTGGCCCTGACGACAAAATCCAGGTCTTCACCGGGACTGACTTGTTCATCAAATCCACTCAGCCGGTCAAACACAGACTTCTTCAAAATAAATCCCTGATCGCCAAAAGGCAGCCCCAACCAGCCAGACCGCCAATTTGCCAGTGTTGCATTAAGCTGCGTCAATAATGGGCCATCTTTGGAAAAACTGAGTTGAAAATAACCCAGCTCATCAGAATCCTGCGCCGTAAATGTCTCAAGCGCCTGCCATACAGCCGAATTCAATTGAGTATCGGCATGCAGAAACCAGATATATTCACCCCTGGCCTGGGAAGCGCCATAATTTAACTGGCTTGCCCTGCCTTGCGGCCCCGTTATCCAGCTAACCTGAGCGGCATTCAACAATGCGTCTCGAGGCTTGGGCTGGCAAGCCGACAAGATGATTTCAACCTGCTCTGTCCGCGCCAGTAATTGATTTAACAAGGGTTTCCATGCAGCATCATCCGGCCCGACCGGAATAACGATACTCAACAACATGCGCCATCTTCGTCTGACTGGTTTGCACCAGTATCTGGCCCGCAGTCAAACAAACCAAAGTGGGTGGATTTATCGCCGATAATATCAAAATATTGTTTAAAACGGCTGTTCCCTAACATATCGGCAGTATTGCCACAGACTCTGAGCGGCCGGCCAGTTTCAAAATGATGGTGGTTATCCAGGTCAAAAGCATGAGGATATTGTTCAATGGTGCCGCGATAGGTCGCAATCTGGCCATAATCTTCACAACGATCTTCCAGCGGCATTTTAAATACCCTGATCGTTACAGAGCGAAACTTGACCATGCCTATTTTTGCAATGACTTCCTCATCGTCAAGTGACACAGGGTTTTCCGACACGACACGAATATCAAGGCAGCCCATTTTCTGCATCATACGACGAAAATCCTCCCAATATAATGCGCCAGCCAGACATTCCCCCAACAAAACCGGGTCAGTCTTTAAATTTTCAGGAATACGCCGGTCTGCATAAATATCGGAAAAATAGAGTTCGCCGCCTGGTTTCAGCACTCTGAGCACTTCGCGCATGACTTTTTCCTTGTCTGGCGACAAATTGACCACGCAATTGGACACCACAACGTCAATGCTGTTTTCGGCGATACCCGCTTCCACCAGATCTTCGATTCGGCCATGAACAAAATCCACATTCATTGCCTGATAGCCATAGCGTTCCCGATGCCAATCTCTATGTTGCCTGGCCACGGCTAATTGTTGCTCGGTCATATCGATGCCGATAACCTTGCCCTGCTCTCCGACCAATCGTGATAATAAAAAACAGTCCCTGCCTGTGCCGCATCCCAGATCCAGAACCGTACAACCGGATAATGTGGGTGGTAATGGTGAGCCACAACCATAAAATCGCTCCACCACTCCGGGGTGCAAATCTTTAAGTAATTGCCTTAAATAAAGCGGCATCGCATCCAGGCTGCAGCAGGCGCTGGTTTTTAAATCTTCCGAGGAGGAAAGCACCTTGCCATAATAATCTTGCACGGCATCACTGATCACACTATCGGTCATAAAGAATCTCCACTATTTATTGTTTTTATTGGGTCGTTTGGCAGCGACAAAACTTACTGATTTAAGGAAACGCTGATTTGTTCGGCGTTTCCTTAATAACTGATGTTACGCATAAGTTCATGGTTCCCACGGTCTCCGTGGGAACCCATTCAGGAACGCTCCTGAGTTCTGTGACGCAGAGCGTCACCGCACACGTTCCCACGCAGAGCATGGGAACGATACAAAGCCCCCCCACTATTTAATTTATTTTGGCGGCGTATCTTCGCGCGCCGAAAAATCAGTATCCGCCAGACTTTTCTGTAAATTTTTCTGTATGCGCTTTCTGGCCGCTTGAGACAATTTTGGCGAACCAGCGGTTTGAATGTTTTTGTCTTGTTCGCGCAGCATTTGTCGAATGGTTTTCAAGCTGTGGACGTAGCGACGACACAAGCGGCACATTAACAAATGCATTGACAGGGCCAATGATTCATTCAATGACAATTTCTGGTCCAGTTTTTTGGAAGCCAACAAACTGGCCTGTTTACAATTAAGCATCACTCACCTTTTCTTTCCTAACCAGCGAATTTCAAGACACTCCCTTAACTGCAACCGGGCCCGTGACATCAACACCCAAAGATGATTCATCGTGTTTATTTCCAGAATGTTACACAGCTGTTCGTTATCCAGTCCTTCCAGCTCCCGCAGTATAAACAATTTGGCCTGCCTGGGTGGAAGCGCATCGATACAGTGCAGTAAAACACCAAAAAACTGATCTTGCTGAATATCCTCTTCCGGCCCGGGCAAAGGGTTGACTGTTTGTCGCCAGTGACCCTTGTCATCAAACAGCAACGCCTCTATATCTTGTTGTTCATCATTTTCGAACGGTATGTTTTCATGCTGTTTACGACGAAAATAATCGATAATTTTGTGTTCCAGAATGCCGATCAGCCAAGTCTGGGTTGACGCTGTTCCGGCATAATTTTTCCTGGCGTTCAGTCCCGCCAGCAAGGTCTCTTGCAGCAAATCTTCAGCCGCGCTACTACTTCTCACTCGCGACAGTGCATAACGGTAAAGCACATCGCCATATTGCGTCAGCCATTTTTCCGGTGAAACCAAGACGTGTTTTTTCATTCCATTGTTTGTGTGGTTGCTTCAACAACTCTGATTTAACCATAGTCGCGGAAAAATGCGAATTATTCCATTGCATTGACTGACCAGTCATAAGCTAAATTCGACTTGATCGGCATTTCTTTCAAATCCGGCCGATAATGACGGATAAAAGCGACTACCCCTCCTTTCTTGGCGAAATCCTCTTCAAACCAGTCAAATATTTTCGACCCCCGGATAATGCCGTCTTCAATTCTCAACCCTTTGCCCGGGTTGTTTAAAAAACGCATGGCCTGATCATCCAGTTGCATCGACAGCTTTTCCGTCCGATAAGGCTCGCGACGTAAATCAGGACAACTCACCGAAGCGCAGACGATGGCCAGATGAATGCGGGCGTCACCCATCGGTCGTAGAATATGATGTTCGATTTCAGCCAAGGTCACGGTTTTCCCAGCCAGGCTGCCGGCCGGCTTGTCCCAGACCGGGCTGAACAAATGGCCAATGTCTTTAATACTTTCCACTGGCCAATGGTCGGCCACCATTTTCAAAGCCAAAATATTGTAGGCATTGATGTAGAAAGCCAGACGTTCGTCACGACTTTTTAACTGGCTGACATTAAAATCCGTCAAACTTTTATAAGCGCGTTGCAAACTGCCGTCTTTGACAATTGCCACATAATCGACCAGATTTAACTTGACGCCATGTTTTTGTCCGGGTTTGACTTGTTTTAATACTTGTTCATAAGCCGACCAATCGGGCGTTTCGGCGAAAATGGGGTTGGCGATCAAAAAGCCCAGAATTAAACATAATATTTTCATCTTTTTCACCTCATCCAGTGATGATATTTTTCCAGCCAGTTTAACAGCCTCTCCGAAACCTGCTGGCGTTTCCAGTTTCCGGCAGCATATTTACTGGCTTCCGCCAGGGTCGGATAAATATGAATGGTGGACAATATCGCATTCAACCCCAGGCCATGTTTCATCGCCAATACAAATTCGGCCAATAAATCGCCGGCATGTTCACCGACAATCGTTACTCCCAGGATTTTATCTTTGCCGGGTACGGTCAATACCTTGATAAAACCAGTCGCCACTTCATCCGCTATGGCCCGATCCAGTTCGGCCAGATCATAAGTCGTCAGTTGGTATTTAATATTTTGTTGCCTGGCCTCCTGTTCATTCAATCCAACTCTGGCCACTTCCGGTTCGATAAAGGTAGACCAGGGAATCACTGAATAATCGGTGCGAAAACGTTTGAAGCGTCCAAACAAGGCATTGACCGCCGCATACCAGGCCTGATGCGCGGCCGTATGTGTGAATTGATAGGGGCCTGCCACATCGCCCACGGCGTAAATATTGGGATAATTGCTTTGCTGAAATGGATTGGTCTCGATGGTTTGTCGCTGAGTCAACTGAATGCCCAGTTCCTCCGCACCGAATCCAGTGACATTGGCTTTTCGGCCAATGGCCACCAATACCTGATCAAAAGCTATCTCGATGGTTCGCCCCTGATATTCGGCTTCCAGAATGGCCTGGCCATTGTCCAGCCGAAAAGCTCTGGCGGTGTGAGACAAACGCACATCCACCCCTTCCCGCTGAAATTGCTGAAGCACCCTGTCCGACACATCGGTATCTTCGCGCACCAGCAATCTGGGCGCCATTTCTATTTGAATCACCTGACTGCCCAGACGCTGGAAACTCTGCGCCAGTTCACAACCAATCGGGCCGCCGCCTAATACCAGTAGCCTTTTGGGTAATTCAGTCAATTGCCAAAGATTATTGGAGGTCAGGATATTGATTTTATCGATGCCCGGAATCGGTGGAACAAACGGACTGGCTCCGGTCGCGATGACTATATTTTTTGTCGTCAGGGTTTTAACGCCGGTTGCGGTTTTTACCGCTACTTGCCAGGGCGAAATGATTTTAGCCTCACCCTGAATGACATCAACACCCAGTTTTTGATAACGTTCGATGGAATCATGCGGCTCAATTTTTTTGATAACCCGATGCACTCGTTGCATAATCTCGGCGAATTGATATTCGGCATCGGCATTGGCGATGCCGTAATCCTGACTGTGTTTCATCTGCGCCAGGAATTTGGCCGAGCGAATCAACGCTTTGGAAGGCACACAACCGGTATTTAAACAATCGCCGCCCATCTTGTCTTTTTCCACCAAAGTGACTTTGGCTCTTACCGCAGCGGCGATATAAGCTGTCACCAGGCCACCGGAACCAGCGCCAATGACAACCAGGTTATTATCGAATCGCTTAGGTTTGGGCCAACGCCGGTAAAGGCGGTATTGTTTCAATCGGTTCAGCAAAAACTTGGCGATGAGTGGAAAAAGCCCGACCAGAATCAGCGACACTAATAACTGTGGCGATAATATATCCGACAAGCTCTGAATTTCCGCCAGTTGCGTTCCGGCATTCACATATACAATAGTGGCCGGCAACATGCCGAGCTGACTGACCCAATAATAAGTCCACAGCGGAATTTCCGTCACCCCCATGGTCAGGTTGATCATAAAAAAAGGAAACACCGGCATCAAACGCAGACTTAACAAATAAAATGCGCCATCTTTTTCCAGCCCTTCGTTAATCGTCTGCATCCTGTTGCCAAACCGTTCTTCCACCCAATCCTGAAACAAATAGCGCACCAACAGGAAAGCGACAGTCGCCCCCAGCGTGGAGGCAAAAGAAACCAGCAGCGTCCCCCACCACAATCCGAATACCATGCCGCCGGCCAGCGTCAAAATAGTTGCACCCGGCAAAGATAAACCGGTGGCTACGATATAAAGCAGAAAATAAACCAGCGCTGTCATCAAGGGATAGTCCTGAAGTAGCTGCTGCACCTGCTGTTGCTGTGCTTTCAACATTTCCAGGGTTAAATAACGTTGCAGATCGAAGTAAAAAAAGGCGGCAATGGTCAAAACGATAAGACTGGCCAGAAATACTTTTTTGCTGTTCATTTATGTTTCTCAGAAAGTTCTCGGCCCTTTTCACACCAAAGCGCCCGAAGATGTCACAGAATCGCTGATTATTCAGCGTTTTCTCAGGAGGCTGGCGGGTTATGAGGTTCGTGACGAGACGAGTGGGAAATCGAGTAGATTTTTTTGCTCTTTTGGAAGCGCTACGTAGTGCTACGCAACGAAAAAGAGCGGAAAAATATGCCGATTTCCCGCTGTCGCAGTAGAATCATCCATAATCCGGCAGTCTCCTTGTAGTCGCATGAACGGCGATTACCTTACAAAAACATCACTTAACATCACAAACAGAACAATGAAACATTTCGGCGTTGGCCCGATGCATATCATCGATATATGCATCGGGATAAGGTGCCTCCAATAAGCAACCGGTGGGCATTGGCGGGTAAATTTCCTGGTAGGATTGAATTTTTGTCGGACTGATGCGGCGAAAAATATGCCGCCTGTTTAATGCTTCTATATACTCCAGACCGGCAGCACCTAGAATTTCAGCGACAGCTTTAACCGTTTCCTGATGAAAGTTGGCTACCCGCTCTGCTTTTGTCTTGACCACCAAACCTTTGACCAGCGCTGGACGTTGCGACGTCACGCCCGTTGGACAGCGCCCTGTGTTACATTGTAAAGATTGAATACAGCCCAAAGCCAGCATCATGCCACGTGCGCTGTAACAAAGATCAGCCCCCAGACTGATACGCTTGATGAGATGAAAGGCGGTAAAGGCCTTGCCAGATGCGATAATGCGAATATCTTTGCGTAAATCGAAACCGGTCAGGCAATCGCTGACAAAAGCCAGCGCATCCATCAATGGCATGCCGATGGAGTTGGCGTATTCCAAAGGAGCCGCGCCGGTGCCGCCTTCCCCGCCATCCACCGTGATAAAATCGGGTTTGACGCCAGTTTGCAACATGGCTTTACACAGGGCGATAAAATCACAGCGCTGACCAATACACAACTTGATGCCGACCGGTTTTCCCTCTGCCAGTATTCTGAGCCGTTGCACAAATTCCAGTAACTCAACCGGTGTGCCAAACGCCGAGTGCCTGGCGGGCGAAATAATTTCTGTATAAGGTTCAACCCCTCGAATGGCGGCAATTTCCGGTGTATTTTTACAGGCTGGCAACACGCCACCATGGCCGGGTTTAGCGCCTTGCGATAATTTGATCTCAATCATTTTCACCTGCGATAAACACGCTTGCCGGGAAAAGAGCTGTTCATCAAATTGTCCGTGCTGATCGCGGCAACCGAAATAAGCCGTACCTATTTGCCAGATCAAGTCGCCACCAGGTTTTAAATGATAAGGACTTAACCCCCCTTCCCCGGTATTATGGGCGAAACCGCCGCGTTTAGCGCCGCTGTTCAACGCCAGAACGGCATGACTGCTCAATGCGCCAAAACTCATCGCCGAAATATTCAGTAAACTGGCGTGATATGGCTGTTTGCAATCCGGCCCGCCAACCCAGACACGGATATCAGTATCCACCTCCGCAGGTTCCCGGGCAGCCATTGAATGGCCAATCCATTCATAACCGGTTCGGTAGACATTAAATTTGGTGCCATAGGGAATGGTGTCCATCTGTTTTTTGGCGCGTTGATAAACCACCGAGCGAAAAACCCGGTTGATCGGCGCGCCGTCAAGATCGGATTCGACAAAATATTGCTGCACCATCGGGCGGATTTTCTCCATCAGCCAGCGGATGTGGCCGACAACGGGATAATTACGCAATACGCTGTGCTGAGTTTGCACCATATCGTACAACCCTAAAGCAATGAACGGCAGAACAAGCAGGAAATAAAGCGGATAAAAATGAAAAACAGTATGAGTAATGATGGCACTGACAATCAGCAAAAAACTCACCAACAGAAACATGAAGCGCATCTAATACTCCAGCAATAGTTTCATCATAATATCACCTCCGACGGAGGCCCATGGGAATCCGGTAATTGTGCATCTACTGACAGTAGGGCCGCTTTGTTCAACGGTTCCCTATGGAAACGCTGATCAAATCATCCATGATTTGTCAGCGGATGGAAAGTGGAAATGCGATTTCCACTTTGCTCACAAAATCAATAGCTTGCAGCTATCGATTTTGACGATACATCCCTGTGTCGTGGGAAGCGCTGATTTAATCAGCGTTTCCCTAATGGTTGAATTACCCCGTCTGCCATATGCAATACTCTATCCATTTTTGCTGCCAATTCTGGATCGTGGGTGACAATCAAAAAACTGACATCAAGTTCCCGGTTTAATTCCAGCATCAATTGATAAATATGTTCCGCTGTTTTGCTGTCGAGGTTTCCGGTTGGCTCGTCGGCCAGTACACAATGAGGTTTGTTGATTAGCGCTCTGGCTACTGCTGCTCGTTGACGTTCCCCTCCAGATAATTCACCAGGCTTGTGCTGAACACGGTGACCCAAACCAACCCGTTGCAACAGTTCAATGGCTTGTAATCTTGCGGCTTTTACAGATTGCCCGCCAATCAATAACGGCATGGCGACATTTTCAATCAGAGTAAATTCACCCAGCAAATGATGAAACTGATAAATGAACCCCAAAGACTTGTTACGCAATCGGCTGAGTTTTCTGGCGCTGATGTTGCCTAGATTCTCACCATCGAGAATGACTTCACCGCGGGTCGGTTTTTCCAAGCCACCCAATAAATGCAGCAAGGTGCTTTTGCCAGAACCGGATGCCCCCATGATGGCGACGCGTTCCCCGGCTTGAATGGACAAATCGATGCCACGCAAAACCTCGACATTCAGATCACCTTGCTGGTAGGTTTTACATAAGTTGTAGCATTGCAGAATAATATTATTCATAACGCAACACCACGGCCGGGTTGATGCGAGAGGCCTGCCAGGCAGGATACAAGGTGGCCAGTAAGGTCAATAGAAAAGCCATAGCGGCAATCTGATAAACATCGTTCCAATCCAGCTTGGATGGCACTTCACTGATGTAATAAACATCGGCAGACATAAAATGTACGCCAAATAATTGTTCGATAGCCGGCACGATGGTTTCTACATTCAATGCCAGCAGCACGCCCCCCATAACACCTAACAGGGTTCCAAAGATACCGATCACACAGCCCAATACGATAAAAATACCCATCACCGAGCTGTTTGACAAACCTTGTGTTTTCAAAATGGCGATATCACCACGCTTGTCCGTAACCACCATCACCAAGGTCGAAACAATATTGAAAGCCGCCACAGCGACAATCAGCAATAAAATAATGAACATGACTCTTTTTTCGGTTTGAATGGCGCGGAAAAAATTACTATGCGCCCGGTCCAATCACTGACACGATAATCGGGATAAAGCTGATTGGCCAGTTGTTTACTGATCTCGGGGGCATAAAACAAGTCATCCAGTTTCAGCCTGAGGCCAGAGACTTTATCACCCAAGCGAAACAATTTGGCCGCATCCTGGATATGTACCAAGGCCATGTTGCGATCGTATTCATACATGCCGACTTCAAATACACCACTGACGGTAAAACGGCGCAACCTTGGAATAATGCCTGCTGGAGTGGAATTCACCTGCGGACTGATGACGGTGACTTTATCACCAGGCATCACCCCCAAATAATTCGCCAGTTCCTTTCCCAATACGATATTAAATGAACCCGGCTTTAAGGATGACAATTGCCCCAGTTGCATTTTCTGACCAACATCAGACACTTGTTTCTCCTGGTCGGGCAATATTCCACGAAGCACCGATCCACTCACCCGGCGATCGAAATTGAGCATCACCTGGCCGCGAACAAATGGCGCCATACCCAGTAAATGCGGCGTATCCTTGACTTTTTCCCGCAACTGCCACCAATCGGTTAATTGACCACTACGGCCGGTAATGGTCGCATGTGCAGTCATACCCAGAATTCTTTGTCGCAATTCATCCTGAAAACCATTCATCACCGATAACACGGTAATCAAGGCAGTCACGCCCAAGGCTATTCCCAGCACCGAGGTTAATGTAATGAAGGAAATAAACTGGGTGCGTTTTTTTGCCCGGGTGTAACGCAAGCCAATATAAAAAATAAGTGGTTTAAACATAACAAGAGAGGGTTCGCTTATGTGTAAACAAAAGCGTTATTAACTGGAAGGAAGCATTAGTCTTTCTGGCACTGTTGACAGATGCCATAAAGATACAAGCTGTGATCGGTAAGTTCATAGTGTAATTTGGCCGCAATCGCCTGCTGGCGTTCTTCAATCACTTCATCGGTAAACTCATCGACCCGACCACATTTCATACAGACGATATGATCATGGTGTGTACCTTTGTTCAATTCAAAAACCGAATTGCCGCCTTCAAAATGATGACGAGTGACCAGGCCTGCTGCTTCAAACTGCGTCAACACCCGGTAGACGGTGGCCAGACCGATCTCTTCATCTTCACTGAGCAGAATTTTATAGACTTTTTCTGCCGTTAAATGGCGGTCTTCGGCTGATTGTTTTTCCAAAATTTCCAGTATCTTGACCCTGGGCAAGGTAACTTTCAGCCCCGCATCTCTTAAATCCTGTTTTTCCAAGCTTCTTCTCCTTTTTTACTGAAATAAACTAAGCAAAGCAAATAGCACTTGTTTCCTTTGAATCTCAACTTTACATTGTAACGATTTTTAATCTTATTCGCAGAACCGATTGATAGGATATTCACTCAACATACGTTATTATTGCATTTTTAAATTGACGCTTGATTCATTAAAACATGAAAAAAACTCTTTTGGCCCTGTTGATTTCATTGTCATTTTTGGGCTGCTCGACGTTATTGGAAAATCTGCCGGGCGTTTATAGAATTGATATTGAACAAGGCAATATTGTCACGCAGGAAATGGTGGATCAACTGCGCCCTAATATGAACAAGCGCCAAGTGCTTTATATTATGGGGTCACCCATGCTTCAAGACCCTTTCCATAAAAATCGCTGGGATTATGTCTATTCCAAGCAACCGGGTAATGAACCCCGGGTGCAAAAACGACTTACACTGTTTTTTAAAGAAGAAAGGCTCAGCGGCGTTCAAGGCGATTTTCGTCCCAGCTCTAAACCCGTTATGCTGGAATCCAAGGAAACGACGGTCGATGTGCCTGAACGTGAAGTGGAAAAAACACTTTGGGAAATTATTACTGGCTGGTTTAGTAGTGAGCCAGACCTTGAAGAGATTCGTCAGCAACAAAACGCTTCTCAGCCTGAAGATAATTCCGAATCCAATCAAAATCCCATTGAAGATTCGACCGATCAGAGTTAGGAGGCTGTCGGATTATTGATCCAAAGCGCGTTTACGCCGAGCCTCCATCGGATCTTGCTTCAATGGCCGATAGATTTCTACTCTATCTCCATTGTGAAGTAAATCTGATAATTTGCAACTTTTGCCAAAGATACCAAGCTTATTGATCGCCAAATCAATCTCGGCAAACTGATCCAATATCCCTGAAGCTTTGATAGCTTGTTCTACCGTCACATCGGCATCCAATAATAAGTTCACCCGTGTTTGCTGATCGGCTTTGGCGTAAACCACTTCTACGTCAAGTTGCTTTGCCATAAACATCCTTGGCTCGTTGAATAAATGAGCTGACCATAGTATTACAGATTTGATTGAACACCGGGCCAAAAGCCAAATTGGCCAGCGTCCCCGAAATTTCAAAATTCAAATCCAGAGATATTTTACTGGCATCTTCCCGTAAGGCCTGAAATGTCCATTCGCCTTCCAGAGATGAAAAAGGGCCATTCAACAAGCTCATATAAATCTTTTCATATGGAACATTGCGATTCCGGGTGGCAAAGGTTTTATTGAATCCAGCCTTGGATATCTGTATTTCACCATCAACAATGTCACCATTGCGTTGAATCACCCGGCTGCCACTACACCAGGGTAAAAACTCCTGATAGGCATCAATATCAGCAACCAATTCAAACATCTGCTTCGCCGAAAATTTTACCAGAGCGTTTTTATGCACTTCACTCATGTTCAGACAATTCCCACGACATGCAAGAAGATGATGAAAACAGCGGATGGCGCGACGAATTTCACCAGATAATGCCATAAATCGAAGTGCAGCCCGAACAGATCCAGTTCTTCACGACTATGATCTTTTTTCATCACCCAGCCGGCAAAAATCGCAATACAGAATCCACCTATCGGCAGCATCAGATTCGCCGTCAAATAATCCAGCAGATCAAAAAAGTTTTTACCAAATACTGTCCAGTCAGACCAAATGTTAAAGGAAAAAGCAACCATAATGCCGACCAGCCAGGTAATAATGCCTGAAATGACACTGGCCTTGACTCTGGAGATATTCTTGTTTTCCACCAGCCAGGCCACCGCCGGCTCGATCAGGGAAATGGAGGATGACAAGGCGGCAAATACCAGCAATACAAAGAACATCACACCAAACAACCAGCCGGCGGTCATATTGCCAAAAGCAATCGGCAGGGTTTGAAAAATCAAGCCTGGGCCAGAACCGGGCTCCAGTCCATTGGCGAAAACAATCGGAAAAATGGCGATGCCAGCCAATAAGGCCACAATGGTATCAGCGCCAGCGATAAACAATGCGGTTTGCGACACCGACACATGTTTGGGTAAATAGGAGCCGTACACCATGATCGCGCCCATTCCCAGACTCAGGGTAAAAAAAGCATGTCCCATAGCGGTCAATACGGCGTCACTGTCTATTTTGCTAAAATCCAGATTAAACAAAAAGTCTATGCCTTGTTCATAATAACCCGTAGTCATTGCGTAACCGACCAACAGCAGCAAAATAACAAACAAGCCTGGCATTAAAAAACGCACGGCCTTTTCCAGCCCGCCACTGACGCCTCGAGCGACAATCGCCATGGTCGCAACCATAAATACAGTATGCCAAAACACCAATTGAGCAGGGCTGGCGATAAATTGATCAAACAAATTTTTGATTTCTTCACTGCTACCACTGGAAAAACTGCCAGCAAATGCTTTGACCACATAGGATAATGCCCATCCGGCGATGACACTGTAATAGGCCAGGATTAAAAAGCCTGCGGCTACGCCCATCCAGCCCAGATAACGCCAGCGAGGGTCGGCCCCAGCCTCCACAGCCAGATCCGCCATGGTATTGACTGGCGATTGTCGCCCCCTGCGGCCCATCAGAATTTCAGCAATCATGATGGGTATGCCAATAGCCAGTACACATAACAAATAAACCAGGACAAAGGCGCCCCCTCCATTTTCGCCGGTAATATACGGAAATTTCCAAATATTCCCCAAACCCACGGCAGAGCCTGTGGCGGCAAGAATAAAGGTAAAACGCGAAGACCATTCGTCATGAATTGATTGTTTGTTAGCTGACATACTTGGAGTCCATCCGTGTTTTAGTCAAAAAAATAATTCGTAAATCAAGTAAAATAGAAGTTACGCATTGACAGGCAATGTTAAACTATGGGTTTAAAAAATCCCAAAGTCAATGCAAGGCAAACCTTGATAAGAGAAATAACACGCCCCTCAACAGCCTGCTGTACATTACCCATGTATATTGGTTTTTTATTAAGTGAGCCGAAACAAGCTAGTGCGCAGAAGCGAAAAAACTAATGCTATGTATGAGGAATATATTGTAATATGTTGAATAATACTATAGAAGTTACGCATTGACAACAGATCGAAATTTTGGGTTTAAATGATTCATATTTGGCATAAAGGTGTCGATAAACGAAGCCATAACATCGTTGAATAAATTCCGCTGTACGCTATAGCAATTATTAATCACGTCTGCAAAGCTCAATTTTTGTAATTGAACAAAGCCACAAATTGCAGAAAAAATATGATTATTTATTGCTCTTTTATTGCGAACCTGGAACCGCTCAATATTACACACCTGCTTTATTGCCCGATGATATTGCTCAATCTGCCAATGCCTATCATGTTGTTCGGTAAATGCTTTCTTGTCAAAAACAGCGGTTTTTTCTTCATCAGGTAGTGAACTTATGTAATGGGGAACTTGTTCTTTCAAGGTCGTCCGAAATAATTTCACATACCCAAAATTTTTGAGCCAAACCATTAAGCCGTCTTCCGGGATTTCTAATTGCCTGACTTGAACCCATGAACCTTTTTCAACAGAGACTAATCGATTACCTTCCACTGCAAAGAATAATCCTGTCTGATGATTTCTTGTCAATTTAAGATTATCCACGCAACTGTACCAGCTATCTCCTGTTACAAAACCAGGTTCTAGTCCCCAAGCTAATACTTCGGTCAGCATGTCTTGAAAATAGTCATTTTTTGTCTTTCCTTCCGCCTTATCGACCACCCGGAAATTCAGTGGTTGGTGTTTTCCTTGAATGTCTGTGTAGTACAACGTGATAAGATTGATTCCCTTGACTGCTCTATGATGTTTTCCCGACCAAAAATAACTGACATATGCCATATATTGGCTATAAGGTTTATCAAGAACACTATCGTCAACACTCAAGGTTCCGCCCTTTAAATTCAGGCTTGCGCTGGCTTCATTGTATAAATCTCGCCCAGTGTAATGCTCCCGATTTAGAAATCGATTTACGCTATCATGTGATATTGACATGACTTCTCCTAATCGTCGACAACTAGCTTGTTTCGGCTCACTTAATAAAAAAACCAATATACATGGGTAATGTACAGCAGGCTGTTGAGGGGCATGTTATTTCTCTTATCAAGGTTTGCCTTGTATTGACTTTGGAATTTTTTAAACCCATAGTTTAACATTGCCTGTCAATGCGTAACGTCTATACTATATTAAATTCAGCAGGTGATATCATGCCACGTCTAACAGCAGCCCCAATCAGTTTAACAGAAAAACAACGCACGTTATTGCAAGGCACAGTGCGTAAACATACAAGTCCTCAGAATTTGGTGACACGTTGCCGTATTATATTGTTGGCAGATGAAGGCATCAGTGTACATGAAACCATGCGCCAGTTAAAAATTGGACGGACAACTGTTCAAAATTGGCGAAAACGCTGGTTACAGAACAGTGAACAAGAAAATCCTTTAGTCCGGCTTCAAGATGCACCGCGAAGCGGTGCGCCTGCTATCTATACGGCGGAGCAAATTTGCAGCATTATCGCGATAGCCTGCGAACGCCCAGAGGATAGTCAACGCCCGATCACTCATTGGACGCAACAAGAAATAGCCGATGAAGCGATAAAACGGGGCATTGTTGATTATATTTCACAGCGCTCTGTTGGGCGCTTTTTAAAAAGAAGCGGACCTGCAACCCCACCGGATGAAAGGCTGGTTGACGGCAAAAAAAGATGAATACTTCGACGAGAGGTGTCAAGATATTTGCGAAACCTACCAACGGGCTTTGGAGCGGGAAGAGCAAGGCATCAAAACGATTTCGATTGATGAAATGACAGGGATTCAAGCTTTAGAGCGAGCAGCGCAGACATTGCCGATGAAGAAAGGAAAAGTTGAACGACAAGAATTTGAATACATTCGACATGGTACCCAGACCTTGATTGCAGGTTTTGATGTGGCCACGGGTGAAGTAATGGGAAGTATAGGAGAAACTCGAACAGAGCAAGATTTTGCCGAGTTTTTGAACCTGCTTTTTCATCAACAACCCAAACAAACCCATTGGCATTTAGTCATGGATAATCTCAATACACATTGTTCAGAATCGGTGGTTCGATTAATTGCCGAAAAAATTTCGTATTCAGGAGAATCAGGGGTTAAAGGAAAAGAGGGTATTTTGAAATCAATGGAAAGTCGTACTGCTTTTTTGACTAACCCAAACCATCCGGTTGTTTTTCATTTTACCCCTAAGCATTGTTCATGGCTTAATCAGATAGAGATCTGGTTTTCTATTTTAATGCGTAAAGTAATCCGGCGCGGCAACTTTAAATCTAAAGAGGATTTAAACAAAAAAATAGCGGATTTCATAAAATATTTCAATGAAACCATGGCTAAGCCTTTTCGTTGGACGTATCAGGCTAAGCCACTTACTCAATAGAGTGAGAACTTGCGCTTGTTTGCACTAGTTGTCGACGATTAGGAGAAGTCATGTCAATATCACATGATAGCGTAAATCGATTTCTAAATAGGGAGCATTACACTGGGCGAGATTTATACAATGAAGCCAGCGCAAGCCTGAATTTAAAGGGCGGAACCTTGAGTGTTGACGATAGTGTTCTTGATAAACCTTATAGCCAATATATGGCATATGTCAGTTATTTTTGGTCGGGAAAACATCATAGAGCAGTCAAGGGAATCAATCTTATCACGTTGTACTACACAGACATTCAAGGAAAACACCAACCACTGAATTTCCGGGTGGTCGATAAGGCGGAAGGAAAGACAAAAAATGACTATTTTCAAGACATGCTGACCGAAGTATTAGCTTGGGGACTAGAACCTGGTTTTGTAACAGGAGATAGCTGGTACAGTTGCGTGGATAATCTTAAATTGATAAGAAATCATCAGACAGGATTATTCTTTGCAGTGGAAGGTAATCGATTAGTCTCTGTTGAAAAAGGTTCATGGGTTCAAGTCAGGCAATTAGAAATCCCGGAAGACGGCTTAATGGTTTGGCTCAAAAATTTTGGGTATGTGAAATTATTTCGGACGACCTTGAAAGAACAAGTTCGCCATTACATAAGTTCACTACCTGATGAAGAAAAAACCGCTGTTTTTGACAAGAAAGTATTTACCGAACAACATGATAGGCATTGGCAGATTGAGCAATATCATCGGGCAATAAAGCAGGTGTGTAATATTGAGCGGTTCCAGGTTCGCAATAAAAGAGCAATAAATAATCATATTTTTTCTGCAATTTGTGGCTTTGTTCAATTACAAAAATTGAGCTTTGCAGACGTGATTAATAATTGCTATAGCGTACAGCGGAATTTATTCAACGATGTTATGGCTTCGTTTATCGACACCTTTATGCCAAATATGAATCATTTAAACCCAAAATTTCGATCTGTTGTCAATGCGTAACTTCCATAAAATACCAAAATATCCGTTTTAAGTCAGGTTAAATCTTGTAAAAATTCTATGGCCAAGAAAAAATCCAAAAAAAAATTGTCCGACAATACCATCGCGGTTAACCGACAAGCGACTCATGATTATTTTATTGAGGATCAATTTGAAGCGGGGTTGGTTTTGCAAGGCTGGGAAGTTAAAAGCCTGCGCGAAGGGCGTGTGCAATTAAAAGAAAGTTTTATTCAAATCAAAAAAGGCGAAGCCTGGCTGCATAATGCCCATATCTCCCCATTATTATCCGCTTCGACACACATTGTCCCGGAATCTACCCGCCCGAAGAAACTATTGCTGCACCGGCGTGAACTCAGCCGCTTGATTGGCGCCGTGGAACGCAAAGGCTACACATTGATTCCATTATCGATGTATTGGGTCAGGGGGCGGGCGAAATTAAAAATCGGCCTGGCAAAGGGAAAGAAATTGCATGACAAGCGTGCCGCTTCAAAAGACCGTGACTGGCAACGTGATAAAGCCCGGATTATGAAACATGGATGAATTCAGTGTTGGTCGACGGCCTGCAATCCACTATACTTCACAAATCATAAAGGCATCTGTTAGGAATGTAATGCTATGGCGCTAGCACAGGAAGATATTGAGCTGATCCATAATATTGTTGAAAAGGCAATACAGAAGACTGCTGACTTCAAAAATGCTAACGTGCGTTACGAAATGGATCTTCGGGAACGCACTATTCGCATAGAAGAAGAACTCAAGCATCAGCGGGAACTGATGCTTGAAGGCTTTAAGCAAATGGAAAAGCGTTTCGAGCAAGTGGACAAACGCTTTGAGCAAATCGACAAGCGTTTTGAACAAATTGATAAGCGTTTTGAGCAGGTAGAAAAGCGCTTTGAACAAATTGACAAGCGTTTTGAGCAGGTAGAAAAGCGCTTTGAACAAATTGACAAGCGTTTTGAGCAGGTAGAAAAGCGCTTTGAAAGTGTTGACAAACACTTTCAAATGATAACCAAACGCATGGATCGATTCATGTTCTGGTCGTTGGGATTGACCGTTTCAGCCGCATTGTTTGTCGTGAATTATTTATCGCCTTGATGGTATCGTCATTTCCCACCAAACTTTATTTGATAGCAATTTCCATGCTGGTATTGATAAAAATCAGCACTGATCCAGTAATCTGCTACCGCCGCTAATTGGCCATCAAGATAAATAAGCGGAATCTTGTCTCTTAGGCATGGTGGAACGCCTTCTTCCTGAAACAATTTTTTTAATTCATGCCGCCCTTCCCGACCCGGTAAGCGAATTTTTTCACCGCCTTGGCGATACTTCACAAAAACACTGGCATTTCGCCAGATTTCAACCGGAATCCCGCTATCTGACAAAATGGTAGTTAGTTGCCGCCCGTCATCCAAGGATAAGGGTTCATCATGTTGTCGCCAATGAATTGATTTATTACTATCAACAGCAATACTTTCTGCAAACAGATAGAGCTTTCCTCGATAACGTTGCAGACAATGACGCTGTGTCTTAATCTGTGGCCTGGCGTCTTGTCGAGCCTCGATGACGCTTGCCTGGATCTGCTGCAATACTTTTTCACTGGGATAATTAAGACCAGTCTGTTTAAACCAGTAACGTAATACTTGCTCCCGCCAGATTGGTGACAGATCTTTAAGCCCTTCTATGCTCAAGGCATTCAGCTTGTTGTCGTAAACAGCTTTAAAGCGCATCAGCACTTCAGCCAGCAATAATTCATCACTAATGGCGCAGTGACGAGCGGAGCGACTGACTGTTTTGTCCAAGGCCGGCCAGCGCTGTTTTAACTGAGGAATAATCTGTTGACGCAGAAAATTACGATCAAAATCCAGATGTTGGTTACTGGGGTCTTCAACCCAGTGCAATCGATGTTTTTGCGCGTATTGCACTAACGTTTGTTGCGCCACATCCAGCAGAGGCCTGAGTATCAAGCCTTGAGCAAATGTTTTTTGCTTCGGCATGCCAGCCAGACCCGCAGGACCTGCCCCGCGAAATAATTGCAATAAAACGGTTTCCATCTGGTCTTCACGATGCTGCGCCAGCATCAATACATCGTTAGACTGCATCAGTCCGGCAAAAGCCTGGTAACGGGCATTTCTGGCCGCTTCTTCCGGGCTTTGTCCACTTTCAGGGTGAGCATTGACATGAATGAGTTTGAATTGAATATCCAGCCTTTCAGCTTGCCGTCGACAATGAATTGCCCAATCATCGGCTTGTGCCTGCAAACCATGATGAATATGCACAGCACAAACGTTATGATGACTAGAGTGCGCCAGCAGATGTAATAATACATGTGAATCCAACCCACCGCTATAGCCGACAAAAACAGTATGAAGGTCATCAGGCAGGCAATTTTCGACAATTTTGACGTTCAGTTCGGAAGCCATCCGTATTTCACCATAAAAAAAGCCGGAGGATAAAATATTCTCCGGCTTTTTTTCATTATTATGTCGTCTTATTTGACAGGTTCTTCAAGATAAGATCCTAGCCGCATAATTCGCTGGTAACGCGTTTCCAGCAATTGATCGATATCTTCTGCCTCCTGTTTCAAATCATCCAGATGGCGTAACAACGCTTCGCGTAGATTCATTGCGGTTTTCTGAAAGTTCCGGTGTCCACCGCCCAACGGCTCCCTGACAACTTCATCCAGAAAGCCTTGTTCACGAATCCTGTCTGAAGTAATCGCCATGGCCTCGGCTGCCAATTGAGCCTTGTCGGCGCTTTTCCACAAAATAGAAGCACAGCCTTCCGGTGAAATCACAGCATAGGTGCTATATTCCATCATAATCAGACGATCACCGACACCAATCGCCAGCGCTCCACCGGAACCTCCTTCACCAATGACCACGCAAACAATCGGCGTTTTCAGTTTTGCCATTTCAAACAGATTACGGGCAATGGCTTCACTTTGGCCACGCTCTTCAGCGCCAATGCCAGGATAGGCTCCCGGCGTATCGATCAGACAAATTAAAGGTAATTTAAAACGCTCTGCCATTTTCATCATACGCAAGGCTTTACGATAACCTTCGGGACGCGGCATGCCAAAATTGCGATAAATCTTTTCTTTGGTGTCACGGCCTTTTTGATGACCGATAATCATAACCGGCTGTCCTTCGAGACGCGCCAGACCACAAACAATGGCCGGGTCATCAGCAAAAGCCATGTCTCCATGTAATTCATGAAAATCAGTAAAAATCAGATCAATATAATCCAGAGTATATGGACGCCCAGGATGGCGAGACAACTGAGAAATCTGCCAATCGCTTAAATTCTGGAAAATTGATTCGGTCAACATTTCGCATTTCTTTTCCAACTCTTGCAGGGTATCGGAAATGTTGATGTCATTATCAATCTCAACTTTACGCAGCTCTTCTATTTTAGCTTCCAGTTCAGCTATCGGTTGTTCGAAATCAAGAAATTTTAGATCCATGGAATCTCATCAGGCTGTGTGAATAATTGTCTAATTTTATAGAAAAATGACTTTTTTTTCTAAATATTTATCAATTATGGCTATATGCCTAATATAACAGGCATTACATTTTTCGATATAATGCAATGATGAACGATTTGTTTACCCCCCCTTCCAATGAATTTACCCCACTGGCTTCACGCATGAGGCCAACCACACTGGATTCATTCAGTGGTCAAAAACATTTATTGGCTTCCGGCAAACCTCTGCGCAATGCAATTGAACAAGGCTGTTTACATTCTTTGATTTTTTGGGGACCACCGGGGGTAGGCAAAACGACTTTAGCGCGCATTATCGCTTCCACGTCCAAGGCCAAAATGGTTGAACTTTCAGCTGTTTTAGCTGGTGTCAAAGAAATTCGCAGCGCCGTTGAAAACGCCCGGAATTTAAAGATAGCCCGAGATATCGACACTATTTTATTTATCGACGAAATCCACCGGTTCTCAAAAAATCAGCAAGATTCATTATTGGCGCCTATCGAAGATGGCGCAATCACCTTATTTGGCGCCACCACGGAAAACCCCTCTTTTGAACTCAACAATGCCTTACTGTCTCGATTGCGGGTTTATGTGTTACGCAGCCTGGAAGTCGATGATTTGATCGATCTGATCGAAAAGACTTTAAAGGATTCGGAAAATGGTTTGGGAAACAAGACTATCCATATTGACAATGAGTTGATTCGACTGATGGCGCGCGCCGCCGATGGTGATGCTCGCCGTTGTCTGAATATCCTGCAACTGTGTGTGGATCTGGGGCAAAACGATCAAAATGGAATTACCATTACAGATGAAGTGCTCAATGAGGTACTACAAGGACAATTGAACCGCTTCGATAAACGCGGTGATATGTTTTATGATCAAATATCGGCTCTGCATAAATCGGTTCGTGGAACTAACCCGGATGGGGCATTATACTGGTTCTGCCGCATGATCGAAGCAGGTTGTGAGCCACTCTATATCGCTAGACGACTGGTGAGAATGGCTTCTGAAGATATTGGCAACGCCGACCCCAGGGCTTTGGAGATTACCACAAATGCCTGTCATGCCTTTGAGCGTCTCGGTACGCCAGAAGGTGAACTGGCGCTTGCGCATGCAGTCGTCTATCTGGCATGCGCCCCCAAGAGCAATGCCGTTTATATTGCCTTTAAAGCGGCGATGGCAGACGCTAAAAAAAGCGGCTCACTGGATGTTCCCAATCATTTAAAAAATGCCCCGACTCGCTTGATGAAAGAATTGGGTCATGGGAAAAATTATCGCTATGCGCATAATGAGCCAGATGCTTATGCCGCTGGTGAAACATATTTGCCAGAAGCCTTGCAGGGACAAAAATATTATTTTCCTGTAGAAAGAGGATTGGAAATAAAAATCAAACAGAAATTAGACGTATTAAGCCTAAGGAATCGCTGATTGGGTTGCGATTTTGCTAGCAAGGTGGAAATCCGCTTTGCGGATGTTAATAAATCAAAGCAATAGAGAGATTGTTTTTTAAATACTGAAAAAGCAGCTTCAATGATGAACTGAGTCGTCGTTTCAAAGAAAAAACCCTCTGATAACAGCAGTCATCAGAGGGTTTTTTATCCCTATGAAAACAATGATTCTCGATGGAAGCGCTTACATGGACACCGCCAGTTTTGCAAGTACAATTTTGACGAAATAAAAATCAGTTGCAGTCTTACATCCGGCCTGTTGTTGGAGTATTTATAACTCCTGGCCTCTATGGAATTCGCCGGCGGGGCCCTGTCTGAACAAAGAAGTCGGTGCTTCAAGCGCTTCCCCGGGTTTGACCCGCCGCGGTCTGACCTGTTTCGCCATAAACTGTCTATGCAATCGTTGACAGGTGTTGTATGCCTCCTGAAATCGGTTTTATCTCTCGCGGATTTTTCGACAGATCAGGGAAGATCTGGCGAAAAATTCGCCACTTGTTTGTTAAGCATTAATCCACCCGGCAGAATCTCATGCCGGCATGCGCCTTTCTATCGTTTCGTACATGGGTTGCCAGACGGTTTGCCGGGCCGTTACCGCCCAGGCAGTTCGCGCCATCTTGTTCGCCAGAGCAACCGCCACTTCGTTAGGGTGGCAACGGGTCAACAGTTGTTCTACCCGGGCATGACCACCCGGCTGACCCAGCGCTTGTCGCCTGCGGACATGCCGAATGACCGCTCGAGCGCCATGGATCAATAAACTCCTCAAGTAACCATCCCCCCGTTTGCTGATACCCAACAATCGCTCTTTACCACCCGAGGACGATTGCCGGGGCACCAGGCCCAGGTAAGCTGCCAACTGACGACCATTGGCAAAACCTTCTCCACGCTGACCCAGCAAAGCGGCCAGCAGCGTGGCCGTCAATACGCCGATTCCAGGAATAGATTCCAGGCGTTGGCTGACCGCATTTTGTCGGTGCCAGGCGGTTATCGTTTTGGTCAGCCGGTCAATCTGGGATTCCAGGTAAGTGTGACTTTCCTGCAGGGTATCCAGCAGCTCCCGAACATCCACCGGTAAGTCATTCTCAGCATCTTCCAGAATCTCGGGTAAGCGTTGCTTGATGTTTTTCACGCCTCGAGGAAGCGCAATCCCGAACTCCGGCAAAACCCCTCTGATGTGATTCTCCAGCGCCACCCGCTGTTTCACCAGCAACTGCCTGCCATGGTGACAATGAAAAACCGCCTGCTGATCAGGGCTTTTGACCGCAACAAATCGCATGCTGGGTCGTGTAACCGCTTCACAAATAGCCTCCGCATCGTTTCGGTCATTCTTGTTGGATTTTCACATAAGGTTTAACGAAAGCGGGTGCCATCAGCCTGACCTCGTGACCGTATTCTTGTAACTTACGCGCCCAGTAATGTGCACCGCCGCATGCTTCCATACCCACCAGACAAGGGGGAAGTTTGGCGCAAAATGCCGGTATTTGACTGCGCTTCAATTGTTTACGCAGTACCACCTGGCCTCGTTCGTTAACACCATGGAGCTGAAAAACATTTTTTGCCAAATCAATGCCTAATACGCTAATCTGTTTCATGGATGCCTCCTTCCGTTTTAGTTAAAAAACTTGCCTTAACTATGGCACATCGATGCCGGTCAAGGGAAGGCGGTGTCCATTCCATCTGAACAAATCATCCATAATTTGTTCAGCGCCCGCAAAACGGAAATGCAATTTCCACTTTACTCACAAAATCAATAACTTGCAGCTATATATTTTGACGACACATCCCTGTGTCGTGGGAATCACTGAACTTAGAAGTTACGCATTGACAGGCAATGTTAAACTATGGGTTTAAAAAATCCCAAAGTCAATGCAAGGCAAACCTTGATAAGAGAAATAACATGCCCCTCAACAGCCTGCTGTACATTACCCATGTATATTGGTTTTTTTATTAAGTGAGCCGAAACAAGCTAGTTGTCGACGATTAGGAGAAGTCATGTCAATATCACATGATAGCGTAAATCGATTTCTAAATCGGGAGCATTACACTGGGCGAGATTTATACAATGAAGCCAGCGCAAGCCTGAATTTAAAGGGCGGAACCTTGAGTGTTGACGATAGTGTTCTTGATAAACCTTATAGCCAATATATGGCATATGTCAGTTATTTTTGGTCGGGAAAACATCATAGAGCAGTCAAGGGAATCAATCTTATCACGTTGTACTACACAGACATTCAAGGAAAACACCAACCACTGAATTTCCGGGTGGTCGATAAGGCGGAAGGAAAGACAAAAAATGACTATTTTCAAGACATGCTGACCGAAGTATTAGCTTGGGGACTAGAACCTGGTTTTGTAACAGGAGATAGCTGGTACAGTTGCGTGGATAATCTTAAATTGACAAGAAATCATCAGACAGGATTATTCTTTGCAGTGGAAGGTAATCGATTAGTCTCTGTTGAAAAAGGTTCATGGGTTCAAGTCAGGCAATTAGAAATCCCGGAAGACGGCTTAATGGTTTGACTCAAAAATTTTGGGTATGTGAAATTATTTCGGACGACCTTGAAAGAACAAGTTCGCCATTACATAAGTTCACTACCTGATGAAGAAAAAAACCGCTGTTTTTGACAAGAAAGCATTTACCGAACAACATGATAGGCATTGGCAGATTGAGCAATATCATCGGGCAATAAAGCAGGTGTGTAATATTGAGCGGTTCCAGGTTCGCAATAAAAGAGCAATAAATAATCATATTTTTTCTGCAATTTGTGGCTTTGTTCAATTACAAAAATTGAGCTTTGCAGACGTGATTAATAATTGCTATAGCGTACAGCGGAATTTATTCAACGATGTTATGGCTTCGTTTATCGACACCTTTATGCCAAATATGAATCATTTAATCCCAAAATTTCGATCTGTTGTCAATGCGTAACTTCTAGAACTAATCGTCCCTACTGTCAACAGTCTCAATGCGCACAACGATTCTCGCTTTGCTTACAAAATCAGTGGTTTGCAAGCGTCGATTTTGGCGGCGCATTCTTGTGCAGTACCATTTTTATACTGCCGGACAAGTTTGCAAAATTATTTGATGTTGCCTTAACTTACAACTCATTCAATCCGACAATGAAAAATGGATGCTGTACTTGTGCCACAAGGAATCATGAATAAATCAACGCTTACCTATTCAAGCAAGAGAGATTAGATCAGATGAAAACCTATATGCCTTCCCATGGTTTGCAGCAAAGCTTGCTAATCTCGCAATTTAGTGAACATCACTTTAGCAGCACCGCAATCAGGACATTCCCAATCATCAGGCAAATCTTCCCATTTAGTCCCTGGTGCAATTCCTGATTTTGGATCGCCTTTTTCTTCATCATAGATATGACCACAGGTTTTACATTTATATTTTGCCATTTTCAATCCTCATTTTGAACTTGAAAGAATTCAAGGATCCTCTGATTAATTCGGAGGTTCCTGCGGCACAAGGATGTACCACCAAAACCAATGACGTCAAGTCATTTATTTTGTGAGAAAAGTGAAAAACACACATCACTTTCCGTGCCCTGAGAATTCAGAGATGAATTATTCAGAACTCAACCAAAATTCTATCCTATTCATGCCTCAGTTAAAACCTTAAAGAAATTAGCCCTATTATTTCATTTTATTCTTAGTCTACTTTGAATGTAGGTTAAAATAGTCAGTTTTCCGGACAGGCTGATGAAAATAAACTGGTATCCCGGCCACATGCATAAGGCCAACAAGGAAATCAAAGAAACATTACCGCATATTGACTTGATTATTGAAGTGTTGGATGCACGTATTCCCTACAGCAGTCAAAATCCTGTTTTATCCGACCTACGGCAACAAATCCCTTGTATCAGAGTATTAAATAAAAGTGATTTGGCGGATCCGCGCTTAACCTCTATTTGGCAATCTTTTCTAGAAAAGGAACAAGGTGTAAAAACTCTGGCCACAACGACTCAACAGCCTGATAGAATTAAACAGATCACATCATTGTGCACAAAAATGCTGGCGGATAAAGTTGCGGCAAATCGTGTTATCCGCACGATGATCATGGGAATCCCTAATGTTGGTAAATCCACTATCATCAATATTCTGGCTGGCAAGATCATCGCTAAAACTGGTAATGAACCAGCCGTAACTAAACATCAACAACGCATCAACCTTGGAAATAATATTATTTTATCTGACACCCCGGGTGTTTTATGGCCCAATGTGGAAAACATCAATAGTGGTTACCGATTAGCTGTTACCGGCGCCATCAAAGATACCGCCATGCACTATGATGATGTCGCCTTTTTTGCTGCTGACTATTTGTTAAAGTCTTATCCTGATCGTCTAACACATCGCTATGATCTAGAAAGCTTACCGCTTGATGAAGCTGAGCTAATGGAAATTATTGGACGCAAACGTGGTTGTTTGAAAAGCAGAAAAATTGTCGACCTGGATAAAACCGGAAAGATATTATTGCATGATATCCGCAGTGGCAAACTAGGCCCAATAACGTGGGAAACACCGGAAATGATAGATATAGAATTGAAAGAATTACAACACTTACAACAACAAAAGGAAGCAAAAAAGGCGGCACGCAAACAGCGACGCCGCAAATAAGACGGGTTAGTTGTGCCTGTTCAGCAACGAGTACAACACCATTTTTGTATTGATGGATAAACTTCCATAGTTGTTTGATAGCACCGTAACTTACAACTCATTCAACCCGACAATGAAAAGAGGGTACTGTACCAGTCAAGCTCGTGACATGAACTTACCGGTATCAGAGTTTACTTTAATAATTTCGCCGCTCTCGATATATTCAGGTACTTGAATTTCAAGCCCCGTAGTCAGTTTAGCGGGTTTTGTTCGATTGGTGGCGCTGGCGCCTTTCATTGCTGGAGGCGTGTCAATCACCTCCATCACGATCGCAGTGGGTAATTCAATTCCCAATGCTACATCTTCCAGCAATAACATAATAATTCCTTCCAGTCCTTCGGTAATATATTCTATCTGACCTTGCAGATCATCCAGATTAAGACTGTATTGCTCATAAGTTTCTTGATGCATAAAGTAAAAAGTATCGCCTTCTCGATAGGAAAATTACACCATTACTCGCATACAATCAACATCTTTAAGAAACTCATCACTTTTGAAGGTTTCATCCAGTTTCTGGCCGGTTTTCATGTGGGCAAAACGAATTTTATACAAAGTTGTTGCGCCACGAGAAGTCGGATTTCTGACTTCAATTGTTTTGACGACATAGGGTTCGCCATTTATTTCAACGGCAGTTCCCTGTTTTAATTCATTTGCTTTTGGCAAAATTTTTCTCCGTTCAATTAAGGAAACGCTTACATGGACACCGCCAGTTTTGCAAGTACAATTTTGACGAAATAAAAATCAGTTGCAGTCTTACATCCGGCCTGTTGTTGGAGTATTTATAACTCCTGGCCTCTATGGAATTCGCCGGCGGGGCCCTGTCTGAACAAAGAAGTCGGTGCTTCAAGCGCTTCCCCGGGTTTGACCCGCCGCGGTCTGACCTGTTTCGCCATAAACTGTCTATGCAATCGTTGACAGGTGTTGTATGCCTCCTGAAATCGGTTTTATCTCTCGCGGATTTTTCGACATATCAGGGAAGATCTGGCGAAAAATTCGCCACTTGTTTGTTAAGCATTAATCCACCCGGCAGAATCTCATGCCGGCATGCGCCTTTCTATCGTTTCGTACATGGGTTGCCAGACGGTTTGCCGGGCCGTTACCGCCCAGGCAGTTCGCGCCATCTTGTTCGCCAGAGCAACCGCCACTTCGTTAGGGTGGCAACGGGTCAACAGTTGTTCTACCCGGGCATGACCACCCGGCTGACCCAGCGCTTGTCGCCTGCGGACATGCCGAATGACCGCTCGAGCGCCATGGATCAATAAACTCCTCAAGTAACCATCCCCCCGTTTGCTGATACCCAACAATCGCTCTTTACCACCCGAGGACGATTGCCGGGGCACCAGGCCCAGGTAAGCTGCCAACTGACGACCATTGGCAAAACCTTCTCCACGCTGACCCAGCAAAGCGGCCAGCAGCGTGGCCGTCAATACGCCGATTCCAGGAATAGATTCCAGGCGTTGGCTGACCGCATTTTGTCGGTGCCAGGCGGTTATCGTTTTGGTCAGCCGGTCAATCTGGGATTCCAGGTCAGTGTGACTTTCCTGCAGGGTATCCAGCAGCTCCCGAACATCCACCGGTAAGTCATTCTCAGCATCTTCCAGAATCTCGGGTAAGCGTTGCTTGATGTTTTTCACGCCTCGAGGAAGCGCAATCCCGAACTCCGGCAAAACCCCTCTGATGTGATTCTCCAGCGCCACCCGCTGTTTCACCAGCAACTGCCTGCCATGGTGACAATGAAAAACCGCCTGCTGATCAGGGCTTTTGACCGCAACAAATCGCATGCTGGGTCGTGTAACCGCTTCACAAATAGCCTCCGCATCGTTTCGGTCATTCTTGTTGGATTTTCACATAAGGTTTAACGAAAGCGGGTGCCATCAGCCTGACCTCGTGACCGTATTCTTGTAACTTACGCGCCCAGTAATGTGCACCGCCGCATGCTTCCATACCCACCAGACAAGGGGGAAGTTTGGCGCAAAATGCCGGTATTTGACTGCGCTTCAATTGTTTACGCAGTACCACCTGGCCTCGTTCGTTAACACCATGGAGCTGAAAAACATTTTTTGCCAAATCAATGCCTAATACGCTAATCTGTTTCATGGATGCCTCCTTCCGTTTTAGTTAAAAAACTTGCCTTAACTATGGCACATCGATGCCGGTCAAGGGAAGGCAGTGTCCATTCCATCTGAACAAATCATCCCTGATTTGTCAGCAACCGCAAAGTGGAAATGCGATCTCCACTTTGCTCACAAAATCAATGGCTTGTCGCCATCGATTTTGGTGGCGCATCCATGCGCCACTGGAATCGCGAATAAATCAGCGATTCCTTAAATCATCTCGGCAACCGAATAGCCGATCGCCAAATATCGTAAACCTTTTCCAATAATAATCGCTAATAACGCCGGCAAAAAAGACAATTTAAGCCAACCACCAGCAAAACACAATCCATCACCAACAATGGGCAACCAGGAAAACAACAGTGCCCAGCTACCCCACTTTTTAACGAGGTTTACACCTCGCTGCCTGTCATTGGCAAGCAACCGATCTGCTGGCCATTTTTTTGCAGCCAAATGCCCCAGGAACCAGGTTGTCAATGCTCCTAGCGTATTACCAATCGTCGCAATTATAACCAGACTGAGAAGTTGGTCAGACTGCTGGCTGACCATATAAGCTAATACGGCTTCCGAGCCGCCTCCTGGCGCAATTGTCGATGAGATAAAGGCGCTCATAAACAAGCCAATCTGGGTAAAGGTTTCGGGCATAAATACTCGTTTTCAAAAAAAAGCCCCTGGAGCCAACAAGCTCCAAGGGCTTTTTATTTTCATTTACTTGTCTTGCGGTAATTCAATAGCTTTTTTACCGGTCACTTTTTTGATCAACCCTGCAATCAAGTTAATGATAAAACCTAATAGCTGTGTAATCATTTCAAAAATGGCGGCAATTACTTCACCCGCAGTCATTCCCTTGAATTTTCTGGCCAACAATGGAGCCAAAACAAAACCGATGACCAAACCAATAACGGTTAACCCTGAGACCAATGAATCATTCGATTGACTGGCACCAGCATTGTTTCCAGCGGCTGCAGCGGCTTTCTTGGCTTTTGCCGGGTCAGGGTTTGGATTGACATCAGGAATGCTGTCACTGTAATCATCCTGAATGACATTCGCTGTAATCCCAGGAATACTGGGCAAATCGCCACTACCATCGCCAATCTTGATTTGCGCCTTCATACCCTTTTCCATATGCTGGGAAATATCGCAATGAACCAGATAAGTTTTATCATTTGGCGGAAAGATCAGTGTGCCTGAAACTTCACCAGGACCGGTTACTTCCAAATGAAACATACCTTTAGGATACAAATACTTTGGCAAGCCGTGCATCATCCATTGGTGGCGAATTTCATCATCATTGACAAAATGCACCGTCAATCGGGTACAAGGCTCGAAATCCCATTCCTGCTGGTCAAAAGCAAAAATACGGCCAGGAAATTTTTTGGCGTATTTATGACCGGCATGAACGGTAATTTCCTTATCAGCCGAGATTTTATCGCAGCCTCCCGGTAGATTATCGGTATTATTCCCCATCACCATGGCGCCATCCATATCCATCATATGGCCATCACCATGATTCATCATATTGGTATGATTGATAAATTCTTTGGCATTTACCTGGGACAGTGAAAACAATAAGGCAAAGGCTGTTATCGAGAAAATTTTATTCATGTTAATTCCCTCCCTTAGCTGATGAAAACAGCGCTATTACCTTCTCGCGGTTGACCACCAAGAGATAAACAAAAATTCCCAGCACAATACCAAATAACAAGTTCATGAATGTACCGTTACCTTGACTCGATGCAGGCTGGTTACTCATCGTGCCAAGAGGCTTGGGCCCTTCTTCAACAGGGATCGGGACAGCAGGTGGTGGTGGAACATAATCACTGGCGTCTACTTCACCTAAACTGTTCCACTCATCGATATCCTGCCAGACAGGATATTTCCGTTCAAAAAATGTTTTAGTGAACAACGGTCCAATACTTTCACCAATGGTTTTAGGCAAACCTTCTGGCGTCAGATATTTTTTGTAGACAACAGCGCTGACATTACCACCAGGATTCATGCCATCGGTTGTAATGCCTTTTTCCCGGTGATCATGAAAGATCCACACACCTTGCCCATAACTGTGCAAACCATCATCTTTGGTGCTGATATGAAGATCATTTCGTTGTGCGGGTGCAATATCGTAAATATCACGCATGATCTGCGCAGATGGATTATGCTCGACACCATCGTAATGCGTGATGGTCGCTTTATGTCCATGAGTGTGAATAGCCAGCATTTCGCCACTACTGTTGAACATCCTGACCTTGATATCCTGATCCGGTTCAGTAACGATCATGGATTCCCGCAAGGTATAGGGGAATGAACGTCCATTCAAGGTATGATAGTCTTCAGTTGAATCGGTCAGATCATAACGCCGGTTCATGTCTCTAGCGATCAAGCGTGGATCATTATATTTCTGGATAATACTGTGCAGTTCTTTATCCATTGCATGGTAGTGTAAATCATATTCACTATCATACTTTTCCAAAATTGCTTTTGAAGGATGACGAACCTGGCCACCACCAACATTGAAAGTTTGTACCCAGTTATTCGGCCGGTTCTCTTCGACAATAAACATACCGACCAGGCCCATCGCCAAATGGACATGGGTTTGAACGTGGCAGTGATAAACAAACGTTCCTGGCTGTCTCGGACGAATTTCATAGGTTTTACTTTGCCCGGGCAAGACAAACTTGTCACTGGTTTGAGGAACCCCGTCATTCCCTTCACCTGAACTATCCACCCATGGATGATCGACACCATGCAAATGAATCGTGTGTGGAAAATAATGGGAATTTTCCAGTTGAATCCAGACTATATCGCCTTGTTCCACTCGAATAACCGGAGATGGCGCTCTCAATAAGGGATTGGCATCGGTACCAACAAAACTGTTAGTCGCCATACCGCGGGATTTAGGCGCGAAAACCCACATACCAGGCTGTATGCCAGGTGCAATATCAAAAGTCGGTACAAAACCGTCGAAATCCGGTGAATGCCCATTTAATTCAGCGACTTCCAGTCGAATGATAATCAAATCGGGATCACCATCCCCATCCATATCATTTTTCTTGGTAATAGCATCCGCTGCAAAATAGGTATTCATCAGCGTTTCCATGGAGATATTGTTGGTTCCCTTGACTTCCGCTGCGATTTGAGACGGGTTGTCGGGACTACAACGTAATGATTCCTGGATTTTAACGCCTTCGATCACCTGTGCTTTCCGCCAATCAGGATTATTCGCATCACAAACTGGTTCGGCTACACCGGGATCAACTTTTACGGTTTTTGGTAAGTCCACCGCAGCCGATGCCAATAAAGGCATCAGCATTACAGCAGTTCCCATAAGTGATTTCAGGGAAAGTTTCTGCATTTTTTTTACCTTAATCAAAAAAAGATTATGCGTCTTCGTTTTTGCCTTTGCCCAATAAACCATCCACTTTTTGCTTAAAGCCTTCGTTAGACAGATAGAAAATATATAAGGCAGCCAAAGCGATCAACGCATACAAACCCATACTTCCTGAGCTGACTTGTTCGCCAAAACCGGCCTTGAAGCCCATATGAGCATCCAGACGTTCGCCATTATCTTTAATCAACGTAATGTGAATCAGATAGTTGCCTTTTTCTGGCAAACCATTAGGTAAAGATAAAACGACAGTACCAGATTTATGCTTTTTAGCCGGTTCAAAGAAAATACGAGTGCCTTCAGGTTCTTTGGTTACTTCAAACTCGACAGCACGATTACGATAACGAATATCCTGGTAGTCGAATACTAATTGAGTCAGTGTATTTAACGCGGGCAAATTACCACAAAATTCTTCAGCCGGATAAGCTTTCGGCTGATAGGCGGTGTAATGGATCCAATGATCTTTTTCCAGTTCGAATTTACATTGGTCTGTATCCGTACCTTTCGCGCCACCATGCGCCCACAGCGCAGAAGAAAACACTAACCCGAAAATGGTAAGTAAAACTGATTTTGTTAAATTTTTTCTGTTCATAATTCCTTCCTGTGCCAAGTGTATTAGTATATGCAATTTTTCTTATTTGCAGCTTCCTTATAACAGCTTTTGTTTTTTTATTCAATCTCCATTTAGATTAAGCAAGTTTTTAATAAACCTTACTCGGCGCACAACTTTAGCATATCGTTTCATTCAATGAAAGCCAATACAGTGTCGTATCTACGTTACATTTAACGCTATCAACAGATGTTACTTTTGGGAAGCTGTGATTAAATCAGCGCTTCCTTTGGACACAGGGATGTGTATTCAAAATCGGTAGCTGCAAACTATTGATTTTGTGAGCAAAGCGGAAATTGTTGTCCGTTTTGTGGGCGCTGACAGTATGGATGATTTGTTCAGCGTTTCTTTAACAGGCTGTTGAAAAACGCCCCTATGCCTCCGGCTCCAGCCCTTCATTTTGGGTTAAATTTACCTCTGGATGGCCTGATTAGCCAGGTTTTCCGGTATCAGCCGGTTTATATTGCCCTTTCGAGGCTTTATTTCCACCTTTTGGCGGATTTCAGGCACAACGGTGCCTACGCAGTTGAATAACGCCATTGCAACAAGGACATCAGGCGGGTCAGGTTATACGCTGCGAAGGTGAATACGGTTTGTGCAGTCACTTTTTTCACTCCGCGAAACCGGGTTTGACGTAATCCCCCAACAGTTTTGCTCCAGCCAAAGACTTCTTCGATCCGTTTACGGATTTTGAGACTGCTGGTATAGCCTGGGTGTCGGGTCGTCCGCTTGTCAATCGCCGAACCTTTCGCTTTTTGAGTCACATGCGGGGTCACCTTCATTGCGCGAAGCTCGGCAACGAAGTTTTGGGTATCATAGTTTTTGTCACTGCCCACTGTGGCACCCGCTTTTTTGACGCTGCGTTTGATCATTTTTGTCGCCGCCTCCCGCTCGGCCGTTCCTGTCGCCTGGGTCACTTCAACATCGATGACCAAACCATGGCGATTTTCCATGAGTGCATGGCCCGGAAAAGCGAGTTGGGCTTTATCGCCCTGACTTTTTTTATATATCCTTGCTTCCGGGTCCGTTGTCGATTCATGCGTGTCGTTACAGCGTTTCTCGCCTTTGAAGTTGACACTCGGATTGCGGGTGGAATCCTCCGGCGGCCGGCTCGAACCGTCTTTGGCCTTGACGCTTTTCACAGAAGCCCAGGCCTTGATTAGCGTGCCATCAACCGAAAAGTGTTCGTCTGAGACTAAATCCTGCCATTCGGCCAGGCACAGCACACGATCAAAAAACAAACGACTCACGCGCTCATTCAATAGACGGTCACGATTGGCGCTGAACGTTGAATGATCCCAAACCTCATCATCCATTGATAAGCCGACAAACCAACGATACAGCAGATTGAAATCAATGTGTTCGATCAGTTGCCGCTCCGAACGAATGGAAAACAGGATTTGCAACAAACTGGCACGGAGTAAACGCTCGGGAGGAATTGACGCCCGGCCCCGTCGGGAATACAGGTCATCGAACTCCTCATCCAGAGTAGTCAATAGAATATCGACCAAATATCGTAGTTTGCGTAAAGGATGATCACCCGGAATTCTAGATTCCAGCGTCCGATAACTGAATAATTCGTTTTGGGTATAATCAATGCCGCGCATAACAAATAAAAAATCGGGGAATATCAAATGGATTGAATCATTTTACCATAAATAACAATTAGTTATGTAATCAAATGCCAATTATGGCAACGAAACAATGCGGCCTCCATGTTGGATTAAATCAACAGCCTGTTAAGGGGATGGGTATTGGTACTGTACAAATTCGTTCGGTGGGCTATCCCGGTTAAGGCTTCCATCACTGATGAACTTAAGAGATTCAGTGCGCCTTGGCAACAGAATTTTTTATATCTTTCAAGCGAATGCAGCCTTGTTCCAATTCTTTAAGCCAATATCCTTCATCATGACTTTTAAA
The DNA here is from genome assembly GCA_965277025.1 of Methylomarinum sp. Classification (GTDB taxonomy): domain Bacteria; phylum Pseudomonadota; class Gammaproteobacteria; order Methylococcales; family Methylomonadaceae; genus Methylomarinum. The sequence goes on from OZ255706.1 coordinate 3,228,306, forward strand.
AATACTCATGCCATAACGTATTTCATCGGATAAGGCCTTAAATCTTTGCAATTTATTGCTCAGGTATTCGATATGTTGTTGGCTGGTTTTTTCAAGCTCATCGTCATGCGATATTTGACTTAAAGACTGCTCTATCAGAATACTCGTTTCCGATGCCTGCTCGATTTTTTTAACTTGAGACGAATATATTTGCTGAATGCTATTTGTCATCTCATCCAGTTTTGATTTGGCATGAACCACTTCATCAACATCATTATTTTCACTCTGTTGAATCAGGTCTTGGGCTTCATCAATATTTTGCTTTGAATGCGCGACAATTTTTTTTATTTTTTCACTGAATTCATCAGAATTTTTTGATAGCTCCCTGACCTCATCAGCGACAACAGCAAACCCCCGGCCGGCCTCTCCTGCTCTGGCCGCTTCAATAGCTGCATTCAACGCCAGCAAATTCGTTTGATCAGCAATATTCTGGATATTCACCAACAAATCATCAATCTCATTCATGCGTGTTTCCATCTTGCCGATCAACGCAATTATGCCAGCATTATGTTCATCATTTTTCTGGAAATAAGCGACAATGCCATTTACCAACTGGTTAGTTTCATCGAGCAGATGGTCAAAACTGACGGTCTCCGTCGCTTCAGATTGATTCAGCGGCATTGATTTTAACTGGGCAGATTGATCGGCAATTTTTTGAGATACATCTGCGATACGTTCTTGTATGTTTTGTGCTGCATTTACTATCGCCTCATTCAACGAGGGAAGTTCATTGCTGAAACAATCCATTTCGAGTGTCATGCAATCATTTAAATCATTCAAATAATGATCCACTTTCTGCTGAACTTGCTTATTGTCATTTTGCTGGGGTAACGAAGTGATTCTGTTTTGATAATATCCATAAAAAAACCAACTTATTTAGAAGTTACGCATTGACAACAGATCGAAATTTTGGGTTTAAATGATTCATATTTGGCATAAAGGTGTCGATAAACGAAGCCATAACATCGTTGAATAAATTCCGCTGTACGCTATAGCAATTATTAATCACGTCTGCAAAGCTCAATTTTTGTAATTGAACAAAGCCACAAATTGCAGAAAAAATATGATTATTTATTGCTCTTTTATTGCGAACCTGGAACCGCTCAATATTACACACCTGCTTTATTGCCCGATGATATTGCTCAATCTGCCAATGCCTATCATGTTGTTCGGTAAATGCTTTCTTGTCAAAAACAGCGGTTTTTTCTTCATCAGGTAGTGAACTTATGTAATGGCGAACTTGTTCTTTCAAGGTCGTCCGAAATAATTTCACATACCCAAAATTTTTGAGCCAAACCATTAAGCCGTCTTCCGGGATTTCTAATTGCCTGACTTGAACCCATGAACCTTTTTCAACAGAGACTAATCGATTACCTTCCACTGCAAAGAATAATCCTGTCTGATGATTTCTTATCAATTTAAGATTATCCACGCAACTGTACCAGCTATCTCCTGTTATAAAACCAGGTTCCAGTCCCCAAGCTAATACTTCGGTCAGCATGTCTTGAAAATAGTCATTTTTTGTCTTTCCTTCCGCCTTATCGACCACCCGGAAATTCAGTGGTTGGTGTTTTCCTTGAATGTCTGTGTAGTACAACGTGACAAGATTGATTCCCTTGACTGCTCTATGATGTTTTCCCGACCAAAAATAACTGACATATGCCATATATTGGCTATAAGGTTTATCAAGAACACTATCGTCAACACTCAAGGTTCCGCCCTTTAAATTCAGGCCTGCGCTGGCTTCATTGTATAAATCTCGCCCAGTGTAATGCTCCCGATTTAGAAATCGATTTACGCTATCATGTGATATTGACATGACTTCTCCTAATCGTCGACAACTAGCTTGTTTCGGCTCACTTAATAAAAAACCAATATACATGGGTAATGTACAGCAGGCTGTTGAGGGGCGTGTTATTTCTCTTATCAAGGTTTGCCTTGCATTGACTTTGGGATTTTTTAAACCCATAGTTTAACATTGCCTGTCAATGCGTAACTTCTATTATTATCAACAATGGCATTCCAACCCAGAAAGCTATTTTTTCGGGTAAAAACACCCCGCCCAACAGCAATGTCAGACTAACCATTAACGGCAACCAATTTTTCCCAATATAATCGACCATATCCTGCTCTTTAGAAAGTTTAGATTAATGCCATTATTTGATGGGCAATAGCGCCTAATGGCAAAACATAATCAGAAGCGCCAAGTTTAAAAGCCGCTCCCGGCATTCCCCACACTATGCTGGTTTCTTCATCCTGAACAATATTTGTCGCACCAGATTCTTTCATCTGTTTCATGGCGGCCGCGCCATCAGCTCCCATCCCTGTCAACATGACGCCGATTGCTTTTTGTCCGACATTCTGCGCCACCGATCTGAACATGACATCAACTGAAGGTTTGAATCGATTGACTGCAGGGCCATCATTTAAACGGCATTGATATCCCAAATCATTTTTGATAATTTCAAGATGCCGGTCTCCCGGTGCGATATAGACATTGCCCGCCTCAATGGGTTGCAGGTCTTCAGCGACAACGACATTCATCCGGCTAACAGCATTGAGCCGTTGAGCAAACGAGTGACTGAATGCAGCGGGTAAATGTTGAGAAACCAGAATTGCCGGCATCGTTGCTGGAAATTGACTAATGAGATTTTTCACAGCTTCAGTACCGCCCGTTGATGCCCCAATGGCAATGATTTTATTACTCTTGGTTAAAATCTTTGCTTGCAACTCTGGCGTCGACTGATTTGTCGCCATGACGGTTTCTCTGTCCGGCTTACGAGCAAGCAATTGGCTTTTGCTATTTGCCGCCGTGATAACTTTCGCAACAATCTCTTCTGCATAATCTTCCAGGCCATGAGTAATATCAGCTTCCGGTTTGGCAATAAAATCCACCGCACCTAAAGACAAAGCCCTTAATGTCGCCTCCGCGCCGTTTTCAGTCAAAGATGAAATCATCACCACCGGCATGGGTCTCAAGCGCATCAATTTATCCAGAAACGTCAGCCCATCCATTCTGGGCATTTCGATATCCAAAGTCAAAACATCCGGATTTAATTTTTTGATTTTTTCCCGGGCGATCAATGGATCGGGCGCACTGCCCACAACATCTATTTCTGCGCAGGCAGACAATATTGATGTCAATAATTGCCTGATCAACGCGGAATCATCAATGATCAGTACTTTAATTTTCTTCATCTGTCTTAAAATAATTCAATCTGCCCTTCAATCGATTCATTTTGAATGCGTTTTTTATAATGTGTTTCAGAAATAACGAGCTGGTCTGTGTGCAGGGTTTTTAATTTTCTGACCCGCGCACGTCCTGTCTTGGGAAAATAATGAACTTGCCTGGGATAAATATCGCCTAAATCATGAGAAACCATGCGCAGGGCTTCGGTATCGATATAGTCAAGAATAAAATCAATATTTCTTTGTCCGGTATCACCTAAGCTCTCAATAATTTTCCCACCACCAAAAACCTTTACTTCCAGATTTTTGCGTTTTCCACCGTAACTTAAAATGGTATTGATCAAATGCTCCATTGCATAATTGCCATAACGCATTGCCTGGCTGACCAGTGCTTCCGATTGAATTTGCAACTTGTTCCCCGTCATCTCTGGTAACATAAAATGATTCATGCCACCGATACCTTGTTCGCTATCGCGAATACAGGCTGCAATACATGAGCCCAATACCGTCACAATCATTTCATCCTGGTCAGTGACATAAAATTGACCCGGCATAATTCTGGCGACAATCTTTCCGTGCTGCTGACGCCATTCCCGGCTGATGTGATCGAAACCAGGTATAGATGGTGGACGAATTGCTTTTTCGGTCATTATCATTTCGCGGCACTATCTAAACGTTGATAAATGGTGTTTCCCAACGATTTAAAGCTGACATCCATTTGCAGCATCGATTCAGAATGACCTATAAATAATTTCGAGCCAACCGGAAGCACTGTCGAAAAGCGCTGGAGGAGTTTTTCCTTGGTCGGTCTGTCGAAATAAATCAACACATTACGACAAAAAATAAAATCGAATTTACCCAATTCCGGCCAATCGTCAACCAGGTTCAATACCTTGAAATCAACGATTCGTTTCAAAGCCGGTTTGACCTTGATTTTTCCCTTATTTTTGCCAACACCTTTTTTAAACCAACGTTGCAAAATTTCTGTCGATAAGCCGGCGCACTTGTCATCATAATATTCGCCGGAAATGGCGCTTTTTAAAACTCTGGTGTCAATATCGGTCGCCAGAATTCTGATATCCCAATCAGCCGGCGTGTTATCCAATAACGTTATCGCCAATGAATAGGCCTCTTCACCACTGGAACAACCGGCGGACCAGACCCTGATTTTTCGTTCATGTTGCTTTGTCTTGAGCAATTCGGGAATTAACGTGGTTTTAAGATAATCGAAATGATGGCGCTCTCGAAAAAATGCGGTTAAATTGGTGGTGATGGCGTTGATGAATTCAGCAAACTCCAGATCATGATGCTGCTGGATAAAATTACAATATTCGCTAAAATCAGTCAGTCCCAAACTGCGTAATCGCCTGGTCAAGCGCGAATAAAACATCTCAAATTTTTCATCACCTACGACAATGCCGCTGTATTGACTGGATAATCGTCTAAGCGTTTCAAAATCCTGCCAGGTATATTCAAATTCACGCGCATTATGCGAGGTTGGCGTCATAAGGTTCCCATTAAAAAAAACCGGCAGCTGCCTGATCAAGCTCCAGAATTTTCTCCATACCCAGCAACTGGGCCGCTTCAATAAACGCTTCAGAGGGAAAATTGATGATTAATGTTTTCTGCTCCCTGGCCGCCGTTTGCTGTAACGCCACGAATAACTGCAAGGTTGCAGCATCAATATGCGTTACCGCCGAGGCGTCGAGCTCTATAGTTTCTGTTTCAGCCAAATCCTCTTGAAGACGCAGAAACAACTCATTTATATTTTCCAGTGTCTGCCTGGATGACAGCGCCAGCATGACCGGGTTTGTTGATGGGGGTGGATCTGTTTTCGTTGTCTGTTTTTCGGTTTCAGGCAAGCTGACTTCTGGCGTTGTCTTGATCGCTTCCAACGGATCAAAGTCGTCAAAAAAATCATCGACTTCTTCATTACTCTCGTCCGTATTATCAGTTTCGTTTTCATTGTCTAGCCAGCTCTCGGCCTGGTTGAACTTTTGTGAAAACACCTGCCTGTCCGCATCGGATAAACCGGCGTCATTTTCTGTTCCCTCCATTTGAGAAGAAGTGGATGTCAAAGGCGTATTGTCTTCTTGCTCGGTCATGTTATTTTGATCTCCATTCATTTATCAGAAGCTGAAATTGCTTCCAGCCGACTGAGTTCTTCCGGTGCCAGTAATTTGTCGCTGTTTAGCAGCAAAAACATTTTTTCTCCATCAACATAAATACCTTGCATATAACGAATATCAATTTTTGAACCAAAATCAGGTCTCAGTTCAATATCCTCGGCGGCGATGTCGATAACATCAGAAACTGCATCCACCACAATTCCCATTAAATTATTTTGTTCCACAGACAGAATGATCACTACCGTGGTGGCTGAATATTGCTGAGGAGCCAGGTTGAAACGTGCGGTCAGGTCTATAACCGGCACAACCATGCCACGCAAATTCAGCGCACCTGTGATAAATTCCGGTGTATTCGGGATTTTTCTGACAGGTTCACAAGCGCGGATTTCCTGGACCTTCAAAATGTCCACCGCATAAAGCTCGTTCGCCAATTCAAAGGTTAAATATTGTGTCTCAGTCACGTTCTTCTGCTGTATTTCGGATTAATGCAAATCACTACACATGTCTACCCCACCGTCAAAACTCTTCCCATTCATCATCTTCATCCAGAACTTGAGTCAACGACTGAAGTGGTTTTTCCGGTTTATTCGGTTGGGAAAAAGCATCCGGATGGCGTGCTTCTTGTCCGGCAGGTTTATTGATTTTCTTTGTTTTAAAAAATCTCACTAATTTCATCATCGCGGTGGACTGCTCCGCCATAGACATACTCGCCGCCGACGCTTCTTCCGCCAATGCCGCATTTTGCTGTGTTATTGCATCCATTTGAGAAACAGCCTGATTGACCTGCTTGATGCCAACCGATTGCTCAGCGCTGGCCGCGGCAATTTCTGACACGATGTCCCCCACCTTTATCACGCTGGTGACAATATTATTTAAGGCCTCGCCGGTTTCATTGACATATTCACCGCCAATTTTCACTTTTTGCACACTGTTTTGAATCAATTCTTTACTCTCTTTGGCTGCCCGGGCGCTGCGTTGCGCCAGATTTCGTACTTCTGTCGCCACTACTGAAAATCCGCGACCATGTTCACCGGCTCTGGCCGCTTCCACTGAGGCATTTAACGCCAATAAATTCGTTTGAAAAGCAACTCTGTACATGACAAAAAATATTAAAAGCTGGCGTAGCTCGTTGAAATGTAATTAAATACCGCATTTTGTTTTAGCGAATATGAATAACGGGACATTACAAATCAACGAGCTAACTGCCATATTAACTGAGCACTTTCAATGGAACAAGGCAAGAATCGTTTGTTTTGTGGGTATGTTAATTGCTTTGATGGCAGTTAGCACGGTCAATCTGGCCCAGCTCGCCGTATTCTTTCCCCGTCGGGCAAAAATTTCCTCACGATATCGACGGATGCAACGATTTTTCAGTGACCATTGGCTGGATTACAATGAAGTCGCTCATTTCATCATGAAACTGTTTGGTTTCACTGATCAGGATTACTATCTGACGTTAGACAGGACGAATTGGAAGTGGGGTAAAACCAATATTAATCTGCTGGTGCTTGCCGTGGTTTATCGGGGTGCCGCCATTCCTGTGTATTGGTTGCCTTTAAACAAGCGGGGCAACTCTAATACGAAGGAACGTATAGCGCTGATGAAACGCTTTATTGCGCAGTCTGGCCGACATCACATCAAAGGTCTTTTGGCTGATCGGGAGTTTATTGGAGACGAATGGATGGGCTGGTTGTTTGAGCAAGAGATTCCCTTTTATATCCGTATTCGCAACAACGCCAGGACAACCAATGCCCAAGGCCAGCGAATACGCGTAGAGCGTTTGTTTTATGGGCTTAAGCCGGGTAGCACACGACACCTCTCAACAGCGCGCTATTTGGGAAATTGTTCAATTTATCTCAGTGGGTTACGGCTGAGTGATGGTGAGTTATTAATCATCGTCTGTCAGCATTTGAACCCTGATGCGATTAAAATTTATGGTTTGCGTTGGGAAATCGAAACGCTTTTCGGCTGTTTAAAAGGACGGGGATTCAAACTTGAGGAAACGCGTGTAGTCGGTTATCTTCGGATCAAAAAATTGTTAGTACTTCCCGTTATTGCTTTCTGTTGGTCACATAAAGCAGGCGAATGGAAACATGATTGCGAGTTACCAATAAAAACCAAAACACATCAGCGGCTCGCGCAAAGCCTGTTTCGATATGGATTAGATTGTATCCGCTCAACGTTGTTTAATGTCTTATCTCAATCAAAAAGGATGATTAGAAAAGTGATTGCTCTTTTGCAACCCATACCTTTTGTCACTGGAATACATGAGACTCATTTGTCATAAGTTAATTTTTGTCATGTACAGAGGAAAAGCAATTTCATCGATCACACCAATAATTTCAGCAATTTTATTGCTGCTGTCATTAATCTCTTTCATCGCAGCTATCGCTTGTTTGACGACATTACCGCCCAGTTCTGCGACTTCTCTGGCCTGATTGGAGAGCTGTTTCGCTTGTTGAGCATTTTCGGCATTGTTTTCAACCGTCCCGGTCAATTGCTTCATACTGGATGCAGTTTCTTCCAAACTGGCAGCCTGTTGCTCCGCTCGTTGGGATAAATTATTATTGCCATCGGCTATTTCCTGCGAGGAATGACTGATAAATTCGGCTGTCTCGGTGATTTGCAGCACAATTTCATTCAATTTATCAATTGTTCCATTGATATGTGTTTTGCATTCCAGATAAACCCCTTCATAATCACTGTCAATACGATTGCTTAAATCCCCGTGCGCCAAACTGCAGATGGTCTGATTGATACCAATAAACGTTTCTTCAATGACATCGGCCAATGCATTCACGCTTTCGCTCAGGCGTTTGAAAAAGCCTTCTTTACCCGCCAACTCTATCCGTTTATCCAGCTGCCCTGCCTTGACGCTTTCAATAATTTCAGCAATTTCTTCTTCGACCTTGACCTCTTCACTACGGTCGCGCCACTCTACAACAATGCCATGTCGCTCTCCGTTTTCATCAATCACAGGGTTGGCGATAATATCCATATAATGCCCGCCGGTCATCAAGTTCGATTTAAAAGTCGAAGTTAATTTGTCCAGCATCTTCCGTTGATGCGCCGGATTCTTATGGAACATGTCAATATTGGAACCTAAGAGTTCATCGACATTGAAGTCTGGAAATTGTTGGCGAATATCCGCTTCGGCATTTTTGAACATTTTGCAAAGCGTTTTATTCATATACAAAATTTCATAGTTATTGTTGGTCACCATGACGCAGGAATCAACATTGTCCAAGGCTTGTTTGAACCTCCCAACATAAATTGCCTGATCCTTACTGGCAGCCAGATCGACATTCAACTTGACCTGCATGGCTTGCAAAGATTTCAGTAAAGAGCCAAACTCATCAGTGCCACTGAAATCGAATTCATTCCTGAATTCACCATCCGTCAGCCGATAAAAAACATTGGTGTAAAGTGGACCCCATTGTCCAGACAAATTATTAGAGAATTTAAGATAGAACCCTCATAACAGTCAGGCTCAATGGCTCTGGCCCATATTTTCACCCGGCGTCTGCTTGGCAGTGCCGGCATTATATTTATCCACGATTTTAGCGCCACCCCCCGTGGCGAATTGATAAACCCTGTCTGGCGTTTCATAGCCTAACGACTGATGCGGTCGTTCGCTGTTGTAAAAGGCAAAGTAGTCCGTCAACCCCGCTGACAGTGCTTGCAGGTTGCCGTATTGCTTCAAATAAACTTCTTCATATTTCACTGTGCGCCAGAGTCGTTCAACAAAGATATTGTCCAAGGCCCGTCCCCGGCCATCCATGCTGATGGTCACGCCATGCTGACTCAATACCCCGGTGAAGTCCGCGCTGGTGAACTGTGCGCCCTGGTCGGTATTAAATATCTCCGGTGTGCCATAGGTCTTGATGGCCTGCTCCAGACAATTTACGCAAAACGCGCTGTCCATGGTATTGGAAAGTTGCCATGCCAATACCCAAATCCCCAAATAGACCCATCAACCTCGGCTCTCAGCCACAAAAAAGCTGATATCAGCCTGCGCCGGGGCGATAATCGGGATGTTTGCAACGATTATTCGTTCAATTTTCGTCAAATCCTCGTGTTATCGCAGCCGAATTCGCTATTTTCGGCGAATGCGCTGGATTAAAAGCGCACCTGTCCTGGGGACGACGTGCGTGAATGCTGTTTATTATTGTTTATGTTCTATATCGGCGGTGATTCTATCGACCCAAGTGCAGTTAGTACCTGCTCAAACAGGCATCGATGGCAGTCTTTGACCTTGATGATCAGTTGACGCGCGGTTCGGGTGATTTTGGCGGCGATGCCATAAAGACGCCAGCGCAGAGTGATAGCGCGATGGTGCGCCAACTTTTCCGGCAAGAGTTGCCGCATCAGCGCAAACAGGTTGTAGGAGAGTGCGCAGATATGAAAATAAAGTGCATTCGCGTCAAAATCTGTACAAGGCAGCGTGTCGCCACCAAAGTCGTGTTTCAGTTCCTTGATGCGGTTTTCACTGTCTTCGCCGCGCTGGTTGTACCAGTGGATGATGTCGCTGTCTGACAGATCATCCCGATTGGTGGCGATGGCGCGATATATGTAGCGACTGTCTTCCAGTTGTTCCTGACCATCCGCATCATCCAGGTCCAGTGAGGCCTGACCTTTCAGGGGGATTCGCTGAATGACCAGGGTAAACGGCTGATCATAATCGCCGATACAATGCAGCATGCGATACGTTTGCCGGCTTTGGCTAACCTCGCCATTGCGGTGAGTCATGGGCCGCCAATTGGTTTCGCTCAACTGTTCAATGTGTTCTTTAACCGCCCGGCTCATTTTTGCCCGAATGCCGTATTGAATGTGCTGTTGGTCGACGTATTCGATAATTTTTTGTTGATAGCCTGCCGCATCGATGCGTAGTTTTTTAATATGAACACCTTTCGGCAAACTGTCTTGGCAATGTTGGATGAATTCCAGGTTTTCTTTCGCTGGCGAATCATTACCCGCCCTGAAATCGCACGCCACAACCTGACCGGTCTCAGCGATATGGCCGACCATTGGCATATAACCGCGGTTTTTCTTATAGGTCCATTGCGCCCCACGCTTATTGGCGATGATTTCGGTGGCATCAATATCCAGCGTAATGCTTTTTTTACGCTGCAAAGCGGCTGCCAGAATGCGCCGGTTCACCGCTTTCCAGCCGCTGAAAGCGATTGACTGGCGCCCCATGCATCGCAACCAATCGCCCAGCGCACTGGACCTTGGCATTTGTTTCATCCCCAACACCGAAAGCAACGCGCTTTCGTCATGGAGGTGACGCACATCATCCAGGTGAAAACTGCCCTCATGCTGCATCAGAATCAGAGTTTCAAGATAAGCCGATGGCTTGATTCCCCGATTGCTTTTGGGCAGTGGGAATACCTGATCAATATGTTCACCCAGCTGCAGCGATTGCATCAAGTGCGCGATGGTGAGTAAACCGGCGCGCGAGGTCAGTTGATCGTTTGTTTTGCTCAGTTTATACGGTAAGATGTTCATAAGCATCAGGTGCACCCATTGGGTGATGGATTGTTTCGTCGCAAACCATTATACAACCAGGGCTCTTTCCATTTTTAGAGCTTTCTATCTGGGGATTAGGGCAATACTTTTCGGCTGTACCAATCCATGATGGCCACCAGATAAACAAATCCTTGCGGCAGCCGGATATAGGTGATGTCGGTACTCCAAACCTGGTTGGGGCGTGTCACCTCGACGCCTCTTAACAGATAGGGATAGACTTTATGCTCAGGATGCGGCTTACTGGTGTTCGGGCCCGGCGCCATGCCGACCAGCCCCAGTATGCGCATCAGCCGCTGAACCCGTTTGCGGTTGACCTGATGGTTAAGGCCGCGTAAATACTTTGTCATACGGCGTGAGCCATAAAAAGGATGCCGGGTATATTCTTCGTCGAGCAACCGCAACAGTTGCTGATCTTCAGCAGACACCGGCTGTTGTTGGCGTTTTTTCTGTTCATGGATTACTGAGCGGGTAACGTTCAATAACTGGCATTGCCGACTTAACGCCAACTCATCTTTTTGATCCACCCAGCTTTGACGCGTGATCATAGGCTGATCCCGGACTTTTTTTTAAGCCAATCCAGTTCCATATTCAACTGCCCGATTTTGGCGTACAGACGGTCCGGATTGTCTTGCGCCTTCACCGCTTTCGGCCCGCGTTTGCCTTCAAACAGGCTTCCCGCATTGGCCAACAGTTCCTTTTTCCATTGGCTTACCTGAGATGGATGGACTTCATTCTCTTGAGCAATCTCATTGATCGTTTTGATGTTCTTAACCGCTTCCAGCGCGATTTTGGCCTTTTGCGCCCCGCTAAAGGTTTTCCGTTTTTTTTCGCTCATTTTTTGTACCTCTTTTTTCAATAGTCATAGTTTAAACTATTGTCCGGATTACGGGGTCCACTATAGTGACTGTGTCCATTTGCCGGTGAAAATATCGGGTTAGCCTCCAGAAAATGAAAATGGCAATAATAATTGTCAGACTAACGAAGCCTAACATGGCATGAAGCCCAGCCTGCAATGTCGTAATTCTATTTTTTAGTAAAGCTTTCAATTGTTCGGCTGTCTTATCATAAAGCTCACTGGTTAAATCCAGATTGTTATCCGCCAGTTGATGCAAACTTGCCGTTGACAGTTTTGTATCCAGGTTTTCACCTGTAATGGAAATCTGTTGTACAAACTGCTCAATATTTTGCTGCAGGAGTTGCCCATCCCGTTCAAATACGCTCTTTAAACGAGGATTTTCCAGCATGGCGGTTTTATAATCCTGTAGAACGCTATTGGACAATTGCTCAACATTTTGTTTTGCAATCATCAATTGAATCATTCTCGGTTGCGCCTGCCCCACAGAATTCATCATTTCCAGCCGATAATCCCGGGCCTGGCCGATCGCCTGCACTAATTTTGGGAATTGAAGAACCTCAAGATCCATTAAATAATAACTATCCAAATCTGGATCCAGAATTAAATTGGACTGGTTGCCCACCCAAACCATTAAATCCAGGATTTCCTGCAACAGTTTTTCATGTTGTCCATGTATTTGCTGGCGACTTAGCTCAGTCTGCTGTTTTTGCAGCGCCGCCCACTGCTGTTTGATTTTTCCCCACAAGCCTGCTGTTTTGAGAATATGGCCATATTTCTTATCGACCTGATCAATATCGGCAATCATTCTGTCAATATCGATTTCCATTGTCGCAAGCTCTTGAATCCGGTCATCAACCTGGCTGCTCTCTAAAACTCCAAGCCGCTGCCCCGCATGTTTAATCAAAGCCACCTGTAACGACTTGACTGGCTGTAAGTAAGTCACCCCTAGAATTTCTTTTTCTGCAAATCCAATATCATGCTGTCTTTCCGTGTATAAAAAATACATCAGCAGCAGAGCCGGTAAAATTAACGTCAGTCCCGCCAATCCCATTTTCTGTAAGAGACTCATTTTTTTGTAGAAATTGAACTTGTCTTTCCATCCTGATGCGTTGAAACGAACCTGCTTTTGTCTGATCTTTTCATACAGTGCTTCCAGCGCCAACAAGGTGTCCGTGTTCAATAAAACAACCATGCGCTGATTCACCGATATCAATCCACTGATATATTCAACCTTTACTTTTGAACCAACCGCTGGCGCCGCTTGAATATCTTGTTTATCCACTTCAATAACATTGGATACTGAATCAACCACAATGCCCATTTTTCGGTGCCCCACTTGAAGAACAATCACGACTGTCGTTGGCGTGTAATTAAACTGCGACAAGCCAAATTTTTCTCGTAAGTCAATGATGGGCACGATTGCGCCGCGTAAATTGATCCCCCCTATTTCGTAAGACACCGTATTGGGAATCCGGGTAACCGGTTCCCAGCTACGAATTTCCTGAACGCGGAGAATATCGACCCCATATTCTTCACCACCCACACAAAATCCCAGAAACTGCATCTGATATTCCTGGTCGCTTGCTTCAGCCATAGTGTCTGTCAATACTTCATTCATGAGCAATGTTCTGCGCCAGCCGGAGTAAACCCGGTATATCCAAAATCAGCGCCACAGAACCATCACCCAAAATGGTTGCTGCGGAAATCCCTTCAACCTTGCGATAATTATTTTCCAAAGACTTGATTACCGCCTGTTGCTGCCCTAATAGTCGGTCGATAAACAAACCACATTTAACGCCTTGCCCTTCAACCACCACAATCAGTCCTTCCGTTAAATCTTTCGCCTTCGCATTTGGAATATCAAAAATTTGATGTAAGCGGATAACCAGGATAAATTCACCTTGCATTTCGATGGTTTCCCCGCCTCCCGCCAGCCGATTGATTTGGGCATTGTCAACCTGACTGGTTTCAATAACCGCCCCCAATGGCAGAATATAATGCTCATCCCCGACCGCTATCGATTGCCCATCGACGATAGCCAGCGTCAATGGCAGATAGATCGAGATATCTGTCCCTTTTCCCGCCTCAGAATGGATTTGAATTTCCCCGCCCAATTGCTGGATGTTTTGCCGGACGACATCCATGCCGACGCCACGGCCGGAAATATCCGTCAAAGTATCCGCGGCGGAAAACCCGGGCATGAAAATCAACTCAAAAATCTGTTGTTCCGTCAAAACTGAATCGGCGCTGATCAATCCCTTTTCAATCGCTTTAGCTACGAGACGATCCTTATCGAGACCGCGTCCATCGTCTTTTATTTCAACGATGATATTGTCATTTCGTTGGAAGGCATTGAGAGTAATGATGCCAGTTTCAGGTTTTCCCGCCGCCAGTCTTTCATCAGGCATTTCGATACCGTGATCCAGACTGTTTCTGACTAAATGCACCAAAGGGTCTGTCAACATTTCCACGACCGTTTTATCAACTTCGGTATGCTCGCCGCTCAATTGCAGTTCAATTTTTTTACCTAATTTTTCGCTGATGTCATGAACCAGACGCGGAAAACGACTAAAAATGAAACTGATCGGCATCATCCGGATGTTTAATACGCTTTCCTGTAACTCACGGGTATGGCGTTCCATTTGCGACAAGCCATTATTGAGCTGGTCTCTTTTGCTTATATCAAAATCTTCACCTAACAATCTCAACATTGACTGCGTAATAACCAACTCTCCGACCATGTTAATCAGCTTGTCTATTTTCTGAATATCCACACGAATAGAGGCAGAACTTTTAGACGAACCTGACTGAACCTGTTGGGTTATTGCTGGCGGTTTGGCTTTCTGGGGAAGGCTTGTTTTTGATGATGTTTGCGCTGGCTTGTTTGATTCAGCTTGAACCTCGCAGGCATCCTGTCCTGCAGGCTGATTGATAGTCAGATCACATTCATCTTCCACCCATTCGAAAACTTCTTCGATATCCGCCAAACTGCAATCACTGACAAGCGACATTCGCCAGGACAAATAACTGCGGGTCGGCTGCAGATCATGAAAATCAGGGATAGTGGCGCTATCCAGCTGACAGTCGAGTTCACCCAGGCTTTTTAATTCACGAAAAATCCTGACGGGATCATTCCCTGTTTGTAACATACTGGCATGTGGTTTGAAGGTGATTTCCCAAACCCGCTGTTCGCTTTTATCACTGCCTTGGTCATTATCTGTGTGATCGGCCACCCCCGTATCTGACGCATGATCCCCGCTCAATTCCTGCAATAATAAGTGCTTGCATTCAGCCAGTTTCCGCTCATCGATGTTTTGTTGCTGATCCAACGCCGTCAGCAGTTCCCGCAGGCAATCAACCGCTGTCAACAAAACTTTGACAGCCGTTTCAGTGACCTGACGCCGCCCATCGCGCATTTCATCCAGCAAGGTTTCCATCAAATGGGTAAAATCGGACAATTCGGTAAAACCAAAAGTACCGCTGCCGCCTTTAATGGAATGTGCCGCCCTGAAGATGATATTGATGGTCTCTTGCTCGGCTTCACCAGAGTCCAAGCTTAATAACCCTGCTTCTATGCTATCGACCCCTTCATAGCTTTCTTCAAAAAAAAGCTGCTGGAACTGGGCTAAATCTATTGACATGCCAAGGTACTTTTCAAATTCAGAATCATCAACACGGCTTTTTAACCAATCACTTTATCGATAGTTTTCAATAATTGTTCTGGCTTAAAGGGTTTGACAATCCAGCCGGTTGCTCCAGCTGCCTTGCCCTGCTGTTTTTTTTCCACCCATGATTCGGTGGTTAACATTAATAATGGCGTAAACTGATATTCCGTTAATCCTCGAAGTTCTTTGATTAATTCAATGCCATCCATTTGCGGCATATTGACATCGGTTAAAACACAGTCAAACTTTTGTACTTTTGCCTTCTTCAATGCATCCACTCCGTCAACCGCCTCAACCACCGAATGCCCTGCCGTTTTTAACATGAAATGATCCATATCGAATGCGCAAGGAGTTCTCAGCCGTGAAAAGGCTGCTTATCCATATTCAATGAAGTAAGCTGGCTTACCCCGGTTGTGTTATATAACCGAATTTTATCAGCGCTCTGATCCAGCGTGGTGCATTGCGTTTGACAGCCATTTCTTCGTAGTCGATGGTCGAATCCCGGAAATACTCGCCGCGACTAATCATGAAGTAACATGTCCGCAAAAGTTTGTGAGCCAGCGCAATGATGGCGCGTTGGTGACCTCGCCTAATCGCCAGTGATGTATATTTTGCCTGGAAAACCGATCGGGTTCGGCTGGCGGCATGGGCGCATTCGCAAAGCAGGCGACGCACATATGGGTTTCCTTTTCGCGTTCGTCCTGATTTGCGTTTGCCGGCAGACTCGTTGTTGCCGGGGCATATGCCCACCCATGACGCCAGCCGATCCGCACTGCCAAAGACAGTCATATCCGTTCCGATCTCAACAAGTAGCATGGCTGCTCCAATCAAATCAACACCGGGAATAGTCTGGAGCAATTGCAAAACCGTTTTCTCCTTCTCCAGTCCGGCCAGCAGTTGTGCATCAAATCTGGCTATGCGTGCTTCCAAATCCTGAATATGCTGCATCAGTTCATTCAGTACGAAGCGATGGTGCTCGCTCAACTCACCTTGCAGCGCCTCCAGTATATCGGCGCGCGGCGCTTTGAGACGATTGCTGGCCAGCTTCAACACATCATGCGCAGGCTGTCCTTCAATCAGCGCGTTAACCATGGCGCGCGCGGATTGCCCATGTACATCGCTGACCACCACGCCAAGCCGGATGCCGCCGTCGGTTAATACCTTGTGCAGTCTGTTCTTCTCAGCAGACAGCATCGACACCAACTTCTGTCGTTGACGTGAAATCAGGCGTAACTGCCGCATCTTTTCCGGTGGCACGAATGAACCGCGCAGCAGTCCGGCACGGGAAAGCATCGCCAGCCATTGCGCGTCGCCGATGTCCGTCTTGCGTCCCGGCACATTCTTCACATGCCGGGCATTGACGACCCTGGCGTAAATACCCACATGTTCCAAAGCTGCATATGGGCTTTTCCAGTAGATGCCGGTGCGTTCCATCACCACCTCATCCGGTGCGACAGACTGCACCCAATCGGCTAATGCACGTCGATCACGTTTGAATGCGCCAAACTGCCGATGCTCTGTCTGAATACCACCCTCGGCCTGTTCAACCATGGCGCAGGCGGTAATCTGCTTTTGGTGAACATCCAACCCGATGACTCGCTTGTGTATTGCAGTGAGTTCCATTTTTTCCTCCTTTACTCTATGATTGAGCCTGGAAGGTGGCGGTTGCCTGGATGATCTGCCTGAGGGCGATGTAAATCGTCAACGGCCCTTTTAACATTCGCTCTTAAAGAAGCAATCCGGGGTTCGAGTCATCCATGGCAGGCTACGTTAGCAGTCGGGCTCTAAGGCTCCAAAGTAAAGCGCAGTCTTTAACCGCCATCTTCCACAAGGAACTCTACAACATTTCATCATGCGGGGTGGCAATTCTTGCGATGATCGTTAGCGTGAAACTCACCATTTGTCTCATGGTGTTAATGGCCAATTAAAACAGACCAAAACTGGCCAACAAAAGTGAGCCACTTTTTCAGACTTTATTTATTGAAATAAATCTGAGAGAGTCCCTGAATTTTTTCAGGGAGTCCTGTGAAGGAGTGGAACGTGATTCATCAAATCAAAGCGTTATACAACGAAGGCAATGGCTTATCGATGCGCAAGATTGCCAGACAACCGGGTATTTCCCGGCATACAGTCTCGAAGTACCTGAAACTGACAGAGGCTGAAATTACGGCCTTACAGGCAACCACAGAGCGTGGTAAAAAACTGGATGACTACCGTGAGTTTATTATCCATCTGCTGCAGACCTGGCCGGGCTTGTCGGCGGTCAAGGCGCTGCGCAAATTGAAAGCCAAAGAGGAGATGCTGGCGGTTTCCGACCGTTCGGTACGCCGCTACATTCAAGCGTTGAAGCAGGAAATCAGCGTCAAGCAGCAGCGCTATTATGAACCGGTACTGGACATGGTGCCGGGCGAATAGTGTCAGGTCGATGGCGGCGAGTTGCGTGGTGTCATGATTGGCGGTGTGGAAACTACAGTGTATTTCATGGTGTTTGTGCTGTCTTGTTCCAGGCTGATGTATGTATCTGTATCCGACCGGCCCATTGATACGGAAACTCTGATTCAGCAGCACGATGCGGCATTTCGCTATTTCGGCGGCATGCCAGCTGAATGTGTTTATGATCAAACCAAACTGGTGGTGATCAGTGAAGTGTTTCGGGAGCTGGAGCTCAATCAACGTTTTCATCAGTACGCCACAGCGGCCGGCTTCCGTATCCGTGCCTGCGAGGGCTATGACCCGGAAAGTAAAGGCAAGGTTGAAGCCGGGGTCAAATACGTCAGGCAAAACGGTCTCTATGGGGAAACCTTTACGGACTGGTCTGGGCTGGAAAGGTATCTGTCCGACTGGCTGGACACGATTGCCAACCAGCGTGTTCATGGCAGCACCGGTCAACAGCCGGCCATGCACTATCGAAACGAAGAACAGGACAGGATGCTGCCGTACCTGACACCCTCCTGCCTCAGCGATCAGCGCACTCAGTCCGTGATCACCCGCAAAGTGGACAAAACCGGCCTGATAGCCTGGCAGGGAAACAAATACTCAGTGCCCATGGCTTATCAAAGGGCGCAGGTGGCGGTAAAAGTCGAACACGGTCAATTACGGATCGCTGACCTCTCGACCGGCCAGAAGATTGCCGAACATACCCTGCGCCTGGAAAAAGGCCAGATCATCAAGAACACCGATCATTATCGTGATAAAGGTCAATATATCCAGCAACTGGAACAGGACATCCAGGAACTGCCGGGAAAAGGGGCTGACGCCAGTCAGGCATTGTGTGCATTACTGAAAGCCACCTCGCCGAAAATCGACAAAGACCAGTTACCGGGCGTCAAACAGATCCTCAAGCAATGGACGTCACAATACGGCCCGGTGAGCGATGAAGTACTGATGCGTATCCTGGATCGAACACAGCTCACCGCAACAGCTTTCAAGGATTGTCTGGACGCCTGGCAACACCACCCAGCGCGAAGTACCCATGAGAAGGCCACTGCACAGATAACAACTACGCGCCAGAAAGCGCCCACCCAACTGGAACGCTATCGCGTCCTGAATGGCCAGTCGACTGGTCAGGAGGTGAGCCATGTCATCCATTGACAGCGTTGCCGGAAAATACCGCAGTCTGTGCCTGGCGGGCATTGCCGAACAACTGGTCACCCTGCTCAGTCAGGCAGAAGCCAACGAAAGCTCCTGCCTGCACTTTGCCGAAAGCCTGGTGGACTTGGAGCGACAACAGCGCAACCAAAAACGCATCGAGCAAAACCGCAAACGCGCCGGATTTCCCGTGCAAAAAAGCCTGGATGAGTTCGACTACCGCGTACAGACCACCATCAGCAAACGGGAAATCAACAGCCTGCTGGACTTTGGTTTCATCGACAACCGCGAAAACATCGTCTTCATTGGCCCGCCCGGGGTCGGTAAAACCCACCTGTCCATCGGTATCGGCCTGAAGGCGATTGAGGCCGGCTACAAGGTCAGCTTCAATACCGCGCCGGGACTGATTGAAATGCTGGAGATTGCCGAACTCAAAGGTGAGCTGAAAAAGAAAATCAACCAGTTGGCCAAATTCGACGTTTTGATCATCGATGAACCGGGCTATTTACCGTTGAACAAACAGGGGATGCACAACCTGTTTCAACTGATTAACACGCTGTATGAATACCGCTCGATCATTCTGACCACCAACAAGGAATTCACCAACTGGGGAGAATTTTTCATCGATGACAATATCGCCGTGCCGATTGTCGACCGACTGATTCATCATTCACATATTTTTATGCCGGGAGGGGAAAGCTATCGACTGAGATCCAAACTGAATAACTGATTTTTTACCTGAAAAGTGGCGCACTTTTAATGGCCGAAACTGGCTCAGTTATTTTGGCCATTGACACATGGAAGCCGAATCATCAACCGCAAGAATGATTGCCACTATTTTCTCCTCCGATAGCATCAAAATAAATGATAAACACTTTTAAGGAATCGCTGAATTATTCACGATTCCATGCGACACACTGATGTGTCGATAAGACCGATAGCATCAAGCTATTGACTTTGTCAGCATTTACTTAAAAGTGTAGACTATTTTTGATGATTAGCTAGTGCTGCACTAATGGATAAAACGGTGAAAAACGGGCAAAAAAAAGGGAGCTAATGCTCCCTTTTTTACTCAATGACAGTGCGTTTATTCAATAGGTTTACGAAATTTAACCTCAATACGGTCCCGCAAGGCTTGCAAAAATGCCCCATATTCTGTCTGACCATATGCCTTAGCGATATTGCGCATTGCAAGTTTGATTTTCAATTTATCTTGCTCGCTAAGCGTACCAGCACTCACTTTCTCTAAACTAATCACAACTTGAGAGCCATCCACATCAGACGTGACAATAATGGTTGGTTTGTCTGCCACTGGCTTTGCCGCTCTGAAAACAGCCTGTTTAATCGGTAAACTCAGTTTCGTATCAACTCTATCCAGTGCTTTAACCTGACTAACATCCAAATTATGTTTTTTAGCAAGATCCGCTAACTTTTCGCCTTTCAACAAGGCTTTTTTAATTTCCTGGGCTAAATTTTCAGCAGATTTTATCGCGGCTTGATGTTTGAGTTGTCTTACGATCTCAACCTTAACTGTTTCAAATGGCTTTGGTTGCGCCGGTTTATGCTCTAAAACGCGCAGAACGACAAGCCGATCGTTACCTAACTCTATTGGTTCGCTATTATTGCCCATCAATACCTCTTCAGAAAATGCCGCACTGCGTACCGCCTCTTCTGCAGCAATACCTTGTCCTTTTCGCTGCGTAAACCAGTCGCTGGTTTTAACATTTGCATCAATAGCTTCAGCCACTGGCAACAAATTATCAGGATTTTCATAGCTGACTTCAGCCATCAACTCGCCTAACTCATAAAAACGACTTTCAGCACGTTCTTTTTTAACATTTGCCGCCAGTTCCGTTTTCACTTGTTCAAATGACTTGACTTGTTCAGGAACCAGTTTGGTCACTTTAATCAAATGATAACCAAATGCCGATTTTACTGGCTCAGATACTTCGCCTTCTTGCAAGGATTTAGCCGCATCTTCAAAAGCCTTATCCATCACGCCGACAGTGAAAAAACCTAAATCACCACCTTTCTTGGCAGTTAATTTATCATCGGAGACTTCAGCGGCCAGCGTGGAAAAGTCTTTGTTTTTTAACGCGGCTTTTGCTTTTAAAGCGCGTTCCAGGGCTTTTTTGTCCTGTGAAGCATCTTTATTGAATTTAAACAATATGTGACTGATGCGGCGACGTTCCGGCGTTGTATATTGAGCTTTATGTTCTTCGTAGTAGTTTTTCAGCTCATCATCGCTGACTTTAATTTGATCAGCTAATTGCGCCAAATTTAATTCAACATACTCTATTTTGACTTGTTCTGGAATTTGAAACTGTTCTTTATGCTGTTCATAGTAAGCCAGATGCTCTTGTTCAGAAGGCTCGGCTACCTCTGTAGGCAATGGAATTTTCACATATTCGATATCACGGGTCTGATTCTGTATGGCGAAAAAACGCTCAACATCCGCTTTAGTGGCAAAACTACTGTCCATGACCGTTTTTTGCATTTGCTCCATAGCCAGCGCTTTCCTGATCCGTGCGGTAAATCCAGCCGGAGTCAAGCGTTGAGAAGCCAGCAGAGATTTATATTTTGTTTTGTCAAACTTGCCGTCAGTCTGCAAAAACTCCAATGATTGAATAAATTCCCGTGCCGTCTGATTGGTGATCACCAACCCCAGTTCCTGGACATACTGCCATAAGACTTCATCATTGATCAGTTTTTCAACGGCTTGTTTTTTGATTACGGCTTCATCAAAATTCATCCCTGCCAATGACTGTGCATATTGAGCATAGGCATTGTTGATATCCCGTTCAAAAAGTTCTTTATCGCCTACAACCACAACCGGCTGTTCACTTCCGCCACCCAGATAATTCTGTATACCCCAAAGTGCAAAAGGCACACAAATAAGTAACAAAATAACCCATGCAAAAACACCTTGCGATTTTTCTCTTATTTTCGACAGCATTTATTTTTTCCTACAATATAAGTCTTGGTTTTACGAAAAAACTCACTACCCTTCCATGAATAATAAGCAAACAAAACCACCACCATTATTATTTTCAAATTCAATCAGCCATGGCGCCATTGAATTGGTCAGCACATCCTTATACTGTAAAAAATCATTGATTAAACTTAGCGAAGCGCTGAACAAATCATGTATGAATTATTCAGCGTCTTCTTAGTAATCCACTATCAAGCTGAACTCATCAAGCACTATTTTTTATCAATCTCGATACAAAAAAAAACCTCGAACCATTTGGTCCGGGGTTTCTCGTCTGGCGGAGCGGACGGGACTCGAACCCGCGACCCCCGGCGTGACAGGCCGGTATTCTAACCAACTGAACTACCGCTCCAAAGTCTTTGGTGGGTGCTGAGGGGATCGAACCCCCGACCCTCGCCTTGTAAGGGCGATGCTCTCCCAGCTGAGCTAAGCACCCGACTTAAGAGCGGCTAGTTTACAGCATCTTTTAATGATTTACCAGCTTTAAAAGAAGGAATTCTTGCTGCCTTGATAGTAATTTCTTCACCCGTTTGTGGATTACGCCCTTTTCTTTCCGCCCGTTCTTTAACGGAAAAAGTGCCAAAGCCAACCAATGCAACTGAATCGCCTGCTTTTAAAGCATTGGTGACCGCCTCAAGAAAACCGTCTAATGCACGACCAGCGTCTGCTTTGGTTAATTCAGCTGAATCTGCGATTGCATCAATAAGTTCCGATTTATTCATTTATTTCCCCTTAGGATGGTTAGTGTAATTATTGCCCGGATTGTATATGTCTGGATATTGAATCTGTGAGCAGCAAATGTGCAAAACTTCTTTTCATCATGGTTGAGTACGTAAAGTGGACCCCATTGTCCAGACAAATTATTAGAGAATTTAAGATAGAACCCTCATAACAGTCAGGCTCAATGGCTCTGGCCCATATTTTCACCCGGCGTCTGCTTGGCAGTGCCGGCATTATATTTATCCACGATTTTAGCGCCACCTCCCGTGGCGAATTGATAAACCCTGTCTGGCGTTTCATAGCCTAACGACTGATGCGGTCGTTCGCTGTTGTAAAAGGCAAAGTAGTCCGTCAACCCCGCTGACAGTGCTTGCAGGTTGCCGTATTGCTTCAAATAAACTTCTTCATATTTCACTGTGCGCCAGAGTCGTTCAACAAAGATATTGTCCAGGGCCCGTCCCCGGCCATCCATGCTGATGGTCACGCCATGCTGACTCAATACCCCGGTGAAGTCCGCGCTGGTGAACTGTGCGCCCTGGTCGGTATTAAATATCTCCGGTGTGCCATAGGTCTTGATGGCCTGCTCCAGACAATTTACGCAAAACGCGCTGTCCATGGTATTGGAAAGTTGCCATGCCAATACTTTTCGGCTGTACCAATCCATGATGGCCACCAGATAAACAAATCCTTGCGGCAGTCGGATATAGGTGATGTCGGTACTCCAAACCTGGTTGGGGCGTGTCACCTCGACGCCTCTTAACAGATAGGGATAGACTTTATGCTCAGGATGCGGCTTACTGGTGTTCGGGTCCGGCGCCATGCCGACCAGCCCCGGTATGCGCATCAGCCGCTGAACCCGTTTGCGGTTGACCTGATGGTTAAGGCCGCGTAAATACTTTGTCATACGGCGTGAGCCATAAAAAGGATGCCGGGTATATTCTTCGTCGAGCAACCGCAACAGTTGCTGATCTTCAGCAGACACCGGCTGTTGTTGGCGTTTTTTCTGTTCATGGATTACTGAGCGGGTAACGTTCAATAACTGGCATTGCCGACTTAACGCCAACTCATCTTTTTGATCCACCCAGCTTTGACGCGTGATCATAGGCTGATCCCGGACTTTTTTTTTAAGCCAATCCAGTTCCATATTCAACTGCCCGATTTTGGCGTACAGACGGTCCGGATTGTCTTGCGCCTTCACCGCTTTCGGCCCGCGTTTGCCTTCAAACAGGCTTCCCGCATTGGCCAACAGTTCCTTCTTCCATTGGCTTACCTGAGATGGATGGACTTCATTCTCTTGAGCAATCTCATTGATCGTTTTGATGTTCTTAACCGCTTCCAGCGCGATTTTGGCCTTTTGCGCCCCGCTAAAGGTTTTCCGTTTTTTTTCGCTCATTTTTTGTACCTCTTTTTTCAATAGTCATAGTTTAAACTATTGTCCGGATTACGGGGTCCACTATAACGTATATGCAGCAATACATTACCCACCTGATTAAACTCTGTATCTGCCAACAAAATAAACTCCTCTCCCCCACTAAAGAATCGCTGATTCATTCACGATTCGAAGCGGCGCATGGATGCGTCGCCAAAATCAATGGCCACAAGCCATTGATTTTGTAAGCAAAGCGGAAATCGCATTTCCACATTACGGGTTACTGACAAATCATCGATGATTTGTTCAGCGTTTCCCGTAGAGAAGGCAGAGCCATCATGCCTGAAATCATTTACAAGAATCAGCGACATTTATATCAACTGGTGCAAACTTGTGTCAAGAATAAAAACCTCTGAAGCCCAGTTTTTTTAGGCTATAGCGCTTAAAATCTTGGGGCTTGAACAAAATATTTGACTTATATCAAACAGAAAGGAATAAAAAGGGCGTACAGAATTCACTGTACGCCCTATATGAGAGTCTTATTTAAGGAAACGCTGAACAATTCCCACTTTTGATAATGAAATATTGCCAAGCATCTTTTTGTACATAATATGGGCTTTTTATCCCCATTTTTGCCTCATTTTTAGCGTTTTACCCGTTTTTGGATAAACGCCAGGCGCACGAGGGCCTCAATTGGCCATTAACGGTTTTCGTAAAAGATAAAGATTGGTCAGTCCAATCAACATATTCACCTGTGAAGTATTTTTCTCCAATCCACGATAGCGCGTTTTGGTAAAACCAAACTGACGCTTCATAACCCGAAACACATGCTCCACCCTGGCTCGGACAGATGATTGTTTCCGATTACGTTTCTTCTGGCGTGAAGACTGGTTTCGGCCGGGTTTGCGTTATCATTGACGCACCAACGTATTCCCAAGTATCGGGCTCCCTGTTTGTATTCATCGCTGGTGTACCCCGCATCTGCAAATATCACCCGGTCACTGTCGCGCAGCAAATTGGGCAGTTCGATAATGTCGGCAACATTGGCGGCCGTTGTCGTGACACTGTGAACGGCTCCCGAGTTTACATCCGCACCCACATGGACTTTCATACCAAAGTACCATTGGTTGCCTTTGCGGGTTTGATGCATATCCGGATCCCGCGCCTTGTCTTTGTTTTTGGTGGAGCTTGGTGCATGAATAATGGTAGCGTCTACCATTGTGCCTTGGGAAACCATCAGTCCTTGCTGCTCAAGATGTTGATTGATCGCTGTCAGAAGTTTTTCGGTGAGTTTGTGCGCTTCGAGTAAATGTCTGAAGTTGAGAATAGTCGTTTCATCCGGCAGATTTTTTGCAACACTGTTAAATCCTGCAAATCGCCTGACACTCTCTATCTCATACAAAGCATCTTCCATCTGCCGGTCAGAGAAACTGAACCAGTTTTGCATACAATGAATACGGAACATTGCAGATAATGGCATCGGTTGACGACCTCGACGACCCGACGTTGGATAATAGGGTTCAATAACAGCAAGCAAGTCATTCCAGGGAACCGTTTTTTCCATTTCATTGAGGAAACGTTCGCGACGAGTCAATCGCTTTTTAACACTGTATTCAAGGTCGGCAAAACTGGCTTGGTAAGTCATCAGGCGTTATCCTGATTGAACTTGGTTTTACTGGTATTATCTCAAATCGCAAGGGTTTAATCAGCACCTCCTTAAGGAAACGCTGAACAAATATTCGCTACTGTCAGCACTTCCTTAGCACATGGATCAATGGGCAATAATTGTCTGCGTCTTATTTTTGTCCTTTTTTGTCGAAGCCTTATTGCCTTTTTTTGCATCTGGCTTTGGCAATTGTTGCAATGCAACCTCCAAAACTTCATCAATCCAATGAACAGGCCTGATATCCAGAGTTTTCTTGATATTTTCAGGAATTTCAGCCAAATCCTTTTCATTTTCAGCTGGAATCAATACCGTCGTAATACCCCCTCGATGAGCGGCCAACAGCTTTTCTTTCAAGCCACCGATTGGCAACACTTCACCTCGCAGAGTAATTTCCCCCGTCATCGCCACATTGGCGCGTACAGGGATCTTGGTCAACGCGGAAACAATTGCAGTACACATACCTATGCCTGCACTAGGCCCATCTTTTGGTGTCGCTCCTTCTGGAACATGAATATGCAAATCATTTTCCTGAAACATGCTGGGGTCAATTCCCAACACTTGTGATCGACTTCTAACGACCGTTATGGCCGCCTCGATGGATTCTTTCATCACATCACCCAGTTTACCCGTCGCTTGCTGCTTACCTTTACCCGGCATAACTGCCGCTTCAATCGTTAGCAATTCACCACCGACCTCTGTCCAGGCCAAACATGTGACTTGACCTATTTGATCTTTGTCTTCCGCCACACCGTAACTGAAGCGTCTGACACCAAGGTATTTATCCAGATTTTCAGAGGTAATGACCTCTTTTTCAGCCTGTTTCTTCAATAACAGATTTTTCACCACCTTGCGGCAAATCTTGGAAATCTCACGCTCCAAGCCCCGAACACCGGCTTCACGCGTGTAATAACGGATAATATCACGTACTGCATCTTCTCTGATTTCGATTTCAGAATCTTTCAAACCATTGTTCTTGACCTGTTTTGGAATCAGAAAGCGCATGACGATATTGATTTTTTCGTCTTCGGTATAACCGGCCAGACGAATAATCTCCATACGATCCATCAATGCAGGTGGGATATTCAAGGTATTCGCTGTCGCGACAAACATCACATCTGACAAATCAAAATCAACTTCCAGATAATGGTCGGCAAATGTATGATTTTGCTCCGGATCCAGCACTTCTAACAAAGCGGATGCCGGGTCACCACGAAAATCGGCCGCCATTTTATCAATCTCATCCAGCAAAAACATCGGATTACGGGTTTTGACTTTGGCCAGATTTTGTAAAATTTTACCTGGCATAGAACCAATATAGGTTCGTCTGTGGCCACGAATTTCAGCTTCGTCACGAACTCCACCCAAGGCCATTCTGACGTATTTACGGTTGGTTGCCCGCGCAATGGATTTTCCTAAAGAGGTTTTACCCACACCAGGAGGTCCAACCAGACAAAGAATTGGTCCTTTCAGCTGTTTTACCCGCTGTTGAACGGCCAGATATTCCAGAATCCGCTCTTTGACTTTCTCCAGGCCATAATGCTCTTCTTCCAGCACCTGCTCAGCCAGTTTCAAATCGTGTCTGACCTTGGTTTTCTTTTTCCAGGGCACGCTGATCATCCAGTCGATATAGTTACGTACCACCGTGGCTTCAGCAGACATTGGCGACATCATTTTCAGCTTGTTCAGCTCGGCTTCGGCTTTTTCTCGCGCTTCTTTACTCATTCCCGCAGCGGCAATTTTCTTTTCAAGCTCATCGATTTCATTGCTGCCATCATCCATTTCACCCAGCTCTTTCTGTATCGCTTTCATCTGCTCGTTCAGATAATACTCACGCTGGTTTTTTTCCATCTGCTTTTTCACCCGGCCTCGGATGCGTTTTTCCATTTCCAGCAAATCAACTTCACTTTCCATTTGACTGATCAAAGCTTCAAGCCGCTGAACCGCATCTTCCATTTCAAGGATATTTTGCTTTTCTTCGACTTTCAAGGTCATATGCGCCGCAATGGTATCAGCCAAACGACCAAGACTTTCGATTCCCGCCAAGGAATTCAACACCTCTGGCGGAATCTTGTTATTTAATTTGACATATTGGTCAAAAGAACTCACTGCGGTTCGTTGCAGTACTTCGGCTTCTGCCGAAGAGGCCGATTGTTTTTCATCAATTGAAGAAACATTAGCCGCAATGAAGCCATCTTCCTCAAGATATTGCTCAACCCGACAACGCTCGCTGCCTTCTACCAATACCTTGACTGTACCATCAGGCAGTTTAAGCAATTGTAAAATATTCGCCAATGTACCTGTCTCGTACAAATCATTAAATTTTGGATCATCGATATCGGCTTGCTTTTGGGCAACCAACAAAATTGGCAAATCCTCTTTCATCGCCCGATCCAAAGCAACAATCGATTTTTCTCGACCGACAAACAACGGTATAACCATATGCGGATATACAACGACATCTCGCAATGGCAAAACCGGTATTATTTCATTTTCTCGTATTACTTCATTCATCTTTTTTCCTACTCAGGACATCTGTACTACTATATTCGGCCTTCGTTTCTTAGGGAAGCGCTGTGCGATTTCCGATTTGATCACAAAATCGATAGCTTACAGCTATCGATTTTGACAACACATCCCTGTGTTGCAAGGGAACACTGAATGCCGTGTTTCCCTAACTATAAATCATATATTGCCGAATATGACTATTAAGATACTATATGGAGACTAATATATTGTTTTTCAAGCAGCAAAAAAAAAGGAGCTTAGCCTGACAGCAAAGCTCCTTGATCTAAAAAACAAAGCCTGACCGGAATTTATTTTATTGATCAGAGGCTTGTTTTCTACTGTCTTTTTCGTAAATCAAAATTGGATCGGACTTACCTACGATTACGTTTTCATCAACCACCACCTTGGTGATTTGATTATTGGACGGCAACTCATACATGACATCCAACAAAACATTTTCCACAATCGTTCTCAAACCCCGGGCGCCTGTTTTGCGTTCCATTGATTTCCGGGCAATCGCGCGTAATGCTTCTTCCCTGAATTCCAATTCAACCCCTCCCATTTCAAACATATGCTGATATTGCTTGACCAAAGCATTTTTTGGTTCAGTCAATATTTTAATCAATGCTTCCTCGTCAAGTTCTTCCAATGTTGTGACAACTGGCAAACGTCCAACAAATTCAGGGATCAATCCATATTTGATTAAATCTTCGGCTTCCACTTCGGCAAAAAGTTCCCCTACATTTTTACTGTCATCCTTGGATTTAACTTCCGCCGCAAAACCAATTCCACCTTTTTCGGAACGGGCTTTGATGACCTGATCAAGACCTGCAAACGCACCACCGACAATAAAAAGAATATTCGCGGTGTCGACTTGTAAAAATTCCTGCTGGGGATGCTTTCTCCCGACTTGCGGCGGAATCGAAGCAACCGTGCCTTCAATCAATTTAAGCAGTGCCTGTTGTACACCTTCACCAGAAACATCTCGGGTAATCGATGGATTATCTGATTTGCGGGTAATTTTATCGATTTCATCGATGTAAACGATCCCGGTCTCTGCTTTTTCAACATCATAATCACATTTTTGCAGAATTTTCTGAATAATGTTTTCGACGTCTTCCCCTACATAACCCGCTTCGGTCAACGTGGTTGCATCAGCAATGGAAAACGGGACATCCAGCAGCCGCGCCAGTGTTTCCGCCAATAAGGTTTTTCCTGAGCCAGTTGGACCTATCAGCAGAATATTACTTTTAGCCAGTTCAACTTCACTTTTAGCATTATTGCTGCGTAAACGTTTATAGTGATTATAGACGGCTACCGCCAAAATTTTCTTGGCTTGCTCCTGGCCGATAACATAATTATCCAGTTCACTTTTAAGCTCTTTGGGCTTGGGCAAGTGATCTTGAGCCGATTCTATTTCAGTTTCACTTAATTCGTCGCGGATAATATCATTACATAAATCGACACATTCATCACAAACATAGACGGATGGTCCGGCAATCAGCTTTCTGACTTCATTCTGGCTTTTGCCACAAAACGAACAATAAAGCAGCTTTCCATCTCCATCGCCGCCGCTTTTACTAATACTCATACACGCCCTCTTTATATATCCTGATGGATACCTTCATTTTATATTGGTTCAGCATAGCTTGAAAGCCTGGAAAGTCCAGTTTCAAGCAAACACCAGCATTACCGTTGCTTTAAAACTTCGTCAATCAACCCATATTCAGCGGCTTCTTCAGCACCGAGAAAATTATCCCGGTCTGTATCTTGCTGGATTTTTTCTAGACTTTGTCCGGTATGATGCGCCAGAATTTTATTCAAGCGGTCGCGTATCGACAAAATTTCTCGCGCATGAATATCGATATCTGATGCCTGCCCCTGAAAGCCACCCAAAGGTTGATGAATCATCACGCGGGAATTCGGCAGGCTGAAACGCTTGCCAGCCGCTCCTCCAGCCAATAGAAATGCTCCCATACTGGCCGCCTGTCCAATCACCATGGTACTGACATCGCATTTGATAAATTGCATGGTGTCATAGATGGCCATACCGGCAGTCACTGATCCACCAGGAGAATTAATATACAAATGAATATCTTTATCCGGATTTTCAGATTCCAAAAACAACAACTGGGCGACAATCAGATTCGCCATATAATCTTCAACCGGCCCGACCAGAAAGATCACTCGTTCTTTCAATAATCTGGAATAAATATCGAAAGAACGCTCCCCTCGGGCAGTCTGCTCGATAACAATAGGTACCAGTCCGCCGGCTGCCTGAGGCATTATATTTCCATTCATTCCATTTTGTTTGCTAAACATCTTATCGCCCCGAAGGTTATTGTTGTTTATTCATCACTTCATCGAAATCTGTATTTTCTTCAGTCACAGTCGCCTTTTGCTCGACCCAATCGACTGTCTGGGATTCCAATGCCATTTGCTGCACTTCCTGTAACCGTTCAGGATTCTCATAGTACCAGTTGATGACCTGCTCTGGATTTTCATAGCTGCTCGCCATATCTTCCAGCACCGAACGAACCCGTTCATCATCCACCTTGATATCATTTTGTTTGATGATTTCGCCTAAAATCAGCCCCAAAGCGACACGACGCCTGGCTTGTTCTTCAAACATATCACGCGGCAAGTCCATATCTTCGGCAGAAAGTCCTTGCTTTTTGGCATTCTCCTGATAAGGCTTTTTCATTTCCTCGATTTCCTGATCGACCAGGGCATTTGGCAAGGTTACTTCAATTTTTTCATACAAAGCGTCCATTACTGCCGTTTTGAATTTATTCTTCAAGGCCTGTTCCAATTCACGCTCCATATTGGCTTTGACATCAGCACGGAATTCTTCCAGGTCGCCGCTTTCAATACCATACGCTTTGATAAATTCCTCGTTGACTTCAGGCAAGACCAATTCTTCAACCTTAACCACTTCAATATCAAATTTCGCCGTTTTGCCAGCCAGTTTTTCATTACCGTAGTCTTCAGGAAAAGTGATTTCAGATGACTTCTCATCGCCAGCTTTCAAGCCTTTCAGCTCATCTTCAAAACATGGGATCATTTGTCCTGCGCCAATTTCCACCGGATAATTTTCTACTTTCCCGCCAGTAAAACTTTCACCTTCAGATTCTCCCGAGAAATGAATGGTAATGCGATCGCCTTCTTGAGATTCGCGTTCGACTTCCTGCCATTCTTTCTTTTGCTGACGAAGTTTTTCGATCATTTCATCAACATGCTTGTCTTCAACCGCTGAGGTCAAGCGGGTTATTTGCAATTCACTAACGGCATCCAGCTTGATTTCCGGATAAACTTCAAATTCAGCGACATATTGCAAACCTTCTTTTTGTTCGGTTGGCTCAATTTCAGGATATCCAGCGGGTGTCAAATCTTCTTTCTGCAGCGCTTCATAATAGCTGGATTGAATCAAATCGCCAGCCACCTCTCCACGTACCCGATCGGCAAATTGCTTTTTCACTACCCTGACCGGCACTTTCCCAGGTCGAAAACCATCCAGCTTAATTTCTTTCGCCAGTTTTTTAAAACGTGCTTCCATCTTTTCCTGAACGGTTTCTTCAGGAATCGTGACTGTCATTTTTCGTGTCAATTCTGATGTGTTTTCAACAGAAACTTGCATTACTTTAACCTCAAATACTTAAAAGTTGGGAAATAAACCGGATCAATTCGGATGTAGCGCTAAAACCGATAGACTCAGGCTATTGATTTTGTAAAATAAAGCGGAAATCGCACCACGCTTTGCGGGCGCTGGAAAACTTACACGCCTTTTCACGCAAAGCGCCAGTGTAGCGCAATGCCTTTCAGACATAAATAAGGGATAACTGTAGAATAAGAAAAACAATAATTTTAATAAGATAGAAGCTGTTTCAAATGCTAAAGTTTTTCACGTCCCATACAGCGCAGGCCAGCAGTGATTCATACCAGTCATGCATGGGAGAATGGTGCGAGCGGAGAGACTCGAACTCTCACGGGCTACCCCACTGGAACCTAAATCCAGCGCGTCTACCAGTTCCGCCACGCTCGCAAATTCAAAGAACGGACAATTATAATGATTTGTTAACACAAAAACAACCACATGATCAGCCTTTCAATAAAATCAAGAAATCTCTGATTACATTCACGAAACGCTGATTTATTCGCGATTTCACTGGCACAGAGATACACCAGCAAATTATATGCTTGCAAGCAATTGATTCTGTTTGAAAAAGATAGATAAGCGGATCTTCTATTCTTCTGGAAAAGCAAACAAATAGATCAGGGACTCCAGAATATTCAGTCCAACCAATAATGACCGGCCAGTTTTCGACTTGGCTCAATTGTCAACCGATCATTTTCGGTTCTTGTGATAATTGCGCCCGTTTCAGCCGTCGTCAACCAGCCAACCCCCAATTGCCGGTATCGTTGTATAACTTCAGCATGGGGAAAACCAAAACGATTCCGATAGCCGGCTGGTATTAACACATACTCCGGCTTGATAAGCCGTAAAAACTCTTCGCTGGACGAGGTTTTACTGCCATGATGAGGCGCTATCAACACATCCACCGCCAATTTATGCGCATATTGACGCCACAACCATTCTTCCGCAGGTTTTTCAATATCGCCGGGTAACAAAAAATTGAATCGACGACTTTTAATCAGCAGAACACAAGAACGGTTATTATCGCTCTCCCGCCAATAGCTTGAAGGGGGCGATAATATTTTGAATATTACCCCGTCCCAGCGCCATTGCTGACCTGTGTGACAAAACGATGCATTGAACAGGGTTAATTTTTGCGGTACGCTACTTAACACTTTTGCATAAGGCATAGTCCGCAAAACAGAAAAAACGCCGCCAATATGGTCGTTGTCGCCATGACTGACGATCACGCTGTCCAGTTTGGCTATGTCACGATAGTGAAGATAAGGCAAAACCACCATTGTGCCTTTATCCGAATGTTCATTGTAACGAGCTCCTGCATCAAATAATAATGCATGTTTCTGCGTCTCCACCACAATCGCCAATCCCTGACCAACATCCAGCAAAGTCAAACGAACTTCCCCTGGCGGCAATCGATCAGAGGCTGAAAAAAACATAGGCAGCAACATAAAAGCACCCAGGTATCGACCGGGTACTCCTCGCGGTAACAGCAACAAGCCAACGCCTGATAAAGCGAGTAGTAACGCCACCGCTCCCACCTGTCTGACGTCATAAACAGCAACATTCATCTGACTTAGCCAATGGAGATAATTCCATAATGTTTGCACTATCTGATCCAAAATCATCAGTAAATTATTGGCGAATGAAGGCCAAAAACCAGATAAAACCAACAGACAGAAAATCAACGGAACCACAATGAGAGTCACAACCGGTACAGCAATTAAATTAGCCAGTGGGGCAATCATGGAAAACTGATGAAAATACAAAGCAAGAATGGGCAGCAATCCTACTGCCGTCACCACATGCACAGCAATAGCGGAGCGCAAAAAGCCTTCCCTTTTTATTCGCCCTGAAACTACCATTAAAATAACTATCACGGCTAAAAAGGAAAGCCAGAAGCCGGCCGACAATACAGCTAGTGGATCAAACAACAAAATGACCAGGACAGCAAAGGCAATAATATAGGATTTCCTGACATGTCGTCGCCAGGCAAGCGCCAGCACCACAATGATCAACATCACCAACGCCCGGCGGGTCGGTAGAGAGAATCCGGCCAATGCTGCATACATCACCGCCGCGAGTAAAGAAAAACCGATGGCGATAAGTCTGGCTGGCACCTGATGATTTGGCCACCACAACAAACTGCGTAAAACCAAAAAATAAACCATTCCGGCAATCAATCCGATATGCAGGCCTGAAATAGCGATCAAATGGGCTGTGCCGGTACGGCGAAAAACCGTCCACTGTAACGATGAAATATCGGAACGATCGCCAATCGATAAGGCTTTGACTATGCACCGAGTCAAATCATCATGGATTGATTTGTCAATTCGCTCGGCAATCCACTGCCGCCAGCGTAAAACATAGTTGGACGAGACCCCAATCAATTGGGGATGGGAATGATTTTTAACATAACCGGTAGCGCCGATACGTCGGCTGAGCAACCACTTTTCATAATCAAATCCACCCGGGTTGAAATAACCATGCGGGCGTTTCAATTTGACCGATAATCGCCAGATTTGTCCGGCTTTGACTGTCCTTTCTGGATAATACCAATTCAAGCGGATTTTTTTTACCAATCCTGGTTGCCCATTTAACGGAACAAAATCAAAGCGGACTTTTTCTTTGCTGCGTAAGGGAATATCTGCTACTGTCCCTTGAAGCATCAGAACTTTTCCTTCTAATTCCTTCGCCAACCTGTCTTCTAAAACGGATTGGGCAAAAATTGTTGTCCAGCAAAATCCCAGACAAAATGCCACAACAGGCCAACAACGCAATTTTGCAGCAAAAAGGGCAAGCAATAGCAATGTCATTAGTTGAGCACTATCGGGTAACTCAGACAAACGCTGAACAGCCAAATCTCCCAACAGAAAAAACAAAGCAAAAATTAACATGCCAACTTATTCGCCTAAATAATCCAACATTATCATTCCATCAAAACATGTTAGAATTATCTTAACATGAAATGATCCATATCGAATGCGCAAGGAGTTCTCAGCCGTGAAAAGGCTGCTTATCCATATTCAATGAAGTAAGCTGGCTTAACCCGGTTGTGTTATATAACCGAATTTTATCAGCGCTCTGATCCAGCGTGGTGCATTGCGTTTGACAGCCATTTCTTCGTAGTCGATGGTCGAATCCCGGAAATACTCGCCGCGACTAATCATGAAGTAACATGTCCGCAAAAGTTTGTGAGCCAGCGCAATGATGGCGCGTTGGTGACCTCGCCTAATCGCCAGTGATGTATATTTTGCCTGGAAAACCGATCGGGTTCGGCTGGCGGCATGGGCGCATTCGCAAAGCAGGCGACGCACATATGGGTTTCCTTTTCGCGTTCGTCCTGATTTGCGTTTGCCGGCAGACTCGTTGTTGCCGGGGCATATGCCCACCCATGACGCCAGCCGATCCGCACTGCCAAAGACAGTCATATCCGTTCCGATCTCAACAAGTAGCATGGCTGCTCCAATCAAATCAACACCGGGAATAGTCTGGAGCAATTGCAAAACCGTTTTCTCCTTCTCCAGTCCGGCCAGCAGTTGTGCATCGAATCTGGCTATGCGTGCTTCCAAATCCTGAATATGCTGCATCAGTTCATTCAGTACGAAGCGATGGTGCTCGCTCAACTCACCTTGCAGCGCCTCCAGTATATCGGCGCGCGGCGCTTTGAGACGATTGCTGGCCAGCTTCAACACATCATGCGCAGGCTGTCCTTCAATCAGCGCGTTAACCATGGCGCGCGCGGATTGCCCATGTACATCGCTGACCACCACGCCAAGCCGGATGCCGCCGTCGGTTAATACCTTGTGCAGTCTGTTCTTCTCAGCAGACAGCATCGACACCAACTTCTGTCGTTGACGTGAAATCAGGCGTAACTGCCGCATCTTTTCCGGTGGCACGAATGAACCGCGCAGCAGTCCGGCACGGGAAAGCATCGCCAGCCATTGCGCGTCGCCGATGTCCGTCTTGCGTCCCGGCACATTCTTCACATGCCGGGCATTGACGACCCTGGCGTAAATACCCACATGTTCCAAAGCTGCATATGGGCTTTTCCAGTAGATGCCGGTGCTTTCCATCACCACCTCATCCGGTGCGACAGACTGCACCCAATCGGCTAATGCACGCCGATCACGTTTGAATGCGCCAAACTGCCGATGCTCTGTCTGAATACCACCATCGGCCTGTTCAACCATGGCGCAGGCGGTAATCTGCTTTTGGTGAACATCCAACCCGATGACTCGCTTGTGTATTGCAGTGAGTTCCATTTTTTCCTCCTTTACTCTATGATTGAGCCTGGAAGGTGGCGGTTGCCTGGATGATCTGCCTGAGGGCGATGTAAATCGTCAACGGCCCTTTTAACATTCGCTCTTAAAGAAGCAATCCGGGGTTCGAGTCATCCATGGCAGGCTACGTTAGCAGTCGGGCTCTAAGGCTCCAAAGTAAAGCGCAGTCTTTAACCGCCATCTTCCACAAGGAACTCTACAACATTTCATCATGCGGGGTGGCAATTCTTGCGATGATCGTTAGATCAAACAGCACACTGTTGAGTTTATGCCCAAGAATTTCATCAAAAAACATTTTCCAGATCCGGAAAAAATCAAGCATCATAAGAACCTGCAATTTTTAGGTGACAGATTACATACACCTAACTTGTGGCATCTTAATCGCCGCTCTGTTGCTTTGGCATTTGCCGTTGGGTTGTTTGTCGCCTGGATACCGACGCCGGGTCAAATGATTATTGCCGCCATCGTAGCCTTGTTTGTTGGTGCCAATCTGCCTGTTTCTGTTGCACTGGTGTGGGTAACCAATCCATTGACGATGCCGCCGATGTTTTATTTTGCCTATCGGTTGGGTTTGTTTGCTCTTGGTGAAGAACTACCCGATAGCTCAATGGAATTCAATGTTGACAGTATTGTTTCCAGCATGGGCGAGATTGGCGGTCCTTTCCTGTTCGGCTGCCTGATTTTAGGGGTTTTATCCGCGGTTATTGGCTATTTTGGTATTCGCTTGATATGGCGCTGGGTGATGATCAGCCGATGGAAAAAAAGAAAATCCCGCCCTCACAATTTCAAATGACACCACTGTCGTGAATTGCGCCTATTTGTTCATGCTTTGACGAAATGTGTTGAGGGAAGTGCTGAATAATATTATTCAGCACTTCCCTGGCGAACAAAACTATCCTGGTAAAACAGGCAGATTAGCCAAATGTTCCACCATTCCAGCCCCAAAAAGCGCCTTCGCAACGGCTGAACTCTATATAAACCCGATCAGCAGGTATTTGTAATTCATCGTTAACCGCCATTGCAAGCGCCTGGGACAACGCTTTAGCCTGCTCTTCTGTCAAGCCAATACTTTTACATTCAAAATAGGCAAGAGGCTCTGTCTTGCCAGCAAATTGCATTTCTTTTTCTGACTCGACTTTTACCATCACGTACGCTTCTGACTTCCCCGTTTTTTCTGCCACCAACTGCGAAAGACGTTGCATCAACTGGTGGCTTTGTTGTTTACTGAGACTTTTATTGGTTTCCAGACTTACAAAAGGCATTTTTTTAGCTCCTCGTTCTTGAACTACACTATCAAATCATAAGTTTTGCTGGCCAACTTTTTACAGAAGCCAGGACATCACTCTATCATGTTGTAAAGAATTTCTACTAAACACTAATACTCCCCCATTAACCCATAACTATCTACACATCTTTTTTATTGCGCCCATGCTCCACAGCGTAGGCGCGTCAAAACTTCACGCTATGAGTTTCCTTCAAGCGCCAAAACAAAGAATTTTTTGCTTAAAACCCAAGCTACTGCTTCACTAAAACCCAGCTCCCAAACCAAAACCTTAGAAAACTCTAGAAGTTACGCATTGACAGGCAATGTTAAACTATGGGTTTAAAAAATCCCAAAGTCAATGCAAGGCAAACCTTGATAAGAGAAATAACACGCCCCTCAACAGCCTGCTGTACATTACCCATGTATATTGGTTTTTTATTAAGTGAGCCGGAACAAGCTAGTTGTCGACGATTAGGAGAAGTCATGTCAATATCACATGATAGCGTAAATCGATTTCTAAATCGGGAGCATTACACTGGGCGAGATTTATACAATGAAGCCAGCGCAAGCCTGAATTTAAAGGGCGGAACCTTGAGTGTTGACGATAGTGTTCTTGATAAACCTTATAGCCAATATATGGCATATGTCAGTTATTTTTGATCGGGAAAACATCATAGAGCAGTCAAGGGAATCAATCTTATCACGTTGTACTACACAGACATTCAAGGAAAACACCAACCACCAGGGCCAGCGCATAAAAAGATCCTATTAAAACAGCGAGTTCAGTATCATTCATGCAAAACTGTATGAGGAATCAAAATGTCCCTGAGCCTGCAAGAAGCCTTTTCAAGCCTGGAAGACCCGCGAATTGAACGCCACAAGCGTCATCAACTGCTGGATATTATCGTACTGACCATCTGCGCGGTGGTCAGTGGCGCTGAAGGCCGGGAGGCCATAGAAGCCTTCGGCAAAGAGAAACAAGACTGGCTGCGGCAATGGATAGCGTTGGAAAACGGAATCCCCTCGCACGACTGCATTGCCCGCCTGATGTCACGGTTGCCGGCCGAGGAAGTCAGCGCCTGTTTCAGTCGCTGGGTGCAAAGTGTCGCCAGACTGACCGAGGGGGAAGTGGTTGCCATTGACGGCAAAACGGCGCGCCGGTCCTTTGATCAGGAGGACAAGATGGGCGCGATCCACATGGTCAGCGCCTGGGCAAGCCAGACGGGGCTCTCCCTGGGTCAGGTCAAAACACAGGAGAAGTCCAATGAAATTACCGCCATTCCCCGACTGTTGGCCATGCTGGAAATTAAAGGCTGCATCGTGACCATTGACGCGATGGGATGCCAGGAAAAGATTGCTGGCAAGATCGTCGAGAAAGGGGCTGATTACGCCCTGGCGGTCAAGGGCAACCAGAAGTCCTTGCATGAAGCGATCGTGGATTACTTTGCCGTGGCGGTGGATGGCGGTGTTGAGGACGGTCAGGCGCTACTGGGCCACCACGAACAGGTCGATGTCGGACACGGCCGGATTGAACAGCGCCGCTACTACCTGGCTGATTGTCTGGACACCTTGCCTTCGCCCCGGCGCTGGCAAGGACTCAAGGCATTGGCATGGTGGAGTGTGAACGCCAGATCGGCGAACGACAAACCATTGAGCGTCGCTACTACATCACCACGCTCGATAGTGTTGAAACCTTCGCCAACGCTGTGCGCTCCCACTGGGGCGTGGAGAACAGCCTGCATTGGGTATTGGATGTCACGTTTCGTGAAGACGAGTCACGAATTCGCAAGGGCGAATCACCGGGCAACTTCAATATCATCCGCCAATTGGCGCTCAATTGGCTCAAGCGCGAACCGTCGCGCCTGAGCATTAAGCGCAAGCGCTTCAAGGCAGCCCTCAGCGATGACTTCAGGGCTCAAGTGATATTTGGGTGAGTTTTTATGCGCTGGCCCTGCACCAACCACTGAATTTCCGGGTGGTCGATAAGGCGGAAGGAAAGACAAAAAATGACTATTTTCAAGACATGCTGACCGAAGTATTAGCTTGGGGACTAGAACCTGGTTTTGTAACAGGAGATAGCTGGTACAGTTGCGTGGATAATCTTAAATTGATGTAACTACTCAGCGTAAATAAGTAAAAAAACTGCTTGACACGATTTTAGCGTTATTTTTGATTTTCTAACGGCAACACCTGGCGCAAGAGGTTTACTGTATTAGCCTGCGTTAGTTGAGGCGTGTTGCCTTATAAGCAATGCCCGATAGCCCTGCGGCCGTGCATTTCTAAAATACGATGACGGGCAACACAGAGGCAAAAATTCGTATTTCAAAAGCCATGAGACAATAGTCCTGTACTTAAACCCACAGGCCGTTTCATTGAAGATTGATTCCATTGATGTAGAGGCTGCCATTACCCATGCCCGGCAGCTGATTGAAGATGAAGCCGATTTATCTCCGGCGCTGCGGTCTTCGCTGGAGATATTGTTGTTGCTGGTCACGCTCCTGATGCATCGGCTCGGACTTAACAGCAGTAACAGTTCCAGGCCGCCATCAAGTGATCCTGATCGTAAAAGGAAAGCACGGGCTGGATCAAAAAAACCAGGTGGTGGACAGAAAGGGCATATTGGCACCACGCTGGTTAAAGTCGATGATCCCGATGACGTTATCTCCATCAAGATTGATCGCCGTACCTTGCCAGCCGGAAGCTACACGGCAGATGGCTTTGAAACCCGGCAGGTATTTGATATTGATATTTCACGGATTGTGACGGAATATCGTGCGCAAAGGCTTATCGATGAACAAGGTCGTCGGTTTGTTGCTCCTTTTCCCGAGGGCGTAACAAAAGCCGTGCAATATGGTGACCAACTCAAGGCGCACGCCGTGTATCTTTCGCAGTACCAATTATTGCCCTGCCAGCGCATCAAGGATTATTTTTCCGATCAATTACAGATCCCCATCAGTGAAGGTTCGCTGGTTAATTTCAATCAACCAGCCTTTGAGAAGCTGGCATCCTTTGAGCCGATTTGCAAGCAAAGACTGGCGGCAGCTTCTGTTGTACATGCCGATGAAACGGGCATTAACATCAATGGCGCCAGGTACTGGTTGCATTGTGCTTCTAATGATTTATGGACACATTATTTTCCCCATGTAAAACGGGGCAAGGAAGCGATGGATGTCATTGGCATCCTGCCTGACTTTCATGGCATTTTATGCCACGATCACTGGAAGCCTTACTACAAGTCCCCCTTCACTCATGCCTTGTGCAATGCGCATCATCTGCGTGAACTGACCCGTGCCCGGGAGCAGGATGGACAGCAGTGGGCCAAAGAAATGGAAACCCTGTTAAAAAAGATCAATCAGGTCGTCGATGATGCAGGGGGGAAGCCTGAAGCAAGAAAAGCGGCCTGTTATCGACGACGATATCGAGATTTATTAGAGAAAGCACAAATTGAATGTCCGCCACCAACCCCGTTGCCCGGTAAACCCAAACGTGGGCGCCTCAAGCGCAGTAAATCCAGAAACTTACTGGAACGGCTGATCAATTACCCGGATGATGTCTTACGCTTTATGAGAGAAATAGATGTGCCATTTACTAATAATCTCGGTGAGAATGATATCCGCATGACCAAGGTGCAGCAAAAAATATCGGGGTGTTTCAGGAGTGAGCAGGGTGCCATCACCTTCTGCCGTATTCGGGGATATCTATCCACTTGTCGTAAACATCATGTCAGTGCCTCTGAAGCGTTGGTACTGGTATTTAAGGGGAAATTACCGGAATTTACTCAGTGACCTGATGCTTTTGGTAAAATACTAGAAGTTACGCATTGACAACAGATCGAAATTTTGGGTTTAAATGATTCATATTTGGCATAAAGGTGTCGATAAACGAAGCCATAACATCGTTGAATAAATTCCGCTGTACGCTATAGCAATTATTAATCACGTCTGCAAAGCTCAATTTTTGTAATTGAACAAAGCCACAAATTGCAGAAAAAATATGATTATTTATTGCTCTTTTATTGCGAACCTGGAACCGCTCAATATTACACACCTGCTTTATTGCCCGATGATATTGCTCAATCTGCCAATGCCTATCATGTTGTTCGGTAAATGCTTTCTTGTCAAAAACAGCGGTTTTTTCTTCATCAGGTAGTGAACTTATGTAATGGCGAACTTGTTCTTTCAAGGTCGTCCGAAATAATTTCACATACCCAAAATTTTTGAGCCAAACCATTAAGCCGTCTTCCGGGATTTCTAATTGCCTGACTTGAACCCATGAACCTTTTTCAACAGAGACTAATCGATTACCTTCCACTGCAAAGAATAATCCTGTCTGATGATTTCTTATCAATTTAAGATTATCCACGCAACTGTACCAGCTATCTCCTGTTACAAAACCAGGTTCTAGTCCCCAAGCTAATACTTCGGTCAGCATGTCTTGAAAATAGTCATTTTTTGTCTTTCCTTCCGCCTTATCGACCACCCGGAAATTCAGTGGTTGGTGTTTTCCTTGAATGTCTGTGTAGTACAACGTGACAAGATTGATTCCCTTGACTGCTATGATGTTTTCCCGACCAAAAATAACTGACATATGCCATATATTGGCTATAAGGTTTATCAAGAACACTATCGTCAACACTCAAGGTTCCGCCCTTTAAATTCAGGCTTGCGCTGGCTTCATTGTATAAATCTCGCCCAGTGTAATGCTCCCGATTTAGAAATCGATTTACGCTATCATGTGATATTGACATGACTTCTCCTAATCGTCGACAACTAGCTTGTTTCGGCTCACTTAATAAAAAACCAATATACATGGGTAATGTACAGCAGGCTGTTGAGGGGCGTGTTATTTCTCTTATCAAGGTTTGCCTTGCATTGACTTTGGGATTTTTTAAACCCATAGTTTAACATTGCCTGTCAATGCGTAACTTCTAAAATACGCTGAGTAGTTACTAAATAATAACAATAAATGAAGTGGTTCAAATTTCTCACCGTCGATCCCGTCAATTTAACGGTCAAATCAAAAGTCTATGCTTTGTTTGCTTGCTTCTGCGCAATCTTTTTCATTGCTCTGATCACCCATATTTTTGCTTTAGGCCCTGAATACCCGATGATTGTGGCCTCTATGGGAGCATCTTCGGTTATTTTGTTCTTTATCCCAAACAGCCCACTAGCACAGCCGTGGCCTTTCGCTGGTGGCCAGATTTTATCCGCTATTGTTGGCATGACTTGCGCATTGTATATTGATGAAACTGCGTCTGCTGCGGCAACCGCAGTGGGCGGCTCCGTGTTAGTCATGCTCCTGTTCCGTTGCCTGCACCC
This sequence comes from Methylomarinum sp., assembly GCA_965277025.1. Lineage (GTDB taxonomy): Bacteria > Pseudomonadota > Gammaproteobacteria > Methylococcales > Methylomonadaceae > Methylomarinum. The sequence continues at coordinate 3,271,070 of OZ255706.1, forward strand.
TCCCGGTGCCACAACCAGCCTTGCTCCGATTATGGCCGGTCCATCAATGACCTCCATGGGTTATGAATTTGTCATTCAACCGGTCGCGCTCAATGTTTTTGCGATGTTGATATTATCCATCTTCATCAATCGCTGGCTTTTTAAACTGAATTATCCAACCCCTTTAGAGCCTGAACAATCCACGGATCGTTCAACGTCCACCGGGCAGAGTCTCAACGTCAATCCTACCGTTCTTTCCAGTGATATTGAACAAGCATTGAGCGAAATGGATATCTTTATTGATATGTCGCAACAAAATTTAAGTGACATCCTCAATAAAATTGAAATGAACGCATTCAAACGGATAAAGAAAGATATTTATTGTCATGACATCATACAAACCGGGCTTGATACCGTTGAATTTGGCGATTATATCGAAGATGCCTGGAAAACCATGTATCAAAAAAAACTCAAGGCGATCCCTGTTGTCGACCAGCGCCACAGAGTTATAGGCATCGTTACCTGGCATGATTTCTTTAAAGGAATAGAATTAACGCCTTATGAAAATTTTCGTGACCATTTTCGTCAATTCATTCAACGAACAACATCTCTGAGCAGTAAAAAACCGGAAGCTGTGGGCCAGATCATGACCGCCAATGTAGCAACGTTAAATGAAAATGATCATATTGTTGATCTGATTCCTTTAATGTCAACTCGGGGCTACCGCCAAATACCGATTGTAGACCAACAACAACGACTCGTTGGCATCGTTTTCCCAGCCAATTTAATTGCCGCCCTCTATCACTTTGCAATTGTAAAATCGAGTCACTCGGCTACATGAGAGAGGGTGTTTGTGTAGGACAGTTTCGCGCCAGAAAACCGCCAAAAAACGTTAAAAAAACACGCCAGCCTCAAAATTGTTGGATTGCCTGACGGCGAATCCACCCTACCAAAGACACTTTGTTTATTCGTTGTCAATCATTTCTTCAAGTCAATGATTACTCTGCATAGGACATGTGATTTCCACTTTGCTCACAAAATCAATGGCTTGTCGCCATAGATTTTGACGGCGCTTCCTTGCGCCGCTTCGAGTCGCGAATAAATCAGCGATTCTATAGCAAATACAAAACAACATTTAGATTTAAACTAAACTATTAGCAATAACAAACTACAGAATCCCCCTTGATTATTACATGTTTAACGAAAATTCATGACCACTCACCCCGTACCTTTCGTAGCGATTGCCTCAATTGCTGCTGACCTCAGTGTAATCATGGAGGTTGCTGAAGAAATTTCTTTAGCCGCAGCAAATGCCAAAGCAATCGCTTTCCGCGCCGGCGAAAAAGCCAAGGGCTTTCAGCCCATTACCGATTTCATCAATGAGCTGGCAAAAAACACAATAACCTTGGTCGATGAAATTAACCAACAAGCATTGTTACTTTACCAGTTAACTATTCAGGAAAATCTTTTAAACAATACCTGCAAACAGTTTGAGCAAGCCATCATACTTGACCAATCAGCACCATTTCAGCAATCTCTGCTGGCTCCGGTAAAAAAAAATTCAAAAGCAACGACAAGCTTGCCGCCAAAACATTGTCGATCATATTTCAGGCCTGCAACTTCAACTCACCGAAATTATGCATCCTGCGCGTGGTGCTCGTGTTATTGCCGCCAACTCACGCATTGAGGCTGTGTATAGTGGACCCCGTAATCCGGACAATAGTTTAAACTATGACTATTGAAAAAAGAGGTACAAAAAATGAGCGAAAAAAAACGGAAAACCTTTAGCGGGGCGCAAAAGGCCAAAATCGCGCTGGAAGCGGTTAAGAACATCAAAACGATCAATGAGATTGCTCAAGAGAATGAAGTCCATCCATCTCAGGTAAGCCAATGGAAAAAGGAACTGTTGGCCAATGCGGGAAGCCTGTTTGAAGGCAAACGCGGGCCGAAAGCGGTGAAGGCGCAAGACAATCCGGACCGTCTGTACGCCAAAATCGGGCAGTTGAATATGGAACTGGATTGGCTTAAAAAAAAGTCCGGGATCAGCCTATGATCACGCGTCAAAGCTGGGTGGATCAAAAAGATGAGTTGGCGTTAAGTCGGCAATGCCAGTTATTGAACGTTACCCGCTCAGTAATCCATGAACAGAAAAAACGCCAACAACAGCCGGTGTCTGCTGAAGATCAGCAACTGTTGCGGTTGCTCGACGAAGAATATACCCGGCATCCTTTTTATGGCTCACGCCGTATGACAAAGTATTTACGCGGCCTTAACCATCAGGTCAACCGCAAACGGGTTCAGCGGCTGATGCGCATACTGGGGCTGGTCGGCATGGCGCCGGACCCGAACACCAGTAAGCCGCATCCTGAGCATAAAGTCTATCCCTATCTGTTAAGAGGCGTCGAGGTGACACGCCCCAACCAGGTTTGGAGTACCGACATCACCTATATCCGGCTGCCGCAAGGATTTGTTTATCTGGTGGCCATCATGGATTGGTACAGCCGAAAAGTATTGGCATGGCAACTTTCCAATACCATGGACAGCGCGTTTTGCGTAAATTGTCTGGAGCAGGCCATCAAGACCTATGGCACACCGGAGATATTTAATACCGACCAGGGCGCACAGTTCACCAGCGCGGACTTCACCGGGGTATTGAGTCAGCATGGCGTGACCATCAGCATGGATGGCCGGGGACGGGCCTTGGACAATATCTTTGTTGAACGACTCTGGCGCACAGTGAAATATGAAGAAGTTTATTTGAAGCAATACGGCAACCTGCAAGCACTGTCAGCGGGGTTGACGGACTACTTTGCCTTTTACAACAGCGAACGACCGCATCAGTCGTTAGGCTATGAAACGCCAGACAGGGTTTATCAATTCGCCACGGGAGGTGGCGCTAAAATCGTGGATAAATATAATGCCGGCACTGCCAAGCAGACGCCGGGTGAAAATATGGGCCAGAGCCATTGAGCCTGACTGTTATGAGGGTTCTATCTTAAATTCTCTAATAATTTGTCTGGACAATGGGGTCCACTTTAGTGCAAGCAGGTGAATATCTGAGCAATCTGCAAACGATTGCTGAAAGCGTAGAACATGCCGCCAATATCATTCACGAAAAAGTACAACGCTGTCGTACCACATTATCAACCTTAGATTTTTACCTAACATCATGAAAACAAGCACACTATACGATGACGATCATCAATGGATAGTGCTTTGCCGAGACACCTATTCAGCAGAAAATATCACCGATACGAACCAATACCTGTTGAAAACCCCGTCACGCTGTTTATTAGTCGATCCAGGTGGTAGCGAACTTTTTGCCCCCATGCTGGCCGCTGTACTAAACCATGCTCCCATCGAAAAAATAACCGATATTTTCAGCTCACATCAGGATCCCGATGTTATTTCATCTCTCGGACTATGGGATCAGGCTTTACCCAATGCGAAATTACATGCCGCAAAAATATGGGAGAGCTCAATACGACATTTTGGCTGCAAAAATATTGAATATCTGCCAATTTCTGACCAGGGAGGCTCAATCAAGCTGGATGACTTGGAATTGCAAATTATTCCTGCTCATTACATGCATGCTTCAGCTAACTTTAATCTATACGATCCAAAAGCCAAGATATTGTTTTCTGGTGATGTCGGGACATCTCTGCAAGCTGCCGATGCGCCGTTATATGTTGAAGATTTTAGCGACCATATAGAAAAAATGCGTTATTTCCATCAACGCTGGATGCCGAGTAATCAAGCTAACGATCATCGCAAGAATTGCCACCCCGCATGATGAAATGTTGTAGAGTTCCTTGTGGAAGATGGCGGTTAAAGACTGCGCTTTACTTTGGAGCCTTAGAGCCCGACTGCTAACGTAGCCTGCCATGGATGACTCGAACCCCGGATTGCTTCTTTAAGAGCGAATGTTAAAAGGGCCGTTGACGATTTACATCGCCCTCAGGCAGATCATCCAGGCAACCGCCACCTTCCAGGCTCAATCATAGAGTAAAGGAGGAAGAAATGGAACTCACTGCAATACACAAGCGAGTCATCGGGTTGGATGTTCACCAAAAGCAGATTACCGCCTGCGCCATGGTTGAACAGGCCGATGGTGGTATTCAGACAGAGCATCGGCAGTTTGGCGCATTCAAACGTGATCGACGTGCATTAGCCGATTGGGTGCAGTCTGTCGCACCGGATGAGGTGGTGATGGAAAGCACCGGCATCTACTGGAAAAGCCCATATGCAGCTTTGGAACATGTGGGTATTTACGCCAGGGTCGTCAATGCCCGGCATGTGAAGAATGTGCCGGGACGCAAGACGGACATCGGCGACGCGCAATGGCTGGCGATGCTTTCCCGTGCCGGACTGCTGCGCGATTCATTCGTGCCACCGGAAAAGATGCGGCAGTTACGCCTGATTTCACGTCAACGACAGAAGTTGGTGTCGATGCTGTCTGCTGAGAAGAACAGACTGCACAAGGTATTAACCGACGGCGGCATCCGGCTTGGCGTGGTGGTCAGCGATGTACATGGGCAATCCGCGCGCGCCATGGTTAACGCGCTGATTGAAGGACAGCCTGCGCATGATGTGTTGAAGCTGGCCAGCAATCGTCTCAAAGCGCCGCGCGCCGATATACTGGAGGCGCTGCAAGGTGAGTTGAGCGAGCACCATCGCTTCGTACTGAATGAACTGATGCAGCATATTCAGGATTTGGAAGCACGCATAGCCAGATTTGATGCACAACTGCTGGCCGGACTGGAGAAGGAGAAAACGGTTTTGCAATTGCTCCAGACTATTCCCGGTGTTGATTTGATTGGAGCAGCCATGCTACTTGTTGAGATCGGAACGGATATGACTGTCTTTGGCAGTGCGGATCGGCTGGCGTCATGGGTGGGCATATGCCCCGGCAACAACGAGTCTGCCGGCAAACGCAAATCAGGACGAACGCGAAAAGGAAACCCATATGTGTGTCGCCTGCTTTGCGAATGCGCCCATGCCGCCAGCCGAACCCGATCGGTTTTCCAGGCAAAATATACATCACTGGCGATTAGGCGAGGTCACCAACGCGCCATCATTGCGCTGGCTCACAAACTTTTGCGGACATGTTACTTCATGATTAGTCGCGGCGAGTATTTCCGGGATTCGACCATCGACTACGAAGAAATGGCTGTCAAACGCAATGCACCACGCTGGATCAGAGCGCTGATAAAATTCGGTTATATAACACAACCGGGTTAAGCCAGCTTACTTCATTGAATATGGATAAGCAGCCTTTTCACGGCTGAGAACTCCTTGCGCATTCGATATGGATCATTTCATGTTAAAAATAGTTGGATAGAACGGGTTCGGAAACTGGATATAAATAGAAGTTACGCATTGACAGGCAATGTTAAACTATGGGTTTAAAAAATCCCAAAGTCAATGCAAGGCAAACCTTGATAAGAGAAATAACACGCCCCTCAACAGCCTGCTGTACATTACCCATGTATATTGGTTTTTTATTAAGTGAGCCGAAACAAGCTAGTTGTCGACGATTAGGAGAAGTCATGTCAATATCACATGATAGCGTAAATCGATTTCTAAATCGGGAGCATTACACTGGGCGAGATTTATACAATGAAGCCAGCGCAAGCCTGAATTTAAAGGGCGGAACCTTGAGTGTTGACGATAGTGTTCTTGATAAACCTTATAGCCAATATATGGCATTTGTCAGTTATTTTTGGTCGGGAAAACATCATAGAGCAGTCAAGGGAATCAATCTTGTCACGTTGTACTACACAGACATTCAAGGAAAACACCAACCACTGAATTTCCGGGTGGTCGATAAGGCGGAAGGAAAGACAAAAAATGACTATTTTCAAGACATGCTGACCGAAGTATTAGCTTGGGGACTAGAACCTGGTTTTGTAACAGGAGATAGCTGGTACAGTTGCGGGGATAATCTTAAATTGATAAGAAATCATCAGACAGGATTATTCTTTGCAGTGGAAGGTAATCGATTAGTCTCTGTTGAAAAAGGTTCATGGGTTCAAGTCAGGCAATTAGAAATCCCGGAAGACGGCTTAATGGTTTGGCTCAAAAATTTTGGGTATGTGAAATTATTTCGGACGACCTTGAAAGAACAAGTTCGCCATTACATAAGTTCACTACCTGATGAAGAAAAAACCGCTGTTTTTGACAAGAAAGCATTTACCGAACAACATGATAGGCATTGGCAGATTGAGCAATATCATCGGGCAATAAAGCAGGTGTGTAATATTGAGCGGTTCCAGGTTCGCAATAAAAGAGCAATAAATAATCATATTTTTTCTGCAATTTGTGGCTTTGTTCAATTACAAAAATTGAGCTTTGCAGACGTGATTAATAATTGCTATAGCGTACAGCGGAATTTATTCAACGATGTTATGGCTTCGTTTATCGACACCTTTATGCCAAATATGAATCATTTAATCCCAAAATTTCGATCTGTTGTCAATGCGTAACTTCTAATAAAGATCATGGCCCCCCACCACGGCCAAATATTTCTTGATACCGATATTCAGCGCTTTCTGGATTGGTTTGAAAAGCTTGAAGTGGGTATTACCGACTGAGGAATTGCTGATTAAACCGGCGATTCGAAGCGGCACAGGTACAGCATCCATTATTCATTGTCGGATTGAACAAGTTGCAAGTAGAAGCGACATCCAAACCATGCAAACATATCCGGTAGTATCAAAATGGTGCTGTACAGAGAGGTGCCATCAAAATCGATAGCTGTAATCTATTGATCTTGTAAGCAAATCAGATTTTCTTAACGGTCGCTGTTAGTAAGGATGATTTGTTCAACATTTCCCTAAGCGAAATTCGAAATGCAAAGTGAAGATGAGTTTTATATAATCAATTTCATTCTCAGTCAGGCTAATAAAAATTATGAATAAACCCATCGTCATTATAGGCATTGGAGAGTTAGGTGCAGAATTTGCTCGTGGTTTTTTACGTTGCGGCTATCCTGTTTACCCGGTAACCCGGCAAACCAATATCGAAGAACTTAGCCAGCAGTTGTCTGACCCAGAACTTGTATTGATCGCGGTTCAGGAAAAAGCACTCGAACAAGTCCTGCAAAATATACCACCTTGCTGGCAAGATAAACTGGCCCTGATCCAGAATGAGTTACTGCCTCGCCATTGGCGCCAATTCAACCTTCCTCAGCCCACGGTAGCCGTCGTCTGGTTTGAAAAGAAACCGGATATGGTGCTAACCAACATTCTGTACACACCTGTTTATGGCCCAAAAGCGGATATTTTGATTGACGCTTTAAACCAGCTTGGCGTTCCCGCTAAACGACTCAATAACGAGGACGAATTGTTGTACGAACTGGTACGCAAAGCCCTTTATATTCTTACCGTCAATATTTGTGGATTGGTGGAAAATTGTACCGTTGGGGAATTATGGGAAAAGCATCGAGACCTGGCGCTTGAAGTCGCCCATGAATGTATTCAGATACTATCCTGGCTATGCGGCAAAAAACTGAATGAACAACAGTTAATTGAAGGTGTCGTTGAAGGTATTAAAGATTGCCCTAACCGCTATTGTCTGGGGCGCAGCGCCAAATCCCGTCTTGACCGTGCCTTGCAATACGCCCATGAAGCCGGTACTAGCACGCCAAAGCTAGTGGAAATTCAGCAAAATTTTTTATAAAGACAACAAGATAATGGCCAGCATTTTTTACAAAGACGACTGGCAGAACCGGCAAATAACGCCTTGAAAAACAAAGCGATTAGCGTATGACTGCTGGAAAAATGGGGTGAACGATGGGACTCGAACCCACGACAACCGGAATCACAATCCGGGGCTCTACCAACTGAGCTACGCTCACCATAATGACTTTTGGCACGCTTGGCAGGATTCGAACCTGCGACCCACGGCTTAGAAGGCCGTTGCTCTATCCAACTGAGCTACAAGCGCAAAACCTGGTCGGGGTAGAGGGATTCGAACCCCCGACATCCTGCTCCCAAAGCAGGCGCGCTACCAAACTGCGCTATACCCCGATTTTGAACCTTCTCTTATGAGAGCGGCTAGTGCCGCCCTGCGAAGAGCGACTATAATACAAATTTTGCCGTTTTCCGTCAACTGTATTTTTTACCCCAAATCCCCAAATAGACCCATCAACCTCGGCTCTCAGCCACAAAAAAGCTGATATCAGCCTGCGCCGGGGCGATAATCGGGATGTTTGCAACGATTATTCGTTCAATTTTCGTCAAATCCTCGTGTTATCGCAGCCGAATTCGCTATTTTCGGCGAATGCGCTGGATTAAAAGCGCACCTGTCCTGGGGACGACGTGCGTGAATGCTGTTTATTATTGTTTATGTTCTATATCGGCGGTGATTCTATCGACCCAAGTGCAGTTAGTACCTGCTCAAACAGGCATCGATGGCAGTCTTTGACCTTGATGATCAGTTGACGCGCGGTTCGGGTGATTTTGGCGGCGATGCCATAAAGACGCCAGCGCAGAGTGATAGCGCGATGGTGCGCCAACTTTTCCGGCAAGAGTTGCCGCATCAGCGCAAACAGGTTGTAGGAGAGTGCGCAGATATGAAAATAAAGTGCATTCGCGTCAAAATCTGTACAAGGCAGCGTGTCGCCACCAAAGTCGTGTTTCAGTTCCTTGATGCGGTTTTCACTGTCTTCGCCGCGCTGGTTGTACCAGTGGATGATGTCGCTGTCTGACAGATCATCCCGATTGGTGGCGATGGCGCGATATATGTAGCGACTGTCTTCCAGTTGTTCCTGACCATCCGCATCATCCAGGTCCAGTGAGGCCTGACCTTTCAGGGGGATTCGCTGAATGACCAGGGTAAACGGCTGATCATAATCGCCGATACAATGCAGCATGCGATACGTTTGCCGGCTTTGGCTAACCTCGCCATTGCGGTGAGTCATGGGCCGCCAATTGGTTTCGCTCAACTGTTCAATGTGTTCTTTAACCGCCCGGCTCATTTTTGCCCGAATGCCGTATTGAATGTGCTGTTGGTCGACGTATTCGATAATTTTTTGTTGATAGCCTGCCGCATCGATGCGTAGTTTTTTAATATGAACACCTTTCGGCAAACTGTCTTGGCAATGTTGGATGAATTCCAGGTTTTCTTTCGCTGGCGAATCATTACCCGCCCTGAAATCGCACGCCACAACCTGACCGGTCTCAGCGATATGGCCGACCATTGGCATATAACCGCGGTTTTTCTTATAGGTCCATTGCGCCCCACGCTTATTGGCGATGATTTCGGTGGCATCAATATCCAGCGTAATGCTTTTTTTACGCTGCAAAGCGGCTGCCAGAATGCGCCGGTTCACCGCTTTCCAGCCGCTGAAAGCGATTGACTGGCGCCCCATGCATCGCAACCAATCGCCCAGCGCACTGGACCTTGGCATTTGTTTCATCCCCAACACCGAAAGCAACGCGCTTTCGTCATGGAGGTGACGCACATCATCCAGGTGAAAACTGCCCTCATGCTGCATCAGAATCAGAGTTTCAAGATAAGCCGATGGCTTGATTCCCCGATTGCTTTTGGGCAGTGGGAATACCTGATCAATATGTTCACCCAGCTGCAGCGATTGCATCAAGTGCGCGATGGTGAGTAAACCGGCGCGCGAGGTCAGTTGATCGTTTGTTTTGCTCAGTTTATACGGTAAGATGTTCATAAGCATCAGGTGCACCCATTGGGTGATGGATTGTTTCGTCGCAAACCATTATACAACCAGGGCTCTTTCCATTTTTAGAGCTTTCTATCTGGGGATTAGGGTTTACTTTTTCAGTAAAAAATTCCGTGACAGTTTTCTGGCTTATAGCTTACCTTTGACCAGTTGATAAATTTCCTCGGTTTGCACATCGGCCGCCGATAAAACCGTTTCCAGTTCTTTCAGTTTTTGCTGAGCGAATTCTTGATCTTTTAAACTGCCGGTATTGATATAGACATTCAAGGCGGCGCTTTTAAGCCCGGCGTAAGCCGCCATAACCGCTACACCGGCATCGCTTATCACCCCTAAGCTGCCTTTTTCAGCAGCAACCTTGCTTAACTCGATGGCTTCAGCACAAGCTTTGGCGCACGCCAATGGCACGAGTGTCGCTTGCTTTAACACCGCCTGAATGCGCGCGCTTCTCTCGGCCTTTTCTTCTTCGCTGTCTTTCGGCAAGCGGTAACAGGCCATCAACTGACCAAAAACCTCAACATCTTCCTGAATCATTGCCGTCAATCGTTTCCGCAAGTCTTCAGACTTTTCCAACAATTCCTGCATATCCGCTTCCACATCGGCATATTGGGCCTTGCCGATAGTCAGATTGCACACCATGCCGGTCAACGCGGCTGATTGTGCCCCCATGACCGCCGCCGCACTGCCGCCTCCTGGCGTTGCATCCCGACTGGCTAATTTATCAAGAAAATCATCCAGACTTAGTTTTTTAATCTCACTCATAATTCATCCAATAGGGTTTCATTCCCGACGCCAAGTTGTTTTTCCACCCGGCGCATCTTCCAACACAATGCCCTGCTCTTTTAGCTGATCCCGAATCTTATCGGCTTCAGCCCAGTTTTTCGCCTGCTTGGCTGCTTGTCGTTGCCGAATCAATTCTTCGATGGCCTGTTCAGTCAAACCAGAATCATCCAGCCCTCCTTTCAGAAAAGCGTCCGGGTCATCTTGTAAAATCCCCAGAACCGAGGCTAAATGTTTCAGCGTATGGGCCAAAACCTGTTTTTCTGACGGCTCTTGTGATTTATTGATTTCCCGCGCCAAATCAAACAATACCGATAAGGCGACAGGCGTATTGAAATCATCATCCATCGCCTGTTTGAAGCGCTCGACCTTTTCATTGTCCAACTGTTCGGTGGCCTCAGCATCCACATCGCGCAAAGCCGTGTACAACCGGGTCAAGGCAGCTTGTGCCTCATCCAGTTGTTCATCGGAATAATTCAACGGGCTGCGATAATGACTGGTTAAAATAAAGAAACGAATAACTTCCGGTCGATATTGTTTCAATACTTCCCGAACAGTGAAAAAATTACCCAATGATTTGGACATTTTCTCTTCATTGACACGCACAAATCCATTATGCATCCAGAGATTGACAAATTTTTCCCCGGTCGCACCTTCCGATTGGGCAATTTCGTTTTCATGATGGGGAAATTGCAAATCCATGCCGCCGCCATGAATATCGAAATGATTACCCAGGCAGCAGGTTGACATGGCCGAGCATTCGATATGCCAGCCGGGGCGACCACGGCCCCAGGGGGAATTCCAGGCAGGCTCGTTCGGTTTAGCCTTTTTCCACAATACAAAATCAAACGGATTATGTTTGGCCGTATCGACTTCCACCCGCTCGCCGGCCTGCAATTCTTCCAGTTTTTTACCCGATAACCGCCCATAACCCGGAAATTTATCGACTGCATAAAAGACATCGCCATTTGTGCCGATATAAGCCAGCCCTTGCTCGAACAACTGCATAATCATACGGATAATGTCATCCATCGATTGCGTGGCGCGTGGTTCTATATCCGGTGGCAAAACCGACAAGGCCGCTTCGTCTTCGTGCATGGCCTGAATGAAGCGTTCGGTCAACGCAGAAAAATCTTCCTGATTCTCGTTGGCTCGCTGAATAATCTTGTCGTCTATATCGGTAATATTGCGCACATAAGTCAGATCATAACCGCTATAGCGAAAATAACGCGCCACGACATCAAAGACCACCATGACTCGGGCATGGCCAATATGGCAATAATCATAAACCGTCATGCCACACACATACATGCCGACTTTTCCGGGAATGCGTGGTTTGAAAACGTCTTTACGACGGGTAAGCGTGTTATAAATCTTCAGCATTTGAGTATCAAAAACATCCGGCAAAATGAATTCACCAATTTACCAAGATTTAGGCTTCTCTTTCAAGCAAAAAACCAATAGTATTAACTTTTTGCCGATTCATTGGAGGAATTTCATGCTTCTTTTCATCTTTTCTCTGATGTTTTGCCTATTTTCAACCTTCTCACAAGCCACGGAAAACAACATGTCTGAGAACAATCCAAAAGTTAAATTAACCACCACACTGGGTGAAGTCGTTATCGAGCTGGATCAGGAAAAAGCTCCTAAAACGGTTGAAAACTTTCTGCGCTATGTTAAAGAAGGCTTTTATGATGGAACGATCTTTCACCGCATTATCCCTGGCTTCATGGCGCAAGGCGGCGGTTTCGACCAGAATTTTGAACAAAAATCCACCCATGACCCGATCAAAAACGAAGCGGACAATGGCCTGCCCAATGATCGCGGCACTATCGCCATGGCGCGCACACCCAACCCTGATTCCGCCACCGCACAATTTTTCATCAACCTGAAAGACAATGATTTTTTAAATTACAGCAGCCCCACTCCAAATGGCTGGGGATATGCCGTTTTTGGTAAAGTCGTGGAAGGCATGGACGTTATCGACAAAATGGCGGAAGCCAAAACCGGCAACCGCGGCATGCATCAGGATGTCCCGGTTGAAGACATCATTATCGAAAAAGCTGAAATCGTCGAATAACAACCCACCACAATGCAATGCCCTGATGTCTCCATAACATCAGGGCATTCACGCCTTACCCCACCAGGAAACGCCTTGAATCAGGATATTCTGTTTATTTCCGATTTGCACATTGCGCTCGAGAAAAAGGAAATCACCCAGCGATTTCTCAAGTTTTTGGCGAATGAAGCCGCCAATTCTCGAGCACTTTATATTCTGGGCGACTTATTTGACAGCTGGATTGGTGATGATGACAACTTCCCGCCCAACCCGGCCATCAAAAACGCTTTGAAAAAACTGACCGATTCGGGCGTTTCGGTTTTCTTTCAAGCCGGTAACCGGGATTTTCTGCTCGGCGACCGTTTTGCCCAGGAAACTGGCATCCAATTATTGGATGATTATCATGTAATGGACTTGTTTGGCGTTCAAACACTGCTGACGCATGGTGATTTACTGTGCAGCGATGACCTGGCCTACCAGGCTTTCCGGCAGAAATCGCGTAGCCTAGAATGGCGGGAAAACGTACTGAGCAAACCATTATGGCTGCGATTGTTAGCGGCCCGTTGGTATCGCCTGCGCAGTTTTTGGCATAAGCGCAAAAAGGCCGATGATATTATGGATGTCAATCAACAAACGGTTGAAAAAAGCTTGCAGCGTTTCCAATGCCTGCGCCTGATTCATGGCCACACGCATCGTCCCTGCATCCATAACCTGACCATTGCCGGCCAACCCGCCCAACGCTTCGTCTTGGCGGACTGGAAAAGCGATTCCGGCCAATATTTACGCTGGAATGAACATGGGTATCAGATTATCAATCTTGATTGATAACGCCAGCCGTAACGAATAAAGTTATGAACTGTCTTCAATTCTTCCAGAAATATTTTCGAATAACCGCTTGCCGTGTATTACCGCCACAATCAGGATTCTTTCGGATTCAATCCGATACACCAAACGATAGCTGTAAATAAATCTTTCCCTGACATGCTCGTCACCAATTTCTGGAACAATACGGCCTATCTGAGGAAATTCACCGATATTTCTTGCAGCTGACAATATTTCTGTAACAACCGCGTGGGCATAATACTTAGAGTCCCTGGCAATATATTCTGCTATGGCTTCGACATCTTCCGTTGCCTCAGGCGACCATTTTACTTCGAGGTCCATTTGCCGAGCATCTTTTCCACTTCTTCCTGACTGGCAGCCCCTTCCTTTTCGGCGCGCTCAACTCCTCTGCGGATCTTTTCGACAACATAAAGATGATACTGCACATCCTCCAGCGAACAATCATCAGGAAGCTTGTCTAAAAGTAGCTTTACTTCTTCTTTAGCTGTGCTCATGCGTATTACCTCAGTTGTTTTAGCGTTTAGACTCATAACGCCATTATCAGCGACAGTTCAAAGTGGTACGTTTTTACCTCTGTACATGACAAAAAATACTCTGTACATGACAAAAAATATTAAAAGCTAGCGTAGCTCGTTGAAATGTAATTAAATACCGCATTTTGTTTTAGCGAATATGAATAACGGGACATTACAAATCAACGAGCTGACCGTCATATTAACTGAGCACTTTCAATGGAACAAGGCAAGAATCGTTTGTTTTGTGGGTATGTTAATTGCTTTGATGGCAGTTAGCACGGTCAATCTGGCCCAGCTCGCCGTATTCTTTCCCCGTCGGGCAAAAATTTCCTCACGATATCGACGGATGCAACGATTTTTCAGTGACCATTGGCTGGATTACAATGAAGTCGCTCATTTCATCATGAAACTGTTTGGTTTCACTGATCAGGATTACTATCTGACGTTAGACAGGACGAATTGGAAGTGGGGTAAAACCAATATTAATCTGCTGGTGCTTGCCGTGGTTTATCGGGGTGCCGCCATTCCTGTGTATTGGTTGCCTTTAAACAAGCGGGGCAACTCTAATACGAAGGAACGTATAGCGCTGATGAAACGCTTTATTGCGCAGTTTGGCCGACATCACATCAAAGGTCTTTTGGCTGATCGGGAGTTTATTGGAGACGAATGGATGGGCTGGTTGTTTGAGCAAGAGATTCCCTTTTATATCCGTATTCGCAACAACGCCAGGACAACCAATGCCCAAGGCCAGCGAATACGCGTAGAGCGTTTGTTTTATGGGCTTAAGCCGGGTAGCACACGACACCTCTCAACAGCGCGCTATTCGGGAAATTGTTCAATTTATCTCAGTGGGTTACGGCTGAGTGATGGTGAGTTATTAATCATCGTCTGTCAGCATTTGAACCCTGACGCGATTAAAATTTATGGCTTGCGTTGGGATATCGAAACGCTTTTCGGCTGTTTAAAAGGACGGGGATTCAAACTTGAGGAAACGCGTGTAGTCGGTTATCTTCGGATCAAAAAATTGTTAGTACTTCCCGTTATTGCTTTCTGTTGGTCACATAAAGCAGGCGAATGGAAACATGATTGCGAGTTACCAATAAAAACCAAAACACATCAGCGGCTCGCGCAAAGCCTGTTTCGATATGGATTAGATTGTATCCGCTCAACGTTGTTTAATGTCTTATCTCAATCAAAAAGGATGATTAGAAAAGTGATTGCTCTTTTGCAACCCATACCTTTTGTCACTGGAATACATGAGACTCATTTGTCATAAGTTAATTTTTGTCATGTACAGAGATGCTTCATATTAAAATGTTATTTATAGGTTCAAGTATAATCGAGTTATGAAAAATTTCCGGGTTTCGTCCGAAAAGCTTAGCTTAGGATTTCATCAGGGTCCGGGAATTGACCGGAGAATTTGTTGTGCAGATTTTTCAAACAGGCCAAAGACAATATTATTCATTGGCTTGTGGTCTGTTTGGGTAAGTAGAAAAAACCGGCGCAACAGATATTAACCATCATCTTTATTGTATTAGGGAGCCAATGATTACAACGCATTGATTTTATAATTAAAGTTGGAATCTTTGTGCACTCAGCAAAAAGCTGACAATATGGATGATTTGTTCAGCTTTTTGTAAGCCAAAGAACTTAATCTGTTTCCCGCCATTCAGACAATCTGGCTTTTAAACGCAAAACAGCTTGAGAGCAAATTTGACTGACTCGGGATTCGCTGATTTCCAGAATTTTACCTATCTCCCGTAAGTTCAATTCTTCCTGATAGTACAGGGCGACGACCAGCTGCTCTCTCTCGGGTAATTGCCTGATGGCATCGGCCAGCGCCTGCTGAAAACCTTTATCGAGAAGATTGTCGATTGGTTGAACTTTAGTGTATTGCGCCTCACCTAAAAAGCCATCCCCTTGCTGATCAAGCTCTTCCATGCTGAAAATTTTACAGCTGGCGCTATCTTGTAAAATATGGCGATATTCTTCAACGGAAATTCCCAGATGATCGGCAACATCTTTTTCTTCTGCTTCCCTGCCAAGCTTGTTTTCAACTTCACGAATCGCCTCGCTGACCATGCGTGATTTTTTGTGAACAGAACGAGGTGTCCAGTCAGATCGTCTGACTTCATCCAGCATGGCGCCACGAATACGTATGCCGGCATAAGTATCAAAACTGGCGCCTTGTGAATGATCGTAATTTTTCATTGCTTCAAGCAGCCCAACCATGCCGGCTTGAATCAAGTCATCAATTAATACGGTTTCAGGTAAACGGCCAGATAAATGGTAGGCAATACGCTTTACCAGCGGGACATGCTGGAGAATTTTGTCTTCGGTGGTTCCTGTTTGAACCTTGGCGTACATTTGAGCGCCATTCACGCCACATCCTCTTCAGAACTGTATTGGATCATACGTTCGACAAAAAACTCCAGATAACTGCCAGCCCGGGATTTTATTGGCCAATTATCGATTGTTCTGGCAATATTTTTTACCGCAATGGTCGCCTGACTTTGCGGAAATAACTCGACCACCGGCTTTTGCTTCTGCACTGCCTTACGCAACATTTCATCCATTGGCACGGCACCTGCAAATTGCAAATTAACATCCAGATAACGATCAGTCACTTTGCATAATTTAGCGAACAGGTTTTTACCCTGTTGGATGTTCTGAACCATATTGGTGACGATGTGAAAACGGCTCAATGCATAATCACGGTTGAGTAATTTGATATAGGCATATGCATCGGTCAAGGAAGTAGGCTCATCGCAAACCACGACGATAATTTCCTGGCAAGCGCGGGCGAAGTTCACCACACTGGCGGAAATACCTGCGGCTGTATCGACAATCAAGACATCCAGGTCTTTGTCTATTTCACTGAATGCCCGTATGACACCGGCCTGTTCGATGGTAGACAATTCCGACATATGTTGAATGCCAGAAGAAGCCGGAATGACTTTCAACCCGGAGGGTCCTTCGAGCATTATTTCATTAAGTGTTTTTTCGCCTTTCAAGACATGAGACAAATTGTATTCTGGCGACATGCCCAACAAGATATCCACGTTCGCCAATCCCATATCGGCATCCAGCAAGGCGACTTTCCGCCCCATTAGCGCCAGTGAAACGCCCAGGTTGACAGAGACATTGGTTTTACCAACCCCCCCTTTGCCACTGGTTACAGCGATAACGCGAACCGGTTTATTTCGACTCATTTTTCTAATTCCAGCTGCCTGGTCCTGTATATTAGGCATGGCCTTCAGCCACCCATTGTTCATAATCATTGATTGTTTCCGGCTCCTGTTCCAACACATCAATACAATGTTGAACCAGTTTTTCAGCGTCCGGTTCGGCAATATCTTCCGGTACCTGCTGGCCGTCGGTAACAAACGCCAGAGACAATTGCTGTTCAATAACAGCCGATAACACCGCCCCAGGAGTCACTGTTTCATCAAGTTTAGTCAAAATACAGGCAAGCGGGGAAAAAATTTCAAAGGCATCGATAATTTCCTGCGCAACACGATATTGCGTGGCCGCCGACATCACCAATAATGTTTTGATAGCGATATCCTCTTGCCGCAATGTTGCAATTTGCTCGGCCAATCGCATATCTTTTTGACTCATTCCAGCAGTATCGATCAATACCAGCGCCTTATCCTTGAAACTATGGATATGATGCCCCAGTTCTTCGGCATTGTTGGCCGCTCTGACGGGAACATTAAGAATGCGGCCATAGGTATTGATTTGCTCATGTGCACCAATTCGATAATTATCGGTCGTGATCAACGCCACTTGCCTATGTCCATGCTTCAGTATGAATTGCGCCGCCAATTTGGCGATAGTGGTCGTTTTACCGACACCCGTAGGTCCAACCAAAGCCACTACACCGCCCTCTTCAAGAATATTTTCTTCACTGATGGGTAAAATCCGGCTTAACATTTCCTGCGCCTTGTCAATGGCGAAACTGGCTTCCTTTTGCATCCCCAAACGATTGGCAATCTTGAGAGCCAGTTTTTTAGAAAAACCCATATCAGCCAGGTGACGCAACAAATCTAACCGAACCGGATGATGCTGCTTGTCCTGATGCCAGTTCATCTCGGCCAGGCGGGCGTCGAGAACAGACTTTAACGAACCGATTTCCTTGCCAATTTCCTGACGCATTTGCTGCATCAGTTTATCAACCTGAAAAGCAGGTACTTCCTTTTTTGCCTGCTCTTTTTTTAACGGAGCCTTTTTCTGACTTAACGAATCATCGAGCAATTGATCCAGATGTGGAGTCATATCCAGTTTATCGGCCAGATGACGACTCCTCTGTTGACTGCTGGCACGGTGAATTTTTTCCGCATATCCCATATAGGCATCTGCTGACTGGCGACGTAGTGGTGAAGAGTTCATGCTGCCTTTAGCACCCTTTTTCCTGGGGCTTGGCACTACATGAGCGTTTTTCTGCTTGAGATCAAATTCAGACAAGGCTACTTTTTTAGGATCTGAGCTGGCCGTGACCTTACCATCATCTTCTATATCAGACTGCAATTTGTTATGTACCGACTGCTCATCAAAATCGCGTGCTGCGACAATTTCGACGCCACCATCAACGGAACGATTTGACATAATCACCGCATCACTACCCAGCTCGTCCTTCACCATAGCCATGGCTTTTCGAATATCCGGAGCAAAAAAACGTTTTATTTTCATAGCGCATCCTCAACACTGTGCGTCCGCTGGCCAATGGTCGAAATCACCCGGATTTGTTTATCCTGAGGTATTTCGTTATAAGCCAACACATGTAATCCAGGGATGGAATGACGAACAAATCGGGATAACCATGGACGCACAAAAGAAGATACCAACAACACCGCCGGTTTTCCTTCCATTTCTATTTGCTGTACGTTTTCTTCCAAAGATTTCAACATTTGCTCGGCCAATCCAGGTTCCAGTCCAGCGCCACCTTCGGTCGCTGTTTGCAAAGACTGTTGCAAAATCCGTTCCAACTCTGGATCCAGCGTCATCACATTTATTTCCGGCTCTACCCCATTGATTTCATGGACAATTGACCTTCACAAAGCCGCTCTTACCGCAGAAGTCAGGATGTCGGGATCTTGACCCTTGGCGCCATATTCCACCAATGTTTCGGCTATAGTTCGTATATCGCGGATGGGCACACCTTCCTGAAGTAAATTTTGCAAGACTTTAACCACAACACCCATCGGTAGCGTTTTTGGTGTCAAGTCCTCAACCAGTTTCGGTGCAATTTTCGATAAATTATCCAGAATCTGCTGTGCTTCTTCATAGCCGAACAATTTATAGGCATGTTCCTGTAAAATATGGCTCAAATGCGTGGCCACCACGGTGCTGGGATCCACAACGGTATAACCTAAGGTTTGTGCATGATCTTTTTGTGAAGGGTCGATCCAGACCGCTTCCAGACCAAAGGCAGGGTCTTTACAACGGTGTCCTGTCAACTCGCCAAACACTTGGCCCGGATTGATGGCCAGTTCCATATCAGGAAAGATTTCCGCTTCGCCTACAGTTACCCCTTGTAAAGAAATACGATATTCAGTTGGCGACAAATCCAGATTGTCACGAATATGCACTGAAGGAATCAAAAAACCCAATTCCTGTGACAGTTTTTTCCTGACGCCTTTGATACGAGTCATTAACTGCCCACCTTGATTTTTATCCACCAGAGGAATCAGACGGTAGCCGACTTCCAATCCAATCATATCGACTGGCTGCACATCATCCCAGCCCAGTTCTTTAATTTCTGGCGCTGCTTGCTCTTGCGCCTGCGTATCGATACGCGCCAGTTCCAGCGATTCTTTTTTATGTCGCTGATTGATCATCCAGGCGGAACCCAACAACATCACCGACAGCAAAATAAAAACCATATTGGGCATACCTGGGATAATCCCTAACAAGCCCATCACAGCGGCAGTAATCATCAGCACTTTGGGAACATCAAACAATTGATTGGCGACCTGCTTGCCGACATTCTGATCACTGCCGCGCACGCGAGTGACGACAATCGCAGAAGCTGTCGACAACAGCAGCGCTGGAATTTGCGCCACCAGGCCATCACCGATGGTCAACAACACATAAACCTCACCGGCATCAGCGAAACTCATATCATGCTGGGCGACGCCAATCACCAATCCACCAATAATATTGACGAATAAAATGATAATACCGGCAATCGCATCACCACGAACAAATTTGCTAGCGCCATCCATGGAGCCATAAAAATCCGCTTCAGCGGCGATTTCTTCCCGCCGGGTTCTGGCCTGCTCCTGCGTAATCAGGCCGGAGTTTAAATCTGCATCAATGGCCATTTGCTTGCCTGGCATCGCATCCAGGGTAAAACGTGCACCCACTTCTGCAACCCGTCCGGCGCCTTTGGTCACCACAACAAAGTTGATTACCACCAAAATAGCGAAAACCACCAGGCCAACGGCAAAATTGCCACCGATGACAAATGACCCAAAAGCTTCAATTACTTTACCAGCCGCATCACCGCCATTATGACCTTCCAGCAGAACGACCCGCGTCGAGGCGACATTCAAGGCTAAACGCAACAAGGTTGCCACCAGAATAATGGTTGGGAATACGGCAAACTCCAGGGGCTTCATGGTGTATAAAACCACCAATAAGATAATCAGGGAAAATGCGATATTGAAGGTAAAAAACAAATCCAGTAAAAACGGCGGTAACGGCAAGACAATCATCGCCAGAATCATCACGATGACCAGCGGAGCACCTAACCCCATAGCCGAGGTATGTCGAATAAATGTCGTTATTTTGCTCAAATCCATTGCGGTCAACCTTGTCTGAATTCATCAGGAACATCAATATCACCCGGTGGAACCGGTTTTTCCCAGCCATTTTCGACGGCCGCCTGTAATTGAAACACATAGGCCAACACCTGAGCGACGGCCAAAAACAAGCCTTGCGGAATTTCCTGATTTAATTCGGTGGAATAATATAACGCCCGGGCCAATGGCGGGGAGGCAACTAATGGCACCTCGGCTTTGATGGCGAGATTACGAATTTCTGCTGCGATAAGATCAGTTCCTTTGGCGACTAAAACCGGCGCGCCCTGCCCCTGTTGATCATATCTCAAGGCCACAGCGAAGTGGGTCGGATTGGTGACAATGACATCCGCCTTGGGGACTTCATCCATCATACGGCGCTGCGCGATTTCCATTTGCACCCGCCTGATGCGTCCCTTTATTTCCGGGTTTCCTTCCGACTCCTTGCTTTCATCCTTGATTTCCTGTTTGGTCATCATCAGCTGTTTGGTATGATTCCAGAGCTGATACGGCACATCGATCAACACCACCAGCAACAAGGCGGCGCTGAGCAACAAAAAACCCCGGGTAATGATATCGCCAGTCTGATAAATGGCCTGATCAACTGGCAAACTGCTCATGCGCATAAAATCCGGATGATAAATATTGAACAAGATCCAGGCCATAAAAAATACGATAGTGACTTTGGCAATGGCTTTCAGCAATTCCACCAAGCCCTGTAACCCGAACATCCGCTTCAAGCCTTTTAAAGGATTGAATTTGGAAAATTTAGGATGCAACGCCTCGCTGCTGAAATTCCAGCCGCCCATCATCAGCGGGGTAATGAATGCCGACGCCATCATTGCCAAAGCAAAAACCGCAATCAACAGTACGGCGTCATAAATGGCCTGACTGAAATGCGCAGTCATACTTTGTGGGTTAAAAATATCATCGCGGCTGATTTTGAATTGTCGAACCATGATATCGGCCAACCCCAAGGCCATGGATTTACCGATAAAAATCAACAAAGTCGCACTGGTTATCAGGGAAACAAAGGTATCTAATTCTTTTGAACGGGGAAGCTGGCCTTTTTTCCGGGCGTCCGCCAGCCTTTTCGCCGTCGGTTGTTCACTTTTATCCTGTCCGGAATCTTCAGCCATCAGGGTATTCTCAACAGTTCACGGATAACACCGAAGCTTTGCGCCAGCAAGTCTTGAAAACCTTCCAGCATCTCCGGCATCATAATCCAGATTAACACCATCCCCAGCATGATCGTGATCGGAAAACCGATGCCGAAAATCTGTAACTGGGGAGCAGCCCGGGAGGCGACGCCAAAACTGATATTGACTAGAAGTTACGCATTGACAGGCAATGTTAAACTATGGGTTTAAAAAATCCCAAAGTCAATGCAAGGCAAACCTTGATAAGAGAAATAACACGCCCCTCAACAGCCTGCTGTACATTACCCATGTATATTGGTTTTTTATTAAGTGAGCCGAAACAAGCTAGTGCACATAAGCGAAAACACCAATGCTATTTATGAGGAATATATTGTAATATGCTGAATAATACTATATTAAATTCAGCAGGTGATATCATGCCACGTCTAACAGCAGCCCCAATCAGTTTAACAGAAGAACAACGCACGTTATTGCAAGGCACAGTGCGTAAACATACAAGTCCTCAGAATTTGGTGACACGTTGCCGTATTATATTGTTGGCAGATGAAGGCATTAGTGTACATGAAACCATGCGCCAGTTAAAAATTGGACGGACAACTGTTCAAAATTGGCGAAAACGCTGGTTACAGAACAGTGAACAAGAAAATCCTTTAGCCCGGCTTCAAGATGCACCGCGAAGCGGTGCGCCTGCTATCTATACGGCGGAGCAAATTTGCAGCATTATCGCGATAGCCTGCGAACGCCCAGAGGATAGTCAACGCCCGATCACTCATTGGACGCAACAAGAAATAGCCGATGAAGCGATAAAACGGGGCATTGTTGATTATATTTCACAGCGCTCTGTTGGGCGCTTTTTAAAAAGAAGCGGACCTGCAACCCCACCGGATGAAAGGCTGGTTGACGGCAAAAAAAGATGAATACTTCGACGAGAGGTGTCAAGATATTTGCGAAACCTGCCAACGGGCTTTGGAGCGGGAAGCGCAAGGCATCAAAACGATTTCGATTGATGAAATGACAGGGATTCAAGCTTTAGAGCGAGCAGCGCAGACATTGCCGATGAAGAAAGGAAAAGTTGAACGACAAGAATTTGAATATATTCGACATGGTACCCAGACCTTGATTGCAGGTTTTGATGTGGCCACGGGTGAAGTAATGGGAAGTATAGGAGAAACTCGAACAGAGCAAGATTTTGCCGGGTTTTTGAACCTGCTTTTTCATCAACAACCCAAACAAACCCATTGGCATTTAGTCATGGATAATCTCAATACACATTGTTCAGAATCGGTGGTTCGATTAATTGCCGAAAAAATTTCGTATTCAGGAGAATCAGGTGTTAAAGGAAAAGAGGGTATTTTGAAATCAATGGAAAGTCGTACTGCTTTTTTGACTAACTCAAACCATCCGGTTGTTTTTCATTTTACCCCTAAGCATTGTTCATGGCTTAATCAGATAGAGATCTGGTTTTCTATATTAATGCGTAAAGTAATCCGGCGCGGCAACTTTAAATCTAAAGAGGATTTAAACAAAAAAATAGCGGATTTCATAAAATATTTCAATGAAACCATGGCTAAGCCTTTTCGTTGGACGTATCAGGCTAAGCCACTTACTCAATAGAGTGAGAACTTGCGCTTGTTTGCACTAGTTGTCGACGATTAGGAGAAGTCATGTCAATATCACATGATAGCGTAAATCGATTTCTAAATCGGGAGCATTACACTGGGCGAGATTTATACAATGAAGCCAGCGCAAGCCTGAATTTAAAGGGCGGAACCTTGAGTGTTGACGATAGTGTTCTTGATAAACCTTATAGCCAATATATGGCATATGTCAGTTATTTTTGGTCGGGAAAACATCATGGAGCAGTCAAGGGAATCAATCTTGTCACGTTGTACTACACAGACATTCAAGGAAAACACCAACCACTGAATTTCCGGGTGGTCGATAAGGCGGAAGGAAAGACAAAAAATGACTATTTTCAAGACATGCTGACCGAAGTATTAGCTTGGGGACTAGAACCTGGTTTTATAACAGGAGATAGCTGGTACAGTTGCGTGGATAATCTTAAATTGATAAGAAATCATCAGACAGGATTATTCTTTGCAGTGGAAGGTAATCGATTAGTCTCTGTTGAAAAAGGTTCATGGGTTCAAGTCAGGCAATTAGAAATCCCGGAAGACGGCTTAATGGTTTGGCTCAAAAATTTTGGGTATGTGAAATTATTTCGGACGACCTTGAAAGAACAAGTTCGCCATTACATAAGTTCACTACCTGATGAAGAAAAAACCGCTGTTTTTGACAAGAAAGCATTTACCGAACAACATGATAGGCATTGGCAGATTGAGCAATATCATCGGGCAATAAAGCAGGTGTGTAATATTGAGCGGTTCCAGGTTCGCAATAAAAGAGCAATAAATAATCATATTTTTTCTGCAATTTGTGGCTTTGTTCAATTACAAAAATTGAGCTTTGCAGACGTGATTAATAATTGCTATAGCGTACAGCGGAATTTATTCAACGATGTTATGGCTTCGTTTATCGACACCTTTATGCCAAATATGAATCATTTAATCCCAAAATTTCGATCTGTTGTCAATGCGTAACTTCTATTGACGAACAAAATGGTCGCCAATACCGGTAAAGCCAACGACACGCCACCGACAAAAATTTGACGGCTCCAGGCGACTATCATCCATAGATTAGCAGTATTTGTGCCAACCTCGCCGACAGGCAACGTGGTAAAGCTTTGCGCCAGCATTTCTATCAGGATTAAATGTCCATTGACAGCCAGAAAAATCAAACTGGCGGAGATAATGAAGATTTGCGCCACCACCGGCACTTGAACGCCAGTCGCCGGATCAACCAGCGAGGCGAAGCCCAGCCCCATGCTATAGGCGATTGACTGGCCGGCAACCAGCATGACGGAAAAAACCATTTGCAGAATAAAGCCTGTGGCAATACCTAAAAAGACCTGTTGTACTACAATCATCAATCCAGAATAACTGAGCAACGCAACTGAAGGCATTGGCGGCAAAACCGGCATCATGACAAAGGTAATCATTACCGCCAGCATAACGCGAATACGAGCCGGTACTCGCTGACCACTGAATATCGGCACAGAAATGAACATGGAGCCAATACGAAAAAAAGGCCAGATAAAAGAGGCCAGCCAGGTCAACAATTGCTGCTCGGTAACTGTCATCCGATCAAGGTTGGGATTTCACGCACCAGTGTTTGGAAATAATCGATCAGCATCTGTAACATGGCGGGGCCGGCCAGCATCAGGACGATAATGATAGTGGCCAGTTTGGGGGATAAAGGTCAGGGTTTGTTCCTGAATGGAGGTCGCCGCCTGAAACATGGAGACCAACAAACCAATCGCCAGGGAGGACAATAAAATTGGCGCCAGCAGTTTAACCGCCACCAAAACCGTTTCCTGGGCAATCACTGAAATGGTGTCGGGTGTCATCATCGTATTTTCCCGTTAATCAAACATAGAAACTGGCCGCCAGCATTTCCATCACCAGCGACCAGCCATCGGCCAGCACAAACAACATGATTTTAAACGGCAAAGAAACAATCATCGGCGACAACATCATCATCCCCATTGACATCAATACACTGGCAACGACCAAATCGATAATCAAAAAGGGTAAAAACAATAAAAATCCGATTTGAAAGGCAGTTTTTAATTCACTGGTAACATAAGCCGGCAGCAGCAATGAAAACGGCACATCATCGACTGACTGAAAATCATCACGATTGGTAATGCGCATAAACATTTCCAGATCAGTTTCCCGGGTTTGTCTGAGCATAAAGGTTCTAAAAGGTCCTGATGCTTTTTCCAGCGCCGTAGTCAGTGATATTTTGTCTTCCATGTAAGGCTGGACTGCCTCAGTATTGACCTTGTCAAAAACCGGCATCATGATAAAAAAGGTTAGAAACAATGACAAGCCAAACAAGACCTGATTACTTGGGGCTTGTGCGGTGCCAATAGCCTGTCTGAGCAATCCCAGTACGATAACAATACGGGTAAAGGAGGTCATCGTCAGCAACATGGCCGGCAGTAAGGTAAGCAGGGTCATCAAGGCCAAGATCTGGATGGTGACCGTATATTCCTGCCCGCCCTGAGCATTGGTGGTAACAGTTACCGCCTGAATACCGGGCGCTGCCATCAGGGTTAATTCGGGCATCATCGACAAAGCCAAACCCACCAGCAACAAAACTTGCCTCATCCCTCGTTCCTCTTCATTGCCTGCGCCAGTTTTTGGCTAAACGACGCTATTTGAGGAGAATCAGTTTCGTTATTCAACTGTTCATCACCTTCCAAAACCAGTAATTTTTCTATCCGCCCTGGCGTAATTCCTAACAATAATTGCTTGTCCCCAACCTGGATCAATACCAGTTTTTCGCGCATGCCCAAAGCCAGCCCGGTAACAATTTTGAGTTGCTGTGTGGCAGAACCGACCAAATGCTGGGTTTTGCGAATCACCCAAACGCAGAACAAAAAAATGACCAGCACCAGTAATAAACTGGCTATCCAGCTGGCAACTTGCTGAAATGACACCGCCCCATTGGATTTAGCAAAGCCCGATTCTGTCGCGCTAACGACAAAAGGCAGGGATTGCAGTAACAAGCCAGTGAGCAATTGCTGACCGGTTCGAGATGACGTTTTTTTCAGCGCCTTAAATGTTTTCATTAGCCCAGTTTTTTCACTCGTTCAGAAGGACTGATGACATCTGTCAAACGAATACCAAATTTATCGTTCACCACCACTTCACCATGAGCGATCAATGTTCCATTGACCAAAACATCCATCGGTTCGCCGGCAAAACGGTCCAGCTCCACAACAGAGCCTTGATTGAGTTGTAAAAGATTACGAATATTGATGCGCGTCCTGCCAATTTCCATTGAAATGGTCACTGGAACATCCAGAATAATATCCAGATTGACATCTTTGTCTAAGCCAACCGCTTGATTATCTGTCTCTTGGCTATTGTCTTCCAGATCAGGAAACTCAGCCGAATCAACCCCACCCGATTCCTCAGCCTGAGCCTGCTCCTGCAGCGCATCGCCCCAATCAGCTTCGGGGCATCGGAGGATGAATCAGTCTCGCCTTGTTCGGCCATTGCGGCCGCCCAATCATCACCTACCGGTTCTTCATTATCGTTTTCACTCATCTTTTATCCTGTCGCTCACCAAATTTTATATCGAATCCTGGGTCAACTTTTCTTCAATCTGAGTGGCGTAATTTCCATCAGACACCCCCAGTTTCCCTCGAAACACCGGAACATCTTCTGCCATTAACACAACCGAATCAGGCATATCGATAGGAATGATATCGCCTTATTTAAACTGCATGACATCTTTTAAATTTACTACTTTCTCGACTAATACACTGTGCAGTGGCACATCACTACGCATCACCTCCTTACGCAATGACTCCTGCCAGCGATCATCCACTTCGCCACGGTCACTGGTAACGGCATCGAGCAACTCCCGGATAGGTTCGATCATTGAATAAGGAATGACAATATTCAAGTCACCGCCCCCCCTTCAAGTTCGATATGGATTGTAGAAATGACGACAATTTCAGATGGGCTGACGATATTGGCAAACTGTGGATTGACTTCGGAATTGATGTATTCAAAATCAATTTCCATGACTGGTTTCCAGGCTTCTTCAAGGTCTTTGAACAACAAGTCCAGAATCAGCCGGATAATGCGCATTTCAGTCATGGTAAATTCCCGGCCTTCAACCTTGTTATAAAATTGTCCGCCACCACCAAAAAAATTATCTACTGCGGTAAACACCAGCCTCGGTTCCATCACCACCAAGGCCCTGCCTCTAAGTGGCGCCATACGGATGATATTCAAATTGGTAGGCACAAACAGACTCTGAATAAATTCAGAAAACTTCTGGATTTGAATGCCTGAAACCGATATTCCGGCCGAACGCCGGAGAAAATTGAAAATCGAGACTCGGAAATAACGCGCCAAACGCTCATTTATCATTTCCAGAGTCGGCATCCGCCCCCGGACTATGCGCTCCTGATTGGCGAAATCATAGGGCCGGGTTCCAGCCTCGCTTTCTTCTGCCGGCGCCTCGGTTTCTACATCGCCATCATCGACACCATGCAATAATGCATCGATTTCATCTTGTGAGAGAAGGTCTGCAGTGGACATTATTGCATTACAAACCGGGTAAAAAAGACTTCTTTAACACGTTCCTTGCCAGTCATTTTATCCATCACTTTATTTACCTCGTCCAGAATAATCTTTTGTAATTCTTCCTTGCCTTCTTTTGTCGCTAATTTTTCCGAGCCTGCCGCACTGATTGCCATCAACAAATTATTCACAATCATTGGATTGTGTTTTTTCAACAATTCTTCAGCTTCCGGGTCTTCGGTCAAAAACGACAAGCGGATTTCAATCAGGCTGGCCCGGCTGCCTTTGGGGAAGTTCACCCGCAACGGCTGTTCAAGATCAACATAAACCAACACCTTTTGTTGTTCGCCTTCGTCTTCCTCAGTTTCTTCTTCGGCTTTTGTTTCGGCCTGTTCGGCATTTTCACCTTCGGTGGCCGGCTCCTCTCCGCCCATAAAGAAATATGCGCCGCCACCGCCCGCCAATAACAGCACCACAACAGCGATAATCATGATCATTTTTTTAGAAGACTTGGTCTCTTCTGTATTTTCTGCTTCTTCGGCCATCAGTTAATCCTTTTCCTCTGTACATGACAAAAATTAACTTATGACAAATGAGTCTCATGTATTCCAGTGACAAAAGGTATGGGTTGCAAAAGAGCAATCACTTTTCTAATCATCCTTTTTGATTGAGATAAGACATTAAACAACGTTGAGCGGATACAATCTAATCCATATCGAAACAGGCTTTGCGCGAGCCGCTGATGTGTTTTGGTTTTTATTGGTAACTCGCAATCATGTTTCCATTCGCCTGCTTTATGTGACCAACAGAAAGCAATAACGGGAAGTACTAACAATTTTTTGATCCGAAGATAACCGACTACACGCGTTTCCTCAAGTTTGAATCCCCGTCCTTTTAAACAGCCGAAAAGCGTTTCGATATCCCAACGCAAGCCATAAATTTTAATCGCGTCAGGGTTCAAATGCTGACAGACGATGATTAATAACTCACCATCACTCAGCCGTAACCCACTGAGATAAATTGAACAATTTCCCGAATAGCGCGCTGTTGAGAGGTGTCGTGTGCTACCCGGCTTAAGCCCATAAAACAAACGCTCTACGCGTATTCGCTGGCCTTGGGCATTGGTTGTCCAGGCGTTGTTGCGAATACGGATATAAAAGGGAATCTCTTGCTCAAACAACCAGCCCATCCATTCGTCTCCAATAAACTCCCGATCAGCCAAAAGACCTTTGATGTGATGTCGGCCAAACTGCGCAATAAAGCGTTTCATCAGCGCTATACGTTCCTTCGTATTAGAGTTGCCCCGCTTGTTTAAAGGCAACCAATACACAGGAATGGCGGCACCCCGATAAACCACGGCAAGCACCAGCAGATTAATATTGGTTTTACCCCACTTCCAATTCGTCCTGTCTAACGTCAGATAGTAATCCTGATCAGTGAAACCAAACAGTTTCATGATGAAATGAGCGACTTCATTGTAATCCAGCCAATGGTCACTGAAAAATCGTTGCATCCGTCGATATCGTGAGGAAATTTTTGCCCGACGGGGAAAGAATACGGCGAGCTGGGCCAGATTGACCGTGCTAACTGCCATCAAAGCAATTAACATACCCACAAAACAAACGATTCTTGCCTTGTTCCATTGAAAGTGCTCAGTTAATATGACGGTCAGCTCGTTGATTTGTAATGTCCCGTTATTCATATTCGCTAAAACAAAATGCGGTATTTAATTACATTTCAACGAGCTACGCCAGCTTTTAATATTTTTTGTCATGTACAGAGATCCTTTTCGACTACTTTTCATATAAGCAAAACACAGGCCATTACTGTGTTATTGATAAAAATCAAAGATTTGAAAGAGACTCATCTAGAGCCTGTCATTTCTTTGACGGGGTTCAAAGATTTAGCTTTTACTGTACGAAGAATAGCAAATTCTCAATTATTTTCCTGACCGCCGGCAAAAAATTTATAAGCCAGATTATCCGACTCTTCCTGGAAAACAAAACCCAAATCAGTCAGGAGCTGCTTGAATTCCCGCCGGTCGGATTTTTTCATTTGCAAGCCAATCAATACCTTACCGAACGCCGCGCCATGATTGCGATAATGAAACAGGCTGATATTCCAGCGCCCGCCCAGACTGGTCAAAAATTTCAACAACGCGCCAGGGCGTTCCGGAAATTGCAGGCTGTAGACAATTTCATTCAGCTCACAAGGAGCATGACCACCGACCATATAACGAATATGGTCTTTGGCCAGTTCATTATCGGTCATATCTGTCACTTTAAATCCATCGTCTTCCAACTGATTGATCAACGTGGCCCTGTCGGTTTCTTCACCACTGCTGCTGATGCCGACAAAAACCTGGGCAATCTGTTGATGAAAATAACGATAATTGAATTCGGTGATATTGCGCTTGCCCAGCATTTTACAAAAACGCATAAAGCTTCCCGGTTTCTCTGGAATTGCCACTGCCAACAAAATTTCCCGGTGCTCTCCTACTTGCGACCTTTCTGCGACATAACGAAGACGATCAAAATTGATATTGGCGCCGCTTCCGATAGCAATAAATGTTTGCTGGCTGACGCCTTGTTGTTCGATATATTTTTTCACCCCAGCCACAGCCAATGCGCCAGCAGGTTCGGCCACCGATCGGGTATCATCAAAAATATCCTTTATAGCCGCACAGATTTCATCGGTGTTGACGACAATCACCTCATCAACATAGTGGTGAGCGATTTTAAACGGCTCTTTGCCCACCTGCTTGACCGCCACCCCATCGGCAAACAGGCCAACTTGCTTTATCGTCACCCGCCGGCCGGATTTCATCGCGCGATTAAGACAATCTGCATCATCCGGTTCCACGCCGATAATTTTGACTTCCGGCCGAACAAACTTTATAAAAGCGGCAACCCCGGCAATCAAACCACCACCGCCAACCGGAACAAAAATCGCATCGATTGGACCATTATGTTGACGAAGAATTTCCATGCCAACCGTTCCCTGACCGGCGATGACATCGGGATCATCATAAGGATGAATAAAAGTCATGCCTTTTTCTTCCGCCAGTTGTTTGGCATGTTCACAAGCTTCATCGTAAGAGTCACCAAACAAAACCGTTTTGGCGCCACGCGCCCGAACCGACTTGACCTTGATCTCGGGGGTCGTTTTCGGCATCACAATCAGCGCCTTGATGCCTAATTTCTTCGCCGATAAAGCCACTCCCTGAGCATGGTTACCTGCAGAAGCCGCTATCACACCATTGGCTTTTTCAGCTTCGGTCAATTGGATGATTTTATTGTAAGCACCGCGCAATTTGAATGAGAAAACCGGTTGCAAATCCTCGCGTTTCAAAAAAACCTGATTATTCAATCGAGCGGATAAAACCGTAGCGAAATCCAATGGCGTTTCTACTGCAACGTCATAAACCCTGGCCCGCAAGATGCGTTCAATATACTTTTGTATCATGGATAAGTGCTGAAAATTTAGTCTTAATCAGGTATTATCCCATAGAATAAAAATACCCTGACAAGAGTCTCCATAAAAAATCCATTTCAGGCATTTTTGAGAGTCTCTTCTTCTTAACCCATAACCAGGATAAACAATGACACAAGATGAATTAAAAAAACAAGTCGCTCAGGAAGCCATAAAATACATCAAAAACGTACCCATTGTCGGCGTCGGCACAGGCTCTACCGTCAACTTTTTTATCGAAATGCTGGCCGACCATAAAGCCGGTATTGAAGGTGCGGTATCAAGTTCCGAAGCGAGCACGCAACGGCTGAAAGACATCGGTATTCCCGTTCTGGATTTAAACAGCGTCGGTGATATTGAAGTGTATGTCGATGGCGCTGACGAAGTCGATCCGCGCAAAAAACTGATCAAAGGCGGTGGCGGCGCATTGACCCGGGAAAAAATCATCGCCGCGGCCAGCCGTAAATTCGTTTGTATCGCTGACGAAACCAAATGCGTTGAGGTATTGGGGAAATTCCCGTTACCTGTTGAAGTGATTCCAATGGCGCGCAGTTATGTCGCCCGTGAAATGGTCAAATTAGGCGGTCAACCGGTTTGGCGTGAAGATTATTACACCGATAACGGTAATGAAATCCTCGATGTTCACAATCTTGA
Organism: Methylomarinum sp.; assembly: GCA_965277025.1. Taxonomy (GTDB): domain Bacteria; phylum Pseudomonadota; class Gammaproteobacteria; order Methylococcales; family Methylomonadaceae; genus Methylomarinum. The sequence continues at coordinate 3,303,189 of OZ255706.1, forward strand.
AATCCTGAATCCAATCGAAATGGAAAAAACCATCAATAATATTGTCGGCGTCGTAACCGTTGGTATTTTCGCCATGCGAGATGCCGATGTCGTATTGATCGGTAAAGGTGAGCGTGTCGAAGTGATGGAATAACCTCAAGTTCTGCAAAAAGCATTATCGAGAAAAAGACGCCACTCCTGGCGTCTTTTTTTATCCACCTGTCGTATTCATATGACGAAGTACGACAGGCTGTTCTTGTAGATTAAATTCATGTTTTTCCGGCTTAATCTGCGTTGCATCCACAATGACTTGTTTCAAGCGCTTCATATCACCAGGATAAGCCCTGATTACCTGTTTTAAATCCACCGAATGCTCATTACCCAGACACAATAGCAAGCGCCCTTCCGCCGTCAATCTGACGCGATTGCACAAATGACAAAAATTAGCGCTATGAGGGGAAATAAAACCCACACGCGTCTGGCTATCGGGAATCTGATAATAAACTGAAGGACCACCCGTTTTTGTGGTCAATGGCAACAAGGAAAAAGTGGACATCAAATCCTGTTTGATATCCGCGCTGGCATAAAACATTTCCGCCCGATTATGGCTGTTGATGATGCCCAGCGGCATCTCTTCAATAAAACTGATATCTATGCCTTTGGCCACAGCAAAACGCACCAGATCTACCACCTCATTATGATTGCGGTTTTTTAAAATGACAGCATTGATTTTTATGCGCTGAAAATCCGCCTCAATCGCTGCATCAATCCCTCTCAGCACAACAGAAAGATCGCCTGTCCGGGTCAAAGATTTGAATTTATCTTTATCCAGCGTATCCAGACTGATATTGATACGTTTGACGCCGCATTGCTTGATGTCTTCCGCCATTTGTTGCAAATGCGAGCCATTAGTGGTCAGCACCAATTCATCCAGACCAATCAGTGCTCCCAACTGTTCCAACAAACCAACAATTCCTTTACGCACCAGAGGCTCCCCACCTGTCACACGAATCTTGGTAACGCCGAGCTCGACAAAGGCCTGACAGATAAAATGAATTTCTTCCAGCGTCAATACCTGAGCGCGGGGCAAAAAAGTCATTTCCTCCGCCATACAGTACTGACAACGAAAATCACAGCGATCTGTCACGGAAACGCGCAAATAATCCACTTGGCGTCCAAATCTATCCACTAACCGAGACTTCATTTCAACATTTTGCTTTTGCATAAGACAGGATAAAAAACCAGACAAGATTCATCATACACAGAATCAGGACAAGAAAAAAAGATTATTGAAGGCGGGTATAAAAAGAATGGTGCCCAGGGACAGAATCGAACTGCCGACACGGGGATTTTCAGTCCCCTGCTCTACCGACTGAGCTACCTGGGCAAAACTTTTATCAGAATGACAAAAGAAAAGGATCAAGGCCGTTTATGGCCAATCAATCCCTGCTATTATACAGGTTTTAAAAAGAAATCCAACAATAAACTTTGCTCATGCGTAAATAAACAAAGTTTATTGCCTTTGTGCAAAACTTGACCATTACGAGTTTTTTTTCAAACTATATTGATTATGCTACATGCAAAAAAAAAAGCCCTAGCATTGCTGCTAAGGCTTTGTTTTTTATGGCTCCCCCGGACGGACTCGAACCGCCGACCTAGTGATTAACAGTCACCCGCTCTACCAACTGAGCTACAGGGGAATAATTTGTTTCAACTGGCGCGCCCGGAGAGATTCGAACTCCCGACCGCTCGGTTCGTAGCCGAGTACTCTATCCAGCTGAGCTACGGGCGCCTTGTTGAGCTGTTCATTATCTTATTTTCGTACTTTTTTGTCAATCTATTTTATAAACAAATTGACTGTTTTTTAATGGCGGAGAGTGAGGGATTCGAACCCTCGATGGGCGATAAAACCCATACTCCCTTAGCAGGGGAGCGCCTTCAGCCTCTCGGCCAACTCTCCTAAAACTGGTCTTTTTTTACTCTTCAGAATCTGTTGAAGATTCTGCCTGTTCCTTTTTAATTCGTTCGTAGATTTCTTCGCGGTGAACCGAAATTTCTTTTGGCGCATTGACGCCAATACGAACTTGATTACCCTTAACACCTAGAACGGTAACAGTTACATCATCACCGATCATTAAGGTTTCTCCAACCCGTCGAGTTAAGATAAGCATAATATCTCCCTACATCTTTAAAATTACTGTTGGCACAATGAGCACCAACAGAGCCGTGCATTATACCGGCTTTTCCCGACAAAAAAAAGTGTTACGATTCCTCTTTTTTATCCAACCCAAAAACACTATGCAATGAACGAACCGCCAATTCCAGATATTTTTCATCCACGACCACGGAAATCTTGATTTCAGAGGTAGAAATCATGCGGATATTGATGCCTTCGTCGGCCAGTGTTTTAAACATGGTGCTGGCGATCCCGGCATGAGAGCGCATTCCAACACCAACAATGGACACTTTAACAATATCATCATCACCTGTCACCTGTCTGGCGCCCATTTTCTGGCAGACGGTTTCCAGTATTTCTTTCGCCTTTGGATAATCATTGCGGTGAACGGTGAAGGTGAAATCGGTGGTATCGTCATCGGCGATATTTTGAATGATCATATCGACTTCGATATTCTGCTCAGCAATGGGCCCTAGTATTTTTGAAGCGACGCCGGGCAGATCCGGCACGCCGGTAACAGTCAGTTTGGCTTCGTCGCGATTGAAGGCGATACCTGAAATTAGGGCTTTTTCCATTTGTGATTCCTCATAGGTAATGAGTGTGCCATTACCTTCTTTAAATGATGATAAAACTCTTAACGCCACATTATATTTACCGGCAAATTCGACCGAGCGGATTTGCAGCACTTTTGATCCCAGGCTGGCCATTTCCAGCATTTCTTCAAAAGTGATCTTGTCCAGCCGCCGCGCTTTCGGTTCGATTCTTGGGTCGGTTGTGTAAACGCCATCGACATCGGTATAAATATGACATTCATCCGCCTTCAAAGCCGCCGCCAGGGCCACGGCTGTGGTATCGGAGCCGCCTCTGCCCAAGGTGGTGATATTGCCGTTTTCATCGACGCCCTGAAAGCCTGCCACCACGACAACCTTTCCTTTATCGAGATCTTCGCGTATTTTTTGATCGTCAATTTCCTGAATGCGCGCCTTGGTATGGCTGCTGTCAGTCAGAATCCAGACCTGACTACCGGTATAGGAACAGGCGTCACAACCCAATTGATGCAAGGCCATTGAGAGCAATGACATGGTGACTTGTTCGCCAGTCGATAACAACACATCCATTTCCCGCTTGATAGGCTGTTCCTGCATTTCTTTGGCCAGCGCCGTCAAACGGTTGGTTTCACCACTCATGGCCGAGACAACCACCACCAGCTGATGACCTTGCTCCCGGGCTTTTTTAATTTTTTCCGCAACGGCCTTGATGCGCTCAACCGAACCGACCGAGGTGCCGCCAAATTTATAAACGTATAATGCCATTTAATTTCTATGCTTGTAATTGTTGCTTGACCCAATCAGGGACTTGCTTCAGGGCATCGGGCAATGCCGCCGGATCGCTCCCGCCTGCTTGCGCCATTTCAGGCCGTCCGCCACCTTTTCCGCCGACTTTGGTCGCAACAAAGTTGACTAAATCACCGGCTTTGATGCGGCTGCTCTGATCCTTGCTGACGCCGGCGATCAAACTGACTTTATCGCCTTTTACCGTCGCCAACACAATCGCAGCACTGCCCAGTTTGTTTTTAAGCTGATCCAGCATGGCGCGCATGGCTTTGTTATCCATATCATCGAGCTTGACCGCCAACACCTTGACGCCATCGACATCGACCGCCTGGGCCGACAGTTCGCCTCCTGCATTGCTGGCCAGTTTGGCTTTCAGTCGTTCCAGTTCTTTTTCCAGAAGCCGGTTTTTATCCAATACCTGTCGGGTCTTTTCCAAAACTTTCTCTGGTGTACTTTTTAGAATGCCTGCAATCTCATTCAGTGTCTGCTCGCGCGCCGCCAACCAGTTAAACGCAGCTTCCCCAGTCACAGCTTCAATACGTCTGACCCCCGAAGCCACACCGGATTCACTGATAATTTTAAACAGCCCGATATCGCCTGCCCGACTGACATGAGTGCCACCGCATAATTCGGTGGAAAATTCGCCGATTTTCAATACCCGGACTTCATCACCATATTTCTCGCCAAACAGCGCCATCGCGCCGGCCTTGACCGCCTCGTCCTTCGCCATGATTTCGGCCGAGACCGGGTTGTTCAAGCGGATTTGCTCGTTGACCAGACGTTCCACTTCGGCAATTTCATCGGCGGTCATCGGTTCAAAATGTGCGAAATCGAAACGCAACCGTTCGGCATTGACCAGCGAACCTTTTTGATTAACGTGATCACCCAGCACCTGACGCAGCGCTGCATGCAGCAGGTGGGTGGCGGAATGATTCAGCTCGGTCGCTTTTCTTTTCTCCTGGTCGACACAAGGCTGACATTGTTCCGCTAAAGATATCTCCCCCTGAATCACCACGCCTTTATGCAAAAAAAAATCGTTTCCTTGCTTTTGCGTGTCATCGACCAGAAAAACCGCTTCGGCGGTTTTGATAATGCCGCTATCGCCAACCTGACCCCCGGATTCGGCGTAGAAAGGGGTTTGGTTCAATACAATAACCCCTTCTTCACCTTGTTTTAATTGCTCAACTGCCTGCCCCTGTTTAAACAATCCGGCAATTTCAGCCTGGTCTTCCAGCTTTTCATAACCGGTAAATTCGGTCTGACCTTCATGTTCGATATCCTGGTCATAATCGGCATTGAAACGCCCACCCGCCCGGGCGCGATCACGCTGTTTCGCCATTTCCACTTCGAAGCCGGCATGATCGACAGTCAGACCCTGTTCCCGTGCATAATCGGCGGTTAAATCGACAGGGAAGCCATAGGTATCATAAAGCAAAAACACGATATCACCCGGAATAACCCGACCATCGAGCTTGGCGACACAGGCTTCCAGTATTTTCATGCCCTGCTCCAGGGTCTCGGCGAAGCGCTGTTCTTCTTTTTTCAGTACCCGCTCAACCTGTTCTTGCGCCTGTTTCAGTTCTGGATAGGCATCGCCCATTTCCTGAACCAGCGGTTCTACCAGTTTATAGAAAAAGGTATCTTGAATACCTAAACGATAACCATGCCGTATGGCGCGGCGAATAATACGCCTGAGTACATAACCGCGGCCTTCGTTGGAAGGTAACACACCATCGGTAATCAGGAACGAACAGGATCGAATGTGATCGGCAATCACCCGTAACGAACTGTTTTCCAGATCATCACTTCCGGCCAGTTTGGCCGCAGCCTTGAGTATATTCTGAAACAGATCGATTTCGTAATTGCTATGTACGCCCTGGGAAACTGCCGCAATACGCTCCAACCCCATGCCGGTATCGACTGAAGGAGCCAGCAAAGGATTCAGATTGCCATCCTTGTCCCGGTCATATTGCATAAAGACCAGATTCCAGATTTCGATATAGCGATCCCCTTCCTCATCAGGACTCCCCGGTGGTCCGCCAGCGACCTCTTCACCATGATCGTAAAAAATTTCACTACAAGGTCCACAAGGGCCGACATCCCCCATCGACCAGAAATTGTCTTTGGCGCCTATGCGGGAAAAGCGCTTGGGATCGACGCCAATATCTTCCAGCCAGATGGCTTCGGCTTCTGAATCTTCCTCAAAAACGGTTATCCATAATTTTTCCGCCGGAATTTCCAGCACTTGCGTCAGAAATTCCCAGGCATAATGAATCGCTTCCTTCTTGAAATAATCACCAAAACTGAAATTACCCAGCATTTCAAAAAAAGTATGATGCCGGGCAGTGTAGCCAACATTTTCCAAGTCATTATGTTTGCCGCCAGCACGCACACAGCGCTGACTGCTGACCGCCCGCTTGTAAGGCCTTGTTTCGCGCCCCAAAAAAACATCTTTGAATTGCACCATGCCCGCATTGGTAAACAACAAGGTCGGATCATTACCCGGCACCAGAGAGCTGGACGGTACACATTCATGCTGGTGCTGCTGAAAATAATCCAGAAAGGCTTGTCGCAATTCGGCGCTAGTCATTTTTTTCATATTTTTCATAGGCTCGTTGTTCCTGAACTGGGTATTTCACCAGGACACTTCAGTTTTATAAAAAATTTTAAAATTCAGATGGTAGAAAAACCAATTTATACTAGTGCGCAGAAGCGAAAAAACTAATGCTATGTATGAGGAATATATTGTAATATGTTGAATAATACTATAGAAGTTACGCATTGACAACAGATCGAAATTTTGGGTTTAAATGATTCATATTTGGCATAAAGGTGTCGATAAACGAAGCCATAACATCGTTGAATAAATTCCGCTGTACGCTATAGCAATTATTAATCACGTCTGCAAAGCTCAATTTTTGTAATTGAACAAAGCCACAAATTGCAGAAAAAATATGATTATTTATTGCTCTTTTATTGCGAACCTGGAACCGCTCAATATTACACACCTGCTTTATTGCCCGATGATATTGCTCAATCTGCCAATGCCTATCATGTTGTTCGGTAAATGCTTTCTTGTCAAAAACAGCGGTTTTTTCTTCATCAGGTAGTGAACTTATGTAATGGCGAACTTGTTCTTTCAAGGTCGTCCGAAATAATTTCACATACCCAAAATTTTTGAGCCAAACCATTAAGCCGTCTTCCGGGATTTCTAATTGCCTGACTTGAACCCATGAACCTTTTTCAACAGAGACTAATCGATTACCTTCCACTGCAAAGAATAATCCTGTCTGATGATTTCTTATCAATTTAAGATTATCCACGCAACTGTACCAGCTATCTCCTGTTACAAAACCAGGTTCCAGTCACCAAGCTAATACTTCGGTCAGCATGTCTTGAAAATAGTCATTTTTTGTCTTTCCTTCCGCCTTATCGACCACCCGGAAATTCAGTGGTTGGTGTTTTCCTTGAATGTCTGTGTAGTACAACGTGACAAGATTGATTCCCTTGACTGCTCTATGATGTTTTCCCGACCAAAAATAACTGACATATGCCATATATTGGCTATAAGGTTTATCAAGAACACTATCGTCAACACTCAAGGTTCCGCCCTTTAAATTCAGGCTTGCGCTGGCTTCATTGTATAAATCTCGCCCAGTGTAATGCTCCCGATTTAGAAATCGATTTACGCTATCATGTGATATTGACATGACTTCTCCTAATCGTCGACAACTAGCTTGTTTCGGCTCACTTAATAAAAAACCAATATACATGGGTAATGTACAGCAGGCTGTTGAGGGGCGTGTTATTTCTCTTATCAAGGTTTGCCTTGCATTGACTTTGGGATTTTTTAAACCCATAGTTTAACATTGCCTGTCAATGCGTAACTTCTATACTATCTCTGTACATGACAAAAAATATTAAAAGCTGGCGTAGCTCGTTGAAATGTAATTAAATACCGCATTTTGTTTTAGCGAATATGAATAACGGGACATTACAAATCAACGAGCTGACCGTCATATTAACTGAGCACTTTCAATGGAACAAGGCAAGAATCGTTTGTTTTGTGGGTATGTTAATTGCTTTGATGGCAGTTAGCACGGTCAATCTGGCCCAGCTCGCCGTATTCTTTCCCCGTCGGGCAAAAATTTCCTCACGATATCGACGGATGCAACGATTTTTCAGTGACCATTGGCTGGATTACAATGAAGTCGCTCATTTCATCATGAAACTGTTTGGTTTCACTGATCAGGATTACTATCTGACGTTAGACAGGACGAATTGGAAGTGGGGTAAAACCAATATTAATCTGCTGGTGCTTGCCGTGGTTTATCGGGGTGCCGCCATTCCGGTGTATTGGTTGCCTTTAAACAAGCGGGGCAACTCTAATACGAAGGAACGTATAGCGCTGATGAAACGCTTTATTGCGCAGTTTGGCCGACATCACATCAAAGGTCTTTTGGCTGATCGGGAGTTTATTGGAGACGAATGGATGGGCTGGTTGTTTGAGCAAGAGATTCCCTTTTATATCCGTATTCGCAACAACGCCTGGACAACCAATGCCCAAGGCCAGCGAATACGCGTAGAGCGTTTGTTTTATGGGCTTAAGCCGGATAGCACACGACACCTCTCAACAGCGCGCTATTTGGGAAATTGTTCAATTTATCTCAGTGGGTTACGGCTGAGTGATGGTGAGTTATTAATCATCGTCTGTCAGCATTTGAACCCTGATGCGATTAAAATTTATGGCTTGCGTTGGGAAATCGAAACGCTTTTCGGCGGTTTAAAAGGACGGGGATTCAAACTTGAGGAAACGCGTGTAGTCGGTTATCTTCGGATCAAAAAATTGTTAGTACTTCCCGTTATTGCTTTCTGTTGGTCACATAAAGCAGGCGAATGGAAACATGATTGCGAGTTACCAATAAAAACCAAAACACATCAGCGGCTCGCGCAAAGCCTGTTTCGATATGGATTAGATTGTATCCGCTCAACGTTGTTTAATGTCTTATCTCAATCAAAAAGGATGATTAGAAAAGTGATTGCTCTTTTGCAACCCATACCTTTTGTCACTGGAATACATGAGACTCATTTGTCATAAGTTAATTTTTGTCATGTACAGAGCTATACTATATTAAATTCAGCAGGTGATATCATGCCACGTCTAGCAGCAGCCCCAATCAGTTTAACAGAAAAACAACGCACGTTATTGCAAGGCACAGTGCGTAAACATACAAGTCCTCAGAATTTGGTGACACGTTGCCGTATTATATTGTTGGCAGATGAAGGCATCAGTGTACATGAAACCATGCGCCAGTTAAAAATTGGACGGACAACTGTTCAAAATTGGCGAAAACGCTGGTTACAGAACCGTGAACAAGAAAATCCTTTAGCCCGGCTTCAAGATGCACCGCGAAGCGGTGCGCCTGCTATCTATACGGCGGAGCAAATTTGCAGCATTATCGCGATAGCCTGCGAACGCCCAGAGGATAGTCAACGCCCGATCACTCATTGGACGCAACAAGAAATAGCCGATGAAGCGATAAAACGGGGCATTGTTGATTATATTTCACAGCGCTCTGTTGGGCGCTTTTTAAAAAGAAGCGGACCTGCAACCCCACCGGATGAAAGGCTGGTTGACGGCAAAAAAAGATGAATACTTCGACGAGAGGTGTCAAGATATTTGCGAAACCTGCCAACGGGCTTTGGAGCGGGAAGCGCAAGGCATCAAAACGATTTCGATTGATGAAATGACAGGGATTCAAGCTTTAGAGCGAGCAGCACAGACATTGCCGATGAAGAAAGGAAAAATTGAACGACAAGAATTTGAATATATTCGACATGGTACCCAGACCTTGATTGCAGGTTTTGATGTGGCCACGGGAGAAGTAATGGGAAGTATAGGAGAAACTCGAACAGAGCAAGATTTTGCCGAGTTTTTGAACCTGCTTTTTCATCAACAACCCAAACAAACCCATTGGCATTTAGTCATGGATAATCTCAATACACATTGTTCAGAATCGGTGGTTCGATTAATTGCCGAAAAAATTTCGTATTCAGGAGAATCAGGGGTTAAAGGAAAAGAGGGTATTTTGAAATCAATGGAAAGTCGTACTGCTTTTTTGACTAACTCAAACCATCCGGTTGTTTTTCATTTTACCCCTAAGCATTGTTCATGGCTTAATCAGATAGAGATCTGGTTTTCTATTTTAATGCGTAAAGTAATCCGGCGCGGCAACTTTAAATCTAAAGAGGATTTAAACAAAAAAATAGCGGATTTCATAAAATATTTCAATGAAACCATGGCTAAGCCTTTTCGCTGGACGTATCAGGCTAAGCCACTTACTCAATAGAGTGAGAACTTGCGCTTGTTTGCACTAGGAGGCTGTCGGGGCTAATGGTCAATTTTAATATCAAGGTGCTGAAACAGTTGCCTTATCAAGTTGCCATCAAATCCGCGCTGACTCAGAAAGCGGCTTCTTTTCGCCCACTCCCGATAACTCAATTTAGATTCAAACGGGTATTTATTTAAATAAACATGTTCAACCACATCCAGCCAACTCTGCTCCATTTCATCCAGCACCGCTTCCATATCAAATGCGGCAATCCCTCTTTGTTGTAATTCATAGGCGATTCTGTTTGCTCCATAACCTCTTTTTATGCGTTGCCGGATAAAGCTCTCGGCAAAACGTTTATCACTTTGCCAACCCTCCTCAGCCAATTTGGCAATCACTTGTTTGGCCAGGTCAGGATCCATACCGCGCTGTTTTAACTTATCCAGCAATTCCTTCTGACTATGTTCCCGTCGGCTGAGCAAATTCAAACAGGTTTTTTGAATGTTCTCCTGCACGCATTCTGCTCCACATTTTATTTAGCAGGCTTTTTTTCTTCAGTCGGTTTCTCTTCCGCTTCTTTCTCGCCAAACACTTCGGTTCGAATGGACTTTTCCAATTGTTTGGCCTGCTCAGGATTGTCCTTGAAAAACTGTTTGGCGTTATCCTTGCCCTGCCCTATTTTCTGATCACCATAGCTGTACCAAGCCCCTGATTTCTGTACAAAACCATATTTCACGCCCAGATCCACCAGTTCGCCATAAAATGAAATACCTTCGCCATAAAGGATTTCAAATTCCGCCTGTTTGAATGGTGGCGCCACTTTATTTTTGACCACCTTGACCCGGGTTTCATTGCCAACCACTTCATCGCCTTTTTTAATCGCACCAATGCGCCGGATATCCAGCCGTACCGAGGCGTAAAACTTCAAGGCATTTCCGCCAGTAGTGGTTTCCGGGTTGCCGAACATGACGCCAATTTTCATCCGTAACTGATTGATGAAAATCACCAGCGTATTGGAGCGTTTGATATTGGCCGTTAATTTACGTAAAGCCTGAGACATCAAGCGCGCTTGCAACCCCATATGTGAATCGCCCATATCACCTTCAATCTCGGCTTTAGGCGTCAAGGCCGCTACCGAATCGACAACGACGATATCAACTGCGCCAGAACGCACCAGCATATCGGTGATTTCCAAAGCCTGCTCACCGGTATCGGGTTGTGAAATCAACAAATCTTCAACT